>JAKLJY010000009.1 GCA_023150895.1 Myxococcota bacterium | reverse complement strand
CCCGGCGGGGGGGGCGGTCGCGGTCGGCGCGGCCGGCACGGGCGCCGCGGGGGGGTCTGGGGGCCGGGTGTAGAGCGATGCCGCACCCACGACCCCGAGAAGGACGAGCAAGGCCGCCGTCGATCGGGGAAGAGCGCGGCCGCGGGGCGCCGCCGGCGCGTCGTTCACGCCCGGCCCGGGGGCGCCGGGCGTCAGCGGTGTCCCCGGCGTGGCGGCGGGCAGGGAGGGCGGCGTTCGCGGCGATCCCGCGGGCGTCCCCGTCGCGAAGGCGAGGCCGGCGAGGCGGGCGGCCTCGGGGTCGGCGGGGTTTGCAGGCGGGACGCCCGGCAGCGTTCGCAGGAGGGACGCCAGCGCCCGGCCGTCCGCGGGTCGGTCCTCGGGGCGAACGGCGAGACACCGGGCGACGACCACCGTGCAGGCCGGGGGCAGGTCCGGACGCAGGCTCTCCAGCGGTGCGTAGAGCCCGCCCGCAAGCGCGAGGGCCGTCGCCTGCGGTGTGTCCCGCGTGAACGGGTGCGCACCACCGAGCAGCCGATAGAGCAGGATGCCGAGCGCAAAGACGTCCGCCGGGGGGCCGACCGCGTCGTTCTGCCCGGCGAGCTGCTCGGGGGCCATGTACGCCGGCGTGCCGAGCACGGCCCCCGTCTCGGTGACCCGGTCGGGCGCCCCGGCCGCTCCGACACGCCTCGCGAGGCCGAAGTCGACGACCTTGACCACCCCGCTCGGGGTCAGCAGCAGGTTCGCCGGCTTGACGTCCCGGTGGACGAGGCCGGCGGCGTGGGCTGCGCCGAGGGCGTCGGCCGCCTGCACGACGACCGCGAGCGCCCGGTCGACGGGCCAGGCGGCGCCCCCCGCGAGCACGGCCTGCAGGCTCTCGCCGTCGACGAGCTCCATCGCCAGAAAGAGTGCGCCGTCCGGCGCCTCGCCGATCTCGTGAATGCGGACGACGCCGGGGTGGTCCAGCGCGGCGAGCGCGCGGGCCTCCCGCCAGAACCGGGCGCGGGCCTCCGGGTGTTCGCGGGGTCCGGCCCCGATGCGTTTGAGGGCGACGGCGCGTTGCAGGCGCTCGTCGAACCCGCGCAGCACCTCACCCATGCCGCCCTTGCCCAGCGTACCGTCGACCCGGTAGGCGCCGAGGCGAGCGGGGAGCGCCGCGGGCGGGCCCCCGGCGTCCGTCGTCGACGGCGGCAGCGTCTCGCCGTCGGCGGGCGGGGGCTCGGGGGTCGCGTCGGACGACATGGCGCGGCGCCCGTCAGCGGGCGGGCTTCTCGAGCGTCACGCCCAGACGCCGGGCGGCCTCGGCGTGGAAGGCGGGATCATGCATCGGGCGGTCGAGGTCGACACCGGCCGTCAGGCGCTCGGTCACGTGTTCGAGGACCCGCACGCGGGCCGACCATTTGCGATTCGCGCCGACGACGTGCCAGGGGAGGGCGGCCGTCGACGTCTCGTCGAACATCGCCTCGATGGCCTTGACGTAGTCGTCCCAGCGGTCCCGGTTGCGGAGATCGTCGGGCCCGATCTTCCAGTTCTTGTGCGGGTTCTCGATGCGCTCGATGAAGCGCTTGAGCTGCTCGTCCTTCGAGATGTGCAAGAAGAGCTTCACGAGCATGACGCCGTCGTCGTGGAGGAAGCGCTCGAACTCGTTGATCTCCTCGTAGGCGCGCTTCCAGGCGGACTTGTCGCAGAAGCCCTCGACGCGCTCGACGAGCACCCGGCCGTACCAGGAGCGATCGAAGATCGCGATCTCGCCGGGGACGGGCAGCCGTTGCCAGAACCGCCACAGGTAGTGGCGCCCCTGCTCCTCGGCCGTCGGCGCGCCGATGGGATAGACCCGCACACCGCGAGGGTCGAGCGGCTCGGTCATGCGTCGGATGGCGCCCCCCTTGCCGGCGGCGTCCCATCCTTCGAGGACGATGACCGCGCGGCGTTTCTGGTGCCAGATGGCCTGCTGAATGCGCAGCATCTGTGTCTGCAGGTCCGCGAGTCGCTTTTCGTATGACTCCTTGTCGGCCATCGACGCGTCGACGTCGACCTTCGAGAGGCGGAGCTTCTTGCCGGCGGGACGAATTTCGGTGCGTGCCATGCCGTCTGTATCGAACGGACGCACGCCCGCGTCAAGTCGCGCGGCGCCGGCCGCTTTCGGGCTTGACGCCCGTCCTGCGCGGCCCGGATGCTGCGCGGCGAGCGTTGATCGTCGTTGCCCGTTTCATCGCCCTTCGCCTTCAACTCCGAACCGAAAGCTCACCATGCCGAAATTGCGCACCTCCCTGGCGGCCGCGGCCGTCGCCCTCGCGATGTCCGTCGCCGCCGGGCCCGGCCCGGCGCTCGCCGCCAACGGCAAAGACCAGCTCAAGGCGCTGCCGAAGGACGGCGCGGGCGTCGTCGTCGTCAACGTCGAGCAGCTCGCCCGGTCGCCGCTCTTCCAGGAACTCTACAAGATGGCGACCGGCAATCCGCAGGCGCAGGCCGGCATGGCGGAGCTGACGAAGTCGCTCGGCATGGACCCGCTTGCCGCCCTCAAGACGGTGGTCGTCGGGTTGCCGAAGGGCCTCGACGGGCAGGGTCTCGTCGTGCTGACGCTCGGCGCGGACGCCAAGAAGATCGAGGCGCTGGCCACGCAGGCCGGCATGGCCGCGAAGCCGGCCATTCAGGGGGCCACCGTGCTCCAGGCGCCGGACGGCGCGACGCTCGCCATCCTCGGCAACCAGCTCTTCATGGGGCAGGACGCGCAGGTCAAGGCCGGCCTCGGGGCGTTCAAGGGCAAGGGCGGGTCGATCGAGAAGAACACCGAGGTCATGAAGCTCGTCGGTGGGGCCAATCAGGGCGACGACCTCTGGTTTGCGGCCAACCTGACCGGGCAGAAGGGCGAGCTCGCGCACGCCCGATCGGCGCGGGGCGGGGTCGACCTCGAGAAGGGCGTCAAGGTACACGCCGTCGTCACGATGGACTCGGCGGCCGAGGCGACGAAACTCGTCAGCGAGACCAAGGCCAAGATGGACGAACTGAAGGCGCAGCCCCAGGCCAAGATGCTCGCCCTCGATGCCGTCGCCGGCAAGCTCGCCCTGACGGCCAAAGGCAACGAGGTCACGGTCGACCTGCCCCTCGACGAGGCCGACGTGAACCGCCTCAAAACGGCGGTCGGCATGATGATGATGATGGCCGGCGCGGCCGGTGGCGCCCCCGGCGGCATGCCCGGCGGCCCGGGCGGCCCCGGCGGAATGCCCCTGCAGATGCCCGCCCCCCCGGCTCAGCCGAGGTAACGGACGGCCTCCATCACGGCCACCTCGTCGTGCTCCTGGCGGAAGCCCGTCGCGGCGCGGAAGGCCGCCGCGTCGACCACGATGGGATACTTGACGTGGTTGATGGCCCCCCCCGGCAGCGACGGGAAACCGAGCCGACCCGCGACGAGGGGGTACAGGGGCTCGGGGATGGGCACCAGCTTGCGGCCCGTCGCCCGGCACAGGACGGACAACGGCACCGGCTGCGGCCCGGCGACGTTGTAGACCCCCCGCAGGCGCTTCTCGAGGGCGAGCACGATGGCGGCCGCGGCGTCGTACTCGTGCATGAAGTGATAAAGCGGGTCGAAACCGAGCACGCTCGCCACGCGGGGACCCCGCAGGAAGTTGTGCAACGTACCGCGCTGCGATGGCCCCAGCGTGTACACGACCCGCAGCACCGACGTGTCGAGCTCGGGCCAGCGCCAGAGCGCCGAGCCGGCGAAGAGGTCCGCCGCGACGAGGTCCGACAGATCGGGGAACGTGCTCACGGCCAGGGGCGGCTCGGCCTCGGTGCGGTAGAGCGGTGTGTCCGACGCGGCGCCGTAGACCGTGTGACGGCCCACGAACACGACACTCTTCACGCCGTAGGCGTGGCAGTGCTCGAGGATGGAGCGCGTGCCGACGAGGTTCGTGCGGTAGCGCTCCTCGCGGCTCGCCGAGAAGTGGGTGACGGTGGCCATGTGCACCAGCGCGTCGACGGCCTGCGTGCGGAAGACGTCCTCCGCCGGCCGCTTGCGGATGTCGGCCCGGAACATCGTCACGCCGCGGGGCGCGTCGGGCCAGGGGCGGCGATCCACGCCGAGGACTTCGTGACCGTGGGCCACCAGGCGGCTGGCCACCATACGGGCGAGGGCGCCCGTGATGCCGGTGATCGCGACCTTCATCGCCACCCCTCCCGGGCGTGGGACTCGCGACCCCGCTCGATCAGCTCCTCGATGCGTTGCCGCACCTGCGACACGTACCCCTCGATGATCTCGTCGCTTTCGGTGCCGTCGCCCTCGAAGACCATCGGCGCCGAGTAGTGCAGTTCGCAGGGCAAGGGCAGCGGCATCGGCAGCAGATACGGCGGCACGGGCACGTACGGCGACCCGATCAGCTTCGCGAGCGCCTTGGCGTGGTAGACCGTCGGCAGGGCCTCCTCGCCCCCGATGAAGACGAACGGCACGATGGGCGAGCGCGTCTGCAGCGCGATGCGCATGAACCCGGTGCCGAAGCGGACGAGCTGATAGCGGTCCTTGAAGAGTTTGCCCGTGCCCCGGGCGCCCTCGGGAAAGACCATCAGGAGGCGATCGTTTTCCAGGAACCGGACGGCGTGCTCGGGCAGACCGGGGAGCTGTCCGGCGCGGCTGAAGAGCTCGCTGATGAACGGCCAGTTCTGCGCGAAGAGCTCGACCATGCCGTGCGCGTGGCGCGGGGGCTCGCTCTCGAGAAAAAGCGACGCGAGCACCATGCCGCCGTCGACGGGCAGGCCGCCGCTGTGGTTGCCGATGATGAGCGCCCGGCCCTGCTTCGGCACGTGCTCGATGCCGAACGTCCGCACCCGGAAGTACCGGCGGTACAAGGGCGTCAGCACCGAGTAGAAGAGCGCGAGGTGCTCGCGGGAGATGCCGAACGGATCGAGGCCGTAGGCGTTGAAGGGCAGCTCGATTCGCCCGACGCGCTCGCGGACCTCCGCCGAGACCAGGGCATCCGGGATGTGCATCATGCGCGCGAGCCTATGCCAGACCCGCGCCCGGCGCCAGCGTCAGGCGCCCAGGAGCCAGCGCAGGGCGGCGGCGTCCGTCAGATCGTCGACGACGGCCTCGGCCCCGGCGCGCTCGAGGGTCTCGCGGGTGTCCCCGCCGGTGAGCACGCCGAGCGTCTCGGCTCCGTTGGCCCGGGCGGCGGCGACGTCGAGGGGCGTGTCACCGATGACCACGACGCGGCATTCGCTCAGCGGGCGCCCGAGCCGGGCCGCGCCCCGGGCCGCGCCGATGCCGATCAGGGCAGCCCGGTCGTGGTGATCACTGCCGAACCCGCCGAAGTCGAAGGCCGTCCACAAATCGAAGTGCTCGAGCTTGAGCCGCGCGCCCCGTTCGATGTTCCCCGTGCCGAGGCCGATCGCGAGGTGCGCGTGGGGCCGCAGCGCCGCGAGCAGGTCGTGAATGCCCGGCAGCAGCGCCACGTGGGGGTCCGTCCGCATGCGGTCGGGGAGAATGCGCAGGTAGGCCGCGAACACGGCCTCGAGCGCCTCGGCGGTGACCTCGCGGCCGATGATGCGCAGCCCGTCGCCGAAGATCAGCGGGTCCGTGCGACCGGCGAAGTGGACGGCGTCGAGGGCGGTGGCGTCCCCGAAGACCTCACCGAAGGCCTCGGCGGCGGCGCGGCGGCTGACCCCCTTCTGGGTCATGAGCGTGCCGTCGATGTCGAACAGCAAAACGGTGGGGCGCGAGGTCACGGGCGGGCTCCAGGGCCTGAGTACGGGACGTCGCGGCGCGGCCCGGGGACGCGCGCTCGACGGCGGTCAGTGGATCGCGGCAGGCGTCGGTGGCGAGTCGCCGACCATGTGCAGCAGTGCGGCGCCGAGCGCGTCCGTCAGGTCGTCGAGACGCGACACGACGTGCTGGTTCTCGAGGCAGGCCTGGCGCAGCGAGATGGGATCGGCGACGTGGGCCGCGAGCAGGTTGCCGAGCTGACTCGGCGAGCGCGCGGCGGCGAGCAGGCCGCCGAGGATGCGATCGGCCCCCGGCACGCTGTCGGCGATCTGCAGCGCGACGCGCCGCAGGCGGTCGGCCGCGGCGTCGTCCTCCGGGCCGCAGATGTCCGGGAGGCGTTCGGCATCGACACGCCGGAACGGCTCGTCCGTCTCGAGCTCGCGCACGATGCGGAGGCGGTCCGTGCCGTACAACAGAAGATTGACGCGTCCGTCGGGGAGGCGCTCGTCCGCGACGACCAGGCCGGCGCAGATGACCTCGTAGACGGGCGGCGGGCCGGCGGGATCGGCCTCGACGAGCGCGGGATCGGCGGCGAGGGCCATGGCGAAGACACGCCCTTCACGCCGGCAGGCTTCGTACATCGCCAGATACCGCGGCTCGAAGAGGTGCAGGGGGAGAACGACACCGGGCAGGAGCACCACGTTCGGCAGCGGGAAGATCGGCAGGCGCGAGAGCGCACGCTCGTCGAGCGTGGGGCCGTCGTGGGCGCTGGCGGTGGGGCTTTGGGGCATCGGGCTGTGTCGTCTCGCGCCCATCATGATGCGCAGACCGGCGGGCGAGGTTCAAGGGAAGTCGCCGAACGAAGGCGCCTGCGGGCACGCGAACGCGTCGACGTAGCGGAAATCGTGGTGTCCCCGTAGGCTGTCGGGCGAACGAGGTGGGCCCAGCGAGATGCGCGTTCTGATCTACACCACGGATTCCACCGAGAGCGCGGCCCTGGCCCGCCTGGTGTCCTATGCGGGGCACGACCCGGTCGTCGTCTCCGATGCCCGAAAAGCGGCCGCCGCGCTCGTCGCAGGCGTCGTCCCCGCGGCGGTTTTCGATCTCGAGCACACGGAGGCCGAGGCCATCGAGCTGACCCGCATCTGCAACGCGGACGGGCGACGCGTCGAGACGCTCCTCGTCGCGTCGAAGCCCGACGCGTCCCTGATCATCGAGTGCCACCGGCTCGGCGCTTCGGATTTCGTCCTGCGCCCCATCTCGCGCTCGGAGTTTCGGGGCATCTTCGACCGGCTTTCCGATCGCGTCTCCGAACGGGAGGCCGACCGAGCGTCCGGCGGCCGCCTGCCGGCCGAGGCGACGCCGATGCTCGCGCCGGGTCTTGGCGAGGGGGGCCTCGGTCCCGCGCAGCCGACGCTGCTCGGGCTACCGCCCCGACCGGTCCCGTCGGAGTCGCCGCGGTCGCCGGTCGCCGAAGCCAGCCCCGGTCGGCGGGATCCCTGGTCGACGGAGGTGCTGACGGCGCCGGTCACGGGTCAGCACCCGGCCACGTCGACGGGCATTACGGCGCCGCAGGTCCCCGTGCACCCGGCCCGGGCGGAGACGCCGCGCATCCCCGCCGTGCCGCCGTCGTTCGAGAGCGCGGGGGGCGCGATCATCACGGGCGGCGGCCCGCCGAACCCGGGCGGCCAACGGCCATCGGCCGAGCTGCCGACGAGTGCCGGCCGATCCGGTACGGACTGGCCGAGCCGCGTCGGTCCGGTGGACCTCGACGAGCGGGAACCGTGGCCCGACGACCTCGCACACGGAGACGATCACCCCGCGACGTTGCCCCCGAGCGGGGAGCGCAGCAACGGGCGACCGTCCGGGGGCGGCCTGCCGCCGCTGCCCCCGCCGGGCGGCGCGCACGGGGGGGGCTTTCACGACGCGGGTTTTCCCGAGGATCTCAACGCGGATCCGGCGCGCTCCGAGGCGCGGGTGCGCCACTACGTCACGAGCAGCGAAGGTCGTCTGCCCGTGCCGGCCCGCGTCGTCGCCCGCCTCGCGCGGCTCGAGAGCGAGGAAGACCCCAACTTCGACGACGTCATCGAGGTGGTCGAGTCGAACACGATGATGGTGCGCGGCATCATGCGGCAGGCCGTGAGCGCCGAGCAGTACCGCGGGCAGCCGCCCGTCCGCACCGTGCGTGAGTGCGTGACCCGACTCGGCACGCGGCGCGTGATCTCGGCCGCGCTCGCTTCGGCGATGCGCGTGAACTTCGAGACGCGCGATCCGGACTTCATGCGCGTCTTCGGTGCGATCTGGGTCGCGCAGTACGTCGCCTCCCGCGTGGCCGAGCGGCTCTGCCAGCACCTGCGAATCCCCGGGGGCGACTCCATCCAGAACCGCGTGCTCTTCATGGACGTCGGCGAGATGGTCATCTGTCGGGCCGCCCAGGAGTATTGGCCGAACGAGCTGCGGGGGGGTCAGTTGTCGCCCAATCTCCTGCGGTTCATGCACGACCACGTCCGGGGGCTCGGCGTCTTCACGCTGCGCCACTGGGGCATGCCCGAGGACTTCGCGGCCCTCGCGCGGCGCGACTCGCGGCAGTCCGGTGACACCATCCGTCCCAACGTCACGCGTCTGCACATCGCTCTGGCGGCCGCGCACGCGGCGCGGCAGTGCCTCGGGCCGGCCGCCGGCATCCCCGCCGCCGATCCCGTCACGTCGGACCTCTGGAACCGCCTCGGCGTGACCGAAGTCAGCGTCCGCAAGATCGCCGAGGAAATGATGGTCTCGACCAAGCGGCTCCTTCAGGGCTGAGTCCGGCCCGCCCTGGGGCTGAAGTTCGACGCGGCGGGCGCCGTACCCCGGGGTGGAGGTCGCCATGTCCGTTGATCTCGTCTGCCCCCGATGCCGCCGCACCCAGGCGCCCCAGGACGGCCGCCGCTGCCCCGTCGACAAGGCCTACTTCGTCACGCGGGCCGCGCTCGCCGCCGCCGGGCGCGATGCCTATCTCGGCGAGCTGATCGGAAACCGGTACGCCGTGCTCGAGCGCCTCGGCATGGGCGGCATGGGCGCCGTCTACCGCGGTCGCGACGAGAAGACCGGCGACCGCGTCGCCGTGAAGTTCCTGCGGGACGAATACTCGCAGCACAAGGCCATCCGCGCTCGATTCGTCCGCGAAGCCGAGGCCGGCGTGAGCATCGACAGCCCGTTCGTGGTCGGCATGCTCGACTTCGGAGTCGATGCGGACCACACGCTCTACATCGTGATGGAGTACTGCGAGGGCTGGACGCTGCGCGACGAGGTCAACAACAACGGCCCGTTCAGCGTCCGCCACGCCCGGGAGCTGGCGCGGCAGATGCTCCGGGGCCTCGCCGATGCCCACGACGTCGGGCTCATTCACCGCGACCTCAAGCACGACAACATCATGTTCGAGGGGTCGAGGGACCGCTTCACGGCGCGCATTCTGGACTTCGGGGTCGTGAAGATCGACGCCGAGGACACGCGGGAAGACGGCCGGGTCCTGACGGCGGCCGGTGCGATGGTCGGTTCCCCCAGCTACATGGCGCCCGAGCAGATCCGGGGTCTGCAGGTCGGCCCGCCCGCCGATCTGTACGCACTCGCCGTCGTGCTCTACGAGGCCATGACGGCGCGCCGGCTGTTCCCGGTGAACAACTACGAGGCGCTCCTGCGCACGACGGCGAAGCGGGATGCGCCGCCGCTGCTCGTGACCGGGAGCGGCGAGGTGGTGCCGCCCGAGCTCAATCGCATTCTCCAGACGGCGCTGGCCCACGACCCGAAGGACCGGTATCCCGACGCCCGGACGATGCTGCTGGCCATCGAACAGATGGACATGGGCGTGCACGCGGGGCCGCTCGATCTCTTCTCGGACGCGCCGGGCACCGGGCAACTCCGCCGGCCGCCGGAGCTGCGGCTCGTCACGCCGCCGGGGGCCACGCCGGCCGCACGTCCGATGCCGGCGGCGAGTCCACCGGCGGCCGACGAACGCGCCCCGACGCCCGATCTGCCGGACCTGCGGCCGCCCACGCCCCCCGAGGCGCTCGCGGCCCCTTTTCCCTCGGCGCCCGGCGAATCGCACCCGCGCGCCCCGCGGTTCCGTCCCGACGTGGGGGCCGGCCTGTACGCCGCCTCGGCCGTCGTCGCCTACGCGCTGACGCGGATGATGCTCCCCTGAGCGCCAACCCCGCCGTCGCAGGGGTCGGCGAGTGTCAGGGCCCGAGCCAGACGAAGGCCCTCGGGTACTCCAGCCCGTTGCGCTCCTGGTAATCCTGCGCCCAGATCTCGTCGGCATTGGCGGGGTTGGTGAGATCGGCGGCGTGATACGTCATCGAAAAGCCCGACGGATCCGTGCGCAGGTAGCCGGTCCGGAAGGGGCCGACCATGCGCGGCTCGTAGATCTGGGGACCGGAGAAACGATCCAGCTCGTTCGCCTGAGCGCCGAATCGGGCCCAGATCATGGGCGTCCCGTCCGAGCCGCAGATGACGACCGTGCCCTCGTGGCCCTGTCCGAGGCAGTCCGCGGCCGTCTCGAACCGCAGGAAGGGTTCGACGTTGCCGTCGGCGATGACGTAGACGTCGCGCTGGCTGCGCAGGCCGAAGACGATGCGGCCGTCGGAGAGCCGGGCGAAGCCCATCGATCTCGGCCCGTCGTCGCCGCCCGCCGCCCCGGTCCGGTAGGCGCCGAGGTAGCTGCCGTCGAGCGCCCAGCGGTGGACGGTGCCGTTCGGCGCGTTGTCGCCGAGGATCTCGCCCCGCCCCTCGTCTCCCTCGGGGTTGAAGACGAGCCCCCGCGGGCCGTCGTCGCCGGGGTAGAGGGCCTCACCGGAACGATTCTGCATCTCGAACGCGGTGTCGTCCGCCGGTCGGGTGGCCTCGAAGCGCTCGATCCGCGGGGGGTCGTCGGCATAGCCGGGCACGGCGAGCACGAAACCGCCGCCCACGGCCGCGGGCAGGCGCAGGAGCGCGTCGGCTCCCCGGGCCCATCCCCCGCGCCACTGACCGATGACGCGGCCGTCGCTGCCCATGATGTACAGGGAGCCGGAGGGGGCGTCGCTCACGATGACGTCGCCATCGACCAGGACCGTCGTTTCACCCTCGCCGCGGCACCCGTTCGCGTCCGTCGCCCGGACGGTGATGTGGACGGGACCTGTCGTCCACGGGGCCCGCAGCTCCTCGTCGCCGTTGATGCTGCCGCCCGGCGAGTAGAACAGCTTGCCGCTGCGCTGCAAGGTGAAGAGCCCGCCCTCGGCGGCGAGCCCTTCGATGCGGGCGCCGGCCGGGGCCGTGTACCGGATTTCGACGGCATCGGCGCGCGAGAGCGGACCCGATTCGGCCGCCGTGGCCGTCACCGTCAACGGCTCGCAGCCGGGCGGCGGGGGGGGCAACTCGCCGCCCGGACCGCCGCTGCCGCCGGGCTGCCCGGGCGTTCCACCCGAGCCGCCGCCGCCGGGCTGTCCGGGTTGCCCGCCCGGGACCCCGCCGCCGCCGGGCTGCCCGACCCCGCCACCGGTCTGGCCGGGGTCGCCGCCGGGCTGTCCGACGCCCCCGCCGACGCCGGCGTCCGTGCCGACGGGGGTCGGCGCCTCGGTCTCGAGGGTCTGGCAGGCCATCGCGACGAGCAGAAGACCGGGCAGCGCGGCACGTCGCCGGACGGCGCGCTGGGCAGAGGGGCGGGGGGTGGTCATCGGGGGGCTCGCGGGTTCAGCCAGACGAGGCTGGTCACGGTGCCGAAACCGAAACCGCCGTAGTCATTCCAGCGGTCGCCGTCGGCGTCGGGGTCGAGGAGGGTGAGGTCCGCGTCGACGCGGCGCAGGCCATCCCAGCCGCTGCCGAGGAGGAAACCGTCGCGGAACGGGACGATGTGCTCGGGCTCGAGGGCCTCGATCGTGGCGGCGCGATGCTGTTCGCCGCGCGCGCCGTAGACGACGAGGCGGTTCGTGTAGTCGCCCTCGGTCTGGGCGACGATCACCGTGTCGTCCGGGCCGGGGCCGAGCGCGTAGACCTCGTTGAACGAGCCGCCCGTGTCGACGAACAGCTGCTCCGGCTCGCCGAGAAAGTAGAGCTTGTCGTGGGCGGCGTTGCCGGCGACCGCCCGGCCGCCCTGGCGCGAGAACCCGAAGGCGGCGTGATCGCCGGAGTCGCCGCCCGGCACGCGATGGAACCCGAGGTAGTCGCCGAGCAGGTTGAAGCGGAGCACGCGACCGTCGGGGACGCCGTCGCAGAGGATCTCGTCGGCGGCCGCGTCGTAGAAGACGTGGCGGGGGGCGCCGGTCTCGAAGAGGGGCTCGCCTCGCAGGTCGACCTCGGCGAACCGGCTGAGGATCGTGCCATCGGCGGCGAGGCGGGCGAGAAAGGGACCGCCTTCGAGACCGGTGCCGAACCCCGCAATGAATTCACGCTCGGCATCCGGCGCGAGGATGAGGGACGAGAGGCGGTGACCGGCGGGCTCGGCCAGGGTCGTGACCCAGCGGCCGTCGCTGCCGCGCACGTGGAGCGCACCGTCCGAGTCGCCGACGAGGACGTCGCCGATCACCGGCAGGTCCAGGTGGGTCAGGCCGACGCAACCACGCGCGTCCTGCGCCGCGAGTTCGACGCGATACGTGCCCTGCCACAGCGGCACGTTGGCGCCGAGGGGATCGTCGGGGCCGCCGCCCGTGTTGAACGTCAATCGCCCCTCGGCCGGCGCGGTGAAGTTGCCGCCCTCCGCGGAGCGGCCGAACACCTGGACCCGACCCTGCGCATACACGACGTACTCGATGGGTGCCAGGTCGGCCCGCGAAAACGGGCCGTCATCGAGCAAGCGCGCCTCGATGACCACGGCGTCCGGCGCACAGTCCGGGTTCGACATGGGGAAGTCGAGGCCGGCGTCGCCCACCGGTGGCGCCCCATTTCCGCCGGGCTGACCGAAGCCGCCCCCGCCGTCGGCGCCCGCGTCCGGTTCACCGGCCGCCTCGCCCAGGCAGGCGGGCAGCGCGACGGCCAGGAGCACGTGCAAACGGTTCGTCATGGCCACACCCCCAGAAGCGCCAGGCCGGAGGGCGTCGGCACGAGCGCGGCGCGCGGCGACTCGCGGGCGGGCGGGGGATCGCCCAGATGGGTCAGGCCGTCGACCGCGCCGTAGATCCACAGCGCGCCGAAGACGGCGAACCCGGCCACGTAGAAGTTCTGGCTCTGCTCCGCCGACTGCCGATCGGCGTCGGTGGCGTAGCGGCCGCCCGCGAGGAACCCGCCGCTCGTCTTGAGCGACTCGGTCCGGTAGAGGTTGAACACCGCGAACGTGAGGGCGGCCGCGTCCGTGGCGGCGAAGACCCAACCCTTCACGTCGTGCCCGTTCTGGAACTGCCCGATGCCGAACGGCAGGACGGCGAGCGCCGGGTTGCGGGCCGGGGCGGCGGCGTTCACGGGGCCGTCGGCCGCGGACGAAGCGGCGTCGGGCGCCTTGGGCGGGGCGGGCGGGGCGGCGGGCATGGCGCGGGCTTTGACCTCGCGAAAGAACGCCACCATTTCGGGGGGGTAGACCACCGGGTCGAGCTCGGCGGCCGCGTCGAAACGCAACCACGCCGTGAAGGCCTCGTCGGCGGCGGCCAGCTCGCCCTGGACGTGCCGGCAGGCGCCGAGGCTGCGCAGGATGAGTCCCTGCTCCGCCGGTGGCGTGCTCGCGGCGACGCGGAGTTCGGCGAGCTGACGGCAGGCCGCCGGGTAGTCGCCGTAGTCGTAGGTGTCGAGGGCGCGCTGGACGGCCGGACTCACCAGCAGTGCGGCCAGGAGCGAAAAGGCGCTGATCATTCGGGGGCACCGCCGGCCAGGTTGATGCGTCGAACGAGCGTCTGGGCGGGGCCGATCTCCACGAGTTCCTCGCGCGGCGGAAACCCGGGGTTGCGCAGCACGATGCGATGACGCCCGGGGGAGAGCTCGAGTTCTTTCAGGTAGGGCGTGCGACCGCGCGGCACGCCGTCGACCTCGACCTCGGCCCAGGGCTGCGTGACGAGGCGAAGGTGCCCGGGGGCGGGGGGCTCGGCGCTCACCGGAGGCGTGGCGCTGGCCGGGGCGGCCGGGACCTCGTCGAGGCGCGCCGGGACCGTCGGGGGGGCGGTCGTTCGCGGGGCGGGCGAAGGCCGGTCGGCGGGCGCCCGGGGGGCGGACGTCACCGAGGACGGGGCCGGTGGCTCGGTGGCGGGCGAAGCCGAGGCGCTCGCCCGGCTTTCGGGGGCCGGCGCGCTCGAGCCGGGGGCAGACGGACCGGCCTGGCGCGCCGCGAGCAGGGCGCCCGGCGTGGCCACGGCGGTGACGGGCCCGGGATCGGCGGCGGGCGGGTCCCGAAACACGGTCATGAGCAGGCCGGCGCACAGAAGCGCCGCCGCCGCGGCCCCCAGGCCGAGGGGCAGGCGGCTTCGCGGTGGGGGGGTCTTGACGAAGACGTCGGTTTCCGCCGTCGGGGTGCGCGGCTCGAGGGCGACGAGTTCACCGACGGAGTGGCGCAGGGTGTCCAGGACCTCTTTCGCCTCGGCGTGCTCCGGGGCGCGCAGCAGCGCGGCCTGCGCGGCGGCACGGGCTGCCGCGACGTCCCCCGCCGCCAGCGCCCGCCGGGCGGTGGTCATTTGTTCGTCGGCGGCGGCGCGGGCGACGGACTCGACCGTCGCCGCGGGATCGGCGAGCAGGCCGGCGACAATCTGCCGCTCGCGGCTACTAGAGAGCGGCGGGGCGAGGGCATCGAGTGCGGCGATGAGCGCGGGCAGATCGGCAAACCGATCGGCGGGTTCCGGCGCGAGCGCCCGATGGACGACCGCCGCCAGGGCCTCGTCGACCACCGGGTTGAGGGTCCGGATCTCGGGGAACTTGCCGATGAGGATCTGGGACAGCACCGCCAGCGGCGTCGGGCCGACGTAGGGGGGGCGGCCGGCGAGGAGTTCGTACAGCACCACCCCCGCCGCGTACTGGTCGACGGCGGCGGTCACGGGCTCGCCCCGCGCCTGCTCGGGGGCGATGTAGGCCGGTGTCCCCAGAAACTCGCCCGTCTGCGTCAGGTGCGTTTCCTCGAGGACCTTGGCGATGCCGAAGTCACCGAGCTTCACGCGCCCGTCCCGACTGAGCAGGATGTTCGCGGGTTTGACGTCGCGGTGGATGACCCCCTCGGCGTGGGCATGCGCCAGCGCGTCGAGGACCGGGCGCAACAGGCAGAGCGCCAGCTCCGGGATGCGCAGCGGCTGACGGCGGGTCAGGTGCGCGAGGTCCGTGCCGTCGATGAGCTCCATGACCATCGCGGCGGACTTTTCGCCCTGCACGACGTCGTGGATCTCGATGATGTGCGGATGGCGCAGCCGCGCGAAGACGCGGGCCTCGCGCAGAAACCGCAGCTTGATCTCCTCATTCGTCGCGAGATCGTCGTGCAGCGTCTTGACCGCCACGGGCCGCGACAACGCGTGGTCGAAGGCGCGGAACACCTTGGCCATGCCGCCGGCGCCGAGGCGTTCCTGGAGCTCGTAGCGGTCCATGAGCATGCGGGCGCGGAGAGTAGCGGACTCCCCCCGACGATGTCACGGCCCGGACGGCGTCGTCGGCGTCATCGGGCCCGGAGGGCCGCCCGGCGCGAGCGGCGGCCCGTCCACGGGGCCCGGCCCGGCCTGCGCGTTCTGGTGAATGAGGACGTAGTGCGGGAAAGGAATCTCGACGCCGGCCTGCGGAATCGCCTCGAGCAGGTGGCGCCGCATGGCGCGCGACACCGGCAGGTGCTGACCCGGGTGGACCTGCGTGACGGTGCGGATGATCACCGCCGAATCGCCCATCTGCTCGACCCCGACGATGACGGTCTCTTTCATCACCGCGTCGGGGAACTCGGCGTGCAGACGCCGGCCCGCCTCCCGGATGGCCTCCCAGGCGAGATCGAGGTCCGAGCCGTAGGCGACGCCGATGTCGACCACGGCGTTCACGTAGTCCCGGCTGAAGTTGACGATGTGCTCGATGTTGCCGTTGCGCAGGGTGTGAAGCCGGCCGTCGGCGTCGCGGATCTCGGTCACGCGCAGGTGAACCGCCTCGACGATGCCCTCGACGTCGCCGATGCGCACGTAGTCGCCGGTGAGAAGCTGGCCCTCGAAAAGCATGAAGAAGCCGCTGACCATGTCGTTGACGAGCTTCTGCGCGCCCAGGCCCACGGTCAGGCCGATGATGCCGGCCCCGGCCAGGAAGGGGGCGGGGTCGATGCCGAGCTCACCCATCATCAGGATGACGGCCCCGAAGTAGAGCACGTACTTCGTGACGCTCTGCACCAGGAAGATCAGGGTGGCGCGCCGCTTGGCGACCTCGTCGCGCGGATCGACGTGGCGAGACAGCGACTCGGCGACGAGCACGCGGGACAGCTCGACGACCACGCGCGCGACGAAATAGATGGCGATGAGCCGGATGACGCGCGGGCCGTATGGGGCAAAGCTCTCGAGGACGTGGAGTTCGCCGACGATGATCGTGACCGCGCCGATCCAGGCCACGGCCTCGAACGTGCGGCGCGCCAGGGGCCAGAGTCCCCGGACGCCCTCGTAGTACGGGCGATGCCGGGCGCCGGAGAAGCGCGTGCGGCCCAGACGATCCGCCGCCTCCGTCGCCAGATCGACCAGGTAGATGAGCGTGCGCGTCACCGTCAGGACCAGCACCACGTAGACGACGGTGCTCACGACCCAGCCCAGGTTGGGGGGCAGCCCGACGCCGACGCTCAGCAACCGGACCGTGGCGTAGACGACCGCGACGTTCAGCAGCGGGTGAAGCTGCCCGACGAGGCCGCGCACGGCCTCGACCTCGTCCTGGAACGCCCCCATGGAGACGAGCCGCTTTTCGAGCCTCGGCAGCAGTGGCCGCAGCGTGCGGGCCAGCCAGAACGAGAAGACCAGGAGCGCGCCGCCCACCCCGAAGGCGCGGCCGAGCGACAGCCAGGCGTCGGGGCCGAGGGCCGCGAGGTGACCGTTGAGCCAGCGGTTCAGGTCCGTCTCGGTGTACACGCTGACCGCGAGGCCGGCACAGCACGCCAGGACGATGAACGCAGCGCTCAGGAGTCCGAAGCTGCGGACGGGGCCCTGAAGCCGCGCGGTGAGCGCGTCGGCCTTCTTCAACCCCGTCGCCTCGGCGGAGCGCCGCAGCGCCCAGAGGGAGAGCGCCAGCACGACCGAGAGCGCGACCAGCGCGAGCAGACACGTCGCGACGGTGAGCACCACGTTGTCGACGACGACGCTGTCGGCGAACCGCGGGAGGGTCACGGGGACAACGGGTTGCCCTGCGCGTCGCGAAGCTGAATCGGGAGATTCAGCGCGGCGAGGCCGGGCTCGATGGTGGCGCGGTCCCCGGCGATCACGACGAGGTAGGGTGCGCGGTCGCCGTACGTCCGGGCCGTGGCCTCGACGGCCGTCGGTGCGACCCCTTCCACGGCGGCGGGCCAGCGGGCCCACCAGTCCGCGGGGCGCCCGAACAGGGGCAGCTCGGCCACCTGTCCGGCGACCGCGCCCATGTTCTCGAAGCGCGCCGGGAAGCTGAGGAGCATGCCCCCCCGAGCCTCGTCGATCTCCTTCGCGGTGATGGGTCGGTCGGTGGCCGCGGCCCCCAACTCCCGGAAGATCTCGACGACGCTGTCCGTCGTGTGCTGGGCCTTGACCAGGGCACCGACGGAGAAGAAGCCCGCCGATTTCCAGCGCGTGTAGCCCGAGCGCGCGCCGTAAGTGTACCCCTTCTCCTCCCGGAGGTTGAGGTTCACGCGGCTCATGAACGCGCCACCCAACGCCCAGTTGTAGATCATCGCCTCGAAGAAGTCGGGCGCGTCGGCGCCGGGGGCCCGCCGGGCGACGACGATGGCCGACTGCGTCGCGCCGGGGTGGTCGATCAGGTAGATGCCCGAGGGGGCGGCTGCGGGCGCCACCGGCGCCGGCTTGGCCACCGGACCGGCACGCCACCCGCCGAAGGTCCGCTCGAGCTGCGCGGCGACGCGGGCGCGCTCCAGGGCGCCGACGACGATCACCGCAGCCCCCTCCGGTCGGAACACCGATTCGTACTGCGCCTTGACGTCGGCCAGGGTGATGCGGCCCACCGTCTCGCGGACGCCGTCGGCCGGCAGCCCGCCGTACCCGTCACCGAAGAGGACCCGGCGCAAGACGACGCTCCGGCTGTTCGACGGATCGGCCTCCGCCGCCAGCAGCGAGGCGATGCGCTGCTGCTTGCGGCGGTCGAGCTCGGCGGCCGGGAAGTCGGGACGGAACGCAACGGTGGCGAGGAGGTCGAGGGTCGGCTCGAGCTGATCGGCGAGCAGGTGAACGCCGAGCGTCACCGCGTCGGTGCCGGCGCTGGCCTCGTAGTCGGTGCCGAGGCGCTGGAAGGCCTCGCCGAGCGCCAGCGCCGACTGCCCGCCGGCGCCCTCGTCGAGCAGATCGGCCATGAGCGCGGTCGTCCCGGCCTTGCCCGCGGGATCCGTCGCGGCGCCGCGGGGGAGCACCAGGCTCACGCTGGCCAGGGGCACCTGGGTCTGGGGAACGAACCAGACCGAGACGCCGTTGGCGAGCGTCCACGTCTCGACGGTCGGGGGCGTGTACCGAGGCGACGGGCCGAGCGGCGGCAGCGCGCTCCAGTCCGGCGGAGGGGCCGTCGTCGGCGCGGCCGCGCTCGGCGGCGTCGGGGGCGGCGGGGCGTCGGCGTCCGGTCGGGGCGAGCCGCACGCGATCATCAGAACGGCGAGGCCGGGCGTGGCGAACGGCGCGAGCGCGCGGGCCGCCGGGCGCATCGGGGCGCGGTGTGCGGGCTGCATCACTTCTTGCCTTTCAGGGCGGCGGGGCGGGGGGTCTTGCCCGGCTTCTGGCCGGGGGGCGCCTTGGCGTCGGAGGGCGCCTTCGCCGGGGGCGGCGTCTCCGGCACGATGTCCACCCGGAGGAACGGCGCGGGCCCGGCCACCGGGAGCCAGCGCTGCGCCGCCGAGTGCACGGCGGCCGACGTCAACGAGGTGTAGCGGGCCAGATCCGCCGCGAGGTGGTCCGGCCGGCCGACGAAGTGCTCGTACCCGCTCAGGAGCTGGGCCCGCGAGAGGACACCCTCGACGCGCCCGTAGAAGGACTTTCGCCAGCCCGAGAGCGTGCGTGCGAGCTCGTCGTCGGTCGGCGGGGTCTCGAGCGATGTACGCAGCGCGGCCTGCAGGGCCGTCGAGAGCTCCTCGACGGTTCGGCCCGGTGCCACGGTGGCCTGCACCATGAAGACGCTCGTCAGGTGATTGGACATCTGCATCGCAGCGACGTCCTTGGCGACCTTCTGTTCGTAGACCAGCGGCTGGTAGAGCCGGCTGCTCTTGCCGTCCGTGAGCACGCTCGCCCAGACGTCGAGCGCGGCGTCTCCGTCCGCGAAGACCGGCGGGGTGTGCCACGCGAGATGAACCCGCGCCAGGTTGACCTGGTCCTTCTCGACGATGTGGACGGGTCGCTCGAGCTTGGGCGGCGGGGGCTGCGGCGCAGGTACGCGGGCGCCGGCGGGCGCACCGCCGAAGTAGCGCTCGATCTGCGCGCGCACCGTGGCAGTATCGAAGTCGCCGACGAGGGTCAGGATGGCGTTGGACGGCGAGTAGTACTGTTCGAAGAACGCCTTCACGTCGTCCATCGAGGCGGCGGTGAGGTCCTCGTGCGAGCCGATCGTCGTGTGCTGGTACGGATGCCCCACCGGGTACAGGTTCTCCGCAATGAGACGCCAGACCTCGCCGTAGGGGGTGTTCTCATAACGCTGCCGACGCTCGTTCTTGACCACGTCGCGCTGGTTGTCGAGCTTGGCCTGCGTCATGGCCGGGAGCAGGAATCGCATGCGCTCGGCCTGCATCCAGAGCGAGAGCTCGAGCGCATTGCTGGGCACCTGCTCGTAGAAGTTGGTGCGGTCGACGTTGGTCGTGCCGTTCACATTGCCGCCGATGGGCTCGAACGGCTTGAAGTACTCGTTGTCGTAGTGCTGCGAGCCCTGAAACATCAGGTGCTCGAAGAGATGCGCAAATCCGCTGCGGCCCTTGGCCTCGTGACCCGAGCCCACGCGATACCGGACCTCGGTCGCCACGACCGGGAGGCGGTGGTCCTCGCTGAGGAGAACGGTGAGCCCGTTGTCGAGCGTGTAGCGGGTGACCGAGATCTCCGGCACGGGGGCGACCTTTGCCGGGGCGGTCGCCGCGCTGGCCGGGGCCGGCTGCGCCTCGGACTGGCCGGCGCCGAGGGTCACGAGCAGCAGGCCCGCCGCCGCCGAGACGGGGCCGGATGCGCGGCCGGACGGCCTTCGGGGCGGACAGGGGGAGGGCAACGGGGAAAACGGGGCGCTGGACATGCTGGGCTCCGGACCGCAGGACGACGTGACGGGGACACGTAGCCGATGAGGGGGGAAGCGTCAATTGTGGTACCTTGGCCGACGTGCCGATCGCGACGCCGACGCCCATCGCCGCCCCGCCGCTTCGCGGTCTGCGCCCGGTCGCGTGCTCGGCGGCGCTCCTTTTCGGCTGCGCCGGCGGTGATGCGGGCAGGGCGGCGGCGGGCGGCGACGGGTCGGACGCCCTGATCGGTCGCTCGATCACCTCGCCGGGTGGCGGCCCGGAAGCGCCGCCGGAGGGGACGGGCGGCGTCCCGTGGCGAGATGTCGGGCCGAGCATTGGTGACGACGGCGCGCGCCGACCGACGGCCGATGGCGAAGTGCCCGGTCCCATCGACGGGACACCGGCCCCCCCCGCCCCCGAGGCCGACGCGGCCTCCCCGCTGCCCGCGGCCGACGCCGCCGCGCCGGCGGTGCCCGAGCCCGAGCCCGAGCCCGATGCGGCCCCGGTGCCGGTCTGTGGGGTCGAGACCTGCAACGGCCAGGACGACGACTGCGACGGCACGGTCGACGAGCACGGCGCGTGCGGCCCCTACGTCGAGGCGCACTGCCGTCTCTTCCTGGGATGGGCCGATGAACGTCGCGGTCCGGCCGGGCGGTCGCCGGCCTGGGGGCCGTGCCCGGCCGCCGACGCCGGGCGCAGCCCCGATGGCGAGGTGCGCTGCGCGTCGACCCGCCGGACCGGGGGCTTCCTGATGCTGGATCTGGACGGCGATGTGAACGGGGACGACCAGCTCGGCGTGGCGTTTCAGTGTGATCCGGCTCCGGACGCCGCCGTGTCCGCCTGGCTCGAGACGCACTGCGCGCTTTTTCTGGGGCACGCCGACGACGGGAACGGCGCGCCCGAAGGCTCGGCCGATTGGGGCCCGTGCCCGGCGTCCACCGACGGGGTCCGGGCGCCGCGCCGTTGCACGAGCACGGGCTTTGACCGACAGTTCCGGACGATGAACCTCAGCGGCAATGTGGACGACAACGACGACGTGGGTGTGGCCTTCGTCTGCCGCGCGCCGGACGCGCCCGAACGCGCGGCCGCCGTGCAGGCAGCGGTCGAGGTCTTTTTCGGGCAGGCCGACGAGAACCGCGCCCCGCCCGACGGCTCGCCGACGTGGGGCACCTGCCCGGGCGCCGTCCAGCCGAACCAGGGCGAGATTCGTTGCGCCGGGACGGCGGGTGACGGGCGGTTCCACCGGCTCCGCATGGAAGGCGACGTCGACGGCAACGACGCCCTCGGGCTGGCGCTGCGCGCGCGGCGGGTGCCATGAGGCGCGCGTACGCTTCGCGACGCGCCGCGCTTGCCGTGGCGGGCGCGTGCCTGGCCTCGCAGGGCTGCCTCGTCGAGTTCCCGGAACGCGCGGCGACGGCGGACGCCGACCTCGGCGCCGTGGCCAGGCTCGACGCGCTCATCGGGCAAGGCGAAGCCGGTCCCGTCGGTGGCTCGTCGACCGACGCCTTCACCGGCACGGGCCCGCGGCCGCCACGGGATGCCCGGAGTGAGCCGGCCGACGCGGCGGGCGGGGCCTTCGTCAAGCCGGACGCCGGGCGCCCGATGCCCGACGACGGACCGGCCACGGACGCCGCCCCGATCGTCGTGCCCCCCGAGGCCGACGCCGGCCCGCCCCCGCCGCCGCCCGTCGGGGTGGAGACCTGTGACGGCGTCGACGAGAACGGCGACGGTGAGATCGACGAGAACGCCGGCTGCGGCCGCTTCATTCAGAGCAATTGCAGTGCGTGGCTCGTCTGGGCCAACGGCGAGGTGGCACCCGGTCCGGTCACCGATTTCTGGAGCGCTTGTCCGGCGCTGCCCGAGGCGGTCGGATACTACCATACGGCCAGCATCGGCTGTAACTCGACACGGCCGGACGGGCGATTTCGCCCCGTCACGATCGGACCCTGGGGCGCCGACCTGAACGACAACGATTGGCTCGGGGTGGCGTTCCGCTGCGACCCGGCGGCGGGCCCGGTCGCCGCTCGACTCCAGGCGCAGTGCCGGGTTTTCCTCGGTCAAGCCGACTTTCTCGGTGTGGACGTTCAACCCGACGACGCGGACACGTGGGGCGCGTGCCCCGCGGCGAACGAGAGCGCGCGCGGGCCGCTTCAGTGTGTCGGCAGCGGCGGCGACGGGCGGTTCCACGCGATGCAGTTGTTCGGCGACGTCGACTACACCGACCGCTTCGGCATTGCGTTTCGCTGTGACGCTCCGCCGGGGGCGAGCCCGGCGGAGCAACGATGGGCGGGTCTCATGACGGCCGCCGTCCGGGTCTTTTTCACGTACGCCTACTGGTTCCCGCCGGAGGACAACAACGGCTGGGACGTGTGGGGCGAATGCCCGGGGGCGGACCTCGACGCGGAAGGAGACGAACGCTGTGTCTCCTCGGGCCGGGACGGCCGCTTCCATGCCCTGACGATGGACGGAATTCCGCTGGGCGACGTCGACTACGACGACACCCTCGGCATCGCCCTGCTCGCCGCGGACGAGTGAGCCGGCGCTTCAGCGCAGCGCCGCCGAGAGCCCCGCGCCGAGCACGAACCATCCGTGGCGGACACGCGGCGCCTCGGGGAACGTCGGCAGGATGGTCACCGACTCGACGTCGGCCGCGATCGCGTCGAGCGTGCTGCCGTCGAGCACCGCCGCCGGCAGGTCGACGTGCAGACCGTTCTCGAGCGCCTTGCGCAGCTCCGTCTGCAGCAGGTTCGTCAACAGGCCCGCGAGGGCGTCCGCGGAGAGGAACGGGCGGTCGCCGCCGGCCCGGCGCAGGGCGACCCGCGTGTCCGGCGCGCCGGCGATGTCGAAGTGCAGGCCCGTGGCGTCGACCGTGAGGGCGAGCCCGAGGCGCAGGCTGACCGTGTACTCGTCCGGCGCGGGGGTGCGCGGACCCTGCGCCACGAGGTCGAGCTCACCCACCTGCAGCTCGAACAGGTGCGGCGCGCCCGGCGGGGCGGCCACCACCAGGGGCGGCAGGCGTGCGTCGATGCGCACGGCCGAGACGAGGGCACGCAGGTTCTCCGGGATGACCGGCGTCGCGTCGATGCGCAGCGACCCCTGCCGCCAGACCTCGTGCAGCAGCGCGTTGACCGTGCGCAGACGGATCGCGACGGCGGCCCCGGCGGCGGCGGGCCAGGGCGGTCCCTCGGCCTCGGTGGCGTCCGTCGACTCGTCCGCGAGCCCCGGATCGGGGTGGGGTGCGGCGATGGGGGCCGGCTGGCGGATGCTGCCCGAGAGCGTGAGGGTCAGGTGTCCCCGGGGGACGAGCGTCGGCCGCGCCAGGCGGAAACCCGCACGCAGCTGCACCGCCGGGACGACGCCGTCGGCCGCCACGTCGATGGACAGGTCGTCGAGGGTCGCCAGCACGTCGCCGAGACCGAGCTCGATGAAGTCCGGCACCCGGGTCTGCACCAGGTCGTCCACCGTCCGGCGCGCGAAGTCTTCCAGTACGCCGCGCAGCAGGCTGCCGAACGTATCCAGGACCGCCTGCGCGGTGCTGTCGTCCATGCGGCCAGACAGGCGCTCGAGCGCGACGTCGACGCCCTCGAGCGCGAGAACGGGGGCACCGCCGGGGCCCGCCTGCAACGCGACCTGCGCGTAGGCGGCGGCCGAGACCGTGATCGTCCCGCCGAGATCCACCGGCACGCCCTCCAGCGTCAGGCGACCGCGGGTCGAGATGCCGAGGTCGCTGAGTCGCAGGAACACCTCGAGGCCCGTCTCCGTGAAGAGGAGCGTCACGTCCGGTGTGCCGGGGGTGACTTCGGTGACCGTGAGGTCGAGGGGCTCGCCCTCGGCGAGCACCGGCGCGTCGAGGAGCGAGAGCGGGTCGACCCGGGCGAGCAGCGCCTCGAGCAGGGTCGCCAGATCCGGCAGGATCGTCTGGTCGGGGTCCTCCGGCGAGGGGGCGGGCACGGCCGCGCCGGTGTCCAGCAGCCGCTGATGAAGGCGCAGCGCGACGGCGTCTCCGAGCTCGATGCCCGAGGCGCCCGGCGCCAGGAAACGGGGCGCGTAGAGGGCCTCGCGGACCTCGCGGACCGGCGGGCGCTGGACGCCGTCATCGGCCACGACGTCCACGCGGTTGAACCCGAACCGGGCGGGCAGTTCGACCGAGAAAGCGCCGTCCGGGCCGAGCTCGACGGGGATGTCGTTGACGAACACGGCGACGTCGGTGCCGGTGGCGCTGCCCGAAACGGTGACGACCGGGCGGCCGGCGATGACCTCGCCCGGCTCGGGGTGCAGCAGCGTCAGGACGGGGGGGCCGTCGTCCACGAAATACGTCGCGCGTCCGCAGAGGTCCGGTGTCGCGCACGCCCGCACGGCGCCCGGGCCCGAGGCCAGAAACGAGACCGTGGCCGACAGGCCGCTCGGGTCCACCCGCCCGGAGCCCGCCGGGACGATGGACCAGGAAAGGGGCGCCTCCGGGATGGGGTCGCCGAACGTGTCGAAGACCTCGGCCCGGACCGTCGGCGTGTCCGAGAGCAGGTAGAGGGTCTGTACGGGGTCGAGCGTGAGCTGCACGAAGGCCGGCGTCTGCGCGGGGGCCGAAGGGGCGGCGTCCGGCCCGTCGGGCGGCGGATCCGGGGGCAGGGCGTCGGCCTGGGGGGGCGGGCCGTCGGCCGTGGCGTCCAGGCTGGGGGCGAGCCCGTCGGCGCCCGCGTCGCGGACCTGTCCGGTGCCGAAAGAGCCGGGATCGCCGCAGGCGGCGAGCAGCGTCAGGGCGCCGAGAACGAGCCTGGGGGTGGGGCCGCTCATTCGCCGAACCTCCCTTCGAGGCGCCAGAATGCGGGCGTCGAGGTCAGCGATGGCTGCCGCAGGCCGAGGCGCGTGCCCACGGGGAGATCGTAGACGGCAAGGCTGGCCGGCAGCTCGAAATCCGGCAAGGGCAGGGACGGGAGCCCGTCGTTGAGCGCGCCGTCCACCAGTCCCTGCACCACCCGGGACAGCGTCGATTCGAGCACCTGGCGACTGCGTTCTGCGATTTCCGCGCCGGCGAAGTCGAGGTGCAACGCCTCGACGGTCACGTCCTCGAAGAGCAGGTCCCGCTCGCCTTGCAGGCGCATGCGCGCCCGAACGACCGCAGCGAGCCGGACCCGGAACGGCTCGGCGAAGATGGCCGGATAGACGACGCCCGCCGTAGCCGGTCCGAGAAACACGACGACGTCCGCACCGTCATCCCGCGGGGCGCCGATCACGGCCGGCGCAGCGGGGAGAGACAGGAAGACCTCCGTCCCCTCGGGGAGGTCGGCCGCCACACCGGCGACGAGTCCGCCGCCGGCGGCCTCGAAGTAGCCGGCCCGCCAGAGCCGGTGCATCACCTGGTCGAGCAGCGCGAGCGCGACGGCCCCGCCCACCGGTGCCCCACCGGCGAGGGCCGGTTCGCGGGTGCCGGGGGGCAACGGCACCCCGGGGCTGCGGCCGGCGACCCGCTGCGGCCCCTCGATCTTGGTGCCGATGCCGACGAGCGCCGAGCCCGCGCGGAAGTCGAGCGTCGAGAAGGTCGGGGTCAGCGTCAGACGCACGGACTCGCCGCCGACGGGCAGGGGCACGTCGAAGCCCTGCGCGAGCCCGCCGACGTCGACATTGCTCAGCACGTCCTGCAACGCGGTGCGCAGCTCGTCCTCGAGGAAACCGCGAATCGCGTCGGTGACGGTGTCCCGGATGAGCCCCTCGAAGGCCGAGAAGACGAGCTCCAGGATCGCCCCCGTGATGAAACCGCTGAAGTCGCTGTCGAGGCGCCCCACCTGCACGTCGTTCACACCGCGCAGGCGCACGCTCGGTTGACCGTCACCCCGCAGGCCGACGTCGAAGGTCAGATCGAGCGTGATGTGCTCGGTGCTGATCCGGGCGGTGTTGCCCAGCGTCCCCTGGAGCTGTGCGGTCAGCGCCAGATTGCGCACGCTCGCACGCAGGGTCACGCCGCCGTCGACGAGCGTCAGCGCCAGGGTGTTGCGCCCGCCGATCTGGATGTCCCGGTACTCGACGCCCAGGCTGAAGAGGCACAGCCCCAGGACGCTCGCGCGGCACTCATTGGGCACGACCGGGTTCTGCGCCAGGGCGGCCTGGTGCACGGTGTCCCGCAGCCCGCGGCTGTTGAGCACCCTGCGCAGGACGTCGGTCAGGCTCGCGAGGGGCGCGTCGGGCTCGCCATCGTCGACGGTGTTCTGCTCGAGGCGGAGCTGCAGGGCGTCGCGCAAGGGCTCGCCCTCGTTCTGGTACTCGCCGGCGGCGAAGGACGTGCACAACGTGCTGTTCTCGTTGCCGGCCTCGTCCACGGCCACGACCTCGTGCACGTTCAGGCCCCACGTCACGCCGACTTCGGTGGTGAACCGGCCCTCCGCGTCGAGCACGGCCGGTTCGCCGTCGACGCGCACCGAGCGGAGCCCCGCGATGTCGGCGACGAAGCCCTCGAGGACGCCGCGGCCGCCCGGCGGCAGCGCGACGAAGTCGCCCTCTGCAGGCCGCTCGCAGTGGATGCCCGGTCCGCCGCGGTCGACGAGGATCTCGACGGACTCGGAGAGCGTCCGCCCGTGGGCGGTCGGTCCGTCGACCGTCGCGGTCAGCGTGTACCGACCTTCGGGCGTGGCCTGGAAACGGCCCGTGCCGAACCCGGGGAGCGGCGGCTCGCTCTCGAACCGGATCGGCGCGTCGGGCAACGGGTTGTCCTGGGCGTCGGACACGGCCGTTACGAGCTCGATCACCGATCCGACGCGGTAGACGGCGCGATCCGGGAAGAGGCGCAGTCCGAGGTGCAACGGAAGGCCGGGGGTGACGACCAGCAACGGCCCCGGCACCGCCTCCGCGCCCGGGACCGCGCAGGTGACCTCGTAGGTCCCCGCGGTCGTCACGGCAAACGGCAGGTCCGGCGACGGGCTGCGGTCGCCGACGGCCGGGTCGAGGCGCACGGTCGCGTCCCGGGTCGGGACGACGTTGCCGTAGGCGTCGAAGGTCTCGCAATGCACGACCACGGCCCCGCCGGCGGGGATTTCGTCCGTGTCGAGGGAGGCCACCGTGAGCGCCGGGGTCGAGGGCCGGACCGCCCAATCGGCGGGTGTCGGATCGCGCAGCCCGAGGGACGGCACGGTGCAGACCAGGCGGTAGTCACGCGCGAGGTGACCGATGGCACCCGTCTCCGTCCGCTCGAAGCCGGTGTCGGGATGAACCTCGAGCTGTGTGGCCACGTCCGCAATGGGCTGGCCCTGTTGATCGAGGGCCTGACACGTCAGCCGGTTCTCCAGCCCGGCCGGCGTCGTCCGCTCGCCCACGCGGGTCTCGACGGCGTAGGCGACGGCCGGAAAATCGGCCGCGTCCCGGGGGGGGCCGGCGTCGAGCGCGGCGTCGACGTCCGCCGGTGGCGCCGCATCGGGGGCGTCCTGCGGCCCTTGCTCGGGCGGCGGAGGCGCGGCATCGACGGGGTAGTACAGAAACGCGTCCTGGCGAGCGCCGGGCGGACGCTGCGTGGTCTCTCCGCAGGCGAGGAGCGCCGCCGCGAGCAGCAGCGGCGCCCGCAGGGCGCGGACACGATGGGTCGACATCGTCATGGGCAGGCGGGCTCCGGGGTTCGGCGCGACGATATCACGGTCGCCCGGTCGAAGGCGCCCGCCGCACCGCGGGGTCTCAGTCGCCGTCGATGCCCAACCGGGCGGCGAGGCGCAGTAGCTGTCCACGAATGACGGCGAGCTGCGCGAGGCGGACCACGGCGCGCGCCTTCGGGACGGCCTCGATGCTGACCCGGCCGGCCTCGAGCTCCATCTCTGCCCGCGGGACGGCCGCTTGGGCCATGGAGAGCCACTGCTCCGCCGCCGCGAGTTCGGCGCTGGCCGCGGCGTCGGCGGACCGCTGTGCTTCGGAGCGGATCTGCACTTCGCCGAGGCCCTCGGCGGCCTTGAGCGCCTCCTGCGCAGCATGGAGATCGGCAGCCGCCGCCCGCTCGCGCGCCGTCTGGGCGCCACCGTCCCACAGGGGGACCGTCAGGTTGAGGCCCGCCTCGTAGGCCGGAAAGAGCACGATGTCGCTCCCGAACGCGCCGACCTCGATCTTGCCGGCGAGCAGGGCCGAGTCCGTCTCGCGGGCGGCCTCGACGGCGGCCCGCGCGGCCGCCACCCGGGCCCGCAGCGCATCGAGATCCGCCGTCGTCCGGGCCCGCGCCACCGGGGGCACCGTGAGCAGCCCGACGTCGGGGAGGTCGCGGGTCGTCAGCGGCACGCCGCTGGCCATCGAGACCCGCCGCCGGGCCGCAACGACGTTCCCCTCGGCCTGGATCTGGGCCAGGGTCGCCCGGGACGTCTCGGTTCGGGCCTCCTCTCGTTCGGCGGCGGGGCGGGCGCCGGCCTGGACGAGCCGGTTGACGAGCTCTTCGAGGCGCTCGGCGTCCTTGACGGCGGCCTGCGCGGCCTGGGCCTCCGCGACGGCACCGAGCCACCCCAGGTAGGCCTTCGCGACCGCCCGGGAGGCGCGGTCCTGCTGGGCCGCCACCCCGAGTCGGGCGGCGTCCCGGGCCGACTTCGCGGCGACCTCGGCGCTCTCGGTGCGGCCGAAGTCGTAGAGGGCGTCGGTCAGCGAGAGCCCGACGCCGTAGCGCGCGTTCGGAATGAACGCTTCGACGCTGCTCAGGTCCCGGGCGGCGGTGACCCGGTAGAGGTCACCCTCGCGATCCCGCACCTCGACGGGTTTGCTGCCCGGCCGGATGCCCGCCGTCGCTTCGGCCTCGAGCTGCGGATTGTCCGCGGCCCGCACCCGGGCGATGGCCGCCTCGGCCTGCTCGACGGAGGCATCCATCTCGGCGGCGAGGCGCTTCGCCGACGCCTCGAGGGCATCGAGCGTGTAGACCTCGGCGTGGGCGCAGACGGGCGCCATGGGCAGAAGCAGGGGCCACAGGAACTTCAGCGCGGTGCGCATGTCTCACTCCCGTCGCAGCGCGACGATGGGGTCCAGGGTCGAAGCGCGGCGAGCGGGCAGGATGCCGAAGACGACCCCCACCGCGACGCCGAAGCCCGTGCCGAGCGCGATGAGCTGCCAGGAGAGCACCTGAGCCCAGCCCATCTTGGCGGCGACGAAGTAGGAGAGCCCGCTGCCGAGGGCGGCGCCGAGACCGGAGCCCATGAAGGACAGCACGAGGGCCTCGGCCAGAAACTGCGTCAGGATGGCCGCCGGGGGGGCCCCGATGGCCGATCGGATGCCGATCTCCTGCGTGCGCTCTCCCACGCTGACGAGCAGGATGTTCATGATGCCGATGCCGCCGACGAGCAGCGAAATCAACGCGACGCCGGCGAGCAGGCGCCCGAGCAGGTTCGAGGTGGCGTCCGCGGCCTTGATGACGTCGTCCGGGCTCGAGAGGGCGAAGTCGCTCGACTCGCCGGGGTTCAGTCGGTGGGTGCGTCGCAACACGGACTCCGTGGCCACCCGCGCACTGGCGACCGAGACCTCCGGCGCGATCTGAACCTCGAAGTTCAGGTAACCCTCCGCGAACCCGTAGGCGGCCGTGTAGGTTCTGACCGGCACCACGAGGAGGTCGTCCCGGTCGCTGCCGCCGGCCGCCGAGCCCTTCGGTTCGAGGACGCCCACCACATTGCAGTGGAGACGGTCGCCGACCCGCAGGCGCGCGCCGAGGGCGTCGCTCGGTCGGTCCCCGAACAGGGCCCGGGCCGTGGTCGCCCCGAGGACGCAGATCGGCGCGCGCCGGGTATCGTCCGAGCGCAGGATGACGCCACCCGCTTCGGCCTTCCAGTTGCGCAGCACGAAGAACTCGGCCGTGCTGGCGTGGACCTGCGTGCGCGTCTGGCGCGTCTCGGACCGGACGTCGAGCATCTTGCGCAGGATGGGGGCCAGCGAGACGACACCGGGCACGTCGCGTCGGATGGCGGCGGCGTCCTCCTCGGAGAGGATGCCGGCTTTCCGCCCGGTCGAACCGGTGGAGCCGAACTTGGTCCGGACGAAGACGGCGTGGCTGCCGAGGGCCTCGAACTGCGCGACCACCGACTTCCGCGCGCCGTCCCCGAACGCCACCATGGCGATGAACGAGGCCACGCCGATGAGCAGGCCGAGCACCGTCAGCGCGCTGCGGCCCGGGCGGCGCAGGAGCGAGGTGAAGGCCTGCCGGGTGACGTCACGCCACATGCGGCACCGAGCGACGCTCGTCCTGGTGGATGAGACCGTCCTTCAGATGGACCGTCCGCGGCGTGCTGGCCGCGATGCGGGGATCGTGCGTGACGATGACCATGGTGAGCCGCGTCTCGGCGTGCAGCTCGTAGAGCAGCGCGAGGACCTCTTCGCCCGTCTTCGAGTCCAGGGCGCCCGTGGGCTCGTCGGCCAGCAGGACCCGGGGCTTCATCGACAGCGCGCGGGCGATGGCGACACGCTGGCGCTGCCCGCCGGAGAGCTGGTTGGGTCGGTGATCCATCCGCTGGTCGAGGCCGACGCGGCCGAGCAGCTCGACCGCCCGCTTTCGGCGTTCCGCGAGCGGCACGCCCGCGTACGACATGGGCAGCATCACGTTCTCGATCGCCGAGAGTTCGCCGATGAGGTAGACGCTCTGGAAGACGAACCCCAGGAAGTGCAGGCGCATGTGGGCCTGACCCGCGCGGGAGAGCTGCGAGACGTCGTGCCCGTCGAGGTGGTACGTACCGGTGGTGGGTCGGTCGAGGCAGCCGATCGTGTTGAGCAGGGTCGACTTGCCGCTGCCCGACGGCCCGACGAGGGCGACGACTTCACCGGGGTGGATGTCGAGGTCGACCCCCTTGAGGACCTGGAGCGCGACCTCGCCCGTTCCGTAGGTGCGTGTGATGCCGCGGATCTTGATGACGGCCTCGCCGGTGGGCGCCGGGGTCGTCACGGCTTCTTCCCGGAGAGGTTGATGCCGCCGGCGGCCGCCGGTTCGTCTCCCTTGGCGTTGCCGACGATGACCGCATCGCCCGGGTTCAGGGCCGGGCCCTTTTCGACCCCCTCGACGGCCGTGAACGCGCCGTCGCTCAGGCCGGCCCGCACCGCCACGGCCTCGATCGCGCCCGTCGAGCCGATCCGGAACACCCGCGCGCGGTCCTCTGCCGGCGGGGCATCGGCCGGCGCGAACCGCAGCGCGGCCTCGGGCACGGCGAGGACGTCCGACGCCCGGTCGGCCTCGACCCGCGCCGTCGCCGACAGGCCCGGGCGCAGGCGCTGCCCGGGGTTCTCGAGCTCGAACGTCACGGGATACGTGACCATGGCACCGGAGCGGGCCGGGGTCAGGCCGACCGAAAGCACCTTGGCCGGGAACCGCTCGCCCGGGAGGGCGTCGACCGAGATCTCGGCGGCAACGCCAATCTTGAGCAGGGCGACGTCGAGCTCGGAGACCTCCGCCGCGAGCTGCAGGCGGTCGAGGGTATCCGCCAGGACGAAGATGGGGCCGGCGGCGGGCCCGACCAGGCGGCCTTCTTCGTCCGGCGCGACGATGACCACGCCGTCGATGGGGGCGACGAGGGCGGAGAACGACGCGAGGCGCTTGGCCTCGGCGAGGGCGGCGCGGGCGGCGGCGGCCTGACCCTTGGCCGCGGCGAGGGCAGCGCTGGCGGCCTGCGCCTTGGCCTGGGTCTGGCGGCTCTCGGTCTCGCCGACGAGGCCCTTGGCGGCGAGCTTGGCGGCCTGCTCGCGCGCGTCGGCGTTGGCCTGCGCTTCGATGGCCGCCTGCGCGACCGTCCCCTGGGCGGCCGCGAACTGGGCGGCGGCGACCTCCGGGTTCATGGAGGTCGGTTGCGGTTCGATGCGCGCGAGCACCGTGCCGGACTTGACCGTGTCGCCCACCCGGGTGCCCACGCTCAGCAAGCGGCCCTGGAGCAGGCTCGGCACCTCGACGCGCCGGCTGACCTCCAGGTGGCCCGACGCTTCGACCCGGCGAACGATCGTCCGCTTCGAGACCGCCTCCGTCTTGAACTTCGGACCCGCGACCGGCTCCCCGCGCTTCATGACGAACCACGCCCCGGCGGCGATCGCCAGGACGAGGACGAGGAGGGTGAGCGGGCGGCGGGAAGGGGGGGCGGGCGGACGGGCGTCGGCGGACATGGGGCAGGCCTTCGTCGGGAGAGACCTCCGCGCTATGCAGGCAGTCTCGCGCGGCGTCAAGGGGTTCGGGGTCTGGGCGCCTCAGGGCGCGCGGTGAACGATGAACCGGGCGTGTTGCAGCCGCCAGGGGGCGTCGGCCGGCGGCGGTTCGGTCAGCGTGGCGCCTACCTCGTCGTCGTCCGGCAGGTGGCCGGGCGCGGCGACGACCAGCAGGGCCTCCCACTCACCAGGCTCGACCTCGGCGAGCCCCAGGCTCTCCCAGGTGCCGCTGATGCGGACGGCGCCCGTCGGCGAGACCTCGGGCGTCACCGGCCAGCGCCGGAGCGTGCCCCCCCGCACGAGCCAGGCTTCGGCGACGACGGGGGCCGCCGCCTCGCGGGAGGGGCGCATCTGGAGGGTCAGGCGCGAGCCCGGCCCCACCGTCGGGACGGCGGTGGGTGTGCGCTCGGCGCGCGTCACCGCCTCGCCGCCCACGATCTCGAGCGTGTAGTCCGAGAGCACGGGCGGCGGCGCCGGCCGCATTACCCAGAGGGCCACGCCGGCGGCGGCGACGAGGGGCAGCGCGACGAACAGCAGACGATGGCGGGCGGCGGGCGGGGCCGGCATCGGCAAGACGGCCGCGGGGCGGGGCGGGGCGGGCGCGGGGGCCGCCGGGGCGAGCCCGAGCCCGTCGAGCGCCGTTTTCGTCGCTCGGGCGCGGAAGCCCGCGTCGAGCGGTTCGAACAGCGCGACGGTCTCCCGCGGCAGCGCACCCACGAGCCGCGCGTGGTCGGGGGCGGGCAGCTCGCCCGCCGCGAGGCGATCGAGATCGGCGAGGGTCGCGGCGTCGGGCTGCCGAGCGGCCTCCTCGCGGGCCAGGGCGCCGACGGCGGTGAGCAGCGGGTCGTCTTCCTGGTCGCGCGGCGGTCCGCCGGGGGTCGGGGAGCGGGTCGGTGGGTCGCTCATGGCGGGCGTCTCCGTTTCTGCTCGGGGGTACGCGCCTCGGCCGTCGATTCTGACGTGGACGCCGCCGCGTCGCTGGAAATTTCCGCCGCCATCACCCTCAGCAGCCGGGACAGTCGTGAGCGCCAGGCATAGACCGCGTCCGTCGAGAGGTCGCCGCGCCGGCACACCTCGTCGACGTCGAGCTGTTCGACCATGAGCCACACGAAAAGTTGCAGCGCTTTGGGGCTGAGCTCGGCGCGCAGGCGGTCGAGGAGGCACGTGAGGAGCTCGCGGGAGGCCACGCGGACCTCGGCGTCGCCCACGCCGCCCGCCGCGTCCGTCAGGGCCGCGTCCTCGGTGGGGTCTTCCGTCCACGGGCTGCGGCGGCCGCTGCGCAGAAGAGACACGGCCTCGCGCTCGGCGAGCAGGCCGACGAAGTTGGCCAGCGAAAGGCCCCGTGCCGGGTCCCAGAGACGCAGGAGCCGCCCGCGCTCGGCGAAGAGCGCCGCAAAGACCTCCTGCGCGATGTCCTCGAGCTCCTGCCGGACCTCGCGGCCGCGTCCGGCGGCTTCGCGGCGCAGCAGGACCCGGGCGACGCGGGCCTGCACGATGGGCGTCAGGGCCGCGACGAGGCGCGTGGCGGCGTCCGCATCGCCCCCGAGCGCCGCGGCGAGCAGCTCGGGGGTCAACGCGTCGGTGCGGGGCGCGGCGGGTGACATCGCGGCGCACCATAACACGCCCCTCCCGGGGGTCGAAGAACCCGGCGCGGTCAGCGCCGCCGGCGTCGTGGACGCAGGAGCAGCGCGGCGAGCGCGAGGCTCCCGAGCCCGGGGCCTTCGCCGGGCGCCTGTCGGCAGCCCCCCTCATAAGCCAGGCCCTTGCGGGGGCTTGCCTCCGCCGCGGGGAGGCCGGCGTCGACGAGGTCCGCCGGTGAAACGGCCGGCGGCGCGTCGGGCGGGGGCCCGTCGGGCGCCGCTTCGTCCGAGACGAGATCGTCCGGGGGTGGGGTCAGGCTGCCCACGGGCTGACCGTCCGGGCCGAGGCAGATGGGGCCGCCCGCATCGACGGAGCACGTCCCGTTGGAGAGGCCGCAGTCTTCCTGGTAGAGCAGCCCCTCCCGGCAGAAAATGCGCACATTGCCGTTGCAGCCCGTCGCCGCGCCGCCACAGGCATCGGCGGACTTGCAGTAGTAGCCGGTCTCCTCGTCCACGTAGGCGCAGACCCGCCCCTCGGCCGCGCAGTCGAGGCGGGCGAGGAGGCCGTTGTCGTGACACCAGACGGCGACGTCCCCCTCGCAATGTCCGAGATAGCTCTCGGCGCCGCAGGGCTCGCCCTCCGGAAGCGCCGCGATCATCCCGTCGATCCAGCCCTGGACGCGGTCGAGCCGCGTGAGCTGGTCCCGCCCGACGCAGCTCTCCTCGCCCCCGTGCTCGACGCCGAGGATGATGGGCGCGCCGGAGGGGTCGACGTCGAAGACCGGGCCGCCCGAGTCACCGAAACACAGCCCCTCGCGTTGCCGGCCATCGACGAGGACGTAGCTTTCGTCGACGCCCGCGAAGAGCAGCACCGCGAAATAGCGCCCGGTGCGCGTGGGATCGAGCGTATCGCCGTAACCGGCCGCCTCGACCTCTCCACCGGTGTCTTGCGCCGTCAGAGGCCGGCGGTTGATCGGAAGCGGCTGCAGCGCCGGCACGTCCGTCGTCGCGGCGCGCTCGAGCACCAGGAGGGCGACGTCCTCGTCGGGGTGCTCGGCGATGGACTCGACGGCCCAGGTGTGCTCGGGGGCGCTCGGCATCATGCCCACGCCGAAACCGATGCCCGTCGAGTCGACGCCCGCCGTGCAATGGCGGGCGGTCACCACGACGCGCGGCTCGATCAGGGTGCCGGTGCAGAAGGCCGCCTCGGGCGCCAGCGGATCATGGAGCCAGCCGACGGCGAGCTGCTGACCGTCGGTCAGGGGCACGACCCGGGGCAGGCGCTGCCCGTTGCGGATGGCCGCAGCCGCGACCTCGGTCGAGAGCGGCGCGGGGTCTCCCGGGGCCGGAACGTTCGCCTCGGGTGAGACCTGCGGGTCACACCCCCACGTCACCCCGATCAGCAGCCAGCCCACGGCGGCGCCGAGTCGTCGCGAGGCCAGCAGGGGGGACAGGTTCCGCACGCCGGCGATTCTAGCAAGTTCCGCGCCGATCAGGGGCAGGGCAGGTCACAGATTTCGATGGCCGCGCGGGCAAAGGCCTCGGCGCCGGCGACATCCTGCGCGTACCCCCGCAGCTCGTACGTCCCGGTGGGCACCGTCTTGCTCGTCCCGTCCCGACCGGTGAACGTCCGGTCGACCGTCCAGTCCGTGCCGGCGGCCGCGCCGCTCCACAGGACGCCCATCGACTCGCCGCGACCGTTCCAGAGCTCGACGCGCCAGGCCGCGAGACTTTCGTCGTCATGGGCGACGAGGCGCACGTCGAGTGGCGGGTCGCCGGCCGCCCAGCGGTCGTCGGGGACCTCGAGCGCGACCGTCGGCGGCGTTTCGTCGAGCACGAGCACGCAATCCGTCACGACCGGATCCGAGAGTTCGAGTTGCGCGCCCGGTTGCCGCCAGGCCCGGACCTCGACGCAATAGAGCGAACCGGCGACGAGCTCGAGGTCGTCGATGCGCGTGACGGGCAGCGCGCCCGCGTTCTGCCACGCGCTCACGGCCGCGCCGTTGGGGCCCACGACCCGCACCAGGTAGCCCTCGGCGTCGGCGCTCGGAATCCACTCGGCGCACAGCTCGGTGCGGTTGGTCGTCCGGTCGATGTCCGCCGCCGGATCGCACTGCGGATCGGGCGGACAGGGCAGATCCCAGGCCTCGGGGGGTCGCCCGAGCGTGGCGTGTTCGTACAGGGCGATGGTCCCGTCGGCCACCGGCGCGACGAGCTCCTGCACGCCGTCGGCATCGAGATCGCCGACCTCCGGACGTCCGGGCGTCTCACCGAAGAACCGGGCGAAGACGACCGCCCCCCGGAGATCGAGTCCGTAGAGCCAGCCGTCGTCGCCGGTGACCAGGAGGCCGGCATCCACCGCCGACGAGAGGCCGCCGACGGAGACGAACGGGCTCAGTTCGGCCACGGCGGGCGCGTCCGGGCCCACCTCGGCGCCGCCGAAGAGCCGAAGCTCGCCCTCGACCTGCCCGGCCATGTCGCCGTCCAGGCCGAGCTGCACGACGGGCGCCCCGGGTGCGGGCGAGAGCCAGACCTGCCGGCCGACGACGGTGGCGGGGCGGTCGCGCCAGCTCCGGTTGCCGACGGCCAGGGCGTCGTCCGCTCGCCAGACGAGCTCGAGCTCCGCGTCCCGGGCTTCGATGGGGCCGTTGCCGCCGACCCGCAGGAGCGCGGGAGCGTCGAGACCGGTCGCGATCATCCAGCCACCGCTGCGCATGGCGCTCGGGAGGTCGTCCAGATCGACGCGGTCGACCTCCCGACCGTCGGCCGGATCGAGACGGCGGATGGTGTTCGACTCGGTGACGAAGAGGGCGGGGACGCCGCGCAGATGCGCGACGCTGAGGCGTTCGCTGCTTGCCCCCCGGCAGGGATCGCCCGGTCGGAGGCTCGTCTGCCAGAGGGTCTCTCGCGTCGCGCCGCCGACCGCGGTGACGACCCTTCGCGTCACTTCGCGGGCCGGGCAGCGCGCGTCGGGCTCGTCCGGCGCCAGGGCCCGCTCGAAGCGCACGAGATCGTCACGGGCATCTCCGTCGACGTCGAGCACCACCGCCTCCCCGAGGGGGACGAAATCCGCCGCGGGGAGGGCATGGGCACCCACGCGGTCGCCCGTCTCCACGTCGAAGAAGGCCCACGTGAACGTCGGGCCGGCGCGGTAGTCCCGCCGCGCGACCAGGCCCGCCGTCCCGGGCACGGCGAGGGGCAGCGGTCGACCGCCACCGTCGCCGGTGCCGAGCGGCGTCGACCAGATCCAGCGGGCCGGGCCGGGGGCGGGCTCGAGGCGACCGAGCGTGCCCGTCGTCGAGACGGCGATCAGCGCAAAGGCTTCGCCCCCGCCCGAGACCAGGAGGGACGCCGTGCCCGAAGGGGCCGCGAGCGCGGGCCGGCCGGCGTCGTCGGTCTCGAGCAAGGCCAGCCGCTCGTCGAAGAACGCCACGCGACCGTCCGACAGCGCGATGGCCGCCCGACAGGCGTCGGTACACAGGACGTCGGTCCCGCTCGCATCGAGCCGGGCGTCGTAGGTGGCGACCGTCCCGTCCACGGCCACCGCCTCGAGGCGGTCGGCGGACTGAGTCTGGGCGTCGTAGCGGATCACCAGCACCCGACCTGCGAAGGCGGGGGCCTCCCGGAAGTCCGTGGCCCGATCGACCTCGGTCGCGGGGTGGCGCCGCGGGAGCGGGGCCGCGTCGGCCTTGGCCCAGCGTTCGGTGAAGACCCCGGCGTCCTCGTCCCAGCTCAGGCCGCGCAGGTCCCCGAGTGCGGCGGGCGTCCGGGCCGCGCCGGCGAACGCGAGGACGTCGATGGTTTCCGCACGCCCGTCCAGGTCCGCCGGGCCCCACACGAGGCGGTCGGGGACGACGGCCAGGACCGCCCCCGTGGCGGCGTCGAGCACCGTCGTTTCCCAGTGACCGGCGGCCTCCTGCCACGCGCTGACGGCCACGCGGGCGGCCTGCTCGGGGGTCGGCGCGGGGAGCCAGGCCACGCGCTCGCCGCGGGCGGCCACGACCGGGTGACTCCACCGCACGGCGAGCCCGCCGGCGGTCGGCGGACAGGTTCCGCCGGCCGGGGCGCCGGAAGGTTCGAGGAGGAAAGTGCGGGCTTGCGAGAAGACCAGCAGCTCGGGCCGGGCCGCGTCGGGTGCGGCGGCGGGCCCGGTGGCGTCGACCTGGACGACCCGGTGGAGGGCCTGCGTGTTGAACTCGGCGGCCCCGTCGAGGCAGAGCCGGACGGCCCCGTCGCGGGGGTCGACGACGTGCACGCCCGTGCGTGTCGGCACGACGACCTCGCGGGCCCCGTCACCGTCGAAGTCGATCTGCGTCTGCCAGCGCGCACAGCGGCCCGGAGAGGCGATGGCCGGCAGCGGCGTGACGTCCTGCCAAAGGCCCGTCGCCGGATCGGGTCGGACCCGCGCGAAACCGAAGAGTGCGCTGTTCCCCGTGCCGTCGCTGCTTCCGCAGCCGCCGTCTCCGATCTGCAGGTCCGGACGCGCGTCGGCGTTCACGTCGCCGATGATGAGGCGCTGCACCCCGATCATCGGCGGCACGTCGTCGCCGAAGGGTCTGGCCGGGAGCGACCAGCGCAGGACCCCGGAGATGGCGTCGAAGACCCGAACATCGCGGGCGCTGCGGGCGACGACCTCACTGCGACCGTCTCCATTGAGATCGACCACGTCGGCGAGGTAGCGCGCCGAGAAGCCCTCGGTCTGCCACAACAAGCGTCCGTCCGGGCGGGCGGCGAGGACGCGTCCGCCGCGGATGAGCACCAGCTCCGGGGTCGCGGCGGCGTCGCCATCGAGGTTGGTGAGAATGACCTGATCGACGCCCGCGGGTCCGCCGATCTCGATGGGCGGCACGGGGGCGGCGTTCTCGAGGGTCGGCGGCGGCGGCGGAGGGGCGCCACCGTCCGCGGGGACGCAGAGGTGGGCGGAGTCCGGCAGCCCGAAGTCCGGCGGAGGGGCCGTCGGAAAGACGGGCACGTCCGGCGTGCCCGCGATGCCGGCGTCCGACGCGGCGTCGGCCCTCTGCGTGCCGCCGGTCGCGGCGTCGGCGCCCGTCGACCCCCCGGCCCCGACGTCCATCGAGTCGGCGGGAGCGGCGTCCGCGTCCTGGTGGGCGCGCCCGTTGCCGTCGCAGCCGAGGGCGAGGGCGGCGAGCGCAATCACGGGGGGGGCGAACCGACGCGGCCGCGCGGGGCGCGCGCGAGTGAATATCCCGGGAGTAGGCGTCATGGCGGGTGTCCTCGTCGTTCGTCGGCGGAGCGCGGGCTCGGCGGCGTGTCGGCTCATCTTCTCACAGTGGACCCCGGTCTACCGTTCGAAACCTCACCGCGCGGCATCGGGTGTCCCGCGTGACTCATGGGGCGTGTCCGTTTCGCCTTGACCCGGCCCGGCGGTAGACCGGATTTTGCACTTTACAGCCAGACAAGTCCCAGTCCGCCGGTCGCACCGACCGGTCGCATTTCAAACGGGTCTGCAGACCCATGAGTCGAGCCCGTGCCACGTCCGGGCTCGCGTGAGACCACGGAGGATCCTCGGAATGACATCCCGGAACGGAGATCGGGGACGGCGGCGCGGGCCGCTGCTCGCCCTGTGCGCCGGCAGCCTGTGGCTGCTCGCCTGCGGTGAGGGCGGCGGCGGCGGCACGACGGGGGGCGGCGGCAGCGCCGGTGAAGGGGGCGAGAACCCCGGCGGCGTGATGCTGACCGACAGCGGCGAGGGCGGCACCGCAACGCCCGCCGACACCGGCGTCGGCGGTCAGCCCCCTCCCGGGGGCACGACCCCGGACGCGACGGTGTCGACCGACGACGCGCAGGTCCAGAGCGACGACGCCACGGTGACCCCCCCCGACGGCGGTCCTCCGCCCGATCCCGACGCCGCGCCGCCGGTTTCGAACTGCGCGGGCCGCGAGGTCATCGACCTCAACGCCTGGCTCGCCGACAACGGCGGCTACGACGGCGACACCGCGGCTGCGGGCGAGAGCGCGCTCGCCGCGAGCTGCGGCGGGGCGGCGGGGGGCGAGGTCGTCTTCCGGTACCGCGTCGACCGCCCGCTCGACCGCCTCATCTTCCGCACCGATCACCCCGAGACGCAGGCCCCCACCGTGCTGTACGTGCGGGCCGAGTGCGAACGCCCCGAGGACCTCGCCTGCAACCGCGGGGCCCCGGGCAACCCCGGCACGCGCGCCGTGCTCGAGGCGCCCACGCCCGGCGTGTACTACGTCATCGTGGACACGGGCGCACGCGACGGCGGCGGCCCGTTCCGCTTGACGGTCGAGGAGAACGGCGCCTCGGGGTGCCGCGACACCGAGGACAACGACGGCGATGGCCTCGTCGACCTCGCCGATCCCGGCTGCGAGTCGGGCGACGACGACGCCGAGCAGGATCCCGTAGAGGTCCCGGCCTGCGCCGACGGACTCGACAACGACTCCGACGGCCTGACCGACTACCCGGCCGATCCGGACTGCAGCGCCGCCGGCGTCACCCGGGAGGGTCCGCTCTGCGAGCTCGACCTGCCGATGACCGACGTCACGATCGACGGCGGCATCTTCCCGGTGAGCCTGCCCTTCGTCGGGCCGGATCTCGCCCGCGGGTCCTGCACGTTCGAGATCATGCCCGAGCACCTCTTCGTGCTGACGCTCGACCGACCGGCCGACGTCACGGTCATCAACCGTTCTCTCCAGCAGTTCCGCCAGCCGGTGGCACTCTACGCGCGTCGCGAGTGCGCGGACGGTGCCACCGAGATCGCCTGTGGCGACATGTGGAGCGGCACGATGTCGATGCGTGGCCTCGAGGCCGGCGTCTACTTCGTCTTCGCCGAGGCCAGCCAGGGCGGTGGGATCGACGGCGGGCCCGTGCCCCTCGGCGGCTCGGCGGATGTCGAGATCGAGTTCCGCGTGCGCCCGTCGCATCCCGAGTGCAGCGACGAAATCGACAACGATCGCGATGGCCTCACGGATCTCACCGATCCCGGCTGCCGCGACGCGCGGGACGACGACGAGGCCGATCCCGTCCTCGGGCCGTTCTGCAACAACGGCGTCGACGATGACGGCGATGGCGCGATCGACTACCCCGGCGACGACGGCTGCACGGGCGCGGGCGACGTCTGCGAAGAGGTCGGCTTCGACTTCTGTGACGGGGTCTGCCAGGATGTCGTCGGCAACGAGCAGCACTGCGGCCGTTGCGGGGTCGTCTGCGACGAGGGCGTCGAGTGCCTCGACGGGTACTGCGGCGGCCGCGTCGTCTTCGAGGGGTACCGCACCGACCTCTCGGTCAATGAGCTCGTCGGCTGGGAGCTCTGCTGGGCGGAGACCTACGGCGAAAGCTCGCCCCTCGCCGACCTCCTCGGCGCGTGTGACGGCGAGCAGGTGCTGGTCGCGTGCCGCCCCGTCGGTGCCGACGTCTTCCAGCTCGCCGCGATGGGCGACACCGCCGAGGTCTTCCGCGACACCGGCGACAACAACAACGACACCAACGAGCACAACGGCATCGGCTGGTACTTCTCCGAGAACACCAGCATCGGTTTCGTCCCCGGTGGCGCCGTCCCGGCCCGCAACTCCTGCGACACCAACGCCTTGGGCGAGAACGGAAATGACGACGGCACCGGCGAAGGCCGCATGTGCTGGCACTCGGGCGGCGGCTCGACGCAGGGCGGCTACCGCTGCGGCAACACCACGGCCTTCGACGAGCGCTATGAGCGCCTGGTCTACACGGTCCCGCGGCGAATCGAGCCCCCCGTCTGCGACAACGGTCAGGACGACGACCGCGACGGGCTGGTCGACGCGCAGGATCCCGGTTGCGCCTCGCCCTACGACTCCGACGAGGCCGACCCCGGCGTCGCTGGTCCGCCGGTCTGCGGCAACGAAGTCGACGACGACGAGGACGGCGTGGTCGACTACCCGGCCGATCCCGACTGCCTGACGGCGGGCGACGGGAGCGAGGCCCCCCGTTGCGGCCTCGGGGTCCCGGTGACCGAGGTCGGGCAGGCGGGCGGCGCGTTCGTCGTGTCGCCGGTCGATGGCGCCGACGGGACGGCGGGCACCTGCGGCGACGGTTTCGGCCGGGCGCAGGTCTTTGCCGTTACGCTCGACGATCCGTCGGACCTCACGGTGACGGTGACGCGCGACGGTGAGCCCGCTCGCGCGGTCATCTACCTCCGCGACATGTGCGACGACCCGCGGAGCGAACGGGCCTGCCGCGGCGATGCCCGGGGCATCCTCGAGGCCCGCAACCTCGAGCGCGGCGTCTACTACGTCTTCGTCGAGCGCCGCGGCGCGCGGTCCGACCTCACCGTCAGCATCGACGTCGCGTCGAACATCCGTCAGTGCAACGACCTCATCGACAACGACGGCGACGAGCGCACCGACAACGCGGATCCGGGCTGCCGCACGCCCTTCGATGACCTCGAGGCGGACGACCCCGAGGTCGCCCCGGCCTGCTTCGACGGCATCGACAATGACGAAGACGGCGTGACCGACTGGCCGGACGACGGGGACTGCACCACCGCGGGCGACGCCTACGAGCAGCTCCTCTGCCGCGCGGACGTCGAGGTCGTCGAGCTGCCGGCCGTCACGGGGTCCTACGCCGTCGAGTACGGCGCGCAGGGCTTCGCGCAGGCGTCCTGTGGCGACGGTCCCATCGGCGAGGCCGTCTATTTGTTGCACCTCGACGACCCCTCGTTCGTCGAGGTCTCGGTCCGGTCCGGGCCGATCTTCGGCGACTTCGTCTTTGGGACCACGTCGATTCGCTCCGCCTGTGACGACGCCGGCTCCGAGATCGCCTGCGCCGGCGATCAGTGGGACGGCCGCGCGACGCGTGTCGACCGCCTCGAGCCGGGCGACTACATCATCATCAGCGACTACAGCCCCAACTGGCAGCCCGGCGATCCGAACCTCGAGCTCACGCTGCTGCTCGTCGTTCGCAGCCTGCTGCAGGTCTGCGAGAATCGCCGCGACGACGACGGCGACGGCCTCATCGACGCGGAGGACGTCGGCTGCGAGTCGGCACTCGACACGGACGAGCGCGATCCGGACGACCTTTCGGTGGTCTGGTGCTCGAACGGTCAGGACGACGACGGCGACGGCGCGGTCGACTTCCCGGCGGACGACGGTTGCGCCGCGGCGGGCGACTTCTGCGAGGAGGTCGACTTCATCCAGTGCGACGGCGTCTGCCTCGACGGCCAGACGGATGCGAACAACTGCGGCGTGTGCGGCACCGTCTGCGAGCGCGGCGTGGAGTGCATCGACGGTTACTGCGGCGGGGCGGTGCCCGTCTTCCCGCAGGACGCGTTCGGTCACCACGGGTCGTGCGACGCCTGGAACGACTGCCAGAACGCCGAGGGCTGCGCCAACGCCGCCTGCCAGGTGGCCGGCTTCGCGCGTGCGCTCTCTTGGGAAGAGGGCAGCTGCCAGCAGCTCCCCAACGAGGGTATCCGCTGCAACCTGTTCTTCGGGTTGAGCGGCGGCAGCCTCGACTACGACCCCGACTACCGGGGCTGCGAGCTGCCCGTGGCCTACAACATCCTCTGCGCGCCGAACTGACGCGCTGCGCCGGCCCGGTGGGGTGATCCGTCGGGCCGGTGGCGCCGTGGGGTGTGCACCTACGGCAGCATGGCCGCCGGCACGAAGCGGCCGATGAGCTGCCGCACGGGCAGGCTCTCTTCGAGGGGGTACCACTCGGCGAGAATCTGTCTCGCCTCGGGCTGCTGGGTCGCCACGGCGCCGAGCGTGAGCACGATCTCGCGCCGCAGGGGCTCGGGCGCGCCGACGAGTTTAGAACGATACAGGTTCAGTTCGTGGGCGGAGAGTCGGCCCGAGGCGCCGAGCTGTTCGCGCTGCGCTGCGGCGGCCTCGGCGGCCACCTCGGGGTGGGTCTCGACCCGCAGGCGCTCGGTCACCAGGGCCCGGGCCTCGGGGTCGTGTTTCATCTTGCGCGCGGCATGCATGGCCGCGGCGCGGAGATCCGGATCGTCGGACGCGGCCTTCGTCGCCACGGTGTCCAGAAACGCCGGATCGCCGGTGTTGCCCACCGCCCACAGGGCCTCGGCCACGCGGTCGGCATCGGCGGCATGGAGCCGCGACTCGAGGTAGGCCCGGGCGGCGTCGGCCGGCGCGCCGGCGACCTGACCCTCGACGAGGTTGCCGAGCGACATCGTCGCCGCGCTGCCGACGAGGTCCTGCAGCGACGTCGGTCCGTTCGCCCGGTCGGCGATCGTCACCAACGTGTCGACCGTGTTCAGGGTGGGATGCGGGGCGTCCGCGAGGGCGCTGACGGCCTGCGTGCGCAGGTTCTCGGGCAGCGAGGCATCCGCGGCCAGGCCCTCGAGCGCGGCGAGGGCCTCCGGCGAGCCGGACTTGGCCAGCGCCAGCGTGAGCGCGGCGGCCTCGCGCGGAGCGAACCGCCCCGCCCGCAGGCCGGCGGCCAGGGCGGCGGCCCCCTCGGGGTTGGCCCGCAGCCACGCCCGCAGGCGCTTTTGCGCACCGAACCAGTCCTTCTCCGCCGAGGCGAGGTAGTGCCCCCAGGCCGTCTCCAGAGGCTCGCCGCGCAGGCCGGCGGGCCCCTGGGCGTCGCGGGCCGTGGACAGCGCCGCGGCGTCCGGCCGGCCCCAGACGTAGTGCGACAGATCGAGGTCCTGACCCGCAAACGCTTTGGGATCGGGACTGACGGCGGCGAACCGGGCCCGCTCCGCAGATTGAAACGCCGGGGCGCCGCTCATGCGGGTGTGGACGATCTGCGACTCGTCGAGGCCCTCGAACCACACCGCGTCGCCGAGCGTGAGGGTGCTCTGCGCGCGTACGATGGCCACCTGCACGCGCGGATCGGCGACCTCGTAGCGCAGCCGCCGTCGGGCCAGGGCGCCGCGGCCGGGCCCCGCGACGTGCCGGTTGGACACGACGCTCGCGCCGTGGGTGTCCGTGTGCCGGGTGGTGTACGGCCGCGCGGTTCCATCCTCCGCAGGGGGGGCCGGCTCGGGCGGGGCCATGAACTGAAAGCGGTCCATCAGACGCCCGAGGCGGTCCCAGGCCAGGATGGACGTGTCCCGGTGGCGGGCGCCGGCCAGCGTGCGGCAGCGGTCGTCCACGCGCAGCAGCACGGGCTTGCGGAGATCGGCGGGCCAATTCTCGGCGGCCGAGGCGGCCGAGGCGGCGTCCGGCGGCGTGTCCGAGAAGCGCGTCGCGCGCAGGGCGACGACCGCTTCGCCGGCCGGGGTGACGGCGAGCACCAGGGCTTCGAGCGTGCCCTCGGCCCCGCTCTCGACCACGTCGACGCCCTGTTTCGGCGTGCCTGCCGGGGCCAACGCGCCGCGCTCGAGGTCGAGGCGCACGGCGACCTCGAACCGCCACGCGAACCGCCCGCCGACCTCGAACGCGCAGCCGAGCCCCCGGGGGCGCGCCGGGCTCAGGGCGGGCAGGTGCCCGGGGGTGGCGGCCTGTGGGTTCGCGGCGGGCCCGGCGGGGCGCGGCGCCTCATCCGAGCCGGAGCGGGCAGAGACCGCAACGGCCACCCCGGCGCCGGCGAGCGCGAGCGCGACCCCGATGCGGGTCGCCCTGCGACTCAAAGGCTCGTCTCCCCGCTGAACACATGGAACCGCTCGAGCAGTGTCTCACTCGCCAGATCCAGCGGGTCCCACTCGACGATCGTCCAGCCGTACTCGCTGCCCCAGCGGAACTTCACCTGGAAGACCAGATTGCCGCCGAAACCGACCACGTCGAAGCCGATGCGAATGCCCGGCACGAGCTCCCAGGCGAGCCGGCTCACGTCCGCCAGCCAGCGCAGGCTCCAGTGCAGGCTCGGTTCGATGGGGAACTGCAGCTCGATCGTCGGGTCGAGGTTGAGCTTGAAGCCCGTCACGCCGGCCAGGAAGTCGACGCCGATGCTGCCGCTGGTGTTCATCGCGATGAAGGGAATGACCCGACCGACGATGCCCGGGCGGCCGTCCGCGCCGGCGGTCGTGCCCACTTTCTCCACCGTCAGGGTCGCCTCGTCGTTGGGGCCGTCCCCCTTGATGCCCACCGCGCCGCCGATGCCGGCGCAGAGCTCCACGCCGACGGGCACGCCGTCATAGAAGTACGACTTGCACTTCTCGACCTCCTTCTCGAGGGGGGGCGGCATGGGAATGAGGAACTGTTCGGGCAGCCGGTACTTGAGTTTCCAGAGGTCCTGCGTGAGCACGTGGAAGCCGGCCGTGATGTGACTCGATACGACGTCGCTGAAGAACCGCCCGAGCAGCCACGCGCCGAAGATGTCATGGAGGCTGAACGCGATGCCGCCGCCGAGCTCCGGGGCGAGCACGCCGTCCGTCCACATGCGCACCTTGGGGCCGGCCGTGAGCACGAAGTCGCCCGTCGTCTTGTTGATCAGCACGTCGTTGACGAGGCCGCCCTCGGCGCCGAAGTTCACCGTGCCGAAGTTCACGGACTTGCTCGGGTAGAGCGCCGGCACGATGCGCGTCTGCTGAATCGCCTCGCTGCTCCACGCCGGGGCGCTGAACGAGGTGCAGCTGTTCACCAGCTGGTTCCAGATTTCGTCGGCGCGGGCCTTCGCAGCGCCCTTCTCGATCACGCGGGGCAGATACTCGGTGTAGAAGGCGTCGTCGTCGGGGATGTATTCGACGTGTCCGTCGTCCGTCACGCGGTACCGCTGAAGCATGTAGAGCCCGTTCGTCGCGCAGCCGATCTCGGAGCGCCCGCTCACCACGGCGGTCACATTGCGTCGCAGCGTGACATCGTACTGCGCGTGAACGGGATCGGGATGTTTCCAGCGATCGGCCCAGGTGCGGAGTGTGTTGACCGGGTCGCCCCAGTACTGCGCGAACCAGCCCGAGTGAATGCCCGAACACTTCCAGTTGTACCAGGAGTTCGTCTTGGCGAAGGGATCGGCCTTGAATGCGACGTAGTCGCCGCCCCGGCCGTCGTCCGTCAGGAAGTATCGCCGCAGTCGCCGGTAGGCCTCGTAGTCGCGGTTGATGGAATACACCCAGTAGCAGTACGGGTGATCGCCGGCCACGACGCCCCGAGCCTCGAAGCTGTCGAGACAAGCCTTGACGTCGCCGCCCACCCACGGGCTGCGGGCGATGTGACCCGAGAACCACCCCGCGGGCAAGTGATACGGGGCGTAGTCCCAGTTGTCGCCCACGCCGATGCGCTCGAGGAAGCGGCCGTAGTCCATGACATACCAGTTCGTGATCTTCACGGAGCGCTCGAGCTCGTAGTAGCGGCGCATCCGGGCGGTGTATTCCTCGAGCAGGCTCTGATCACAGCCCCCCGCGCCGGCGGCCTTCTCGCGGAAACGCTGCTCGGCCTCCGGCAGACCTTGCGGCTCGTTCGGGGGCGGCTCGTTCGGGGACGGCTCGGCCCCTTCGGGCTCGGGCAGCACGCGCTCGAGGCGGACCTGCAGCGCGGCGCAGTCATTCTCGGTGCCCAGGCCCGGCGCGTCCGCCTGATCGAGCGCCGTCTCGAAGCAGCCACGCACCTCGAAGCGATCGAAACACGCCCAGTCGCCCGACACGACCGCCGTGCGCAGCTCGCCCGCCACGTGCAGGGCGAACCCGTGCTCCTTCACCGTGCGTTCGGCGTGGATCTCCGCGTCGGCGGTGTCGGTGTCATGCCCTGCGGCGTCGTCGATGGCCAAAGGGCGCGGCTCGAAGGCGGGCAGGGGCTCGGGCAGAAGACAGCCCTCGCGGGGCTCGCCCGCCGGCTGCAGTGAGAAATGGAACTGTTCGCGGGCGCTCGCGAGCTGTTCGGCGTGCGCCGGGTCGAGGGCGCCGTCCACGCTGAACAGCGCCGTCACCTCGAAATCCCAGGGCTGCTGCACGTCCTCGTGCAACAGAACCACCGAGGAGCCGGTCATCAGATGCCGCAGCTCGAAGTCGACGCCCGGATCCGGGTGAATCGGGCCGACGACGCGGCCCTCGGCGCCGGCGAAGCGCTGCGCGTAGATGCGGGCATGGCGCAAGGCCGTCGCATCCACGTCTGCCATGGCGTCGTGCGTCGCAGCCAGGTCCTCGTGCGCCTCGTCCTGACCGCCGGGCCGCCCGGGGTAGAGCGTCGTGAAGTCCGGATCGAAGCTCACCCAGAGCTCCGCCGTCGTGTCGCCGGCCATCGGGGCGCAGCGCTCGGGCAGCACGTCCTCGATGCTCAGGCTGTATTCGCGCGGCACGCTGCCGACGAGGTCGGCCGGGGTCAGCGTCAGTGCGACAGTCGGCGCGCCCGCCGCGTCGTCGGCCAACGTGGCCGCGTAGGTCGGTCGCATGCACTGCCAGGCGACGTGCTCGGCGGGCGGTGGCAGGTCGTCCACCGCATCCGGCGGGGGGGCGGAGGGCATGGCGGCGTTGGCGTCGAGCGCGGCCTCCGGGTCGTAACCCTCGGGCAGCCCGGTGGTCAGCACACCCACGCACGCCTCGCCTTCGTCGGCACAGGTGCGGGTCGCGGCGCAGTCGGCCAGCGAGCCCGTGTCGATCACCGGCGCCTGCGCGGCCAGCGCGGCGTTGGCGCGGGCGGCGGCGTCGAAGTACTCGGCGAGGTGGTCGACGCCCACGTCGCCGATGACACAGAACGCTTCGCCGACGCGCAGGCCGTAATACAGCGGCGCCTCGAGGGGCTCCGCCGTGACGTGGACCTCGGCCGTGAACCGGACCGGGTGGCCGACGTACAGCTCGGCGAGCCCCGTCGGCTGGTTCAGCGACGCGGAGACGACGTCGAACTGATCGACGTGCCCCCGGTATGCCGGCTGCCCGTGGTGGTCCGCATGGGTGAGGTCGTAGATCGGCCCCTCGGGCAGGCCCGCGTCCGGGGTCGACGGCGTGCCGCCGGGTGCCTCCGTGCCGCCCGGCGCGCCCGTTCCCCCCGTCCCTCCGGTTTCCCCTGCTCCAACGTCCGCCGAGCCCGGCGGGCCGCCACTTGCGCCGTCGTCCGTCCCCTCGCCACAGGCGAAAACGAACATTCCCAACAAAGTTCCGATGCGGGCGCGCGCGGGCCGTGATAACATCGAGGGGTCCGCTGGCTCATTGGCGGATGGAAGGGGGCCGTTCTACGGGAATGCCCTGAAGTCGAGCAAGGGGAATCCCGCAGGGCGCCCGCCGCCCTCGGCCCCCGCGCTCGGGCCTTACCGCCCGACCATCCCGATCACCCGGTCGACGAGCTCGGCGATGCCGCGGCGGACCTCGCTGATGCGCGGCGCGCTGTACATGTATGCCGGCGTGCTCACGACCCGGTGGGCGGCGTCGACGCGGGCCTCGCCGACGGGGCAGGCGACGTGGACGGCGCCCTGACCCTCGATGGCGCGGGCGGTGCCGGTGTCTTCGTCGCCGATGGTCAGCTGCACGCCGTCGATGCCCGCTTCGCGGAAGATCACCGCGGCCATGGCGGGCGCGATGCAGATGAAGCCGAGGGGCTTGCGGGCGGCGTACATCTCGCGCACGAGGCGCGCGACCTCGGGGTTCACCTCGCACTCGGCGCCGCGGACGGCGAAGTCGCAGAGGTTCTTGGCGACGCCGTAACCTCCGGGGAAGATCAGGGCGTCGAGCTCGTCGGCGGTGACGGCGGCGAGGTCCCGGATGTCACCGCGCGCGATGCGGGCCGACTCGCTCAGCACGTTGCGCGTGCCGGCGGTCTCGCCGGTGATGTGATCGACGACGTGCATCTGCGGCACGTTGGGGGCCATGCACAGCGCGTGGGCATGTCGCTCGTCGAGCGCAAGCAGGGTGAAGACGGCCTCCCGAATCTCGGCACCGTCGTAGTGACCGCACCCGGAGAGCACCACACCGACTTTTTCGTTGGCCATGTTCGTGTCCTCGTCTTTGCGTGCCGTCCGGCGCGCCATCAGGGGGGGAATGCCATGCCCCAGAGCTTCTGTCCGCCGTCCACGCAGACCGTCTCGCCGGTCACGAAGTCGCCGGCGGGGCTCGCCAGGTAGACGACCGCGAAGGCGACGTCGTCGACCGTGCCGAGGCGCTTGAGAGGCACGTGTTTCGGCATCTCGGCTTGCACCATGGCCTTCATCTCGGGGCCGTAGTTGTCCAGGCCGCTCGACTCGATGATGCCGGGGGCGACGGCGTTGACCAGGATGCCGTGTTTCGCCCACTCCAGCGCGAGGGTCTGCGTCAGGTTGACCACGGCCGCCCGCGCGGCGCCGGTGTGCGCCATCCCCGGAAACCCGCGCCACATGTTCGCGACGATGTTGATCACGCGCCCGCTGCGGCGCGCGATCATCTGCCGCCCGAAGGCCTGCGTGACGAACCACGTGCCGTTCAGGTTGGTGTCGACGACGGCCTTCCAGCCCTTCGGCCGGATGTCGATGGCGTGCGACATGAACTGACCGCCGGCGTTGTTGACGAGCACGTCGACGGGGCCGACCCCGGCGGTCACCGCGGCAGCAAACGCGTCGATGCTCTCGGTGTCGCGGATGTCCACCGCATGGGTGAACACGGCGCCACCGTCGGCCTCGACGAGGGCACGGGTGGCCGCGAGCTTTTCGGGGGACCGGCCGCCGATGGCGACGCGGGCGCCCAAGCGCGCGCACTCGAGGGCGATGGCCTGCCCGATGCCGGAGCCGCCGCCGGTGATCACGACGACCTTGTCTCGGAGCAGATCGGAACGGTAGATCGCGCTTGCTCGCATGGGGCCCCAATACCCCCGCAGACCGCGGAGGGTCAAGCGGCCCCGGCGGCGGAGACGACATGCGCACCCTGTTTCTCGGCATCGTCATCGGCGCGGCCCTCATGGCCCTCGTCTGGCTGTGGGTCGGTGGCGGGCCCGGAGGGGGCGCGTCCCGGAGCGGCCCCCTGGCCGGACCCCCGGAGCTCATCGTCTCGCGGTCGACGGGCGCGGCGTCGCCAGGCACGGCCGCGGGCGCGGGCACGACGAACGACCCGCCGCCGGTTTCGGGCCCGGCATCATCGACGGTCGCCCCGCCGGTGACCTCGGGGTCGATGGCCCCCGGCAGCGGTCTCTCGCCCGGCTCGATCATCGACTCGGCCCGCCAGAACCCGGCGATCGCCCGGGCCGCCCCGAGCACGGTGCCGCAGAAGGCCGGCCTCCTCTCGTCCGAGTCCGTGCGCGCCGGCGTCGCCGCGGCCACCCCGGCAGTCAAGAAGTGCTACGAAGAGGCCCTCGCCCAGAAGCCGGGCCTGTCCGGCAAGCTGCTCGTCGAGTTCGTCATCGCCCAGGCGGGCGGCCGCGGGCGCATCCGCGAGGCCGACATCGACGAGGGCGGCACCGACGAGGGCATGCTGAATCCCTTCCTCGGCATGTGCGTCCTCAAGGCGTTGGGAGACGTCGAGTTCGACCCGCCGGCGTCGACCGGCGGCGACGGCGAGATCGTCGTCCGCTTCCCCTTCCAGTTCGAGAGCCAGCCGGACGATAACCCGGAAAGCCCCTGACCGACCCACCGACCGAGGTCTGCGACCATGTCCCGCACCTGTTTTTCCCCCGCCGCCCCGAGCCTCTTGCTCACCCTGCTTCTGACCCTGCTCGCCGCGTCCCCCCTCCACGCACAGGACTCGGTCTGGCGCTACCGCGTCCAGGACGTCGTCCCCAAGGGCGAGCCCGGCCTGCTCATCCTGTTCCCCGAGAAGGACGTCCGCGACGTGACCATCGAGCTGACGGCCGGCAAGACCCGGCAGGTGCTCAAGCGCGGCAACCTGGGCGGCGGCGCGGAGCACCGGGTGAACTTCAAGACACCGCCGGGCAAGGCGGCCTGGCACGCCCGCATCACCGCCCGCACGGCCGAGGGCCCGACGTCGATGGAGTTCGACTTCGAGGTCGCGGCCCTCGACGACCTCGTCATCAAACTCACCGGGGACACCAACCTGCCCACCGGCCGGGTGGTGCTCGTCGCGAACCGGCCCCTGAAGAGCGCCGACGTCGTCGTCTTCGACAAGAGCGGGCAAGAGGTCGTCAACACGCAGGTCGACCTCGCCGGGACGGGCGCCGGCGCGCCGACGACGGTCTCTTGGCCGGCGACCGGACCGGACATCCGCCGCGTCGATCTTCGCCTGACGGACACTTTCGGGCTCTGGTCGCAGTTGCGCGCGGTGAGCTGGTACGCCGAGGTGCCCCACGACGACGTCATCTTCGAGTCCGGCCGCTGGGACATTCGCGAGAGCGAGTTCCCCAAGCTCCAGCGGGCCATCGCCGCGGTGAACGACGAGCTGACGCGTTTCCGCGAGGAACTCGGGCACGAGGCGGCCACGGACGCCGCCCTCTTCGTGGCCGGTCACACGGACACCGTCGGCAGCAACGGCGACAATCAGAGCCTCAGCGAGAAGCGGGCGCGGGTCATCGCCGAGTATTTCCGCAAGAACGGTCTGAAGGTCCCGGTGTATTACCACGGCGCGGGCGAGCACGGCCTGGCCGTCGAGACCGGAGACAACGTGGACGAGGCGCGCAACCGTCGGGCCGTCTACGTCATCTCGAACGCTCCGCCCGGCGTCGGCGCCTACGCGGCGGGCGGGTGGCGGCGCCTGTGATCGACTGGGACGAGACCTGGCCGCTCTCGACGGCGGGCGAGCGCCTCGAACTGCCGATGGGGCTCGCGCTCGCCCGTGCGGGGGCACCGGAGACGCACCTCTGGCGAACGCCGCCGCCGCAGGCCCCGAGACTGTTGCGCCTGCCCGGCGGGTATCTGCGCCTGGTGCCGACGGTGCCCGACGAGCCGCTGGTGCTGCGTTTCGACGCGCGCCTCGACCTCGCCCCCGGGGCCGGTCGCGCCGTGGTCTACGCCGGCCTGCCGGTCAACCTGCGCGTCGAACACATGCCCGTCGGTGACCGCGCGGTCGCGGTTCCCGTGCTCGAACAGACCGTCCCGGCGCTGCGACGGCGGCTGGCGGTCGGACAGGTGGACGCGCCGCAGATGGCCCGATGTGTCGACGTGACGCTGCACGACGCGGCGGGGTCGGTCGGTGAGGGCCTCGCCGTGCTGCCCCTGCGCGTCGCCCTCCCCGAGGAGGGGGTGCGCAGCCTCGACCGGGTCATGCTCCCGCGGGGCGGTCTGTCTCTGTGGGCCGGCGGGCGGCAACTCTTCGCCTCGGCCGTCGAGGTCGACCTCGCCGACGACGACGCGGTCGAGGTGCGCATTCTCGCCGAGGTCCCGCGCCCGGATGTCTCGCTGCGCTTCGGCCCCTCGTCGGATACGGGCTCTTTCAGCCTGCGCAGCTTCGTGCGGGCGTTGACACAGCGCGCGATGGGGTCCGACTGATGCTGCTCAAGTTCATTCAGGCCTACGTCGGCAAGGGCCTGCTCGCCAAGGTCCTGACGGCGCTGATCATCCTGGCGGGGGCCTATCTGGCCGCACGGCTGCTGCGCGCGGCGATCTCGCGCAAGTCCACCAATCCGCGCATGAACATCGCGCGGGCCGTGCTCTACTGGGGCGTGCTGCTCACGGGCGCCTTCGTCGCCCTCGAAGCCATCGGGTACGAGCCGGGACCCTTGCTCGTGACGGGCGGTCTCGTCTCGGTGGCGGTCGGCTTCGCCAGCCAGACGTCGCTGTCCAACCTGATCGGCGGGCTCTTTCTGGCCGCCGACGAGCCGTTCAAGGTCGGAGACTACGTCAAGGTCGGGGAGCACGAGGGCGTGGTGCTGAGCGTCGATCCGCTCAGCACCAAACTTCGAACGGTCCAGAACGTCTTCGTGCGCATCCCCAACGAAACGCTGCTGAAGGCGGTGATTCACAACTTCAGCCGGTACACGGTGCGCCGCCTCGACGTCGCCGTGCACGTCCCCCTCGATACGCCCATCGATGCGCTGCAGGCGGCCCTCCTCGACGCGGCCCGCCGCTGCGAGGTCGTCCTGGTCGAGCCGGCGCCGTTCGTGCAGATCGAGGCCCTCGGCGAGCTGACGATGCGGGCGCAGTTGCGTGTCTGGATCGGGGAGAGCGACGTCCTCGGGGCGCGCAGTGCGTTGTCGCGCGCGGTCAACGATACGCTGCGGGCGGCGGGCATCGGCCTGGGGGCACCCCCCGGGGCGGCGGCGGCGGTGACGGTGGGAGCGCCCGTGCGCGGCTGAGCCGCCGCGGTCGCAGGGGTGGGGCGCGCAGGTCACGCTTCCCCGCGCGACCCGGTGCCGCGGCCGGGTGTTGCGGCGGGGACCGCCGGTGAATGGCCGGTGGCACGGCGTGTGCACCACTCGGGCCCATGCCGTCCGTCCGTGACATCGGTGTCTCGACCCTCGAGTCTTCCCGCCGCGCCCGCCGCGCCCGCCGCGCCCGCCGCGGGCTGCTCCGAGGGCTCGCCTTCGTCGGGCTCGCCGGGCTCGCGGCGAGTTGCACGCAGGCCGCCCTCGTCGACGAGGGGGCCGACGCGGGCGACACACCACCCGGTTTCATCGATCCGAATGCGCTGCCCGTCGGTGGTTTCTCCCCCGGTGCGCCCGGAGGAACGGGCGGGGCAGGCGCCGCGCCGTCTCCCGGTCCCGGCGCGCCCGTCGACGATCTCCCGCCGCAGCGGGTCGATCCCCCTGCACCCGAGGCCGTAGAAACACCCGACGCCGGCGCCCCGCCCCTCGTGTTGCCCGATGCGGGGGCCTCGCCGGAGTCGCCGCCGCCGGTCGATCCGGGTCCCGAGGCGCCGCCCCCGCAGAACGACGGCCCGTGTGGTGGCATCGACTTCATCGGCGAGTGCGAGGGCACCGTTCTGCGGTACTGCGACAACGGGTTTCTCGTCGTCTGGGACTGCGCCTGGAGCGGGCAGGGCTGCGGGTGGGTGGACAATCGGACCGGTTACGACTGTGGCGGCAACGGCGCGGGACCCGGCGGTGGCGACACGCCCCCCGATGAGCCGGAGAGCCCGCCGCCGGCCCCTTTGCCCCCCGGAAGCTGTGGCACGGCGACGGAAACGCGGGTCGCCGAACTCGTCAACGAAGCGCGGGTGCGCAACGGTCTCTCGCCGCTGACGTGTGATCCCGCCGCGGTGCAGGCTGCACAGGCCCACAGCCGCGATCAGTGTCAGATGGGCTGGATGAGTCACACCGGTTCGGACGGCAGCGATGCGGGCGACCGTCTGCGCCGCGCCGGGGGCCGCTTCGGGGGCTGGGGCGAGAACGTCGCCTATGGTACCGGGAGCCCCGAGGGCGTCCACGACATGTGGATGAACAGTCCCGGCCACTACGCCAACATCATGGGGAACTTCAGCCGCTTCGGCGTCGGTCACGATCCGTGCGGCGGGTCGAACTACTGGACCGAAGCGTTCATGGACTGAGCCATGCATGGACCCACTGCCCCGCGGCGCCGCGCGACGACACTCCTTTGCCTCGCCCTCGGTGTCGCCGGCCTCGGTGTGCGTCCTGAACCCGCGATGGCCACCACCGTCGTCGATCGGGGCATCGAGGGCCTCGTCGCCGTGTCCGAGCGCGTCGTCGTCGCCACCGTCGTCGACGTGCGCGTCCGCGCCGTGGGCGAGGGGACCCGCCTGCGCGTGGAGACCGAGTCCCATCTTCGAGTCGAACGGACCCTGGTCGGTTCGCCGACCCCGCAGACCGTCGTCCTGACGACCCCCGGCGGCTCGGTCCGCATGGGCGGTGTGATGCACCACCACCGGGTGCCGGGCGCGGCCGTCTTCGAGCCCGGCGAGCGTGTCATCGTCTTCCTCGAGCGCACTGCGGACGATCGCCTGGTGGTCGCCGGCCTCGCCCTCGGCAAGTTCACCCTCGAGACGGGGACGGATGGGCACGCATACGCCCGACGGACGGTCGATGCCGAGCGGGTGGCATTCGGGCCGGGAGAGCGCGCCGTCGGCCCGCTGCGCGTCGTCGACCCGCCGGCGGAAGACAGACTCGGCGCCGGTGCGCTGATCGCGCGCATTCGGCGTGCGGCCGGTGCCCGGGTGGCGACCCCCGCCGGGTGGGTGCCATGAAGCGCGGGCGCGTCTCGACGGCGGTCGCCGTGGCGTGCGGGGTGGCGGGCACCGCCGGCCCGGCGTGCGCGTACGATCTCATGGGCACGCAGTGGAACGCGGCGGAGATGCCCGTGCCCTACGTCGTGAATCACACCCTCTCGGGGGACGTGTCGGACGCCGACGCCCTTGCCGCTGTGCAGATGGGGTACGAGGCCTGGAACGCGCTGCCCTGCTCGTCGATGCGCTGGACGTTCGCCGGTCGGACGGCCAACACCGGCTGGGGTGCCGACGACGGCGAGAACGTCGTGACGTTTCGAGAAGACTGGTGGGATGACAGCGGCGACGCACTGGCCATCACCATGACCATGTGGGGCGGGTTTGCCGACGATCTCATCGACGCGGACATCAAGTTCAACGGCGTGCATCACCGCTGGGCTCACTTCGCCGGACCACCGGCCGGCGGGAGCGATGCGACGGACATCGCCGCGGTGGCCACGCACGAGGTCGGGCACGCCCTGGGGCTGAATCACAGCGGCGTGCCCGACGCGACGATGTGGCCCTCGGCATCATCCGGTGACATCGGCCCGCGCTCGCTGTCGGCGGACGATATCGCCGGGGCGTGCGCACTGTATCCCACGGGTGCGCCCGCGCCGGAACCCGACGACCTGCCGCCGCCGGCGCCGCCGACACCCGAGCGCGCGGCGTTCGGCGAGGACTGTGCGTCGATGACCTGCGAGCCACAGTTGCTCTGCGTCAGCGACGGTGCGGCCGCATACTGTTCGCGGCGCTGTCTCGACGCGCTCGATTGCGGGGCCGGTTACTGGTGTGCACCCCTCGCCGACGGGAGCGGGGCGTGCGCACGCGGCGAGGACACCCGCCCGCCGGTGGCCGGCATCGGCGAGCCCTGCGGGCATGATCGGGCGTGTACGGCGGGGCTCGTGTGTCTCTCCGATGGTCGCGAGGTCTATTGCGCGGCCGCCTGCGAGCTCGGGGCCTGTCCGGCCGGTTTCGTCTGCGACGCCCTCGCGGACGGGCGCGAGGCCTGTGTCCGCGAGAGTGTCGGGCTGCCGGCCCTCGGGGCGCCCTGCGATCCGCAGGGGCGCTGCGCGCGCGCCTGCGGGGACGACGACTGCGGCAGCGCGGCGACGTGTGTCGACATCGAGCCCGATGGCCGGGCCTGTCGGCTCGCGAACCCGCCGGCCGGCCGCGCGCCCGGCGCCGACGCCCCTCCGGCGGGAATCGACGGGGCCGGGCCGCTCTTCGGTGCCGCGTGCCGCTTCGCCCCCGGGCTGTCCGCCTGTGGCACGGGACTCGCCTGTGTCGACACCCTCGTGCTCGACGGCGTGCTCGTCGAGCCGGGGTACTGCACCACCGGATGTGATGCCACGCATTGTTGCCCCGCAGGGTGGGGATGCACGGCGGACGTCGGCGGTCGCGGTCGCTGTCGTTCCGAAGCGCTCGACGATCCCGGCCTCGAGTGTTCGGAGGCCCCGGCGGGCGGCGATGGACCCGCGCCCGAGCCGCCCGCAGCGCCGACGGCGCCGGCCGGGGGCGAGGCCGCCGCCGCCCGGGAGGACGACGGTTTCCACTGCGCCGCCGGGCTCACCCCGTTCCTCTATGCCTTGCTCGGGCTCGGCGGGCTGCGGCGTCGCCGCCGCGGGTGATGCCCCGCGGTTCGTCGCCAACGCCGCACCGCGTCAGCGGTCCTTGAGCTGACCGCCCGCGCAGCCGCGCCACGCGCCTTCGCGCCAGACGTTGCGGCCCGCGGGCGTGTTGCGACAGAGGTCCTGTGCGTCGGGGATGCCGTCGCGGTCCGCGTCGGCGCCGACGCCGGGGAAGTTGTTGGCGCGTTGCCCGCCGGCACAGCCCTTCCACTGACCCTGACCCCAGACGCGAGCGCCGCCCGGCGTGCCGAGGCAGACGTCCTCCGCATCGGCGACCCCATCGGCGTCCGTGTCTTGCACCGCGGGCGGCTGCGGATCGGGGCGAACGTCGGCGTCGCGACGCTGACCTTCGGCGCAGCCGAGCCAGGCGCCCTCCGTCCAGACGCGGGCGCGGGGCGTCGTGCCCCTGCACAGGTCGACGTCGTCCGCGATGCCATCGGCGTCGGTGTCTTCGCCCGGAGAGTCGGGGAGCCCGTCGTCGGGCAGGGGCTCCGGTTCGTCGGGCTGATCGCTCGGCGGGGGATCTTCGGGCTCGACCGGTTCGTCCGGTTCGACGGGCTCGTCCGGCACGGGCGGCAGGTCCGGCTCATCGGGTTCGATGGGTTCCGGGGGGCCGTCCGGCTCTCGTTCGTCCGGCGGGCCGTCGGGGGAATCGGGGGTGTCGGGCAGGGCCTCGCCGAAGAGTGCGTGTCGGGCCCAGTCGGCCCCGAAGAGGCGCTCGGCGAAGGCTCGCAGCTCGGCGCCCTCCGGGCCCGCGCGCAGCTTCTCGTAGTAGCGGGTGTCGTCCGCGCGGGCGAACGGCTGCATCGCCGTGCCCGCCCGGAAGAGATCCATCGCCCGCTGCGTGTTGAAGGCCAGGAACTCGCGGAACTGCGCGTTCTGCTCGAAATACTCGGGGGCGTGACGCTCCACGGCCATGGCCACGGCCAGGGCGTAGACGGTGAACTCGAGCTGACCGGAGACGGCGTCGCGGCCGCCCTGGTTCCAGAGGCCGCGCTGGAACAGATCGATCGCGACCTCGCCGCCGTTCACGTACGCATTCCATTCGTCCCAGATGTAGAGCGGCCGATCGTCCCACGCCACCTGACCCGTGACATACGTCCCGAAGCGCGAGCCGCGCAGCGCCTGGGGCACGAACGGCGCGACCTGACTCTTGCGGATGGGCGGTTCGACGACGAGCACCGCCCGGTCGTCGAGCAGGTAGAAGCCGTTGGCGCGCTGCCCGGTTTTGTTGAGGTGGTTGCGGATGTGCGAGTGGATCCCGTGGCTGGTCTCGTGGCCGTGCGTCACCTTGTCGGCGTCGCGATACGTGGTGCCATAACTCGCGGGCAGGTGGGCCTCGATGTCGTTCAGAGCGGCGCCCCAGCGCGCGTCGTTGCTCTGCTTCTGCACCGGAAACGCCGTGATCTGGAGCCCGGCGCCCGGGACCCCCGCGAAGTACCGGCTGTTGATCTTCGGTGCGCACAGGCCGGTACCACACGGATCGGCGGCCGCTTCGAGGGGCACGCTCGGGGCCGCCGTCTCGGGGGCCTCCGGGGCGTAGGCTTCGGCGGCGGTACAGGCGACGCCGGCGAAACCGAGGCAGAGGACCGTCAGGCGGCGCGCCCGGGCGCGGGACGAGTTCGGGCGATGGAACGGGGACATGCAGCGACTCCGGGGACGGGTACCCGCGTGGGCGGGCGGTGAAGAACGCAACCGGCCGTGGCCGGGCATCGGTCGGTGCGTCTGCAAGTCATGGGCCAGGACGATGACTCTGCGCGCGCCGTCGTGTGTCGATGTCGTCCGTCGAAAACCGGGACATGCGTGTCTCAATGACTGCGACATCCGGCGCTGAAACGTGCCATGGCGGTCTCGGCGAAGGGGCCTCCGACGTCGCGTTCCCGGGGTCGGGCGCAGGTCGGGCGGACGCCGCGCCGCTGGCACGATTCCTGCGACACATGCGCGGCCGGCGCCCCGTGCGCCCGGATTCCGCTCGAATTCCGCTCGAATTCCGCTCGATGCCCAAAGGACCAACGATGTTGATGCACGAAACGCCCGGACGCCGCAGCGCGTCGCTCGTGGCGGCCGCCCTCGCGCTGCTCGCCGCGGGCTGCAATCCCGTCGACGAGGCCGATTCCGCGCCCGCCACCGGTGATGAGCCCGGCGCCGAAGTCGTCGCCGACGAGGCATATCCGCCCATCGATCCGACGATGAAGTACTTCAAGCCGGGGCCACCGCTCGCGACGCCCGACGAGGCCGAGCACGCGCGCCGTCTGGCGTACCACCGGGCCGTGATCGAGGCGCACGGGTTCAGTTATGTGCTCCGGCCCGGGGCGATCACGCACCTGGAACTGGTGGATCTCGCCGGTTTCCACGCCGACGCGAGCGCCTCGGAGCACAAGCCGCAGCCGTCGGAGCTCATCGTCCGCACGTCCCTGCCCGAGCGCTGGGACTCGCGGACGCGGGGCGTGGGGTTGCCGCCCGTGCGGCAGCAGGGCGCCTGCGGCAGTTGTTGGGCCTTCGGCACGATCGCCGCGGTGGAGGCCGCGATCGCGACCTCCGAGGACCGCATCGTCAATCTCAGCGAGCAGTACGTGCTCGATTGCAGCGGTCGCGGGACGTGCGCCGGCGGCTACTGGGCCTATGACTTCGTGCGCCGGCAGGGCATCGCCGAGGAGGCCGCGTACCCGTACCGGGGCTACGACCAGCGGTGCAACCGGGGCGTCGAACGGCCGGTGACCATCGAGAGCTATCACAGCGTCCCGAGCGGCGACCTCGAAGCCATGAAGGCGGCCATTCTCGAGCACGGGGCCATCGGCGTGACGATGTCCGTCTGCGGTTCGATCCCCGGGTACGGTGGCGGCGTCTACGACTCGACCGAGTGCAATCGGTACGTCACGAATCACATCGTCGCGCTCGTCGGCTGGGACGACACGGTCGCTCACCGACGGGGGCGCGGCGCGTGGATTCTGCGCAACAGCTGGGGGTCGGGCTGGGGCGAGGGCGGCTACGGGCTCTTCGCCTACGGCACGGCCCGCCTCGCCGAGGATCCGACCTATGTCGTCTATCGCCCCGAGGATCCGACGGACACGGACGGCGACGGCGTGCGCGACGTCCGCGACAACTGCCGCGAGGCCGCCAACCCCGAGCAGAAGGACGCGGATCTCGATGGCCACGGGGACGCCTGTGATGCCACGTTCGATGCGTTCGAGCGGGCGGTGGCGCTGACCGACGACGACAGCCGCAAGCTCGACCTCGGCTTCGCGTTCCCCTTTTTCGGGACGAGCTACCCGGAGGTCTATCTCAACGCGGACGGCAATCTGTCGTTCGGCGCCGGCGACGACTCTTCCGGGCAGCGGGACAAGGCCCGTTTCCTGACCGGTGCGCCCCGCATCGCCGCCCTGTACGCCGATCTGAATCCAGCCGCCGGCGGCGCGGTGCGGTGGGGCAAACGAACGCCGGACTCGGTCTATGTGACCTACGACGGCGTGCGGCGCTTCGATGCGCGGGGCGGCGGTGCCGTGACGATCACACTCGACGCGAGCGGACGCATCGAGCTCGCCTACGGGGCAGTGACCGGTACGGGGTACATCGTCGGCGTGACGCGCGGCGGCGCCGGCACGAACGCGGGCGAGGTCGATCTCGCCGGTCCGGGCGGCGCTGCGCTCTCCTACGGGGGCCTGCAGGCCGTCTTCGAGCAGTTCGGGACGTCGGAGGCCTTCGACCTCGCCGGGTCGACGCTGGTGCTCACGCCGGCGGGCGGGCCCGCCCCTCGACCGGGCGAGACGGCCCTGGCGCTCGCCGACGACGACGCGGCGGAGGTGCCGTTGACCTTCGACTACCCCTTGCACGGAGACACCTACGCGTCGGTCTTCATTCACTCGGACGGCGTGTTGACGTTCGGCGCGGCCGACAAGGCGCAGACGGCCCGCAACGCCGGCCGGTTCCTCGCGGGTCCGCCCCGCATCGCGCCGTTCTTCGCCGATCTCGACCCCCGGGCGGGGGGCAGCGTGACGTGGCAGGTCGATCCGGGTCGGTCGATGACCGTGCGCTACAAGGCCGTGCGCGTCTTCCAGTCGGCGTCGACGGTGACGGCGACGGTCGTCCTGACCCCGGACGGTGCCGCGACGATCACCTACGGGGACCTGGTCCGGGGCCTGCCGGCGGTCATCGTCGGACTGTCGGCCGGCGGCGGGAACGGCGGCGGTGGCGCGCCGCGCGACCTGCTCTCGGGCCCCGGCGCCTTCGAATTCGCGCCCGGGGAGGCCGTCTTCGGGGCCCTCGGCGCCGGCTCGGCAGCGACCCTGACGCGCCGGACGCTGACCTTCACGCCGGCCGGTGGGGCGCCCGATCCGGGCCCGACGCCGGACGAACCCGTCGCGCCCGAGCCCCCGGAGTCGCCGGAGGACGCACCCGAGCCGCCGGAGAACGCGCCCGAGCCGCCGGAGAACGCCCCGGAACCGCCGGAGAACGCCCCGGAACCGCCGGAGAACGCCCCGGAGCCTCCGGATCCGGACAACGGCCCTGCGCCCGAGCCGCCGGCCGACGATGCGCCGTTCGCCCCCGATCCCCCGCCGGCGCTCACCTGGCTCGACCTCACGGACGACGGCGTGGTGGCCGTGAACCTCGGGTTCGACTTCCCCTTCCAGGGGCGGACGTGGCGCACGCTGCAGGTCCATGCGGACGGACACATCACCTTCGGTGCGACGGACACGGCGCAGACCCCGCGCGACACGGGGCGCTTCATCTCGGGCCCCCCGCGGATCGGGGCGCTGTTCGCCGATCTGGACCCCGGTGCCGGCGGGCTGATCGGACACGCGGCCGATGGGCCCGATCGGCACGTCGTCTCTTACACGCAGGTGCCGAGCTGGAATGCGAACGCGGTGAGCACGGTGACCGTGACGCTGCATCGCACCGGTGTCGTTCAACTGACCTACGGCGAGGTGTCGGCGACCGGCGCGATCATCGGCGCCTCGCGGGGCGGTGCGGGCAACCGTGGCACCCGTCGCCCCCTCGCGGACCTCTTGCGGGCGGGCGTGACGATGTCCGCAGGCGGCGCGATCTACGCCGTCTGCAGTGCCGACGATGTCTTGTCGCTGCCTGGGACGACCATCGAACTTCGCCCATAGGAGCATGTGACCCGCGGGTCACAAACTCAGGTCGACGCCCATGTGAAAGACATCCGCGCGGTGCTCGTAGCGACCGCCGGCATCGGGCAGGCGGGACGGGGGCGCCTTCCGGGAGAGCGTGCTGCGCCCGGTCGTATCCCGGTCGACGAAGAAGAGGCTCGTATAGGTCGCCGACACCGCGACCGCGGGCAGAAACCGGTACTGCAACCCGGCGGTGACCCCCACGTCGAGGGCGTCCGGCAGCGAAGTGTCGAGGGTCGCGTCCGGGACGGCGTCGCCATCGAGACCGGCGCCGAGTTTCAGCGTGAGCGCGTCCGTCGCGGCGAAGGCCGCGCCGAGCCGAACCGCGCCCGCGTCGGACCAGCTCCGCGGCACATTCTGGATGACGTCGCCGGCGCCGCTGTGATCGGCCCCGTCGGCGGCGAGATCGCAGTCCGCCCCGGCGCGGACGACGCATTGCCGTTCGAGCGCGCTCCACCGGACGAACTCGCCCGCGAGGTAGGCGGACCAGGCGGCGGAGACCTGCCAATGAACGCCGAGCCGGAAGACATCGGGCTCCGTCTGCAACAGATCGACCGGATCGTCGAACCGACCGCCCTTGTAGAAGCCCTTCATGCGACCGCCGAGCCGCTGCTCGCCGAGGCCCGGGCGGGCCTGATAGCTCGCGCCGAGGACGAGCGCCGGATGCGGCGTGTACGTCAGACCGAGCCCGAAGCTGCCGAGCCAGCCCTCCACCTCGAGCAGGGAGCGACCTTCGGCGGTCACGTCGTTGCTGCCGTCGATGTTGCGCGCGCGCAGATCGGTCACCCGCGCGTGGACCAGGTTGCCCGAGGCACCCACCGCCAGCGCGCCGAAACGCCACGCGAGTCCCAGACTGTAATACACGTCGGCGATCTCGCCGCTGATGAGGTGCCAGCGGGCGGGTCCGTCCACCGTGCCGGGAAAGTCACCGTCCGGGCCGTCACGCGGGCCGTCATACGTCCCGCCGAAGGGGATGAACACACCCGCGGCCAGCACGGCGTCGCCCAACGCCCAACTCGCAAAGGCCGCCGGTGCCGCCATGGCATGGGTGACGGCGCTCGTGCCGGTGTTGCCGGCGTCGAGACCCTCGGGGGGCGCAACGTCCGTCTCGGCGGGCGTGCGGTGGTAGGCGAAGTGTCGCCACGCGATCACGCCATCGGCGCTCACCCGCACGCCATCGAGACGGGCGAGCGCCGCCGGATTGTAATAGAGCGTCGAGGGGTGGGCCGCCGTCGGGTGGCCGTCTTCGCCCCCGAACCGCGCGGTGGCGTACCCGGAGGCACACGCCGGGTGCCCGGGGAGCGTCGACGCACCGATGGCGCAGGCCACGGCGGTGAGGAGCGGTCGGCGGGTCATGGCACCTCGGTGCTCATCGGCCGGGGCGGGAGACCCGCGCAATCGAGAATGGGCGAAGGCCAAGACTTCCCGGGGTGGTGCCGCTGGCTGGTGAACGTGCCCGTCGTCGAGAGCCGAACCGGGCGCGAGATGTCGGCGGTGAGCGTGCCGCACAGCGTGTCGACGCCGCCCTCGGGCGCCTCCGGTCGACGCGTCGAACACATCGAGCCGGTCAGGACGAGCCGGGTCGTCACGTCGCCCCCGGTGATGGGATTGGCGGCGGCCGGCGTCACGGTCTCCGGCAGCGCGGCCGTGAACGTGCCATCGTCGGCGACGGGATACGTCACCTCGAAGGCCTCCCCGACCGGGGTTTCGCCGTCCGTCTTGTCGAGGGGCGTCGCGCGGTGTGTGACGAGGAGCGTGTCGTCGACCACCTCGGCCGTCGTGTCGAGGCGGTAAAGCACCGGCTTCATGGCGGCGAAGGCCAGCGAAATCGTGAAGAGTGAAACCCCCGCGACCTCCTCGGGCTCCGGTCGCGTACAGACCTCGGGGTCATACACGATGGGCGGCGTGCAGGCCGACGTCTCGCGGGCGGTGCAGCGAGACACGAAGGTGTCGTACCGCGCGGCGGGATCGACGCAGGCCGCAAGCAGGAGGCCGGCGAGGGCGGCCGCACGGTCTTTCACGGACAGACGAGCGGCTGCGGCACGGGCGCCCGGCGGGCGCGGGCCTTCACATCGTCGGGGCGCACCTCGGCCGACAGCAGAAGGGACTGACCGGCCGTGGCCGCCGGCATCTTCGCGCACAGCTCGCGGGCGCTGAGCCAGGCGTACTTCGTGCCGCGGTCGGTGTCCTTGCCCGGATCGAAGCGGGCCGTGTAGGCCCACGTGCCATCGGGGGCCCGACCCATGAGCACGACGGCGTACCGGCCGGCGTTGGAGACGGGTTTCCACTCGAGTGCGACCCACAGGCCGCGCAGGTAGGTCTGCGCGATGTCGGGATACTCGACCGTGGGGCCATCGGGCGCTTCGGGGACGGGGGGCGGCGCCGGTGCGACGTCACCACCGCCGTCGTCGGGGTCGACCTCGCCGCCGCCGTCCGGCGGGCTCTCGTCGGGGTAGGCCGCCGACCAGGTGTCGGCTTGCTGGGTGAGCTGCGGACGGACGGCCACCACGTCGCCGAAGATGTCGCCGCCGCCGTTGGTGTAGTACCCGCTCGTGACGCGGAACACGGGGCCGCTCAGCCCGAGGAAGCTCGGCCCGCCCGAGTCGCCCGGGCAGGAGTTGTCGGTCTGACGGAAGTCGAAGACGATCTTCTGCTTGCGGCCGCTGTGATCGTCACTGAAGCCGCGGCGACCGCAGCCGTAGCCCATCCACAACACCTGCTCGCCGGCGTTCGGGAAGCGCTCCGCGAGGGCCGCCGGTCGGGCGAGCGCCCCGGGGACGGGCTCGGCGAGGCGGATGAGCGCGACGTCCTTCGAGCCGGGCTCGTTGCTGCGGGAGTACGACCGATAGCCGTCGATGCGGAACCGGTGCTCCGCCCCGTCGAGCGCCTCGACGGTGAAGGTGCCGAGGCTCGCGCCGGGCCGGTCGGCCGTGCGGTAGTCGACACAGTGCGCCGCGGTGACGGCGACGTTCCGGCGGATGAGCGTCGCCGTACACATGCCACCGTTGACCAGCGAGGTGCCGACCTCCGGTCGCTCCTGGGTGAAGACACCGTTGATGAGCTTCTCGACCATCTCCGGCGCGGCGCTCGGTTCGAGCTCACCAAAGAACGGATCGGTCTCGGCACCCGCCGGCGCGGCGCCCTCTTCGGCGGTCGGTTCGGGTCCGATGGGTTCGCCGCAGCCTGCGATGACGGTGGCGGCCAGCGCAAAGACGCCGAGTCTCGGGGTTCGCATGATCGGTCCTCCATGTCCGCCGTCTCGGGGCGGACTCACCTGAAGAGAGAATGTGTCCTTCGGCGTGCGTCGATTCGGGACGCCCGCAGTCTTCAGCGGGGGGTGCCCCCGCAATACCATCCGATGGATTCGTCGACCCAGCCGCAGCCTTGTCCATCGACGGCGCGGCAGTCCCGCCGCACGACACGCCCGCCCTCACACCAGACGGCGACGTCACCGTCGCATCGGCCGAGATAACCGAGGGTCGCGCAATCGTCCGGTCCGACGGGCGGATCCGGGGGATCGGGCTCGGTGGGACCGGCCGGTGGGGCGGGGGCGCTCTCCGGTTCGGGGGGCGCGGGCGCGACGGGCTCGTCGGGAGGGTCCGGGGCGCCGTCGTCCGGCGGCACGTCCGGCGGCGCGTCCGGCGGGGGCGGAGCGCCCGCGTCCGGGACCGGGGGCGCGGGGGGGGCCTCGGGCTCGTCCGGGGCGGGCGGGGCCTCCGGGGACTCATCGGCGGGTGGCGCTTGCGGCAGCGAGGCATCCGGCGTGCAGTAGAACCCGGTCGTCTCGCCGACGAAGCGACAGAACTGCCCCCAGGTGCCGCAGTCGACGCGCTCGAGGCGCCCGCGGTGGCAATACAGTGCGACGTCGCCGTCGCACGCGCCGAGGTAGTCCACGTCGCCGCAGGCCACGGGGCCGGATCTTCACCGGGCGGGGCGGGCGCATCGTCGCCGGGCTCGCCGCCGACGCAGGCGAACCCGGTGCGATCGTCCACCCAGGCACAGGCCGGCGTCGGCGCGACACAGGGCGTCCGCACGAGCCGACCCTCTTCGCACCGGCGCAGTTCGAGACCGATGCAGGTGCCCCATGCGTCCACGCCGTCACACGCGTCGGCGTCATTCGCGCCCGGTACGGGCTTGCGCGGCGGTTTGGCCGGGGGCGGCTCGGCGTCCGGCGTCGCCGGTCCCGCGTCGACGCTCGCCGTAAGCGACGTCGTCTCGAGGGCTGCGCAGCCGGGCGTCGTCGCGGCCAACACACCGAGGAGCCAGACCGAAGCGGCGCCGCGATTGCGCGGCAGCGGGGTTCGATCGAGGCGACGGTGAGAGGTCACGGGCGAATCACTTCAGACAGGAGTGGCGCGCACCCACGAGGCTCGAGCCGTTGACGAGCTGCCCGATGGGCCAGGCGATGACGAAGTTGAAACACATCTCGTCGTCGGTGGACGGCCCGAAGTGGGCCATGCCGCCGGGATTGGTGAAGAAGCAGGTGGTCGACAGCCGATCGCCCGGGTGAATCACGTTCGGCGTCTGATAGAGGATCTGATTCTGGTAGTCGAACGGTTCGTCGAGCAGGGTCTCGTCGCCGCCGCTCGCGCGGTGAATCACCGTGCGCATCCGCGTCCCGCGCCGGTGCATGTGCGGGGTCGAGGTCAGGACGTTGACGTCCGTCCCCAACTGCGGCGTACAGCGCCCGGTGACCTCGCTGTTGCCCGTCGGGACGGCGAACGGAAGAATGCCCGCCGGGCCGCGCTCTTCGCCGAGCCAGTGCGTCGCGGCCGTGTTCGGGCGCAGGGTCTCCGAGGCGCAGAGCCGAACACCGCTGCGGTCGCGCGAGTCGAGGCCCTGATCGTTGTGATAGTGGATCTCGAGCACGAAGAGACCGCCCGGGCGGGGCATCTCGAGGCCGACGTCCGGGGGCATGACCACCGGCACGCCGCCGGGCGCCCACCCCACCATGAGTGCCATACCCGGGTTCGTGCCGTCGCAGTCATAGACCTCGCCGTGCTGCCGGGGGCGCCCGTGAATGGGCTTGCTCGCGTCGTCCGTCGCGTAGAGAAGCCAGTGGTGAAGCGTCCGGTCGTCGTCGACGATGGGGTGAAACGAGAGCCCGTGCGTCGTGGCCTGCCACGGGGCGTTGAAGGCGAAACAGACGTAGCTGTCGTTGCGCCGCGCGACCTGAAAGGGCGGGGCGTCGGGCCCGCCGCCGCCACCGTGCGCCGTCAGCTCGACGACGTGATCGCAATCCTCGGCGGGCGGGGGCACCTCGGGGATCATGGTGCCGTCGTCGGTGCCCGGTGTGACGTCGCCGTCACAGGCCTCCCCGGCAGGCGCGCCCTGCTGCAACCAGCCGACGAGGCGGTCCTGTTCGGCGGGCGTGAGGCGCTCGTTGGGGGGTGGGGGCATCGGGCGCTGCACGTGCGTGACCCGATCGATGACGTACGAACTCCAGATGGTGAGCGCGTCGCGGGACGTGAGGGCCTGGGGCGCGCCGAAGCGCGGCTCCGCCCCGTGACAGCTGCCGCAGCGGTTCTGGAGAATCGTGGCGACGTCACAGGGGATGTCCCCGCCGGCGGCGCCCCCAGGACTCGCGCTCGGGGCGCTCGAACCCGGGGCGGGCGACGGTGCGGGCCGCGCGGGGGCGGACGGCGTGGCCGAGCCGGCGTCCGCCGCAGCCGGAGCGCCGGCATCGGGAGACGTCGGCGTGGGCTGGAAGGGCGTCAGTGCGGGCCCCTCGCCGGCGGTCTCGCAGATGAGGCCGGGGGGGCAGTCCGGGCCCGCGCCTTCGTCGTCGCCCGGCTCATACGCCGTCGCGCAGCCGGCGACGAAAAGCGCGGCCGCGACCGCGAAGCGCGTGACGAGGGCGTCGCGGCGCGCACCGCGGAGGACTCGGAGGCTGGGAAGATGGGCGAGCATGCGGTGTCGATGCACCATGCACGGCGCGTGCCGGTACCCTCGGGCCGCGCTGGCCGACCCGGCCGGGCGGTTCTCGGACGCGGCGCTCGACCGCGCCGGAAGCCGCCGTGCGCCCTTCGAGCACCGGTGGGCCCGTCGTCTCGCGGCCCCGGTGACGCGTGGCGGCTCCGGCGCGCAAGCGTGACGCCCCGCTGAGACCTCGGCGGTCAGAGTGTGGCGTGCGGGTCACAGCCCGCCCACGACCGAGACGATCCGACCCGGCCCGAATCGGCCCGCCGGGCCGCCCCGGCATCGCATCGGGTGTGTTGGTCCGGGCTTTGCTACGTGCGGGGGCGCAGCCCCACGCCAACCGACTGCGACTCAGGAGTCCCGTAAGATGTCTTCGCGCCCCGTCTCTGCATCGTGCCCCGCCTTCGTCCGAACCGACAGTCGCCGCACCGCGACGCGTCTCGGCCTCGCCGTCACCGTCGCCCTCGCGGCGTGCACCAATGCGCCGCCGGACGACGCAGACGACGCCGACGCCGGGAACGACGGCGTCTTCGCCACGGGGGGCACCGGCAGCCCGCCCGGCGGGCCGACCGCCCCGCCGGCCACGCCGACCGGCGCACCGACCGCGCCGCCGGCCACGCCGACGGCCGCCCCGACGGCCCCCCCGGCGACGCCGACCGCCCCGCCGAGTGATCCGGGCGGGGGCGGTGAATGTCCCGAGAACCCGGACAAGTACGCGCTGACCGGCAATCACATCGTCGCGCAGATCTCCTGGCCCGGGAACATCGGCGTCGAGGCGGGCTCGGGGACGCTCCATATCTGGACCATGACGGAGCTGCACTGGGATCAGGTAAACCCCGACGGGAGCGTGCCGGTGGTGGGCAAGGTTCAGCCGTGCGGCAGTGTCATCCCGGCCCTGACCAAGACCTTCCTCGCCGGGGGCGGGCAGGTGCAGACGGTCATCCCCGATGCCGTCTGGGACGCCCCGGGCATGCCCGAGTTCACCGCCAACGGCGTACTCGGCGGCTTCGGGCCCGGGGCGACGGTCAGCATGCAGCCGGTGACCTCGCTCGTCGGTGCCACGCTGCCGGACCCGGACAACTCGCCCTGGCCGGCAAAGGGCTCCGAGCTGAGCGGCTTCGACCACGACGGGGACGGGGAGCCCGGCATCAAGGCTCTGCCGCGGACGGATGCCGGCTTCAGCGCCCCGCCGCTCTCCCTCGACGGCGCGCTCAATCCCAACGGACCCCGCGCGAGCGAGCTCTTCCTCGCGACGCGCACCCGGGTACAGCTCGATGGCCAGCGCGACAGTTGCTCGACGGCCTCCGGCCCCGCCGCGGTCCATCTCTTCGAAAGTCATGTCATCGGATGCCGGCGCAACGACGGCTCCATCTGTTCGTCGACGGAGTCGGACTTCATCGACTCGAATCAGCCCGCGTTCACCATCGGGGGCGCCACCTACACCATGGCTCAGCTCCCCGACGGCGCCACCTGCGCGGACGTGCGCGCCGCGCTCCCGATGTGAGATCGGCGAACGATCGACGACGGATGCTTCTCATGTCGCCACACCGCGCCCTCGCATGGGCGCTCGGGGGAACGCTCGCCTGCGCGGCCTGCGAGACCGGGGGCGGTGCATCCGGCGCCGTCCGCGACCGCGTGCTCGCACCGGCGCCGGCCCCGTCCGGTTCGTCATCACCCGCCGAGCCCGCCGAGCCGGCCTTGCCCGTCGGTCCGCCGCCACCGCCGGGCGAGGCGCTCATCGTCATCGACCGCTCGGGCGTGCCCCACATCTACGCCTCGACCGACGAAGACCTGTTCTACGCCTACGGCTATCAGCTCGCCAGCGACCGCATGCTTCAGCTCGAGATGTGGCGGCGATTCGCCCACGGGCGACGCGCCGAGGTTCTCGGGCAGAATGCGAAGGGCAGCTTCGGCGCGACGACGTTGCAGGACGACCTGCTCGTGCGAACGTTCGATCTGCCGCACTTCGGCCGGCTCGACGCCGAGCTCATGCGTCGCGAGGACCCCGAGCACTGGCGTCTGTTGCAGGCGTGGCGCGCGGGTCTCAATCGACGCGTCGAAGAGGTCCGCGAAGGCGAGGTCCCGCTCCCGTTCGGCTTCGGCCCGGACGCGCTCGACTTCCTGCCGGAACCGTGGGCGGAGGACGATCCCGTCATCGTCCAGAAGATGATCCACCTGGGGCTGGATCAGACCATCCTCTATGAGATCCTGACGACGATTCTGGGTCAGCTCGCGCCGCAGGCCCTCGACGCGCTCGCCCCGGTGCTCTTCGTCCCCGGGCGCGAAACGTGGCAGATCCCGCCGGAGGATCAGCAGTTCGGTGCGCTCTCCCTTCCGCGCGACACACGCCTCGCGCAGGCGGGCCTGCCGACCGGGCGCGTCTGTCCCGATCTGCCCTTCGGGCCCGCGGCGTTGCGGGATCTCATCGGTGCACCGCGGGCCGGTAGCAACAGCTGGGCGGTCGACGGCCGTTTCACCGCCGACGGACGCCCGATGCTCGCCGGCGATCCGCACCTGCAGTTCACGCTGATGGGCAACATGTACGCGGTGCACCTCGACAGCCTCGACGGCGGCGGCACGTTCGATGTCGCCGGGTTCGCGTTCACCGCGGCGCCGGGTCTGTTCGCCGGCCACAACCGGGACATCGCGTGGACGCCGACGAGCGCGTTCGGCGATGTCATGGACCTCTGGGAGGTCCCGGTTTCGGACGACGGCCAGACGGCGCTGATCGGCGGCGAGCCCGTCCCGATCGAGACCCGCACGGAGGTCGTCCCCCTGCGGGAGGGGGGCGCCCGCGAGATGAGCTTCGCCCGGGTCCCGGGTCACGGCGTGCTATTCGATCCCCTCGTGGTGGGGGTCCCGTTGCCCCTCGCCGCCCCGGGCAAGCGCGTGATGATCGGCTGGACGGGCTTCAAGGGGCGCAGCTCGCGTTACTTCCTCGGCCTCAATCGCGCGCGGGACGTCGACGACTTCGACCGCGCCGTGATGGCGATTCCCGAGATGTCGTACAACTGGGTGGCCATCGATCGTCGTGCGCTGACCTATCGGGTCGGGCTCGAAGTGCCCCGGCGGAACACACCCGCGCCGGGTCGAGAGCCCTGGCGCCTCATGGACGGCAGCGACCCTTCGGCGCTCTGGCAGCCCGGCGCCCTCGGTCCGGACGAACTGCCCCACGGGCGCGCCGGGACGCGGGGATTCGTCGTGACGGCCAACAACGATCCGCATGGTTTCACCGCGGACGGCGATCTGTCCGACGCGCCCTTCTACTACGGTGCCTACTTCGACCCGGGCTACCGGGCGCACCGGATCACCGTCGAGCTCGAGCGCCTGACGGCCCGGGGCGGCCTCACCGTCGAAGACATGCGCCTGCTTCAGAACGACGTTCACAGCGGCATGGCCGACGATCTCGTCGTGTTGCTCGAAGCGGCCTGGCAGGCGGTGACGGCGGGCCTCGACCCGGCGCTTTCGCCCTACGCCGACCGGGCCGATCTGGCGACACTCGTCGAGCTCATCACTGTGACGTGGGACCGCCGCATGGCGCGGGATTCGGCGGGCGCCGTCGCGTTCCACGCGCTGATGCACTTCGCCGCCGCGCGGCTCCTCGAGGACGACATCACCGGCATCATCTACGAGCGCGTCGCGGGGGTCGCGCCGTTCTTCGTGATGAAGGTCGCGCTGCAGACGCTCGCCGGGCTCGAGCCCGCGACCGAGCCGCTGCTCGACGGAGAGGGGCCGCACGGCCTTCTGCTCGGCGCGCTCGAAGAGACAGCGACGTGGCTGACGGCGCGATTCGGCGGCGTCGAGCCGTGGCGCTATCGGTTCGATGCGGTGCGTTTCTCCGACTTCGACAACGCGTTCGGCCTCGGCATGCCGGTGCTTCAGGTCCCGACCGACGGCGGCGAAGACACCGTCAACGTCGCGCACGCGCGCTTCCGGGAGGACGGGCGGCCCCTTCACGACTGGCCGTCGGACTACGGGCCCGTCGAGCGCATGATCGCGCACTTCCCGACCGCCGATGGCCCGCCCCGGATTCACTACAACTTCCCGCTCGGCAACGTCGCCGAGCCCGACGGTCCGCACTTCGACGACCTCTTGCCCGACTGGACGGAGGGGCGCGTCCGGGAGATGCCGTACTCGGCCGCCGAGGTCGCCGCGGCGGCGGAGCGTCGTGTGCGACTGGTGCGCCGCTGAGCCGTCAGAACCGGGCCGCCGCTCCCAGCGACAGATCGAAGTGTTGCGTCGGCGCGTCGCCCATCATGTGCCAGAAGTCCGGCGACACGACGAAGGACCACCGCCGGTTCAACCCGAGCGCGTACGAAACGCCGAGGGTGTAACCGAAGGGGCCTTCGAGCGTGAAGTCGCGGTAGGGGCCGAGCGGCACCTGATGGCTGATGTGACCGTAGGCCAGCCCGCCGCGGACCGAGACGCCGTGTCCGCCCATGCGCAGGGCCTCGTAGCGCACGCGCAGCCCCTCGAGGTGGGTGAAGTCGACGAGCTGCACGCGCGCGAGCAGTCCGACGCTGACGCGGTCCGCGACCCGGTAGTCGACCTCGAGCAAGGTGTGCAGCGGCGCGAAGGCCATGCCCGGCGCGACCTTGGCTTTCGTGCGGGTCTGCGGGCGAGAGGCGTCCGTGACCCGCCCGAGGCCCGTGCCGAGCGCGAACCCCGCCGTGATGCGGCCGCCGCGGCGGCTCGGGGTGGGCTCCTCGTCGAGGCTCGACGGGCCGGCATCGGGCTCGGGTTCGGGTTCGGGTTCGGGGTCTCGTCGGTCGGGGCGGCGGGCCTCGTCCTCCGTCGCCTCCGACTCGTCGGCGCCGGCGTCGCCGCCGTCGTCGCCGAGGGCTTCCCCGGTCGGGAGGTCGTCGATGACCACCTTCGCCGGTGTCTGGACGCTCTGGTACTGCGCGATGAGGCTGCCCTCGCGGTCGTCGACGAGCATGTAGTAGGTCAGCACCGTGCCCCGGATGTACTTGCCGGGGATCTGGGCGACGTAGCGGTCGCCGCCGGCGGCCGTCATGGGGAGGCGGCGGACACCGTCCATCTTCGACGTGCGGAAGAAGACGTGAAACGTCTCCATGCGACCGCGCAGAATCGGTGTGACGGTCGCCTCGAGCGTCACGGGTCGCCCCGCGTCGACGCGGCGGCGCGGCGTGTGGGTGATGTGCCCGTCGAACCGGGCGCCGGTCGGCGCCGTTTCGCAGACCTGTCCGTTGGTCAGACTCTGCAGGGCGGTGTCGAAGACGGCTTCGAGCGTCGGCGTCGCGACCTCGGGGGAGAGCCGCACCGAGCGGTCCGCCGTGAGGGCCTGCACGAACGCGTCGCGCGTATTGCGCTCGTAGTCCTCGCCCTTGCGCGCGAAGAAGACGAGGCCCCGCCACATGTGAATCTCGGCGAGCAGGCGTCCCGTGTAGCCGTTGTCCCGGGCCTCGTTGACGGCGAGGTCGAGGGCGCTCGCGGCCGAGTCGAGGCGGAGATCCTCGTAGCGTTCGACCGCCACCGTGAGCAGGCGCTCGAGCTCCTGCTCGACCTGAGCGTAGTTCGAATCCCGAATCTGGGCATGGACGGGGCGTGCCGGCGACAGGGCGAGCGCGAACGCGGCGACGCCGAGCGCCGTCGCGATGGAGTGCGGGGGGGCGCCGCGCCGTGCTCTCTCGGGTTCGGGCATCGGGGGCATGGTGGCAAATCCGGGCACGGGTCTCAAGCGCGAAGGTCCGGGCCGTCAGTTCCGGCAGCGGCAGCGCAGGTGCGGCTGCGCGGTCACACAGCCGACGGGTCCACCCTCGACACACGGCGCGCCGGCCTCGGCCGCGAACGCCGCGAGGCAGACGCTGCCATAGACGGCGCAGGTCGCCGCACAGGTCGAGCCGTCCGCGACCGCCAGGTCACAGTAGGGGTCGCCGTTCACGTGGACCCCATCGTCACAGATCATCGCGCCCCCGAAGAGGCCGCAGGCGTCGGCCACGGACTCGTCACAGGTGCCGTCGGCCCGACAGATGCCCGCCAGCCCGCACGGCTCACCGGGCGGGGCCGGGGCGACCGTGCCCGGCGTCTGACCCTGACAGCCCTCGATGACCCGGCAGGTCTCCTCCGTCCGGAGGTCCTGCAGCACCCGTGGCGTCCCGCAGCCGGCCGCGTCGCCCGGGGCGCGGCAGACGCCGGGACGTTCACACCGGGCCTCCGCACCGACGTAGACGAGGTTCTCGCAGATCCAGGCCGCGCCCTCGCGGCGCAGTTGCCGGGTATTGAGTGTATTGCAGGCGAGGCTCGGACAGGTCGGATCGTCCGGCGGGAGGGCGACCCGACCCTCGGCGTCGCACGTCAGGCATTGGCCGGGGATGCAGCCCCCCGGCGGCACGGCGCCGACCGTGAGCCCGGTGGCGGCATCACCCATGCCGGCGTCCACGACCGGCAGGGGGACCTGACCGAGCTCCGGGGCCCGTGCACCCCCGGCGTCCGCCCCTTCGTCGTCCCCGGATTCGTAGGCCTCGGCGCAGGCGGTGACCGAGACGACGACTGCCATCGTGCCGAAGCGGCGCAGGTCGCAAAGGAGAGGACGAACGGTGGGGCGCGGCGGTCGCACGGGATCGAGGGTGGTCGTCTTTCGGACCCGGGGTCAAGGTCGACGCCCGGCGGCGTGAAAATCGGCGGTCTATCTTGAAACGCCCTCGGGCTCCTGCCCTCGGGCCGCTCGGTCGCCGGAGTCAATCCGGCGGCCCTCGCGGGTCCCGCCGATGCGGCGTGCACCGGCCGGGGCGCCTGCCCCGGGTTTCATCCACCCGGGTGGCCCGAAGGGGCATGGCCAACTACTGCGGGGTGAGGCGCAGCCGATACGGCGCGCGCGCGCCCTCGTAGCCGATGATCTGCAGCGTCGCGGGACCCTGGCCGCTGAACCTCTCGTCGTCGTCCGCCGAGTCGCTCCCGAGGGGTCGCCCGTTCGGACCGTAAGCGACGTCGTTGCGCGCGGCGTCCCACTGGTACAGATCGAGGTCGCCCGCGGCGTGACTGAAGGTGAGATCCACGCGCCAGGCGCCGGGCAGGTCGATTTGGAAGTAGTCCGGGGCCCCGTCGCAGATGCCCCCGGACACCTCCACGCCGGCGGCGAGCGGCGTGGCCTGGACGACGGTGTCGTTGGGCTCGCCGGCCTCTTCCGTGCAGGCGCCACCGGGGGCGGGACCCGGGGCGGGCCCGTCGGCCGCCTCGCGGGCGATGGCCGGATAGTCGAGCGTGTAGGCCTCGCGGGCCTGATCGTAGATGACCCGCATGTCGCTTCGCCGCACGACGAAGGCCGTCGGGTAGCTCGCGACGATGCCCTGCGACGAGAGCGAATTCGGCGACGGGCGGGTGTCGGCATCGCCCACCCGCAGCCCCGGGGCGCCGCCGAACGAACGATCCAGGATGCGCCATGCGCCGGCGCTGTCGACGGGGGCGTAGTTGGCGTCCTCGACCTCGACCATCACGAACAGGCCGCCCGCCGCCTCGAAGGCCGCCGCGACGCGGGCGAGCTCGGCGTCGTATTCGACGCAGGCGCTGCACCAGCCCGTGCCGATGACGAAGGCCAGCGCGCTGTAGCCCGCCCAGGCCGGATCGCAGTGGAAGGCCTCGAGGTCCAGCGGACGCACGGTGTTCGCGGCGTCGCGGGCGTTCGGAAAGACCATGTACGGCATCGTCCGCCCGAGCGCGATGGTGCCGTCGGCGGGGGGATAGGCACAGTCGGCCGGGGGCACCTCCGGCGGCGCCGGCGGCGTCTCCGGGGGGGGCTCCGGGTCCTCGGGCGGGGTCGGCGGCGGGTCGTCGCCCTCCGGGGGGACGGGCGGCGGGGCCGGCGGCGCCTCGTCCTCGGGGGGCGGCTTGTCCGCCGGGCCGTCGGCCGGGGGCGCTGGCGCCTCGTCGTCCGGGGTCTGGCTGCCGGGCTCCCCGTCCGGCGGTGGGGCGCCCTCTTCGGGGGGCAGATCCGGCGGGGCGGGGGCGGTCTCCGGGTCCTGGGGGCCGGGGGCGTCGCCCCCCGGCAGGGCGCAGTAACCGACGGTGCTGCCCTCGAAGGGCGCGCAGTGGCTCGACGCGCACTCCTGGTGTGTCGTGCACAGCTGCAGACACACGCCGCCGACGCAGCTCTGCCCCGCCGGGCACGCCGTCGTGTCGATGCAGGTGCCGCCACCGGTGACGGGCCGCGTGCCGGGATCTCCGCCGAAGCCGGGCGCCGGCGCGTCGACGGTCGCGCCGAGCTCGCCCTGGCCGACATTGGCACAGGCGCCGAGCAGCAGACCGAGGGCGGCACGTCGGCCGTGCACGATCATCGGGCTGGGGCGTCGTCGCATGGGGGTCTCCTCCGGCCGGCGTGGGCCGGGCAGTTCGAACGGGTGTAAGCAAAACGCGTGCCGTGCGGTTCGGACCGTGGGGGCGGTGGCTAGACCGGGTTTTTCGTGCAAAGTGAGACGTCGATGTCTCGCGAGTCGTATCGGTGGTCACACTCGGTGGGTCACATGGGCAAAAGGCCGAAATCGTCGCGCTGCAATTGACGCCGCCCCGGGGGGGATCGCACCCTGGGCGCGCGCCGTGGCGCCTGAACGCCCCCGACACCGGAGCCCTCGATGACCCCGCCGATCCGTGACCGTGCCCGCCTTTCCGCCGCCCCGCTGGCCCTGCTCCTGGCCGCCGTCGCGCCCGCCGACGTCTTGGCCGCGCCCATCGACGGGACGCAGTCCATGCAGACCCAGAACGGCTGCGATGCCGCCCTCGGGGCCGTGCGTCTCGGCATCGACGCCTACGGCGCGTTCGGGAGCGCCACGACGCAGGGTCAGGACGCGCTCTACAATCCGGTCGATCAGCCCGATCGCGGCGAGCGCGGCACGGTCTACGAGAGCATGCCGTTTCTCTGTCGCTCGCAAGGCGGGCAGGCGGCCGGCGACTGGCTCGAGGAGGGTCGCCTCGGGGCGCCCGCCGCGGCGACGGACGGCAACGGCAACCGCCTCGAGAGCACGTTCACGGTGGACGGCGTCGAGGTGCGACTCGACGCGTCGCTCGACTGCAACGTGCTCACGCAGTGTTACACGTTCACCAACCGCACGGGGCGTCGCCTCGACCAGCTCGAGCTGACGCCCTACATCGACGGTGATCTCTATTTCGAGGGCAACTTCACCAACGACTACGGCGGCACCGGCGCCGGGCGGCCGCGCACGCTCTTCGAGTTCGACGAGGGGGACGACCCGGCGCGACCGACGACCTATCTGGCGCTGCGCGGCACGGATCCGGCCGACACGTACCTGAGCAATTGGGAAGTCGCCGAATACAGCGAGAGCCGGACGCGCATCGGGGACACCGCCGGCGGCTGCGAGCGGTTGCGCGGCGCCATCACCGACGACTTCGGCAACTCGACGGACGGCAACGTCGACCTCGTGACGGACCGCGGGTACGACGTCACGCTGAGCCTGCGCTTCTCCGTCGGGCCGCTGGAAGACGGGGCCATGTCTCCGGCCATCTGTTACGACATCCAGTGGGGGGTCGGTCTGCAGTGCTCCGACGAGGACGCCGACGAGATCTGCGTCAATGACGACAACTGCCCGGCGGTCTTCAATCCGGATCAGGCGGACTCCGACGGCGATGGCATCGGCGATGCCTGTGATGCGTGCACCCCGACGGGGCCCGAGGTCTGTGACGGGATCGACAACGACTGCAACGGGCAGACGGACGAGGGCGATCCGGGCGGCGGCGCGGCCTGCGACACCGGGCTCGCCAACCGCTGCGGCCCGGGGGTCATCCACTGCATCGACGGGCGCCTGATCTGCGACCCCATCAACGTGCCCCGGCCGGAGGTCTGCAACGGCGGGGACGACGACTGCGACGGCGTCGTCGACGACCTCGTCGAGGGGGTCGGCGAGCCCTGCGAGGCGGGCCCGGGCGTCTGCGCCGACGCCCTGCTCGCGTGCGAGAACGGCGAGCTCATCTGTCGGCCCGTGGTCGAGATCGGCGACGAGCGCTGCAACGGCGCCGACGACGACTGCGACGGCGTCGTCGACGAGGGCAACCCCGGCGGGGACGCGCCGTGCGCCACGGGCGGTCTGGGCGTGTGTGCGGACGGGCGCAGCGTCTGTCGGGACGGCGGTCTGGTCTGTGAACCCCTCGGGCAAGCGAGCGACGAGATCTGTGACGGCGTCGACAACGATTGCGACGGCGAAACGGACGAGGGCTTCGATCAGGCCGGACCCTGCCAGACCGGCCTGCCCGGCGTGTGTGCCGACGGGCACCTCTCGTGCGAGGTGAACGCCGAATGCGTGCCCAACATCGCCCCGTCCGATGAAGTGTGCGACGGCCTCGACAACGACTGCGACGGGGAGGTCGACGAGGACGTGGCCGGCGAGGGCGAGCGCTGCGCGACCGGGGCGCCCGGGGTCTGCGCGGCGGGTCGGCGGGCCTGCGTCGACGGCACGCTCGCCTGCGGCCCCGAGTCGGTGGGCGGCGACGAGATCTGCGACGGCCTCGACAACGACTGCGACGGCCGCATCGACGAGGACGTCCGCAACGCCTGTGGCCGCTGCGGCGAGCCGCCCGCGGAGACGTGCGATGGCGTCGACGAGGACTGCGACGGCGAGGTCGACGAGGGCGCCACCTGCCCCGGTGACCAGGTCTGTCGTTACGGACATTGCGTCGAGCCCTGCCAGAACAACGAGTGCCGCGACAGCCAGAGCTGCGTGGACGGATACTGCGCCGAGGCGTGCGATCTGGTGGTCTGCGACCCCGGGCTCGTCTGCGAGGAGGGCGCCTGCACGGACCCGTGCGCGGGGGTCGCCTGTCCCGCCGGCCAGATCTGCATCGCCCCGGGCGAGTGCGTCGCCGACAACTGTTTCGAGGCGGGGTGCCCCACGGGTCAGCGGTGTGTGGACTTCGTCTGCGAGCCCGATCCGTGCGCCGAGCTCTTCTGTCCGGAGGGCCGGTTCTGTCGGGACGGCCGGTGCATCGAGAGTTGCGCGGCCGTGAGCTGCCCGCTCGGCGAGCGGTGCGCCGACGGTGTGTGCATCGCCGATGCCTGCGCCGGCGTCCCCTGCGCGGACGGTCAGATCTGCGTCGACGGGGCCTGCGTCGCCGACGCGTGCGCGGGCGTGAGCTGCGAGCCGGGGCGGCGCTGCGAGTCGGGCGCCTGCGTGGGCGACCCGTGCGCGAACGTGACCTGCCCGCCGGGCGAGCGCTGCACGGTCGCGGACGAGCTCGCGCAGTGTGTCGGCGACTGGGTGGACCCGGAGCCCGAGCCCGAGGCCGACGGGGGCCGCCCGCCCGTGATGGGAGATGGCGGCCCCGTGGGGCCGGCGGATGCCGCCTCGCCGCCGCTGCCCGATTCTCTGACCCCGCCCATCACGGAGACGGACGCCGGTGCGGGGGGCGACGCCGCGCCCGGTGCCGGCGGGGACGCCACGGCCTCCGGCTGCGCCTGCCGCGTCGGCGGTGCCGGCCCGGACGCCCGCCCGTTCGCCGCCCTGACGCTGCTCTTCGGGCTCGCGCTGCGCCGCCGTCGCCGCCGCCGCTGACGACGCCTTGCCGCGAGGCCGGGGGAGGGACATGATGCCGTCGATGACCGCCCTGCATCACCGCGCCCCCCCGTGGCGCCCGCTCGCGTTCCTGGCCCTCGTCGTTCCTGCCCTCTGGGCGGCGGGCTGTGGGGACACCGCCGGGGGCCCGGGCACCCCCCCGTCGGATGCCGAGGTCGTGGGCACGGATGCCGGGCCGGACGCAGCGGCACCGGCTCCGGACGCCACCCGGCCGAGACCCGACGCCGCGATTCCCGTGCCGGACGCTCTCGTGCCGCCGCCGGACGCTCTCGTGCCACCGCCGGACGCTCTCGTGCCGCCGCCGGACGCTCTCGTGCCGCCGCCCGACGCTCTCGTGCCGCCGCCGGACGGACGCGTGCCGCTGACGGACGCCGTCGTCCGCTTGCCGGATGTTCTCGTGCCGCCGCCGGACGCGTTCGTACCGCCGCCGGACGCGTTCGTACCGCCGCCCGATCGCGACGCGGACGGCGTGCCGGACGCAGACGACACCTGCCCGGACGTGTCCGATCCGATGCAGCTCGACACCGATGGCGACGGCGCGGGGGACGCCTGCGACGCCGCGCCCGCGATCTTCAACGTCCGCCTCCTGCGCCAGGCGCTGCTCGTCGCCGGGGGCCCGGCACACGGCGCCACGTCCACCCTCGAGTCCGCCGCCGGCGCCGGTCGTCACACCGCCGTCGGTTTGCACCTCCGCCTCCAAGGACGCCTCAGCCCATGATCACTCGCCACCTCCGACCCTGGGCCGCCGGTCTGCTGCTCGCCGTGGCCGCCAGCGCCCATGCCCAGGCACCCGCGCCGGACGTGACCCTGACGTATCAGGGTGTGCTCTCCGATCTCGCCGGGCGTCCGGTGACGGGCGGCCGCGACGTGCACTTTCGCCTTTACGCGCAGGCCGAGGGCGGGGCACCGCTGTGGACCGAGCATCACGAAGCGGTGGACATCGTCGACGGCGCCTTCACCGCGGTCCTCGGCAGTCGTTCCCGCCTCGAACCGGCGCTCGCCCAGGCGGCGGCGCTCTTTCTCGGGGTGCAGGTCGGCGAGGACGACGAGCTTCTGCCCCGGATGCGGGTCGGGGGCGCCGTCCACGCACTCTCCGCGCAGCGCGCGTTCCAGGCCGACGACGTGCGCGGCCGGGACATCCACCCCGCGACGGTCTTCATCGGGGACCGGCCGGTCATCGACGCGCAGGGCCGCTGGGTCGGCGTGCCCATCGTCGCCGAAGGCGGGGTCGGCGGCGGCGGTCTGAACTTCCAGCAGGACACCGATCTCGACGGCTTTTCGGACTGGATCGAGCTGCTCGTCGGCTCGGCCCCCGAAGATGCCGTGGACATGCCGGCCGACGGGGACGCCGATGGCATCCCCGACGTGCTGGTCGGTCCCCCGGGGCCGCGCGGCGCAGTCGGTCCCGCCGGTCTTTTGGGCCAAGAGGGGCCCGCCGGTCCCGAAGGGGCGCAGGGGCCCCGCGGCGCACAAGGTCTGCAAGGGCCCGCCGGCCCGCAGGGCGAAGCGGGTCCCGCCGGTGCACCCGGCCCGCAGGGGCCTCAGGGCGAGGCCGGTCCGGCCGGTCCGCAGGGGCTCGCCGGTCCCGCGGGGGCACAGGGGCCCGCCGGTCCTCAGGGGCTGCAGGGTCTGCCCGGTGCGGCGGGTGCGCAGGGGCTCGCCGGTCCGCAGGGCGAGCCCGGGCCCGCCGGACCCCAGGGGCCGCAAGGACCTCAGGGTGCGCAGGGGCCCGCCGGTCTGCAGGGCGCACAGGGGCTCATCGGGCCACAGGGGCCCGCCGGCGCGCAGGGCCCGGCCGGCCCGCAGGGGCCCGCCGGCGTGGTCTTCACGCTCAGTGGCGACGACGACCTCGATGGCTTCCCCGACTGGGTCGAGGTCGCCACCGGCAGCGACCCCTTCGACGTGGGCTCGATCCCCGCCGACCTGAACGGCGACGGGGTGGCCGATCTGTTCGCGCAGCAACCCGGCGCCGTCGTCGACCCAAACAGCGGCTGGCTCGCCGTCGCCTCCGGGAACGGCTACACCTGTGGTCTCCGGCCGACGCAGCGGGCCTACTGCACGCGCAACCCGTCGGGTGAGGGTCTGCCCCCGACGGGCGAGTTCGCCCGCCTCGCGACCGGGGGCAGCCTGTCGTGCGGCATCCGTCCGAACGGCACGGCCGAGTGCTGGGGCGGCACCAACGCCGCCGGTCGCCAGCAGCCGCCGGCGGGGACGTACACGGACATCGAGATCGGCACCAACTTCGCCTGCGGCGTCCAGCAGGGCGGGGCGTTGGTGTGTTGGGGCGAAAACAACGCCAGCAACCGCACCGTGCCGCCGGCGGGGCTGTTCCGCCAGGTCAGCGTCTCGGCCGACTTCGGCTGCGCCGTGCGGACGGACGGGGCGATCCTCTGTTGGGGCAGCAATGCCGCCGGGCAGGGCACCGTGCCCGCCGGCACCTACACGGCGGTGGCCACCGGTGGCGACTTCACCTGTGCGCTCACCGACGCCGCGACGGTCCGCTGCTGGGGCAACGCCACCAACCAGCGCCTCGCCGCACCGGAGGGAGCGTTCGTCCAGGTGGGCACCGGGGCCTACGGCAGCTGCGCACGGCGGGCCAATGGCACGGTTTCGTGCTGGGGCACCACGTCGAACAACATCGGCCCGCCCCCCGCCGGCATGGGGTTCACGACGCTCAGCGTCGGCCACTACCACGCCTGCGGCCTGCGCGAGGACCGCAGCAGCGTGTGCTGGGGCTACGACTCGGGCCAGGGCTACGGCAGCCTGCCGAACCCATGACCGACCCCGCCGGCGCGACGGAGAAACCCGCTCTCCTGCGGGACCGCAGCTTCCAGGGGTTCCTGGGCGCGCAGTTTCTGGGCGCGTTCAACGACAACCTCTTCAAACAGATTGTTCTCCTGCTGGCGGCCGGCAGCCTCTTCCCCGGCGAGGACAAACAGGGGCTCGCGTTCGCCGTCTTCGCCGCACCGTTCGTGCTGCTCGGTGGCATCGCCGGTGAGGTCAGCGAGCGCTTCAGCAAGAGCCGCATCATGGTCGTGATGAAGCTCGTCGAGATTGCCATCCTCGGCGCGGGCATGCTGGCCCTCGCGACGATGAGCTGGCCGGCGATGCTCGGCGTCCTGGCCCTGATGGGGGTGCACTCGGCGTTTTTCGGACCGTGCAAGTACGGCGGCCTCCCCGAGATGATCGGCGGGGGGCCGCGCCTGCTGTCGGCGAACGCCATCGTCGCGATGACGACGTTCCTCGCGGTGCTGCTCGGGGGCGCGCTGCCCGGGCCCCTCATGGACCGCCTCACCGGTGCGGTCTGGCTCGTCGGGTTGCCGTGCGTGCTCTTTGCCGTGATCGGGCTGGGTTTCGCCCTGCGAATCGCGCCCCTGCCGGCGCAGCGGCCGACCCTGAAGCTGCGCCTCAACCCCTTCGCGGGCCTCGGTGACACGCTGCGCAGCCTCACCGAGCGCCCGGCGCTCTTTGCCATCGTGATCGGCATGTCGCTTTTCTGGTTCAACGGCGGCGTGCTCAATCAGGCCATCAACGGGATGGCCGCGCCCGCGTGGCTCGATCTCCCGGACGGCGAAAAGAGCCGCGTCTCGTTGCTGCTCATGGCCCAGAGCGTGTCGATCGTGGTCGGCAGCCTGGTCGCGGCCCCCCTCGCACGGCGGTTCGCGCCGAACCGGGTCGTTCTGACGGGCGCGTTCGGCATGGTCGCGGCGCAGACGGCGCTGCTCGCCATCGGGCCGGTCTTCACGCCGGCGACGGGCGCCTACGCCTTCGCCGTGGGATGTCTCCTCTGCACGGGGCTGTTCGGGGCGATCTTCTTCGTGCCCGTCAACGCCTACCTGCAGGCGGCCATCGAGGCCGGGGGGCGTGGGCGGGCGTTTGCCGCGAACAACTTTCTGAACTTCCTGTTCATCTTCTTCGGGGGCGCCTGGTACCTGGGCCTGCGCGGGCACCTGGGCCTCTCGCCGACGCTGTGCACCGCGCTCGCCGGCGGAGTGATGCTCGCCTACCTGCTGCGCCGCGCCCGCCACCTGAAGTCCATCACCTTCGAGCCGCCGCATGCCTGAGACCCGCCTCGCCGTCGAGTTCGTCTGCCTGGGCAACATTTGCCGTTCGCCCCTCGGCGAGGGCATCTTTCGCCATCGCGTCGCGCAGGCCGGCCTCACGCACCGCTTCGAGATCGCCTCGGCCGGCACGGGCGGCTGGCACGTCGGGGAGCCGCCGGATCCGCGCAGCGTGGCCGTCGCCCGCCGGCATGGCGTGGACATCGCCGGGCAGCGGGGTCGGCAGCTCGACTGGGCGCACCTCGACCACTACGACGAGATTCTGGCCATGGACGAGTCGAACCTGCGCAACATCCGGCGGTTCGAGCGGTCCGGGCAGCGGGCGCGCCTCGGGCTGCTGCTCGACGAGCTGCCCGACCGCCGGCTCGGCGAGGTGCCGGACCCCTACTACGGCACCGACCGCGACTTCGAGTCCGTCTTCGCGCTGGTCGACGCGGCGTGTGCGGCCCTGCTCGAGCGGTTGCGCACCCGGCTCTGAGGCCGGGTCGGAGCGGGTTTCACGTTTCGCCGTCGTCGCGCGGGGCCTTCGGCGGCGTCTCGTCGGCGGGGGGAGGCGACGCGCCGCCGCCGCGGATCGACGCCCACTTCTCCTTGAGCACGGCCCCGACGTCGCTCATGCCCGTGCCGAGATCACGGAGAAACGCCGCGAGCGGGTCTTCGGACTCGGCCATGCGGTCCCGGTACGACTGGGCGCCGGCTTTCCAGTCGTCGACGACCCGGGCGGTCGCCAGGTCGGCGCGGCGCGTGTACTCGCCCCGCAGGACCTGATCGTACGCACCCGAGGCGACGTATCGGCGCAGCTCTGCGAGACGCAGCACGGGGAAGGGATGCGAGAGCCACAGCAGGTTCAGCAGCTTGAGCGCCCCGTCACGCAGGTCGCCGCCGCGTTCGTACTCGTCGGCCTGTCGGGCGAATTCGGCGGTGTCCATCTGCGCGATCTGCGGGCCGCCGGCCATCTTCATCAGCACCCGGTCGGCCGCCTCGGCGTCCTGCAGGCAGAGGAGCCCGGCGCGGTCGGCGGAGAGTTCGCTCTTGCGGTCCCACTCCTTCAGGGCGGCGACGACCCCGAGGATGGCCAGCCCGGGCAGGCCGACCCGGCCGAGCCCGATCTGCAGGAGCAGGCGCAGCATCGTCTTGTACAGGACGTGCTCCGAGAGGATATGCCCGAGCTCGTGCCCGATGACGAACCGGAGCTCGTCGGGGGGGTAGAGCTCGAGCGTCGCCGAGTGCAGCACGACGAAGGGCTCGTCGATGCCGATCGCCCCGGCATTCACGATGGGGTTCTGCGAGACGTAGAGCTCGGGCGTGCGCTGCAGGTCGAGGATCTCGCAGGACTCGCGGAAGACGCGGTGGACATCCCGGAACTGCCGTTCGGACACCCGCACCGCCGACGCGAGGTACAGATACCGCAGGCGCCGCTCGCCGATGGCCCCGACGAAACGGCGGAGAAGCGCGTCGAATCCGGGGACCCGGCGCAGGGCAGCCATGGCGGCGGCGTCCGCCGGGTGCTCGTAGGCGGGCGCCGCAAGGTCCGGAAACCGCAGCCGCGCGCTCGCCGGGCCCTCCGTCGGGGGCACGAGACGCTCGGGCCCCGCCTCGGGGTCCGCAGGGGGCGGCGCCTCGACCGGCGAGGCGGCGGGGCGGGACTGGGAGAAGATCGCTTTGATTTGTTCGCGCTCGTCGCTCATGGGCCTCTCTCCTTGATTTCCGATCTGCGACCACTCGAACTACCCGAAATCGGCGCCCGTGGGGGCAGGATTCGGCGGACCGGCATCAGGGTTTTACCTGATTGACATACGCAGAAACGAAAATTGAGAAGATCGAAAACGTCGTGAGGAATGTGCGTGTCGGCCACTTCTTGCAGCCGGGCCCGCGCAAACCCCTGGATTCCCAGAAAGTAGATGGTGTAAACATCCTCTCGAAGCCAATCTTCCCGGTTCGCGTTTGCCCAACCGAATCGGCGGCTTCATCGGATGGCGCGTGTGCCCGACGCGACTATCCATTTGAACCCACTCAACCCGGCATCCGGTTTGCCCACCAGTTGTCGGCGGGTTCACGGGAGCGGTCGTGCCGCCCTACACGGCCGCTCCCACTTTTTTCTCCTCGCCCGGCGGTTTGCCGAGGCGGTCGAGCGCGGCTTCGACCTCGGCCGTGAGGCGAGCGCGCTGCGCGCGGACGGCCTCGGCGGCGTGCCGCCGGGTCGCCCGCAGCCACAGGGCCCGCAGCAGCTCGCGCCGGCGCTCGACGCGTTCGCCGAAGCGCAGCGCCACGAACCCGCTCGCCGGGCCGAGGAACAGTGCGGCGAGGCCCGCCGGGGGGCCGGCGACGGCGCCCGCGGCCACGGCGAGGCCGAGATACGTCACGCCGAGGAAGAGCAGCCCGCCGAGGAGCTTCAGGGTGCCGATGAGGTCCGTGTGGCGCCCGGCCATCCGCACCGCGACCGGCCGCACGGCGCGGTAGGGCAGGTAACCGAGCAGGGCGCCGAGCAGCGCGAGCGGCGCGAGCAGGATGACGGGCGCGAGGCTCGCGGCAAACGCTGCGGGGCCCGGCGTCGTCTCGCCCTCCCAGACCGCAGCGTCCCGAATGCCGAGCGTCTCGACGAGCCGGCGGTAACGGCGAAACGCGGCGGTCAGCGCATCGGCGGCGTCCGGATCCTCGATACGGAGGCGCCGCCAGGCGACGGCGAGGCGGCGGGCCTCGGCCTCGACGCGCAGGCGGTCGCGCCCCCCGTCGGGCTGGGTCCAGGCGGCCACCGCCATCAGCGCCCGCTGCGCCTCCTCGGACTCGGCCGAGACCACGAGCGCGGCGAGGGCCTCGCCGATGCGGGTCGTCAGGGCGGCGACCGTCGCGCGCTCGTCGGCGGCCCAGGCCGAGCCGAGCCCCTCGAGGGTGAAGGGTTCGCCGACGACGGCGGTGACGGCGGAGCGAAACGTGCCCTTGTCGTCGTAGAGCAGCCCGACCGGCAGAATCCGGAGCCGGCCGTCGAAACCGGCGGCCGCTTCGACGGACAGCGCGATGCGGGCGGCGCCGCTCTTCAGCGGCTTGAGCTGCGGATCGCTGTGGCTCGTGCCCTCCGGAAAGAGCGCGAGCCAGCCGCCGGCGGCCAGATCGCGGCGGCACCGCTCGAAGGTCTCTTCGTTCCGGCTCGTGTCCGCCTCGTGGGCGCGGAACACCGGAATCGCGGCGAACGCCGCCATCGCCGCCCGACCCAGCGGATTCTCGAAGAGCGTGCTCTTGGCCAGAAAAGCCAGCGGGCGGGAGAGCGCGACCCGCAGCACCACCGGATCGAGCAGCCCGTTGGGGTGGTTCGCCACGACGATGACCGGCCCGGCGACGGGCACCCGGTCGCGCCCGGAGACCGTGATGGCCGGGTAGAAGAGGCGCACGAGGGCGAGGAAGAGGGTCCGGAGGAAGAGGGGCGTCACGGGCACATCATAAGCCTCGGCGGCCCGCGGCGAAGGCCGGAAGCGGCGGCGCGCATCCCCTTTCGACGCCCGGGCATCGATGTTAGGTTCACGCGATTTCGTTCTGGGGACCACACTCGATGTTCAAAGGCCATCGCGACGCCCTGCTGGGGCAACTCGAAAAGAAGGACGCCGTGGCGGTGTTCTTTGCGGCGCCGGAGCTGATCCGCAACCGCGACGTGCACTTCGACTACCGGCAAGAGTCCGACTTCTACTTTCTGACCGGCTTCGAGGAGCCCGAGGCCGTGCTGGTCGTCGCGAGCCAGCGCGAAGCCGGCGACCGCGTGGCGCTCTTCCTGCGGACGCGCGACCCCGCGAAAGAAGTCTGGGACGGAGAGCGCGTCGGCGTCGACCGGGCCGTCGAGCGCCTCGGCGTCGACAAGGCCTTCCCCATCGAGGAGCTCGACAAGACGCTGCCCGAGTGGCTCAAGGGCGCTCGCCGGCTCTACTTCTCGCTCGGGCGCAACGCGGACGACGACGAGCAGATCGTTCGGGCCATGAAGGCGGCGCGGCTCCAGCGCAAACACGGGCACGACACCCCCGGCGATCTCCTCGACCCCGAGGATCTGCTGCACGAGATCCGGCTGATCAAGGCGCCGGCGGCGCTCGACTCCATGCGGCGGGCCGCGGCGCTCACGGATCTGGGCCACCGGCGGGCCATGGCCGTCTGTCGGCCCGGCGTTTACGAGTACCAGCTTCAGGCGGCCATGGAGTACGAGTGGGCGGTCCGCGGCGCCCGGCGGACGGCCTATTCGTCCATCGTCGGCAGCGGCCCCAACGCGTGCGTCCTGCACTACCGCACCAATCACCGCCGCATCGAGGCGGGCGATCTGGTGCTCATCGACGCGGGCTGCGAGCTCGAGTACTACGCCAGCGACGTCACCCGGACGTTTCCGGCCTCGGGCCGCTTCACGGACGCACAACGGCAGTGCTACGCGCTCGTGCTCGCCGCCCAGAAGGCCGCGATCGATCAGTGCCGCCCCGGGCGGACGTTCGATGCGGTCCACCAGGCCGCACTGCGGGTGCTGGCGGGCGGCATGATCGAACTCGGCCTCATCGAGGGCCCGCTGGAGACCGCCCTGTCCGAGAAGCGCTACGAGCGGTACTACATGCACCGCACGAGCCATTGGCTCGGGATGGACGTCCATGACGTCGGCCGTTACTACCTCGCCGGCACGTCGCGCGCCCTCGAACCCGGGATGGTGCTGACCGTCGAACCGGGGCTCTACATCTCGCCGACGGACGAACAGGCGCCCGAGGCCTTCCGCGGCATCGGCATCCGCATCGAGGACGACGTGCTGGTCACGGGGGCCGAGCCCGACGTGCTCACGGCCGCCATCCCGAAAGAGATCGCCGAACTCGAAGCCCTCGTCGGGCGCGTGGCGCTCGACCTCGGGTGACGCGTCGACGGCGCCGCAGCGCACGGCCGAGCCGTCGGTCGGCGTTCACCTGAATCTCGGGGGGCGGTGGCCGGGACGGCCGGGGCGAACGGTGCGTTCGAAGCGGAGACGGGGGGGCGCCGGCCACCCGGAGGAGGGAGGGACCGAGTGGCCGGCGTTGTCCCTAAGCAATGCAGGGATGATGCCAAGTCCGACGCGGTGACGGGCCGAGTCGACGGTTGATACTCAAGGTGCTGAAAATGCGACGTTTTTCGCGATTCATCGATTCGGGGAAGGTGGCGGTGGCCGCCGGGGTGTGCGATTTCGTGACGGCCGGAGTGTGTCAAGATGGGCAGTTCTGAAATTCGGTCACAGAGTGGCGCAGGTCAGGCGACGGTCGCCGCCGGGATCAACATCGCCCTGGTCAAGTACTGGGGCAAAGCCCCCGGGACGGACAACCGCCCGTCGGTCGGCAGCCTGTCGCTGACCCTGGACGCTCCAGGGACGGAGACGACCGTCCGCTTCGACGCCGCGCTCCCCGCCGACACGTTCGTCCTCGACGGTCTTCCCGCGCCCGTCGCGCCGGTCACGAAGGTCCTCGACGACGTTCGGCGGCTCGCGGGCGAGACGCGGCGGGCGGCCGTGACGAGCCGCAACACCGTGCCGACGGCGGCGGGCCTGGCGAGCTCGGCGAGCGGGTTCGCGGCGCTCGGGCTCGCGGCGTGGCACGCGGCGGGCCTCGGCGATCCGGGCACGCCGCTCGACCGGCGGCTCGTCGAGCTGGTCCGCCGTGGTTCGGGCTCGGCGCCCCGCTCGCTCTTGCCCGGGTTCGCCCGGATCGACGTCGAGACCGCGGGTGTCGAGGGCGTGCCGGCCCCCCCGGAGTTCGACGTCTCTCTCGTCATCGCGTTGTGCGCGGTCGGCCCGAAGGCGGTGAAGAGCCGAGACGGAATGGCGGCGAGCGCAGAGACGAGCCCGTACTACCCCGCCTGGGTCTCCAGTCATCCCGCGGACCTGGCGGCGGGCGAAGCGGCGGTGCGCGCGGGGGATTTCGGCGCGCTCGGCGAGGTCATGGAACACTCGACCCTGAAGATGCACGCTTGCATGCTCGCCACCCGACCGCCCCTGCGATACTGGACGCCGGGCACCCTGGCCGCGCTCGACGCGCTCGGTGCGCTGCACGCCCTTGGGCGCGTCTTCACCACGATGGACGCGGGGCCGCACGTCAAGGCGCTTTGCCGCCGCGCCGACGAGGCCGTGGTCGCCGAGACCCTGCGCCCGGTCGCCCGCGAGGTCCTCATCGCAAGGCCGGGGGACGGGGCGCGCCTCGTCGAGCCGAAGGCCGCCCGATGACGGGGTTCACCGTTCGCGCCCCGGGCAAGGTCATGCTCTTCGGGGAGTACGCGGTCGTCGAGGGCACACCCCACGCCGCGCTGGTCGCCGCGGTCTCGCGGTACGTCTCGTGCCGCTGCACGCCCGGCGGCGACCGGGTCGAGGTCGTGCCCGCCGGCCTGCACCCGCCGCCCGCCCCGGGGGATGCCCGCCTGGCGTTCGTCGAGGCGGTGCTGGCCTCGGCCGGCCCCGCGCCGCCCGGTCGCTACGTGCTGGAGAGCGCCGAGTTCTTCACCGCCACGCCGGAGGGGGACCGCATGAAGCTGGGCCTCGGGAGCAGCGCGGCCGTGACGGTGTGCCTGACCGCGGCCCTCGCCGTGGCGGCCGGGGCCGAACTCGACGCGCCGGGCGTGCGGTCGGAGGTCTTCTCGCGCGCCTTGCAGGCGCATCGCCAGGCCTCGGGCGGCGGCAGCGGGGCGGACGTGGCGGCCTGCACCTTCGGGGGCGTCTCGTCGGTCGCGCTCGAGCCGGTTTCGGCCACCGCCGGGGCCGGTCTCGCGCCCGTCCGGGTTCAGCCGATTTCGACGGCGTTGCGCACGTTGCACCTCGTCTTCGCCGGCGCCTCGGCGGATACGCGCCTGCTGCTGCGGACGGTCCGGGGGGCGCGCGAGCGCTTGCCCGAAGGCGCCTGGGCAGCCTGCATGGCCGAGCTCGACGCGGCGCGTCGGGACGCGTCGGTGGCCCTCGACCGTGAGACGCTCGACACCTCGGCCCTCGGTGACGCGGTCACGCGGGGCCGGGCCGCGGTCGACGCCCTGGCCGCGGTCACGGGCACGGCGCTGTCCGGGCCGGCGACCGTGTGGCGGGCCGTCGCCGAGCTGGCGGCCGAGGTGGGCGGCACCTGGAAGACGACCGGCGCCGGCGGCGGCGACCTCTACTGGCTTTTCGTGCCGGGCGCCGTCACGCCGGGCGCGCTGGCCGAGAAGGCCGCGGCCCGCGGTCTGCCCCTCTGGTCGCTGCCGGTCTCCCGTCAGGGCGTGCACGTTCTCGGGGTGTAACGTCGCGCCCCGCGGGGAGATACTGCCGTCGCGGGCCCGGTGGGCCCCCGGCGGCGAGGTGAAACGTGCAGGTCGTCATCATCGGCAACGGAATTGCGGGGGTCACCACGGCCCTGTCGTTGCGAAAGCGGCGCCGGGACTGGGGGATCACCCTGATCTCCGGCGAGTCGGACGTGTTCTTCTCCCGGACGGCGCTGATGTACGTCTTCATGGGACAAATGCGGCTGAAGGACACGCAGCCCTATGAGCCGCACGTCTGGCGGGAGAAACGCATCGAGCGCGTCCGGGGCTGGGTGACGCACATCGACGTCGGCGAACGGCGGGTGCGCCTCGACGATGGTCGGGCCATCGCCTGGGACCGGCTCGTGGTGGCGACCGGCTCTACCCCCAATCGTTTCGGCTGGCCCGGCGAGACGCTCGGGGGCGTTCAGGGGCTCTACACGCTTCAGGATCTCGAGACGCTGGAGCGGGCGGCCGCCGACGCCCGCCGGGCCGTCGTGGTGGGCGGCGGGCTGATCGGGGTGGAGCTCGCGGAGATGCTGCACGGGCGGCGGCTCCCGGTCACGCTCCTCGCCCGGGAGTCGGCCTACTGGAACAACGCGCTGCCGGCCGAGGAGGCCGCGCTCGTCACGTCGGTCGTCCGGGCGGCGGGGATCGACCTGCGCCTCTCGACGGGCCTCGCGTTCATCGAAGGGGATGCCCGGGGACGGGCGGCGACCGCGGTGGACACGACCGGAGCCCGCCACGACGCCCAGATCGTCGGGCTGACCGCCGGGGTCCGGCCGAACCTGAGCGCCGTCGTCGGATCGGGGCTCGCGACCGGCCGCGGAATTCGGGTCGACCGCACGCTGCACACGGGGGTCGACGACGTCTGGGCCTGCGGGGACTGCGCGGAGATCGTCGAGCCCGGCGCCCCCCCCGACGCACCGGGCCGCGTCGAACAACTCTGGTACACGGGGCGCATGCAGGGCGAGGTCTGTGCCGCCAACGTGGCCGGGGAACAGGTGGCGTACGACCGGGGCATCTGGTTCAACTCGGCCCGGTTCTTCGATCTCGACTGGCATACCTACGGGCACGTCCCCGCGGCGCTCGACCCGCCGGACGCCGCGCTGCGCCAGGCCGTCTGGGTGGATGCCCCGCGACGGCGGCTCGTGCGCATCGTCGCGCGCGACGGGGCAGTGGTCGGCGTGAACAGCCTGGGTCTGCGGCAACGGCAGGCGGTCTGGACGCGGTGGATCGCCGAAGGCCGCAGCGCGCGTGACGTGGCCGCCCGCCTGGACGACGCCGTTTTCGAGCCCGAGTTCACCGGGCGGCTGGATCCGCGCGCGGCCGCCGCCCTGAAGGAGCAGCTGGCATGACGCCCACCTCGATCCGGGCCACGCGGCCCGCGGCGGTTCGCCTGGGAACGGTGCTTGCGCTCGCGGGTCTCGTCTTGCTTCTGGCCGCCGCCCTCGGGCGACCGTTCGTTTCCGGCGCGTCCGGCCTGGCGCTCACCTACCTTCCGCTCGTCGCGGGGGCGCTGCTGCTGGCCGTGGGCCCCTACCTGGGGCGCTCCGGAGGCCTCGCGCACACCGGCACCCTGCGCGACCCCTTCCGGTCGCGGGGCTGGCCGGCCTGGGCCCTGGCCGCCGCGCTGACGGGTTTCTACGCGCTCGTCTACTGGTGGCCGCGACATCTCGACGGCCTGATCCGGCAGCTCGATCCCCTGGCGCTCGCCCTGGCGCGGCAACCGGCGAGCGAGTGGTTCCTGTACGGCTTCTGGTACACGCTGGCGGTGGGTGTCATGGGCGCGCGCATGGCGCTTCGGCATCGTGGCAACCCCTACCAGCAGTGGCGAACCGCGTCCGTGGTCTTCTTTCAGCTCGCGTTCGGGTTCCTGATCCCCCAGGTCCTGCGCGCCTTTCAGCAGCCCGAATTCTACTTCACGTACTTCTGGCCGCTGAAGAAGGAGTACCTGTTCCCGTCCGACCTCGCCGGGCTCGTCGCCGGGGGCGGTCTGGGCGTCTTCATGGCGGTCTGGGGTGTGGTCGCCGCGCTCGTGGCCACGCCGGTGCTGACCTGGGCGTACGGCAAGCGGTGGTATTGCTCGTGGGTCTGTGGATGCGGCGGCCTGGCGGAGACCGCGGGCGATCCGTTTCGCCATCTCTCGGACAAGTCCCGGGCCGCCTGGCGCTTCGAGCGCTGGTCGATTCACCTGACGCTCGTGGCCGTGGTCGGCGTCACGGCGCTGGTCTTCGGCAGCCACTTCGCCGGCGGCGGCTGGCTCGGGGCTGCGAGCGGGACGGCGACGCGGCTCTACGGGTTCGTCGTCGGTGCGGTGCTGTCCGGGGTGGTCGGCGTCGGCTTCTACCCGCTGCTCGGCTCCCGCGTGTGGTGCCGCTACTTCTGCCCGCAGGCGGCCATTCTGGGCGTCATTCAGAGGTTCTTCAGCCGGTTTCGCATCACGACGAACGGGGGGCAGTGCATCAGCTGCGGCAACTGCTCGACCTACTGCGAGATGGGCATCGACGTCCGGGCCTACGCGCAGCGGGGCGAGAACATCGTCCGGGCGTCCTGCGTCGGCTGCGGCCTGTGCGCCGCGGTCTGTCCGCGGGGGGTCCTCAGGCTCGAGAACGGCCCGGTCGGTGACCGCTTCCCCGCACGCACGACGCCCGGCACACTCGGGCCATGAAGCGATTTCTCTGGGACTTTTTCGGGGGGGACGCGGCCGGCACCGCCGGGCACTTCGCCGTGCACCTCGGCGAGTGGCTGGCGCGCAACGGCCTGGGCGACGCGAAGCGAGGCGTCCTGGCGACACAGCCCGGGCAGGCCTCGGTTTTCGTGGAGGTGCCCGACGAAGCGGGCGACCAGGTCATCCGGGCGCTGCGCCCGAAACGGATGGCCGATCTCGGGTGATCGTGACCCTCGGTCTCAGGGGGTAAACGGGACGGGCATGATCACGCCCACGACGCCGTCGGAGCGGTAGGCGATGAGCTCCGCGCGGAACCGGGGCGGCGCACCGTTCTGCGAGCGCCAGTTGGCCGCATCGGTCGCTCCGGCGGGGGCGTTGACCATCGTGACCGTCGAGGCGTAGCGCTTCACGCCCGTGGACGGCGTCCAGGAGACCGTGCCTTTCGACGAGACCGTGCGATTCCAGGCCCACTCGCGGGGGTAGAAGGGTCCCACGGGGAGCCAGTAGGTCGACCGCTGATACACGCCGTTGATGCGCTCCGCGAGGTAGAGACGGTCCTCGGAGGCGACGAAACTGCCACCGACGCCCCACTCGGCGAGGCGGGCGTAGTTCGACGTGCCGGTGAGCGTCAGGCCGACGCCGGTGGCCGTCTGCGTGAGCCGGACGGTGCCGCCGAGCTGGCAGTCGTTGCAGACCGGGATCTCCTGCGGCGTCGGTTCGGCCTCGAGGTTGATCACAGGCGCGTCGCCCGGGTTGAAGCCGATGGCGAGGGCTTCCTCGGACGCCTCGAGCGCAGGTTCGGCGCCGGCTTCGGGGTCGAGTTCATCCCCGCCGCAGGCCGACACCGCGGCCGAGGCGGCGAGCGCGACGAGCAGGGCGAGGGGGCGGAGGTTCGGGTTCGTTTTCATGGCGTGAACGGGACCGCCATCGTGACGCCTACGAGGCGGTCGCTGCGGATGGCCATCACCTCGGCCCGGAAGCGCGGGTAGCTGCCCTGGGGGGCCTGCCAGTTGGCCGCATTCGTCACGCCGGCCAAGCCGGTCGGGAGGGCGACGGCGGCCGCGCTGAAGGTCCCCGTGTTTTCCCCCGGCTGGTCGCGATAGTCCCAGGCCCCCGACTTGAGCTGCCGCTCCGTCCAGTTGCGGTGCGACCACGCGCCGATGGGCACCCAATAGCTGGTGCGGGCGTAGGTCCCACCGCCGATGTGTTCGGCGATGTACAAACGGTCCTCGACGACGGTGTAGCGGCGGCTCACGCCCCACCGGTCGCCCAGCGCGACGCCGACGGGCACGCCCGTGAGCACGATGTTGGCGCCCGCGGCCGTCTGGACGAGGCGGACGGAGCCGGCCGCCAGGCAGTCGTTGCAGACCGGGATCTCCTGCGGGATGGGCTCCGCTTCGAGGACCACCGGGGGCGCGTCGCCCGGGTTGAAGCCGATGGCGAGTGCCTCTTCGGCCTGCTCGAGCGCGCTCTCGTCGGTGAACTCGGCGTCGAGTTCATCGCCGCCGCAGGCCGACACCGCGGCCGGGACGGCGAGGGCGACGAGCAGGGCGAGGGGACGGAAGCTGAGACGGCGTTCGGGGGTCATGGGGGTCTCCGTTCGGGTGTGCCGGATCATACCGGACGCCAGCCCGTGTTCTTTTTTTCGATTCATCGGCGAGGAAGTGATGCGCGGCGGACGCTAGCGAACGCACAGGCGTCCCGCAACTGCGGGCGCTTACGGCAGCCGGCCGAAAAGGACGACGGCGAGCCCGACCTGCGCGGCCGCGGCGTCCCCGGCGGCCGCGAGTGACTCGCGAACGGCCGGCAGCGCTTCGGCCGGACGGCGCGCGCCGCCCGCGGCGTGGAAGGCGTCGAAGAACCGGCGCGCCGCGGCGTCGTCGATGCGCGCGGTCGTGGCGACGACGGTCTCCGCCCCCGCCAGGAGGAAGGCCTCCGCCAGGCTGAGGCGCTCGTGGGCGCTCAGCGGCACGGCGCCGCCCGTTTCGCAACCGCTCAGCACGACCGTTCCGATGTGCGGGGACAGGGCGAGCACGTCGGCGACCGTCAGGCGGGCGCCGCCGGCCAGCCCGAGGTGGGCCTCCCAGGGATTCGTCGCGTCGAGCACGCCGTGCCCGGAGAAGTGAAATGTCCGCGGCCCGCGACGCAGAGCGGTGAAGACCTCGGCGCGGGTCGCGGCACCGCCGGCGAGGTGCTCGGCGAGCCGGCCATCGGTCGACAGGCGACGGGCGACGTCTTGGCCTTCCAGACGCGCGTGGGGCAGGTTGCCGGCGGGATCCGCGATGATCAGGGCCTCGGGCGCGGGCGGTGACGACGCGGGACGAGGCGATGGCGGGTGCGCCGCGAGCCACGCGGCATAGGGCACGAGCGCGACGGCGCGGCCCGCCTCCGCCAGCGGCGAGCCCGGGCGCGCGAGGGCGCGGACGGCCTCTGCCGGACCGGCCACGAGGTAGATCCGGTCGAGTCCGCGAAGTCGGGGGGCGACCTCCGCGAGCAGCACCGGGAGCGCCGCCGGGCCGTGGTGCACGAGGTCATCGGGGCCGCGGGCGGAGAACGCGCGGAACGAAGACCCCGCCCGCTGAAAGGCCACGAGGCCCGTGCGGGGGCCCAGGGCGCGCAACGCCGCCCGGGCGGACGCGACCCCTTCGGGGACGCCCGGTGCCGAGGTGGCCAGGGCGTCGAAGGCGCGGGAAAGTGTCTCCCGGCGGCGGGCCAGCTCCGCGTCGAGCGCCGGGCGCTCCGCATCGGCGGCGGTCAGGCGCGCGCGCAGCGTCTCGTCGACGCGGTCGCGCGCCTCGAGCCAGCGCCCGCGGACCACGGCCTGCGCCGTCGCGGTGGCCGGATCCCGCTCCGCATCGGCCGGCGTGCGGCGACCTCGATCGGCGAGCGTCTGAAGCGCCGGCGCCTGCCCCCGATCCGCGAGGTCGAAGGCCTCCCCGACCTCTCCGCCGCGCAACGCGACGGCGACGGCCTCTTCGACGAGGACGTGGCGGCGCGCGAGAAAGGCGCTGCGGTCGTCCTGCAGGTCCGTGTGGAGTGCGAGCTGGCGGACGTCGTTCAGGAGTCCGCGGTAGACGACCCGGGCCTCCGGGAGTCGTTCGAGGGCCGCGAGCGCCTGACCGCGCCCGTGGCGGGCCCGCAACACCGTGTCCGACACGCGGCCGGCGGTCTCGGCCCGCGCATCGGCTTCGCAGCGTTCGAAGGCGGCCAGGGCGGCGCGCGGATCGCCCCGCATCAGGTGGAGCCGCGCCTGCAACAGCGCCTGCTCGAGGGCGTTGTACCCGCGCAGCGCGGGTGCCCGGGCGGCCCAGGCCTGCTGCACGCGCGTCGCCTCGCCGACGTCGCCTGCGTCGAGCGCGAGCTGCGCCAGGCTGGCGAACGCGATGCCTTCGACGACGATGTCCTTCGTCTTCTCGCCGTGGGCCCGTGCTTGCTCGAACAGCGCCCGCGGTCGCGCCGCCTCGAACGGAATGGCGCCCTCGGCCATGGCCCGGGCGAGGACCCAGCCGTGGTTGTTGGCCAGAACGGCGCCGCCGTTGGGGGCCTCCGGGTGGGCGGCATACCAGACGAAGACCCGCTCCATCAGCGCGAGCGCGTCCGCGTGGCGGCCCTGGTCCTGCAGGAGCGTCGCCAGGGGCTGCGCGGCCGAAGCCCAGTCGGCGTCCTGGCCCGTGGCCCAGGCCGTCTCGGTCGCCTGCGCCAGCAGCTCCGAAGCCCGGCGCAGATCGCCGAGCGCTTTCTCGCGATAGGCGCGCTGAACCTGGAGCCGCGCGAGCCCGGCGGGATTCGTCTCCGCCGCGTCCGGTCCTTCGGCGCGCTCGGCGAGTTCGAGCAGCGCGCCCGCGCCGACGAGGTCTCGCCCCCGCAGGGCATGGGCCGCAGCCGCCCGCAACCGGCGCGAGACTTCCGTCGCGACGCCCTGGGCGCGGGCTTCATCGGCGGCGTCCCGCCAGGCCTCCGCGCCCGCCGCGGGGCCGCCGGTCGCGGCGATGCGACGGGCGCGCTCGACCGAGGCCCAGAGACGGTCCGCGGGCCGCATGGTCGGCAGCTCGGCCTCGATCGCGGCCACGGCCGCGGCGGGCGGTTGCCCTTCCAGCCGGGCGCGCAGCGCGGCCAGGGCGGGCCGTCGCTCCGGGACGGGCCCGCGCAGGACGGGGAAGCTCAGCGTCGAGGGCGTGTGACCGGGGAGGTCGAGGTGGAGCGTGTCCGGCGTCTCGACGTCGGGGAACCCCGAGGCGGGGGCGGGGACGGCCACCAGCCAGCGATCTTCGCGGACCGTGACCGTCGGGGCGACCCCCTGTGGCGCGCCGTCCCAGCGCACGCGCAGGCCTTCCGGTGCGGGTGCCGACGAGGCCAGCACCAGGAGCGGAAGGCTCTCGGCATCGAAGACCGGCAGCGGGGCGGCGCCGGGCGTGAGGGCCTGCCGCGCGCGGAAACCCAGGAGCCGGGCCGCGGGGGCGGCGACCGGGCTCGCGGCGTCCGCCGCGGGCGCCGGCGACGCGCGATCGCCGCAGGCGCAGAGCGTCGGGCTCAGCAGGCCGAGGGCGAGACCGAGGGGCGCGAGACGACGGTGGGCGGTGCGGTGCGGGAGCACGGGCGTACCATATCGCCATCGCGCGGCGCGCGCTGCGTCCGCGCACGCACCCGGGCGCCGGGACCCCGGGTCAGGGGCCCGTCGGATCGAAGGCGAGGACGACGCCGACCGAGAGCAGGACGAGCCGCGCCGGGGCGGTGGGGTGGGCGGCGCCGGAGACGGCCAGTGCGGCGTGTGGACCCATCGGGACCTGGCCCGCCAGCAGGAGGCCCCAGGCCGGGGACTCGTAGATGGCGCCCAGAAGCACGCGCCCGGCCCCCGGGGTGACCTCGACGCCCGCCCGCAGGGTCCCCGTGCCGGGGGTCTCGGGGCCGGCGTCCCAGGCCGCGGCGCGCAGACAGACGAGGTCCGCGGGGCCGAGACGCAGGTGCCCGGCCGGTCGAAACCCGTGGGTCGACACCACCGCGCCGTCCGGTTCGAGGCGTCGGTCGTACACCCAGGCGCCGCCCGCCGAGAGACCGAGGTGGGCGGTCGAGAGCCCGGCGGTCAGGGCGAGCGCGTGGTTCGTCGCGCGCCCCGTGACCCCGCCCTGCGGGCACCGGCCGGGGGTCTCGCTGCCCGCTGCGGGCGCGCAGGTGCGGTGAAGATCGCGACCGACCGTTCGCCAGGCGAGGCCGGCGCGCAGGCCCGGCCGACCCAGCCACTCCAGGGCCGCCTGGCCCGTGCGCGCCGACGCCTTCGTCTCGCCGCCGTCGGAGAGCTGGCCCGTGCCGAAACCACCGCTCAGGCGCAGCGGGCCGTCCGGCGGGCCGAACGGGGCGGCCGGTGCCGGTGCGACGGGGATGCTCGCGGCTGGCTTCTCGGGCGCCGGCGCGGCGGGGGCCACGGCCCCGAGCGCCAGGGCCTCAAGGATCATCGAGGGTGGTCGCGAAAGCGCCGTGCCCGGCGCGACCGACGGCCTGCAGGAGCGGCGCCGGATCGCCCGGTACGAGCGCGATGACGGCCCCACCGCCCCCGGCCCCCGTGAGCTTGGCCCCCAGGGCCCCGTGGCGTCGCGAGAGCGCGACGAGCTCGTCGTTGACCGCGCTCGAGACCCCGCACGCACGCAGGATCTCGTGATTCAGGTCGAAGAGCCGGCCGAGCGCAGGCAGGTCCCCCGCCGCCAGGGCCGCTTCGCCTGCGGAGGTGAGCTCGCCGATGGCGTCGAACAGGCGCTCGTACACGGTCGGCAGCGCGTCGCGGCGGGACCGCAGCCCCGCGACGACGTCGCGTCCGGTGGTGTCGCGGGGCGCGAAGGCCACGACGAGCGGCACCGGGCGGCCGATCGGGACCCGCACGAACGTCGGCACCGCGCCCCGCTGAAACCGCAGGCAGCCACCCAGCGTCGCCACCGTGTGGTCCACCCCGCTCGGGGTGCCGTGAAACACCTGCTCCACGGAGTACGCGGCGTCGAGCAGGGCGGCGTCGTCGAGGGGCGCGCCCGCCCAGGCGCTCAGCGCGCGCAGCAGCGAGACGGCGAAGGCGGCGCTCGAGCCGAGGCCGACGCTGGGCGGCAACGCGCCATCGAGCGTCACGGCGATGGCCCGCGCGGTCGGGCCGTGCAGTCCGGCGGCGTCGAGCGCGGCCGCGAACGCCCGCGGCAACGACTCGAAGCCGGCGCGCCCGTCCGGGCCGGGCCGCAGGCGGACCGTCTGGCCCCAGGCGGGCAGGTGCAGCACGGGGCCGTCGGGATCGGCCTCGACCGTCGCGCCGAGCCCGCGCCCGAGCGCCGCGGCCAGGGCGGGGCGGCCGTATACCGCGGCGTGCTCGCCGAAGAGGATGACCTTGCCGGGGGCGGCTCCCGTGGCGACGCGGCGTGGCGCGGCGTTCGAGGCCAGTCCCGGGCGCCCGCTCACGCGTCGGCCTCGCGCAGCGATTGCAGAATGGCCTGCGCGGTGTGGAGCTTGATCTCGCCCCGCTGCACCAGGTCGTCGGCGATGCGGTCCACGAGCTCGCCCTCGGCCCCGGCGGCCAGCGCCACCGAGCGCGCGTGCAACGCCATGTGGCCCCGCTGGATGCCCTCGGTCGCGAGGGCGCGCAGGGCGGCCATGTTCTGAGCCAGGCCGACGGCGGCCATGACCACGCCGAGCTCGCCGGCGGAGTCCACCCCCAAAAGCTTGCGCAGGACCTGGATCGTCGGGTGAACCTGTGTCGACCCGCCGACCGTCCCGACGGCCATGGGCAGCTCGATGCGGCCGACGAGCACATCGCCCTCGACCCGCCACTCCGTCAGCGATCGGTACCGGCCATCCCGCGCGGCGAAGGCGTGGGCGCCGGCCTCGACGCTGCGCCAGTCGTTGCCGGTGGCGATGGCCACGGCGTCGATGCCGTTCATCACGCCCTTGTTGTGCGTCGCGGCCCGGTAGGGACAGACGTCGGCGAACTTCCAGGCCGTTTCGATGCCGGCGGCGACCTCGCGGCCGTCGTGATCGGGCGTGTCGAGCAGGGAGACCGGCACCCGGCAGGTGGCGCGCGCGCACCGACGATCGGCCAGGTTGCTCAGGATGCGGAGGCACACCCGACCGCCGGTCAGCGACTCGACGAGCGGGGCGACCCCCTCGGCCATGGCGTTGATGGCGTTGGCCCCCATGGCGTCGGCGCAGTCGATGAGCAGGTGCAAGACGATCATCGGCCAGGGAGCGTCGAATCGACGCACCTCGAGGTCCCGTGCACCGGCGCCCCGTGCGGCCATGTTGGGGTGGACGGCGTTCGCCCGGGCGAGAATCAGCGCGCGGTTGGCCAGCAGCGCAGCGACGGCGGCCTCCGGATCGGGCGCGTCGAGGAGCTGCACCTGGCCGATCATGATGGGGGGATCGGCGTCGCCGGTGAAGCCGCCGGCGTCCCGCACGACGCGGGCCATGTTGCTGACCGCCGCCACGACGGAGGGCTCCTCGACGACCATCGGGACGACCCGGTCGACCCCGTTGATCCGGAGATTCAGGCCCAGGCCCACCGGCAGACCGAAAACACCGATGCAGTTCTCGATCATCTTGTCGGCCCGGTCCCAGCGCAGCCCGGCGCCGTTCGCCAGGACGTCGAGGTCGGCGTCCGTCAGGCCGAAACGCGCCCGGAGCTCGGCGTGCCGGGCCTCGAGATCGAGCTTGTAGAAGCCCGGAATGCGGGCGTCGACGGGGCGCTCGGTCATCGAAGGACCCCGGTCTGCTGCAGCCAACCGTGGAGATTGGGACCGTACACGCGCGGCGTGTCGCGCAGGTCGGCGACCGAGCGGCTGCCGGTCAGCATCATGGCCATGCGCAGCCCCGCGAGGACCTCCGAGAGGAAACCGTATGCGCCGGCCGCGCCCTCGCGCTGCCAGGCCTGAAGGACGGGGCGCGCCAAGCCGGCGACGCTCGCGCCGAGGGCCAGCGCGCGGGCGGCGGTGAGGCCGTTGTCGATGCCGCCGGAAGCGACGATCGTCGCGTCCGGGGCGACGCTGCGGGCCATGGCGGTGGCCGGCGCGGTGGGCAGGCCCCAGGCCGCGAACGTCTTGCCCAATCGGCCGTGCATGCCCTCGTTGCGCAGCGCCTCGACCTTGATCCAGCTCGTGCCGCCGACGCCGCTGACATCCACGGCGCGCACGCCGAGGCCCATCAGCCGCCGGACGACCTTCGGGGAGAGGCCGGTGCCACACTCCTTGATCAGGACGCGCCCGCCGAGCGCGTCGACGAGGTGCCCGATGGTGTCGTAACCGCCGCGGAAGTCGCGATCGGCATCCGTACCGGGCTGGACGAGCTCCATGGCCGGGTTCAGGTGAACCGCCAGGTAGTCCGCCTCGATGGCCATGACGAGCTCGAGCACCCGGGCGGCGCCGAGCGCTTTGGCCTGCATCACCCCGATGTTGCCGATGAGCACGACGTTGGGCGCGACGGACCGCACCCGGAACGTCTCCGTCGACTCGGGGGCCCGGGCGACGATGCGCTGACTGCCCACCCCGAAGGCGATGCCCATGTCCGCGCACAGGATGGCGAGGCCGCGGTTGATCTCGCCGGCCTCGGCCGGACCGCCGGTCATGCCGGTGATCATCAGCGGCGCGGAGAGCTGGTGGTCGAGGAACTTCGCCTGCAGATCGAGCTCGTCCATCGCGAGTTCGGGCAGGGCGTCGTGGAGGAGGTGAACCTCTTCGAAGAGTCCGCGGTGGACGCCGTTTTCGACGTCGCCGTTCGTGCAGAGTTCGATGTGGTCCAGCTTGCGTTTGTAGATGTCCGACATGGCGCGCGCCGTGTAGCACAAGGGGGGGGATTCGGGCTACGGTCGCCGCCGATGGCGATGCCCGTGCCCCTTCTGCCGGTAGTGATGCTTCTCGGGGCGCGTTTGATGCTGCCCGAGCACGTCGGGGCGCCCGGGGCAGGCCGGGTGGCCGTGGGCGCGGGGGTCGAGGCCCTCGCCCCGGCCGTCGACGTGCGGTGGGGCGTCGTCGACGCGCTCGCACTGACGTTCGAGGGGGTCTGGCACCCGGACGCGCCGCGCATCGGGCTGCAGGTCCGCGGCGCCGCCGGGCGCTCGGGCGGCACGCTCTTCGCCGTGGCCTGGGGCGAAGGGCACCTGCGACCGGCGCTGACGACGGAGATCACCGAGAGCCTGGCCGGGGCGGACGTGGCCGGTGGTCTGGGCCTGGTCGTGGTGGAGGGGCCGTTCTCGGTCGGCCTCGACGGCGGGCTCGCACTCGGGTTCCCGGTGGCCACGGCGGGCATCGAGCGCCTGGACGCGACCTGGGTCGATCGGCAGGGCGGGCTCTTCGGCCTGCAGCGCGGTGTGATCGCGCTCGATGTGGGGGACCACTTCGGGCTCGCGTTTCTGGCCAGTTTTGCCGTGCCCATCGATACCGTGACGTTCCGGCGCAGCGGCGAGGATGTCCTCGGCCAGTGGGACGTGCGGATCGGCGGACGGCTCTTGACGCGGTTTTGAGCCGACCCCTGCGGTCAGGCCGGCGCCCGCAGCCCGAGTCCGACGGCGGTGCTCGCGGCGTTGGCGGCGAGCGCCCAGAGCAGCGCGGGCGACACCCGCAGGCGCCACAGGAGCGCGGCCTCGCCGAGCACGGCGATGGCCTCGGCCGCGGCCACGTAGCCGGGGTACGTGCCCGGCCAGACCCGTGGCAGCCACACGAAGACCAGGGGATGGGTGGGCAGGCTGAGCAGCGCGCCTTGCAGCAACGCGCGGCCCCACGGGCGCGGGCGCAGCGCCCGGGCGTAGATCGGCGCCTCGACGACCGCCGTCAGCGCGAACGCCGCGGGCCAGCTCTCGAAGAGGCTCATTCCGCGTCGTCGAGCGGCACGACGAAGACACCCCGGTCACAGGCGTACGCGGCGAACCGGCGCAGCGGGCCGCGCTCGATCAGGCCCGCGCGGACGTCGACGTTGCGGGCCCAGCCCGTCGCCGCGCCGGTGTCCGGGTCGAAGAGGCGCAGCGTGCCCTCTTCGTCGGCGCCGAGCACGCGCGCGGCGTCGAGCGGGAGCAGGCGCGTCGCGTCGGCGGAGAATTCGACGTCCGCTCCGGACCCGGGGGGCAGCAATACCCGCCGCCACGGCCCGACGTCGCGGACGTAGATGGCCTCGCGGGCGGGCTCCGTCACCCGCTCGGGCGAGGCCGCGCCGCCGACGGTCAGGCGTTGGACCTCGCCGGCTCGGCCGGGACCGGGGACGTACATCAGGCGCCCGGCGTCGGCCTGCCAGGCCGTCGCGCCCGTCGGGGCGATCTCGAGCCGGCTGAGCCCGTCGCCACCGCGCCGGGTGGCCCCCGCGCCGGGGACGAAGGTGAAGGCGACCCCGTCGGCGAGGACGATGGCGCCGGCGCCGGTGACCGCGAACTGGATCGCCGCGCCCGGGACGGCGAGCGCGGCGTCGTCTGCGCCGGCGCGCAGGCCATGGAGCAGGCCGCGTCCGCCGGCCGTCACGAAGAACCCGTCGGCGGTGGGGTAGAAGGTGCGGGCGTCGACGGCCGCGGCGCGCCGGCGCTCCGCGTCTTCGCCCGGCTCGTAGACGAAGAGGTCGGCGGCTTCGGGCGCCCCGCGCCAGAAGTAGACCCCGCCATCGGCGAGCAGCGTGGGGCGGGGGGTCGCGGCCACGTCGTCGGCCAGGGGGCGGGCGGCGTCGGCGGCCCGGTCGTAGACCCAGAGCGTGCCGCCGGGGCTGCGCCAGTAGAGGCGTCGACCGTCGGGGGACGTGGACAGGAATGCATCGCCGGCGGGGCCTTCCGGGGGGCTGACCGTGCGCGGCGGGCGGCCGTCGAGCGCGTCGAGCCGGACGGCATACTCGGGCGCCAGGCCGGCGGCGTAGGCGACCTCGCCGCTCTGCAGGCGCGTGACGAGCAACCACGGCACCCCGTCGGCGAGGTTCGTGATCGGCCCGCCCGGCGCCGCGATGACGAGCTGCGACAGGGCCTGCCGCGTCCGGACGAGCGCCAGCGCGCGGTCATCGATCCAGCGCAGCCAGGGTTGCGCCTCCTGGAAGAGCGTCCGATGGTCCGGCCGGGCCCCCGCTGCCAGCGGGAAGACCTCGATGTCCCCGGCGAGCCCGGGCTCGCCCCGCCGCCGGACGACGGCCGCGAGATCGTCGGGGCCCGGCGTGAAGCCCAGGAAGAGCTCGTACGCCGACGGCACCAGTACGCGCCCCGGACCCGGTCCCGCGGGGTCGGCGGCGACCGGCGCGACGGAGAGGACATCGCCGGTCGGCCACAACAGCCAGTCGTCCCCGCCGCCGAAGAAGAGGCGCTCGGCACCGACGTCGTCCGAGACGCGCACGCCCCGGTAGAGCCAGAAGGGCTCGGGCAGGACGGCCGGCGCGCCCGGCTCGGGGGTGTACTGCAGCGTCTCGGTCTGGTGCGCGGCCGCCGAGGCGCGCAGGACGACGGGCGTGTCCGCGGGGAGCGGCCCGAGCGTGAACGTGAAGTCCGGCGCCCCGGCGCGCGTGCGCAACCCGAGCGCCGGGGCCTCGACGACGACCGGCGTGCGTTCGTCTGCGGGCCGGATGACGCCGGTCAGGAAGACCTCGGGGCCGGGTCCGGCGTCGGGGTCGGGGGGAAGGCCGCCGTCGGGGTCAGGGGGAAGGCCGCCGTCGGCGACCGGGGGAAGGCCGCCATCCGGGTCCGGGGCGAGCCCGCCATCGGGGCCCGGGAAAGCCCCGCCATCGGGGCCCGGGAAAGCCCCGCCATCGGGGCCCGCGAAAGGCCCGCCATCGGGGCCCGGGGCGAGTCCGCCGTCGGGGTCGGCGGGCGCCTCGGCGTCGAACGCGGGGCGTGGTTCGCCGTCGGCCTCTCCGGTCGGCTCGGCATCCGCGCCGGCGGGTGGTGATCCATCGACCCGCCTTGCGCGGGCGTCCCCGGCCCCGGTGAGGGCGTCGGCGGGCCCCGGTCCGCCGGTGTCGACGGCGAGCGCGTCGCCTCCGCGGCCGAGGTCTTCGTACAGCGCAACGTCCCGGCGGGCCCGCACGTCGTCGCAGGCGAGGCCGAGGGTGACGCCGAGCGCACCGAGCACGGCGGGCAGCGCGGCAGCGGGGCGGGCGGGGCGAAAGCTTCGGGGCGTCGTCGGGCGCATGGCCCGAGGGTGCCAGAATCCGGCGCGCGGTGCATGGGGCGAACGGGCCTTCTCACGCGCGCCGGATTGCGCGAAGCTCCGCGCGTCCGCCATGAACGCCCACGCCCCCGCCCTTCGCCCCGTCTCCCGCGCAACGCTCGTCCGACGGCGCTCGATCGCCGCCCTGCTCGGCGTGGCCCTGCTCTCCGGTTTCGCCGCCGCGGAACCGGCGCCGTTCGACCCGGCCGCGACACTCCGAGCCCTGTCGCACGATCTCGGGCGCGACACCGCCCTGGCGCAGCTCGGGCAGCTCGGCGGCCGGCCGCGCGCGGCGGATCGAGCGCAGGCGCTCGCCCACGAGAACGGCGCCCTGCCCGCCGCGCTCGCGCGGCTCGCCGCCGACGCCGGTGTTCGCATGGCGCACCGACTGCGGGCCGTCGAGGTGCTCGCCGGTCTGGCGGGCGACGCCGCCGTCGGACCGCTCGCCGAGCGCCTGCGACACACCGGCACCCCCGAGGAGACGGCGGTCGCGCGTGCGGCGGCCGTGGCCCTGCGCGGGCTGCGCGCCGCCTCGGCGCTCGCGCCGGCC
>JAKLJY010000099.1 GCA_023150895.1 Myxococcota bacterium | reverse complement strand
GGGCAATGACGTGGACGACGGCTGAGCGGTCGCCGCCGGTCAAGTCTGATCTTGGCGTGGATCGTCGAACGCATACGCTCTACCGCGTCGGCCGGAGATCCGCGAACTCGCGACACGAGGCCGGCCCCTGCCCGGGGGGGAACGGCGACGCGATCAGCGCAACAAGAACGGGGTTACCCGACTACGGGGCTCGCAGCGCAATAGCCCATCCGCCGCCGCCAAGACGATCCTCGCCCGAAGTGCCATCTGCTGCGACGTCTTGGGCCGTCTCGCCAGCAGCATCAACTTCTCCCGTTCCTCGAGCGTCAGGACCAGCGGTTTGAGCGGGCGGGACATCATGACCTCCGTAGCAGTTGGAGGGCTCAACCGTCACCGGTTCCGCGTAATTCCACATTATATCAATTTCTTCTGGGACAGGACACTAGGAGACCGTTGGCGTATCGGCAACCTGCGGCGGGCATTCGCTGCTGCTTCGAGACCCGGGCCGCCGGGGCCCCGGCGACGAGTCTCCCTTCGGGGGGTTCCCCGCCCCCGCAGTGGCGGGGCGGGGATGCCCCTCCCCCTTCGACCTCATCGCCAAGGCCCCTCTGGCCCTGCCTGGGCGTCAACCGGAGCGCCAACGGCCTCACCCGGCCGCCCTTGCTCCGTGCAACTTCAGCAGATTGTGGGACAATGTAATCAACGCCCACTCTGCACGTGTCTTTGCGAGGCCACGGAGGAGCAGGGCTCGGAATCCGCGGTTCTTGATTTGGCCGAAGACGGGCTCAACGATGACTTTTCGTCTCTTGTAGAGGCTCAGGCCGCCGAGTTCGTTGAGGCACTCCCGCATCGTGTCTCGCAGCGTTGGCTCCTTCGGCTTCTCCGGCTCGAATGCTTCGGTCCCATGGCGTTCCCGTCCGGGCGCGAGCAGAGGAGCGACATCCTGGGCGAGCGCCGCTTCGACGTTCTTCTCGGAGAAGTAGCGGTTGTCTGCCGTGATCACCGTGGGGACCGCCCCCGCGTTGGCGATGGCGCGAGTGAGCATCGATTCGAAGTACTGCGAGTCGGGTGACTGGTTGCTGAACCCGTGGGCAACGATGATCTGGTGCGCCTCGTCGACGACGGCCGGGGCCGAGGTGCCGACCACTTCGTCGGGCGACCGTGGGGTGATCGCGGGGCCCACAGACGCACCGGCCGGGGTCGGACGCACCCGGTGAACGCCGCGCGACGGCGTGCCGCCGCGGCGCACTGGCTCGTCGGCTGCGCGCAGGACTCGGGCGCCGGCGTTCGACCCGGCCGCGGGCGCCGACGCCGCGTTCGACTCGGGCGCCGGCGGCGAGCTCACGGTCGGTGTGGGGGTCGAGGACCCTGACGCGCCGACCGTCGCGGAGTTCTCGATCTACGCCGAGGGCGGGGGCGAAGGCCGCTGGACCCCGGGATCGAAGCGGTGACGTGACCCCCACCCGTGCCCCACATCCGGACCACGCCGGCCGTTCTGGCGACGGCCCGCCCCATCGGTGCCGACGGCGGCATGGCGGTCGGGAAACGTGCGTTGCGGGGCTCGCGCGCACTCAGTTCTCAAGAATGACGAGAACACACTCATTCCAGCCATCGAAGTGTGCGACGGCCGGTTCACTCAGCATCGGATAGGTTGCGCCGAGCCACACCGGTGTCGCGAGTCGGGCAGTTCAGTCATCAAACGGGCGCACCAAGATCAGGCCCCTCTCGATTGCGCGGTACTTGACGTGGCTGACTCCATGGCGGAAAGTGCTTGTGAAGCGAGACCCACAATGTCGCTGAGCCTCCGAGTCGCCTTGCTCCTGTCTTTGGCCGGTTGCGCGATGCTGCAACCGAGTCCAGATGACGACAGTGCCCGGTTGTCAGGTGCATGGGGTCCACCGCCTCCAGAGAGCGCGCCCGCCCAGTTTCGGAACGACACCACGAACGTATTCTGTCGAGGCCAACGCCTCTCCCTCGCCGACTTGGTGTATCGCGCCGATTTTCTGGCGGAGGACGCTCTTGCCGTGCTTGGAAAGCCTGACCAGCGCCAGGGGTGCGTCACCCGCGCACTGTTGGTGGCTGGCCGATTGAGCAGTCCCAAGGGGACGCTTGCGATCATTGAATACGTCGAGTCGGAGGTCGGTCGCTATGATCCGGACCGAATGTCATTTCGCAGTGAGAACGTGGGATATGCCATCGGAACGCTGGGCTTTCGGTTGGGTAGAATTCGCGCGGAACGGCCGAATGATGACCTTGAAACGCACTTCGAGTACCGTTGTCTCCTCCGCCTGCTTGACCCACGCTGGCTCAGTATCAGCCCCCCTGCGGGCCGACTCGATGACTCCTCGAGCCGACGCGAAACTGTTGCGCGCGAGGCGTATCTAGCCCTCTACAAGTACCTCGACGGGCGCGACCGAAAAGCCTTGCTTGCCCGGGTTCAAACGATGCCCACAGTCCATCAGGCTGTGCGTCGCGCCTTGCGACAGTATCCGCTCGACGGAGAAACTGGCGTTGAACTTGGGCCCCAGTGACCCTGATGTGGGGAGTCCGTCGAGATAGACAAGGCTGTGCCGCGCCACCTGAACCGCCCCGGCTTCATCGGAGACTCGTTTGCTCGAGTCGCGCTGCCCGGCCTTGGGTAGCTCGACGTTGGTCGTATGCCTGTTCGAACTCCGCCGGGGGAACACATCCGATGGGTTCGAGCAGGCGGGTGTTGTTGAACCAGTGGACCCAGTCGAGGGTCGCCAGCTCGACCCCGTCGAGACCATACCAGAGGCCGCCGGGGCGGATGACCTCGGTCTTGTCGAGGCCGATGACGGACTCGGCGAGGGCGTTGTCGTCGCTGTCGCCGACGCGCCCGACGGAGCCTTCGATGCCGGCCGCGGCGAGGCGTTCGCTGTACCGGATGGACAGGGATTGCACGCCGCGGTCGCTGTGATGGACGAGCCCGTCACGGGCGGGGCGGGCCCAGAGCGCCTGCTCGCGGGCGTCGAGGGCCAGGTCTGGTGATTGGAGTGGTGCCGTGCTGGTCACGCGCCAGCCCACGATGAAACGCGAGAACACGTCGATGCCGAAGGCGACGGAGACGAAGCCGGCCCAGGTGGCCACGTACGTGAAGTCCGCGACCCGCTGGCGGCTCGGCGCGGGCGCCGAGAAGTCCCGTTTCACGCGGGCCAGCGGCCGGTCGGCGACGTCGGCGGGCACCGTCGTTCGCACACGCCGGCCCCGGACGACCCGGATGAGATCCACCCGGCCGTCGACGCCGAGCGGGTCGGGGGGCGTGCGCAGCAACTCGCGCCAGACCTTGCGCGCGCCGGAGAGCCGCCGGCTGGCCATGCAGGAGCGCCGGATGGCCGCCCGGCTGGCCGGGTCGCGACGCTGCCGGAGCCACGCGTCGTCCGTCGACGGGGCGATGGGCAGCACCGCGCAAATCGGCTCGACCCCGGAGACGTGGCGGTGCTCGTCGATGAACGACACGGGGATTCAGGAGAAGACCGAGCGGTCGAGCTCCGTCGCTGCGAAAGACGCCGACGCCTTCCGCAGAATCCCGTTGGCGCGCCGGAGTTCGCGGTTCTCGGGTTCGAGCAGGCGCTGCCGGTCGTCCGTCGCCGACGCCGCCCGTTTGCCGCCGTCGCGCTCGGCCTGCCGCACCCACTTGCGAAGCGTCTCGGACGTACAGCCCAGCTTCGCGGCGATGGCGCAGAGGGTCGCCCACTCCGACCCGTGCTCGCCGCGCGCCTCCCGGACCAGGCGCACCGCCCGCGCCCGGACCTCGGGTGAAAACTTCTGTCTCGTCTCGCTCAGGACCCCGTGCTCTCACGCTGTGGGGTCTCCGATGAAGCCGGGGCGGCACACAGAACCCGAGCCGACCTCGCCAGCCAACCGACTGCGGAAATCGGCACCGCTGAAGGCCCCGCTTCCTGCCCCCGTCACCGTCGCACGGATGCTGGCTGACGCCCGTCTTGCACTGCGCGGTTACCCATCGGGGCTGTCGTTCGCCCTCGAGGTCAGGGCGTCGCGGCGCAGGCCGTCGGCGTCTCGTCGGGGAACGTCGGCGCGAACGCGCAGCTCTCGCTGCAATTCCCCAGGTATTCGAGGCACGGCGCGTCGAGATCGGCCGGGTCGATGCCCTGACCGCGCATCATGAAGAAGAAGCTGATCTGCTGCGCCATGAAGCTGTTGATGTCGAAGGCGCGATTGGGTGTCGACGCGTCGAAGCCGTGCGTGTCGCTGTTCGCGTTCTCGCCGTCGTGCTCGTTGCGGGCGGTGTAGGGCATCCGCAGGGCCGCCTGCCCCCCGCCCGGGGTCGGTTTCAGCAGGCGCAGCTTCGCGTTGGCGGCCGGGGTGATGTTGAGACCGTCCGTGCCATTGTCGAGGTCGTCCGGGTCGAAGTTGAACGCCCCGCGCGCGTCCGTCCAGCGGGGGAACTGCCGCGCGCCCTCGTAGACCCCGTTGACGAGCAGGAAGTCGTCCTCGGTGAGCCCGTAGAGGTCGTCCCGCGGGGTCGTCGTGTCGATGATGCCCATCGCCCGGGCCAGCGAGAGCCCGGAGTTGACCGGCACGTTCTGGTCGCCCGTCGTCGGCACCACCAGCGCCCGTGTCTCGTCGCGGCCGTCGACGCCCTGATAGGCCAGGTCCAACGGCTCGATGAAGTACCGGCGCGCGTAGGCCGCCGGGTCGCCGGCGTCCAGGATGGCCTGCGCGATGCCGAAGAACCGCCGGAGGTCCGGGGACTGTCGGCGATGGCCGAGGCCGATGGCCGGGGCGACGAGGGGCGTGCCGGCCGGGTAGATCGTGCCCTGGAACTCGACGTCGTCGTGCCAGGCGTCCACCTGCGCGACGAGCAGGTCGTCGCGGTAGATCTCGAAGACGAAGCGGTCGCCGCTCTCGAGCACCTGCGCGTGCGTCAGCCGCAGCGGCGTGTAGTCCGGGGCGGCGGGGTCGAGGCCCAGGCGACCGCGCTTCTCGGTGGCGCTCCAGGCGTCGGCGGCGAACTGCGTGCGGAAGCCCTGCCCGGCGCGGACGAGGGCCCAGCGCTCGTCGGGGGGGCCGAGGGCCGTGTTGGCCTCGCGCGTGAGGTTGCGGACGACGACGACGTCTCCGTCCGAGAGCGGCACGCGGGCGACATGGACGCGCTGCGTTTCGGGCACGCTGCCGGGCGGCGAAGTGTTCGGCACGAGCCACTCGAGGTCGTACTCGCCCGTCGGCACCGGGGCCTCGCCCTCGGCCGCGGGGGGGGCGAAGACCGGGGCGCCGACGATCATCGGCCCCATCATGCGCAGCACCACGGCCTCGGGCACGCCGGCGTTCGAGGACCGGATGCCGATGTCCACCAGGCCGGCGCCGCCCGCCACCGGGGCGGCCGCGACGAAGTGTCGGTCGACGACGGGCGCGAGCACGCTCAGGATGCCGCCGAGGCTCTGCCCCCAGGAGAAGTAGTCGTTCCGCTCGCCGCCGAGGTCCGGCGTGCCATCGCGGTCGAAGTCACCGCCGGCCGGGCCGCCCTGGCCGTCGAACGACCGCAGGATGCGCAGCAGCTGGAGCTGATCGACGGCGGACTGCCGCACCATGTCCCGGGTGTGGAACGTGTCCGCCGTCCAGAAGTCGCCGCCGGAGTCCGGGACGCCGTCGTTGTTGAGATCGCGCGCACGGCCGGCCGTGACGCCCTGCACCGCGAGCGCGGGGTCCATGCCGGCGCTCTTGAGCGTGTTCAGGAGTGCGTTGACGGCGGTCGCGTAGTCCGGCGGGATGACCAGCCCGTGCCCGGCGGCGTCGATGCTGCACGTCGCCAGGCCGAAGCGTGCGTGGTGGCCGGCGAAACCGAGCATTTCGAACCGCGCGCCACCGTAGCCATGTCCGTAGAAGACCACCGGAAACGGCGCCGCATGCCGCTGCCGGCTGCCATCGGGCGCGGTGTATTCGAGCGACTTGGGAACCGTACACCAGAACGTGACGCGGCCGTCGCCGACCACGGCGGTCCCCGCGTCGACGTCGACCTCGAAGCTCTCGTCGTCGTCCTGCGGGTTGCCCTCCGTGGCGAGGCCATCGCGGTCGACCAGGAAGTTCGGCGAGGCGAACGTGCCGGCGACGATGTGACTGACGTACTTGTAGCTGTCGAGCAGGCCCTGCACGTCGTCTCCGGCGACGAGGGGCGCGACGAGCCGCAGGGCCCGCAACAGACGCTCGGTGTCCAGCACCCCTGCGTCGGGGAAGGCCGGTTGACAGGCCGGGCGCGAGGCACCCCCGCAGGCCTCGACGCTCTCGTTCGTCCACCAGGGGAAGAGCTCGACCTCCGCGGGGAACCGCTCGGCGAGCCAGGAGAGCGAGCCGCGGCCATTGAGGCCGTCGCGGATGGCATGGAGCTCTCGGGTCGACGTCTGCGTGCTGAACGCCCAGGTGAAGGCCACGTCGCCGAGCCCGAGGGCATGCGATGACAGGACCTCCGGCAGCGGGGCGAGCACGGCGTTCTGCCGGGTGTGATTCACGAAGTCGAACGGCGACTCCGCTGCGGGTCCACCGGCCCCGTCGGCGCCGGCGCCGCCTTCACCCCGCACGCGGGTCGTCAGCACCACGGCGTAGGTCGTGCCCTCGCGCAGGGGGACCACGGGCCGGAAGATCAGTGTGTTCGTCTCGGACTCGTAGAACGGCAGCAGGGCGTCGACCTCTTCAATCGTGCCCGGCGGCCGCGGTTTGCCATCGACGGTGTTCGGTTTGTCCCAGACGCCGTCGGCGTCGGTGTCTTCGTCGCGGTCGAGCTGCCCGTTGCCGTTGGTGTCCGTCTCTTCGACCGTCTCGAACAGCAGCGTCGAGGTGCCGGCCCGGGGGTCGAACTCGAAGTACTGATCCGTCTTGTCGAGACCGGAGGGAAAACGCCCCGTCTTCGGGACGGCGTACCCGTCCGGCAGCGGCATGTCCGCCGGCGCGTCGGCGTAGTAGCCGAGATCGAGCGCGACGGCCTCGCCGAATCCCGGGCTGTCCGGATCGATGTCGAACAGATAGACCGCGTCGTTCTCCGGATCGCGGTCGCGGTGCCGCGCGCGGAGATCGGCGACGTCGAGCCGCGCGTCGAATCGCACGGTGATGGGCGAGAACGTGCCGAATCCGTCGAGGCGGTCGGCCTTCGCGCGCACGCCGCTCTCGAGGAGCGTCGGTCCGATGAGGCTGAGGTTCAGCCGCCGCCCGGTTGGGCTCGTGGCATCGGGCCGGGTGGCGAGATCGTTGGGGAAGGGGATCTCGGGCAGCGGGCGCGCGTCGAGGTCGAAGACCACGCGGGGGCCGCCCTCGCGGCGGGTGCGCGCGAGACCCTCGAGGGGCTCGGTGCTCTCGCAGGCGGCGGCGGTGAACAGCGCGGCGGCCGAGGCGGCGCAAGCGAATGCGCGGAACGGGCGTGTCATCGGGCGGCCTCCGGGGACGAGCCCGTCGCCGCCGCGGCGAGGGTGTCGAGCGAGAGCTTGAGCTGAACGAAGTGAACGGTGCCGAGCTCGGCGTCCGGGCCTTTCAACACATCGCCGGGCAGCAGCACGCCATAGGTGGCGCGCACGGCGGGCTCGAGACCCGCGCCGATGGCCGGCAGCGCGACCCGCAGGGCGGCGGTGAGCTCGGTGCCGAAGGTGCCCTCGCCGGGCCCGCCGAACGGGTTGCGCGGCGAACCGCCCGCGGCGAACGTCTGGTACGGATCGGCGAAGGGACCCGTCGTGGCCGCCGACATGGCCTGGAGACCCGCGGTGACGCCCGCGGCCGGCCCAATCGTGGCGCGCAACAGACCGTAGCTCGCGCCGCTCACCCCCCCGCGGCCCGCGAAGTGCTGGTATCCCCGCGGGGGTTGCTTCGACCGCAGGGGATCCTCGATGCGCTCGGTGGCGCGCCGCTGCAACGCCGGCACGACCTGGTCGAAGAGGATGAGGCCGACGTCGTAGTCGCCGTGGAAGGTGAAGCGGTTGGTCTCGCCGTCGTCGGGGTCGCGATCCCCGCTCGCCAGGCCGCCCAGCATCGCCACGTGGAACGGGAGGCCGCCCGCGCGGAAGCCGGCGTCGGCCTCGAGCGCCATGCCCCAGGCCGCAACGTCGAGGCCGTCCTGGCTGGCCTCCGTCTCGAGGCGATTCGTCTCGCCCGTCAGGTACGCCCCCTCGAGGCCGAAGCGCAGGCTCGCCCCGCCCTTGAAGGCGTGGTGCGAGGCCAGCGCGCCGTCGAGGACCCAGACGTCGAGCGTGTCGCCCTCGGCGTAGGTCTGCGTGCGGCGGACGCCGTAGAAGCCGCCGCTGACGTCGTGGCGGGCGACCGTGATCGTCTCCGCCGGGTTTTCGTAGGTCCGGGGCCGCACGACGGCCGAGAGCACGAGTTGGTACGCCTCGTCGCCGACCTCGAAGTCCTCTTCCAGGAGCGTCGCCGTCTCGTCGGCGAAGACCAGGTCGCCGGCGACCACGAACGTCAGGCGCCCGAGCAGGCTCTGCGGGCGCGCCCCGATGGCTTGAAACGGCGCGGTGGCGAACAGCGCGCGCTCGCTCAGGCTGCCCCGCAGGGCGTCGCCGAAGAGACGAGCGTCGCGCGCGCCGCTCTGCGCCACGATGCCCAGGCCCCAGTCCGAGGCCTGCTGCCCGACCCGGAACAGGCCGAAGAACGGACGCCACTCCAGGTACAGCGTCCGCAGCGAGACCGGGAACGGGTGAAACTGCTCGTTGCGCTTCAGGTACGGATCGACCCGGTAGGTGCCGACCTCCGTCGGCTCGCCCCCGAGGCGCAGGGCCAGGAAGTCCGCCTCGCCGAGCAGGCGCCACTTCGGACCGGCCAGGCGCGCCTCGAACCCGGCTCGCAGCCGCGCCGAGAGCTGGAGGTCCGGATCGTAGGTCTCGCCCTCGATGCCCGAGCGGAACGGGCTCGCCCGCTCGGCCCAGGCGTCGAAGCCGGCATGCACGGCGTTCTCGGCGGCCGCAGCACCGACGGGGACCGCCAGCAGCGCGGGCAAGAGCAGCGCCCGGGGGATGCGTCCGGGGCGTGGGCGTGGGGGAAGAAGCGGCATGGGGGCTCCCGCGGCGCGAAGTGTGGCGGGAGTTTCGAGCGCCGGGACCGGGGATGCAATGGTCAGGCGCGGCGTCAGATCTCGAACTTGACGTACGCGCCCAGCGTCCAGTGCAGGCCGTCGAGGTTGTCGACGGTCAGCTCACGTCCGCCGACGGCCTCGGTCAGCTCGGCGGTGTCCGCCTCGGAGATGCCGTACTGCGCGGCGAGATCGTCGATGGCCTGCCGGCGCGCCTCGGCGGCGGCGTCCGCCCCGGTCAGGATGAAGTGGTAGCCGAGCTGCCCGCCGACGCCGGCGTACAGCATGGGCACGAGCGGGTGCTCGAGGTCGACGCGCAGGCGCGCCACGTTCCAGCCGACGGCGCTCTGCCGCAGCGTCGCCTCGCTCTCGGCGTAGGCCGCGACCTCCTGCGTGACGCGCTCGATGCCCCCCGGCACCGCGGACTCGACGAGGGCCCGCTGCTCGGTGGTGAGGGTGCTCGCGTCGAGCGTCGTGACCGCGGTGCGCGCGGTGTGAAAGTAGACCGGGCCGGTGAACAGACCGGTGACGAGGCGGGTCTTGCCCTGCCAGACGTCCCAGGTCAGGTCGAAGCCGATGTTCAGCGCGAAGAGGTAGTCCTCGCGCCCCATCGCCATCGCCTCCCCGAAGAGATCGACCCCGAAGATCTCGAAGCCGCCGGCGGCGCCGTAGAGCGGTCCGTCGAAGGCGGTGAAGGTCGAGCCCGTCGCGCCGAGGCTCGTCGCGGTGCCGGCGATCCACGCGTCGAAGACCTCGGCGCGGGCCGCGGGCGCGCAAACGAGCGCGAGGGCGACGGCGAAGGCGCGGGGAGAACATACGGACGCAGAGCAGCGGTCAGCGGCGGTGTGCATGGCGTTCGTCCTGGGATGGGGGTGTGACTCATGTGTCGACACACCTCGCAAAGGACGTGCCACTTCGGCGGCGGGGCGGCCCGCGGTGTCGCGCGGCCTGCGTCTCCCGAAAAGGACGACACCCCGCCAACGGTCGCTGGCGGGGTGTCTCGATGGCTTGACGATCGGGCGCCCGGGCACGGCCTGCCGGCCCGCCGGCCGCCGGCCGATCAGTTCACGCGGCGCAGCACGGTGACGGCGTTGGAGACGCCGGAGCCGCCGACGTTGAACGTGACGCCGATCTCGGGCTGCTTCTTGCTCGGGGCGAGGCCGATGGGCGCGCCGATGAGCTGCTTGTAGAGCAGGGCGTGCATCGACGCGCCGGTCGCGCCGACGGGGTGCCCCTTGGCCTTCAGGCCGCCGGAGAGGTTGATGGCGACCTGATCGTCGTCCGCCGTGAAGCGGCCGTTCGCGTAGTCGAAGCCCGAACGACCGGGCTCGGAGAAGCCGAGGGCCTCGGTGATCATGAGCTGCGCGATGGTGAAACAGTCGTGCACCTCGGCGACGTCGACGTCGTTCTTGGTGATGCCGGCCTCGGTGAAGGCCTTGCGCACCGCCTCGATGCCCGCCTCGAGGACGTGTTTGTTCTGCCGCTGCGAGAGGGGCATGTGTTCGACCGCGTGCCCGATGCCGGCGAGCTCGACCGCCTTGGCGCCCATGGCCTTGGCGTTGCGCGTCGTCGTCAGCACCACCGCGGCGGCGCCGTCGGTCACGAGCGAGCAGTCGTGCAGCCGCAGGGGGCTGGCGACCATGATGTTCGAGCCGCGGCCGGTCTCGGGCAGGGCGAGAATATCCGCGGCCGTCGCCGGCCCGTTCTGGACGTGTGCGAGCGGGTTGCTCGCCGCGTTGCGGTAGTTCAGCGCCGCGACGTGCGCGAGCATGGTCCGCAGCTCGTTGTCCGGGAACTTGTAATGCGCCGCGTAGGCCCGCGCGAGCTCGGCGAACAGACCGGGGAACGTCGCCCCCTTGCCGCCCTCTTCGGGGTAGTACGAGCTGCAGGCGAGGGCGGCGGTGACCCCCGGGGTGTCGAGCAGGTTCATCTTCTCGACGCCGATGGCGAGCACGTTCTTGAAGCGGCCGGACTCGAGGGCGTAGGTCGCGTCGTAGATGGCGACCGAACCCGACGCGCAGGCCGCCTCGGTGCGGGTCATCGGCTTGAAGCGCAGGGCGGGGTCGATGGCCACCGCCAGGGGGGCGACGTGCTCCTGATTGACGAAACGGGCCGGCGAGCAGGTGCCGATCCAGACGCCGTCGATGTCTTTCGCGGTCAGGCCGGCGTCCGCGATGGCGCCGCGGCCGGCCTCGACGATGAGATCGTAGAAGGACTGGCGATCCGTCTTCTTCTTGAAGGAGATCATGTCCTTGACGTCGACGAGCGCGCCGAACTTGGTGTTGTAGGCGCCGACGATGCTGACGTTGCTCATGTGTGTTCTCTCTCGAGGGTGTGTTTCGGGCGCCGTTACTTGGCCAGGCCGTTGGCGATCAGACCGCCGGTGATCTCGAGGCAGGTGGCGTCCATCGCCTCGTTCTCGCACGCGTACAGGATCGAGTGCGCGATCTCCTCGGGCTCGATGAGGCGCCCGATGTGCACGCCCTTGAGCAGCCCGGAGAGCGCGTCCTGATTCATCCCCTTGACCATCGGCGTGCCGACGTAGCCGGGGGCGATGGAGACACACCGGATGCCCTGGATGCCGCGCATCTGGAACTCACCGACGATGATCTTCGGCCACAGCGCGAGCGCGGCCTTGGCCGACGAGTAGTTGAGCTGGCCGGTCTGCCCGCTCTTGTTCACCGACGAGATCGGGATCAGCACGCCCTTGTAGCCGTTGTTCACCATGCGCAGCGCGGCTTCGCGGATGGTCACGAAGGCGCCGACGAGGTTCACGTCGATGACCGCGCGGAACTGCTCGGTGGTCATCGCCTTCTTGACCTTGCCGGTCTCCTTGTCGGTGTTGAGCATCAGGCCGTCCTTGATGATGCCCGCCGACGCGACGCAGATGTTCAGCGACCCGAACTTCGCGATGGCGAGGTCCATCAGGTCGGCGACCTGCTCCTCGTTCGTGACGTTGCACTTCGCCCAGGCGCACTCGCCGCCCGCGGCGACGATCTCGTCCGAGACGCGGGCGAGGTTCTTCTCGTCCATGTCGCCGATGACGACCTTGACGCCTTTGACGGCCATCGTCTTCGCCACTGCCTCACCGATGCCGCTCGCGCCGCCGGTGACGACCGCTACACTGCCTTTGAGTTCCATGTTCGCGACCTCTTCGAGTTGAACACCCTGCGCGACGCCCCGCCGCCGCTCACGGTCTGACGGGCGAATTGTGCGTCGCACAATGGATGAGGCGAGGTTAAGAACGTGGTTCAGTCGGGTCAAGTGGTGCGTTGCACAATGGCGCTTGACGCGGGTCACGCCGCCCGCCGGCGCCGGTCGGGGGTGAGGCGCGCCGTGGCCTTGTGTGGCGCGGGTCCGCGTGCCAGAAGGGGTCATGCTCGAACGTTTCGTGCCGACCGTGAACAGCCTGAAGACCCTCGTCGGCTTCGCCCCGCGGTTGCCGGGCGCGGCGTTCGGCGGGGTGCCCGGCGCCGTGCGGGCCGTGGCCCGTCGCCGCCCGCACGCCCCCGCGTTGCGCACGCTCGTCGGCACGTTGACCTGGGCCGAGCTCGACCGTGAAGCCGATCGCCGCGCGGCGTTCTGGCGCGCGCAGGGCCTCAACCCCGGGGACGCCGTCGCGCTCCTGCTCGGCAACCGCGCCGAGACGCTGCTGCAACAACTCGGCGTCGCCCGCATGGGGGGCGTGGCGGCGCTCGTCGACCACGCGCTCTCCGGCGCAGGCCTCGAGCACGTCCTCGCCGCCGCCGGCGTCCGGGGGGCCGTCGTCGATGCCACCGGCGCGGCGTCGCTCGAGACCATTCGCTTCCGGGGCGCGCTCGGCGTGTGGGGGGTCGACGACGAGACGGGTCCCCCGCCGCGCACACGGGATCTCCTCGCCTCGCTGCCGCCTGCGTCGCGCCTGCCCGAAAGCGGCGCGCTCGTCGGGCCCGACGACGTCTTCGCCTATGTCTTCACGAGCGGCACGACGGGGCTGCCGAAGGCCGCGCGCATCCGGCACCACCGCTGGCTCATGGCCGGGGCGGGGTTTCAGGCGTTCGCGCTCTGGCTGAAACCGACGGACGTGGTGTTCACGCCGCTGCCGCTGCACCACTCGTCGGCGCAGATGGTGGGCTTCTCGGTGGCCCTCGCCGCGGAGTGCTGTTTCGCCGTCGCGCCCCGGTTCAGTGCGTCGCACTACTGGGCGCAGGCCCGCGCGCTCGGGGCGACCGTCGGCCTCTACGTGGGCGAGACGCTGCGCTACCTCGTCAACCGCCCTGCTTCTGCGGACGAGCGCGATCACGGCCTGCGCCTCTTCGTCGGCAATGGCCTGCGGGCGGACGTGTGGACGCAGGTGCCGTCCCGTTTCGGTGTCGACCGCATCGTGGAATTCTACGGCGCGACGGAGGGCAACCACCTGCTCGTGAACCGCGACGGCAAGGTCGGCAGTTGCGGGCGGCTTTTGCCCATTTTCCGCGGGCCGCTACATGGTTCCGCACGGGTGATCTGTTGCGTCGCGACGCCGACGGAGACTTCTTTTTCGTCGATCGCATCGGTGACACGTTCCGCTGGAAGGGCGAGAACGTCAGCACGCAGGCCGTCGCCGAGGCGTTGACCGACCGCGGCGGGACGACGCTCGTCGTCGCCTACGGCGTCGAGGTCCCCGGCTGCGAGGGGCGCGCCGGCATGGTCGCGCTCGTCTGCGGGCCCGACGGTTTCGACCCGGCGGATCTGCTCGCCGCCGCCCGCGAGCGCCTCCCACCGGCCGCCCGGCCCGTGTTCGCGCGCGTGTGTTCGTCCGTCGACGTCACCGGCACCATGAAGTTCCGCAAGGGCGCGCTCTCGGCCGCGGGCTATGCCGATGCCGGGGGGGACGCCGTCTACATCCGGGACGACGACCGGGGGCGCTATCGCCCGCTCACGGCGGCGGACCTCGAGGCGATCGCGGCGGGGGCGCTCTCGCGGGCCGGCGGCGCGTAGGCGCGGCGTCAGGTCGGCGGGCCGAAGCGCTTGCGGTTGTTCTCCCGGGCCTGCGCCGCGACGGTCTCCCGGTCCCGCGGGGGTGCCGTCGTCGTCAGCCCGTGCACCAGCAACGCCGTGATCTCGGCCACCCGGTCGACGGCCTCCCGAAACAGGGCTTCATTGGCCTTGCTCGGCCGCGTCGTCCCGCTCACCTTGCGCACGTACTGCAGCGCGGCGGCCTGGATCTCGTCCTCGGTGGCGGGGGGCTCGAAGTTGAACAGCGGGCGGATGTTTCGACACATGGGGGCTCGGGACCTCGGAGTCGTTCGGGGCCACGCTACGTCCCCGGACGCGCAGGTCGCAAGGCCGGGCCCGGCCGAGGTGCTGGCCGAGGTGCCGGGCACTTCGGCAGTAATCTCGACAATCGGTGCGACACGTCTCCGGTCTGGCCGAATGGATCTCTGAGCGCATCGAGACGCACGGGAGATCCACCGGCCATGCAACCCCAGGCACCGCCCAACCCGCACGACGCCTACTTCCGACAGGTGTTCGCCGATCCGCGTCGCATCGCGGGGCTGCTGCTGATCGTGCTGCCGGCTCGGGTCGAGGCACTGCTCGACCTCGACCCGGCGCGCATTCGGCTCCTCGACCCGACGCACGTCGACGGCGAGTTGCGGGGGTCGGTTTCGGACATCGTGGTCGAGGTGCCGCGGCGGAACGCGCCGGGCGACAATGGCCGAGCGTCCCCAGCGATCTTCATCCTTGCGGTCGAGCATCAGAGCCGTGACGAGCGCTTCATCGTGTTCCGGCAGCTCGGGTACTGCGTGCGCATCTGGGAGCGTTGGCTGCGGGACAACCCCGGCGCGACACACCTGCCGCCCATCGTGCCGGTGGTCGTGCACAACGGCGACCGAGCGTGGCGCTCGCCGACGCGGCTCGTCGGGCTACTCGACCTGCCCGATGTGCCACGAGAGATGCTCTCCCAGTCCTTCCTGCCGTCGTTCGAGATCGTGCTCGCCGACCTCGCCGGTCCGGTCTACCCGCGCGAGCGGATACGTGCTGCGGGTGTGGAGCCGGTGACCGAAACGCTGGTCGAGATCCTGCAAGCGGCGGCGCGACCCGAGGCGGAGGACCTCTTCGACGAGTGGACGGCGAAGCTCTTGCCTCTGCGGCACGAACCCGCCGGCGGGTCGACGCTCGCGGCCGTCTTGTGGTACCTGTTGAACGTCAGCGCCGTACCCGAGCCGCGAATCGTCGCGACATCGGCGGTGCTGCCCGAGCCTGTGAAGGAGTCGTTCATGACCGGCGCAGAGCAGTTGATCCAGCGAGGCCTCGAACGAGGCCGGCAAGAAGGCCGGCAAGAAGGCCGGCAAGAAGGCCGGCAAGAGGGCCGGCAAGAAGGCCGGCAAGAGGGCGAGCGCGCCGCGTTGGCCTTCATGGTCCTGCGGCAGGCCCGCCTCCGGTTCGGGGATGTGCCTGCGGAGACGGCCGCGCGCATCGAGGCCGCCGATAAGGCCGAACTCGAGCGCTACATCGACGGCATCCTCACGGCGGAGCGGTTGAACGATCTGTTCGGTTGACCCCGCAATCCGTCTCGGGCGACGACCTACCCGCGCTCGTCGGAGTGTCCGAGCGGGCGGCCGGGAAAACACCGATCGCGGATCGCCTGTTTGAGCTCCTTCGGCTCGGGGAAACGGCCCGAGGCGGCCCGTGCGAAGACGACCTCGCCGTCGACCCGGACCTCGAACACGCCGACGGCGGCGGGCACGAGGGCGATCTCGCCGAGACCGTCGGGCGGGGCGTCGCCGAACGTAGTGAAGAGCTCCTGCGCGAGCCACGTCGCGCGGGTGTGCCATCGGCACTTGGGGCAGAAGCGGATCTCGATGCGGGGGGACGCCATGACCTCGAAACGATGCCCCAGGGCCGCTCCGGTGACAACGCTCCACTTCGCCTGCGGTGCGGTCCGCGGCGTGGGCTCCCGGCTCGGCACGTCCGGGAACGGCTCGACCCGACCCACGTCGACGGCGAGTTGCGGGGGTCGGTTTCAGACATCGTGGTCGAGGTACCGAGACGGAACCCGAGGGGCGTCGACGGCCAGGCAACCGCTGCGATCTTCATCTTCGCAGTGGAGCATCAGAGCAAAGACGAGCGTTTCATCGTGTTCCGGCAGCTCGGCGACTGCGTGCGCATCTGGGAGCGGTGGCTGGGGGACGACCCGGGGGCGACCCACCTGCCGCCGATCGTACCGGTCGTGGTGCACAACGGCGACCGACCGTGGCACTCGCCCACGCGGCTCGACGCGCTGTTCGACCTGCCGGAAGTGCCACGGACCGTGCTCACGCAGCCGATCCTGCCGTCGTTCGAGATCGTGCTCGCCGATCTCGCCGGGCCGGTCTTCACACGCGAGGCGATACGCGCCGCGGGCGCGGAGTCGGTGACCGAAACACTCGTCGAGAATCTACAGGCGGCGACGCGTCCCGAGGCGGAGGCGCTCTTCGACGACTGGGTGGCGAGACTCGAGCCCCTGCGAGACGAACCGGTCGGCGGGTCGACGATCGCCGCCGCCCTGTGGTTCCTGTTGAACGTCAGCGCCGTGCCGGATCCGCGAATCGTCGCGGCGTCGGCGGCGTTGCCCGAGCCCGTGAAGGCGTCGTTCATGACCGGCGCAGAACAGAGGATCCAGCGGGGCCTGGAACGAGGCAGGCAGGAAGGCAGGCAGGAAGGCGAGCGCGCCGCCCTGGTGTTCATCGTCCTGCGGCAGGCCCGCCTTCGGTTCGGAGCCGTGCCCCCGGACGGTCGCGCATCGAGGCCGCCGGCTGACTCAGAGCACCCGCGGCAGGACCAGCCAGGCCATCGCGCCGGCGGCGGTGAGGAGGCTCCCCACGAAGGTGGCGGTGCTCGCGAAGCTCGGCGCGTCGGGGGCAGGCAGCGGGGGCAGGGTCGGGCTCTTGGCCAGGGCGGCCTGAACGTCCGAGAGCACGGGGGTGTGCTGGACGGCGAGAAGTTGGGAACGGGTGGGGGAGCGCGTCACGGGAACGACCTTTGAGGGCGCCGTCGACCGGCGGTGTCTGCGCTCCTCTTCGGTCGTTTTTTTTCGCGCGATTCGGGGTGGGTCAATGGCCCCGGGTCACCCGTGACCGGGGGCGCGCTCGCCCGGGGCCCCGGCGCGTCACCGGATGGACATCTCCTCGCGGATGCGCTCGATGACCTGCGTGTAGCTCGTCGTGGTGACGAGCTGGGCGAGCTGCGTGGTGTAGGTGGTGATGAGGTCCGGTCGGCCGCGCTCCTTGGCGTCGCGGAGCGCGCGGTAGACCGTGATGAAGGCCTTCTCGGAGTTGATGAAGTGCTCGAAGGCCTCGACGACGACCGCGACGGCGGTGGCGACGAGGGAGCGCCCCTGGCGTTCGAACTCGAACAAGGTGCCCTCGCTGTTGCGGACCGTCAGCGACACGATGCCGACCGCGTCCGAGCCCGTCGCGCCGCGGGTCGTGTCCATCTTCGCGCGGACGGCGAAGCCGGTGAACTGCACCGTCTTGAGCGATTCGAACTCGCGCGCGTAGTGGGCGAGGAGGCCCGCGCACAGCGCGTCGATGAACCCCACGCCCTCACCTTCGATCGTCATCGCCTGCGCGCGCTCGGGGCGCAGCGTCAGCGCGATGCGGCAGGGGGTGCCGGCCTGCACGTTCTCCGTGATCGTGTAGCTCTCGATGTGCATGACGAAGGCGTCGTCCTTGAGGACGGTGCGCATCAGCTCGCGCGTGGTGTCCAGGCGGGGCATGGCGTCTCTCTCTGGTTTCACGGGGTCGGGGGCCACGGCGCGCGGGCGGATGCTCCGCACGGCTCGGGGCTCAGGATGACCGATGCGCACCGTCACCGGAAGGTCAACCGGCGTCGGTACCATCGATTCGGCGGCGTCGCCGGGGGCCTGGGGTAGACTCTCGACGACCCGTCCCGGTCGCGGAGGCTTCCCGTGCGTCTGAACACCCTCGTCGACGGCCTCGCGACCCGCGCCGGCCCGGCCTTCGTCGATCCCGAGGTCACCGGCGCGACGCTTGCGCTGGCGGACGTGCGTCCGGGCGTTCTCTTCGTCGCGCGTCGCGACTGGTACGGCGACACGCACGGTCAGGTTCCGGCGGCGCTGGCGGCGGGGGCGGCGGCAGCGCTCGTTTCGAGGCCGGAGGCCCTGCCCGCCGGCGCGCCCGGGGCCGTCGCGTGCCCGGAAGATCCGACGCTGGGTCTCCTCTGTGCGCGGCTCTTCGGTGAGCCGACGCGGGGGCTGCGCGTTTACGGCGTGACGGGCACGAAGGGCAAGACGACCGTCGCGTACCTGCTGGAGCACCTCCTCCGGGCCGTCGGTGAGCGCCCCGCCATGATGGGCACGGTCGTCTACCGGTTCGAGGGGGCGAGCGTGACCGCGGCAAACACGACGCCGGACGCCCTCGTGCTGCAGCAGTTCGCCGCCGACGCACGCGACCGCGGGGCGACGGCCCTCGTGCTCGAGGTGTCGAGCCATGCGCTCCAGATCGGGCGCGTCGCGGGCGTCGCGTTCGACGTCGTCGGGCTGACGAACCTCGGGCGCGATCACCTCGACTTCCACGGCACCCCGGCGGCGTATGCCGAGGCCAAAGCCCGCCTCTTCGGGCCGTGCCTCGAGGCCGCCCGCGCCGCCGGCAAGGCGCCCGCCGCCGCGATCTGTGTCGACGCGACGGGTGGAGCCGAGATGCGAGGCCGGGTCGCACCCGGTGTCCCCGTGCTCGAGGTCGCGCGCTCGGTTGCGGCCGCGCCGGTCGACGCCACCGACGGGGCCGAGGGCAAACCGGGAGCGAGGCGGTGGTTCGTCGGGGCGCACGGCCCGCCGCGCCTCGACGGGACGACGGCGGCGCTCACCGTGCAGGCGACGTCGGGGCGCTTCGAACGGCACGTTGTCGACCTGCCGCTCGTCGGGGATCACAACCTGGCGAACGCAGGACTCGCCGTCGCGATGGTCGCCGCGACGCATCCGGATCACCTCGCCACGCTCTGGGCGGCGCTCGCCGACTTCCCCGGCGTCCCCGGTCGCCTCGAGCGCGTCGCACCGGAGGCGTTCGTGGATTACGCGCACACCCCCGAGGCCGTGGCCGGCACGCTCGCGGCCGTGCGCGCCGGGACGCAGCGCCCACTGATCGTGGTCCTCGGCTGCGGCGGCGATCGCGACCGGGGCAAGCGGCCCCTGATGGCTCGGGCAGCCGTCGAGGGGGCCGACCGGGTGATCCTGACGAGCGACAATCCCCGGTCCGAGGCCCCGAGCGCCATTCTGGACGAAATGCTGACGGGCATCGCCGGACTGGCACCCGAAGCCGCCGCGCGCGTGCTGCGCCTCGAGGATCGCGCCGCCGCGATCGCCAGCGCACTGTCCCACGACGGCGTGGTGCTCGTGGCCGGCAAGGGGCACGAACGGACGCAGACCATCGGCTCGCACGTCTACCACTTCGACGATCGCGAAGAGGTCCGGCGGCTGTGGCGTGCCCGGCAGGCGTCGCTTGCGCCCGACGACGCACCGCTGAGCTGGGGCCTGGCGCCCGACGAAGCCGTGCCTGGGGCGGTCCTCGGGCGCGCCCGGCGGCGCCCGGGCGGCCTCGTGCTGCTCGGGGCGCCCGATGCCGACACCGCGACGCGGGCCCGCGCAGCCGCGTCCGCCCGGTTCGGCGAAGCGTCCGTCGTCTCAGGGACGCTCTCCGAGGTCGAAGCGTTGCTCACGCCCCGGCATCTGGTGGCCATCGTCGTCGGTCCGACCGACGAGGCGCCGGACGCGCTGTTCACCGAGAGCCTCGACCTAACGGCCCTGAGTCGGTCGGTGACGTCGCGCGGGCCTCCGACCGAGGCCTCTCCCCGTCGCGTCCCGCGCTTGCCGTGAATCCGGCGGTCGCCCGTCACCCGCCGGCCGCGCGCGGCGTCAGCAGTCCTGCTCGTCCGAGCCGTCCGCGCAGTCCTCTTCGCCGTCGCAGACCCAGTCGCCGGGGACGGCGTCGCTGCCGTCGGCGCAGCTGAAGTCAGGGGGCGGCGGGAAGGCCTCGTCGGCGGCGGTGTAGTAGGCGGTGTCCTCGGTCTGGCACGGGTAGGGGTCGACGTCCTCGTTGAAGTAGTGGTCGAGATCCTCGCAGCTCAGCCCGGCGATGCACTGATCGAGCGCCGTCAACGCGCCGATGAGGCCCAGCAGCGTCTCGCGCGACGTCGCGTAGCTCAGCTCGAGGTAGTCCTCGGGCTGGTACGCGCAGCTCGCCCGGCAGGACTCGGCGGTCTCGGGCGGATCGGCCATGTCGTCGAGCCAGCCGCACATGTCGAACACGCCGCAGGTGGCGGTGCAGGCCGTCTGCTCTGCGGCGATGGCCGCCATGACGTCGGCGTCGGTCTCGACGGCGACGGGCCCCGGCTCGGTCGGACCGGGCTCACCGCCGGTGGGGCCGGGCCCGGGGTCGCCGCCGGTGGGGCCGGGGCCGGGGTCCGGATCGCCGCCGGCAGGACCGGGCCCGGGGTCGCCGCCCGTGGGACCCGGACCCGGGGTGCCGCCCGTCGGGGCCTGGGTGCCGCCGGCGGGGGCCTGGGTACCGCCCGCACCCGCGTCGGCGGCCGTGTCCTCCGAATTGGCCGCCGTGCAGGCCGCCGTCAGCGCGATCAGCGCCGCAGCCGAGAAGAGTCCGTTCCGGTGCATCATGTCTCCGCTCTCCACGCCGCCGTTGGGTGAGCTCCCGGTTTCGCCGCCCCGCGGCGTGCCGGGGCGTTCGTGCACCCTCGCACGGGGGACGGGTCGCGGTCGAGTCCGACGCCATCGCCGGACGCCGCACGGGCGGAGATGACCCGCCCGGCGTCGTTCGCGTGAAACACTCCCGGCGGATGAGTGATCCCCGGGATACCGACCCGCGCCCGGAGGCCCCCATGGATCCCGCCACTCTCGAACAGTCACTGCCGGCCTTGTTCGGCGCCTTTGCCGGTGGCGTCCTCACCTTCGCGTCTCCCTGCGTTCTCCCCCTCGTGCCCGTCTACCTGGGACTCCTGGCCGGGCACGTGCAGCAGAACGAGGCCCCGCGGCCGGTCGTCCCGGCGCTCGGGTTCGCGCTCGGGCTCGGGGTCGTCTTCGTCGCGCTCGGACTCGCGGCATCCGGGGCGGCGGCCGTGCTCGCACAGTATGGGGGGTGGCTGTCGGTGGGCGGCGGCGTGCTGATCACCGCGCTCGGGTTGCAGATGCTGGGCGTGCTGCGCTGGTCGCGGCTCGAGCAGGAGCGTCGCCCGTTCCTGGAGCGTTTGCCGAGGGTGAGCGGATTCGGCGGCGGGGTCCTCTTCGGCGCCGCCTTCGGCATCGGCTGGACGCCCTGTGTGGGACCCCTGCTCGGGGCGGTGCTCACCTACGCCGCCAGCAGTGGGGCCGATGCCCTCCGCGCGGGGGGCCTCCTCGCGGCCTACGCCGCGGGGCTCGGGCTCCCTCTGGTGGGCGTTGCAGCGGTCGCCCCGTGGGCGCTTCGTGCGCTGCGGCGACTGAACCGCTACACCCCGCTCGTGACGCGCGCCACCGGCGCCGTGCTCGTCGCCGCCGGGCTGCTTCTGGCGATGGACCGCCTGTCGTGGCTCACGCCGCCGCCCGACTCCGTGACGACGACCGCGACCGTCGTCGCGGGCCCCGGCCGCGCAGACGACGCGGTCGCCTGTGACGACGAGGGGCCGGGCTGTGCCGTCGCCGTCGAGAACCAGGAACCGGCATCCGTCGCCGACGCGGTTCATGCCCTGCCACCGGACGGGCCGGTCGTCCTGGAGTTCGTCGGCGCCCGGTGTCCGACCTGCGCGCGCATCGCGCACGTCGTCGAGGGGGCCGAGCGCGCCTGCGGTGCGGCGCCCGGGGCCGCGGTGCGGCGCATCGTCCTCGAGCAGCCCGGCGGCCGCGCGCTGGCCCGTCTCCATCGGGTCAACGTCGTCCCGACCTTTCTCGCGCTCGACGCGGCGGGGCGGGAGACCTGGCGACACGTCGGCGAGATCGACGGCGAGGCCCTGGCGGACGCCGTCGGGGCCGTGCATCGCGTCGAGTGCCTGCCACCCGTCGAGGGGTGAGGCGACGCGCGGGACGAATCGAAGTTGAGCGCGGGCGGCACGGTGGCAGAATGCGCGCGTGTTGCGCCCACTCCCCCCCCGCCCTGCCCTTCTCCGCCGCGCCGCGTGTCGGTTGGGTCGGATCGCCGGCTGCAGTGCCCTGGCGCTCGTCGTCTCGGCCTGCGGTGGCTCGTCCCCCGCCCGACGGACGCGCCCCGAGCGCTCGCCCGGGGACGCCGCGCCGGTCGCCGAGGCGGACTTCTCGGGACACCTGCCCGTCGACGCGCCGCTGACGGCGACGTTTCGCCCGGATGGCCTGATCGCCTTCTTCGACGCGATCGCCGCACGCCACCTCGCCCTCGCAACGAGCTTTCATCGGAGCGACGCCGGCTTCCTCCGGTCTCGGACGTTCTTCGAGGCGCTCGGCACAGAGCCCGGGCGACCGGCCTGGGTCTCGGTGCGGTCGGGTCCCGAGCGCCGCGTCCTGCAGATGGCCGACGACCTCGCGCGGGTGCTGCAGGCGCCGGATCAGTACGCGCGCTGGGTCGCCGAGAATCCGCTGCCCGGGGCGTGGCGACACGCTCGCCTCGTGGGCCATCGGCGCCCCGCGCCGGACGGCGCCTTCGACGCCTGGCTCGGCGAGCGCGTCGGGGCGGTCCAGGTGCTCGGTCCGGCCGATGCGCCGGAGATGTGGGCCGCCGCGCTCGACGCGAGCCCCGGGCAGGTGGCCGCGGTGATGGCCGGCCTCGCGCCCCTCGGCGCCTACCGCGCCTTCCTGCTCCTCGAGGCGGAGCGGCCGGCGGCCGTCGTTCTGAGCGGCGACGCGACCCGCGTGGTCGCCGACTGGGTCCAGGACGCGGGGTTCGGCGCCGGCGGCCTCATCGACGGTCTCGCCGGCCTTTCCGGCGCCGAGGCCGAGCCCGCGCTCACCGGCGAACGCGTCTCGGGCGCGCCCGCCCGCGGGGAACTCATGCGGGTCCACGTCGCGCACGGACCCTGGATTCGCTTCACCCGGGCCGCTGCGGAGATCGAGGTCGTCGCCGCCGCCCTCGCCGCGACGAGCCTGCCGCTCGAGGTGCGCGGGGCTCAGTTCGCCGGTGCGCGTCGTGCGGCCGCCCTGCCGGACCTTCTGCTCGGACCCGGCGCGCTCCTCTTTCGCGCGTCTCGCCTTTCGGTCGTGCACACGGAGGCGTCGCTCACGCTGACCGTCACGGCGCCCTACACCGCACGCGGGGCGAAGCTCGGAACGCTCGGGGACGGCGCGACGCCCGTCACCCCGCGGGCGATCGCCGGTGCGGGGGCGGCGGCCGTGTCGATCGCTCCGGGACCCCGGCACGGGCGGGTCCTCGACGAGGTCGCGCCCGCACAGACGCTGCCCCTCGATCGCTTTCTCGCCGACACGCTCACCTGCGGCCTCGTGTGCTTTCCGGCGCTCTGGTCCGCGCTGCCGGCCTACGGCCGCCGGCCGGTCGAGTCCCTGGCCGCGGTCTTTCCGGAGATCCGACCCTTCGGCGAGCCGCTCGCGAGCGCCGGCGGGGTGGCGTTCGTCGTCGAGTCGCAGCCCCGGCCGGCCATCGCCCTCGCGGCCGCCTACGGGCGTTCGCTGGCCGAGCCCCAGGCGCGCTGGCGGGCGGCATTGCCGACCTTCGAGCAGCGCGCCGTGGCGACGGGCGGCGACGGTGCGCTCGTCGTCGGCAACGCGCCGCATCTGGTCGACCGCCTCGCGCGCGGCATCGGGGGGGCGCCGACACCGATGGAGGCCCTCGTCGACGGGACGTTTGCCGGACCCTTGGGACCCCTCTTCGGGGCGTTCGACCTGCGGGTCACGCTCGGGCGGGATGCCCTCGAGGTGCAGAGTCGCCTGGCGTGGCTGCCCCTGGCGCCCCCACCCGAGGCGCCCTGACGCACGTTCAGGCCGGGTCGCCGAGCCCGAGCCGGCACTGACGCAGCAGGCCGGCGACGAGCGCGTCCCGGGCGGCGGGCTCGGGCGGGCAGGGGAGGCGCCGATCGGCCATCAGCAGGGCGAGGCCGTGGACGGTGGCCCACGCGACGATCGCCCGGCCGGCGCAGTCCCCCGTCGGAGCGGCCGGCGCGTCCGCCTGCGGCGAGCCCTCGCTGAGCTCCGCGACACAGCCGGTCAGGACGCCGAAGGCCGCCTCGGCAGAGGCCCGGAAGGGGTGGTCCTCGGTGAGCCCCTCGAGGTCGCGCCCGAACATGACGCGATAGTGCGCCGGGTGCTCGACGGCAAAACCGACATAGGCCACCCCGATGGCGGCCATGCGGTCGAGGGGCGCCGTGCCCGACGCGTCCCGGGCCGCGGTCAGGCGATCGGTGAGCAGATTGAACCCTTCGGCCGCGACGGCGGCGAGCAGGGCGGCCTTGTCCACGAAGTGCCGGTATGGTGCGGCATGGGTCACGCCGACCCGCCGGGCGACGGCGCGCAACGTCAAGGAGCCCGCCCCGGACTCCTCGATGAGCGCGAGCGCGGCGTCGAGGAGCGCGCGTTGCAGATCGCCATGGTGGTAGGGGCGCTTCACGACACCAGTGTGAGCCTGCCGGATGGACCTTGCAATTCACACGGCCGCGCGGTGGCGCCCGGTCAGCGTCATGGCCACGAAGTAGAGCCCGCCGGCCAGCAGCGTACCGGTGAACCACGCGTACACGTAGAGGTCCGTCCAGAACGCGCCCACCCCATCGAGCACGCGCACCGAGGCCAGGAAACCGGGCAGGTTGGGCAGGATCCCGAGGACCAGCGCGGCGACCGCCCAGGGGTTCGTTCCCCGGTACCGACCCAGGGGCCGGTACAGGTCGTCGACATCCAGCGTGCGGCGCCGGATGAACCAGTAGTCGGCGATCATGATGCCGGCGATGGGTCCGAGCAGCGCCGAGTACCCGATCAGCCAGTTGAAGATGTAGCTCTCGGCGTTGGCGAGCAGGAGCCAGGGGTGCATGACGATGCCGACGAGCCCGGTGATGAGCCCGCCCGTCTTGAAGCTGATGTGGCGCGGGGCGAGGTTGGCGAAGTCGTTGGCCGGGCTGACGACGTTGGCGGCGATGTTCACCGAGACGGTGGCCACGGCGACGCCGAAGAGGGCCAGGACGGCGACGGCGGCGCGGGTGCCCGCGTCGGCGATCAGCGGCGTGTCGAGCCCCGCGGGCGGGGTCGCGCTCGTGATCTGGCTCAGGATGAAGACGGGGTCCCAGAGTTTCGAGACGTCCACGCCCTTCAGGATGGCCGCCGACGCGCTCGTCACGACGACCCCCATGGCCGAGAAGGCAATCATCGTCGTCGGCAGGCCCAGCGTCTGACCGAGCATCTGCTCGCGTTGTCCGCGCCCGTACCGCGTGAAGTCGGGGATGTTCAGCGACAGGGTCGCCCAGAAGCCGATCATGCCCGTCAGCGACGGCACGAAGACCTTCCAGAATTCGGCCCCGGAGAGCTTCGACGGCGACTCGAGCAGCGGACCGAAACCGCCGGCGTGGTCGACCGTCCACCACATCAGCCAGGCCGCCATGATGAGCACCAGCGGCGCCGCCCAGTTCTCGAACACCCGCACGGCGTTCATGCCGCGGTAGATGACCACGATGTTCAGCAGCCAGAAGACGAAGAACGTCAGCGCGCTCGGGACCGACAGCCCCGCCAGCACGGTCGCCCCCCCGCCGAGGTGTGCGAAGTCGGGCCACAGGGCCTCGATGAACGTCTTGACCGCCTCGCCCCCGATGAAGGTCTGGATGCCGAACCAGCCGCAGGCGACGATGGCCCGCAGAATGGCCGGAATCTGGGCGCCGGTCGTCCCGAACGAGGCCCGCGCCAGCACCGGGAACGGGATGCCGTACTTCGTCCCCGGGTGGGCGTTGAGCAGAATGGGCAAGAGCACGATGACGTTGCCGAGCCCGATGGTGAAGAGGGCCTGACCCCAGCTCATGCCCACGGCGATGAGGCCGCCGGCCAGCATGTACGTCGGGATGCAGTGCGCCATGGAGATCCACAGCGCCGCGAAGTTGTAGGTCGTCCAGTTGCGCCGCGAGGCGGGCACGGGCGCGAGGTCCGGGCTGAAGAGCGGGCTGCGCCGCACGTCCTCCGGTAGATGCTCGAAATCGGCGCGCGACAGCTCCTCCATCGGTCGTTCTCCTCCCCCGCGAGTTTTCCCTGTGGCTCGACGCTACCACGGTCGGGGAGGACGGCAAGAACCCGCAACACGTGGGACGCCCACGTCCCGGAATTCCCCGAAAGCGGGACCTTCAGGTCTCGGTCGACGCCGCCGATAGCACGGAAGTCCTCGCTCCGCGGATTGGTGCGCGCCTTGCAGGGTGATCCTGCGGCCCGACGACTCGACGCCCCGACGCCCCGACGACCCGACGAACGAAAGACCTACCATGCGCCGAAGCCCGCTGTTCGCCCTCGCCGCCGCCTTCTCGCTCGCCGCCTGCGCCGATGTGCCCCCGGACGACCTCGACGGGCTGTCTGGCGGTGATGACCAGCTCTCGGCCGAGGCCGAGCACGACGACGAGGACGATCTCGAGGCGTTGTCGGCGGAGGACGGCGAGTTCGTCGAGAAGGCGGCGTGCGGCAGCCGCTGGTCCCTGCCGTCGAGCGTCTCGCAGGAGGGCAACGGCATGTCCGTCCCCTACGAGGGCGCGGGTCGGCGCTGCCAGGGCGGCCCGACGGAGGGCGCGGAGGCGCTCGGCCGGTACCTGCGCAGCAACTTCCCGGACCTCGTCAATCAGTCGGTCTCCGGCCGTGGCATCCAGATCTACGCCTGCCGCAACATCCGCGGCGGCAGCGGCCTCTCGGTGCACGCGACGGGTCGCGCCATCGACGTCTTCATCCCCACGGGGTCAGGCGGGGCGGCCAACAATGCCAAGGGCGACGTCATCGCCAACTGGCTCGTCGAGAACGCGGATCGCATCGGCATCCAGATGCTCATCTGGGATCGCACGATCTGGAAGGCCTCCGGCGGCATCCCCCGCGACCGGTGCTACCAGGGCACGCACCCGCACAACGACCACATCCACGTCGAAATCAGCGACGACGCCGCCGACATGAACACCCCGTTCTTCCGGGGTGAGCCCGAGCCGCCGCAGTCGGGCGGCGACGACTCGCGGGCGGACTCGCCGGTGGCGCCGGGCGGCGGCAACGACGCCCCCATCAACCGCGACGCGTGGGTGGGCGATCTCTGCCGCTCGGACAACGACTGCGGGTTCTCGACGGACGACGGCCTCGGGCGGTGTTTCCTGTCCCACGAGCCCGCGTCCGGCCTCGGGTTCTGCACGGTCGACTGCGCCGGCTACTGCCCCGACCGCTCGGGCAAGGCCACGACGTTCTGCGTCGGCGCGTCCCTGCTCGGGGGCAGCGGCGGCGTCTGCGTGTCCAAGTCGGACAGCGAAAACGCCTGGTGCCAGAGCCCCACCGGCTTCACCGCCGTCGCAGCGGATCGCTACGTCGGCCGCAGCAGTGCCCGGGCCGCCGAAGCGGACGTCTGCCTGCCCACGGGGCGCTGAGCCCCCGGGGCGTCGGGGACGCTTTCCGGCCCCTTCGGGCCGGGTCTGGCGACCTCAGACCCGCTCGAAGAACGTCTCGTTCTTCTCGGCCATCTGCCGCAGCAGCGCCGGCGGGGCGTAACGCGGGCCGAGCTCGCGGGTCAGGTCGTCGAGCACGGTGACCGCGCGGCGGGCGCCGAAGCGGTCGAGCCACGCCAACGGACCGCCGCTGTTGGGCGCGAAGCCGAGGCCGAGAATGGCCCCGATCTCGGCGTCCCGCTTGTCGCGCAGGATGCCCTCCTCCAGGCAGCGCGCGGCCTCGAGACACTGGGACAGCATGAGGCGCTGCTGGATGTATTCGAAGCCCGTCCGGGGCGGCGGACCGCCCGCGAGCGCCTTCAGACCGGACCAGAGGCGGCGCGGCTTGGCCGTGTAATCGTAGAAGCCGGCCCCGGCGCCCTTGCCGGTGCGCCCCTGCTCCACGAGCGCGCGGACGAGCTTGAACCCCGGCCACTCCAGCACGCCCGACGGCGCACCCTTCAGCGTCTCCCACTTGTCCCGCGTGCCGATGGCGTGCATCGCCAGGGTCAGCGTCACCTCGTCGAAGACCTTGAGCGGCGAGACCACCATGCCCGCCCGCCGCGCGGCGTACTCGACCAGGGCCGGATCGTGCCCCTGGGCGACGAGCTGTGCGGCCTCCATGATGTAGGCCGAGAAGACCCGCGTCGTGTAGAAGCCGTAGCCGTCGTTGACCACGATGGCCGTCTTCTTGATTTCGCGCGAGAAGGCCAGCGCCCGGGAGAGGGTGTCGTCGCTGGTGTCTTTGCCGACGATGATCTCGACCAGGGGCATCTGTTCCACCGGCGAGAAGTAGTGCAGGCCGATGAACGTCTTGCCGTCGCGCCAGGCGGGCGACAGATCGTTCATGGGGATGGCCGAAGTGTTCGAGGCCCAATGCGCGTTCGGCCCGAGGACGGCGGCCACCTCGCGCGTGACCGCGTGTTTGATGGCGATGTCTTCGATGACCGCCTCGATGATGAGATCGCAGGGAGCGAGATCGGGGATGGCGAGCGTCGGCCGGATGCGGGCCTTGATCGCGGCCTTCTCTTCGGCCGAGGCGTGTTTCGCGCGCTTGGCGATCTGTTCGTCGATGTGCGCGACGGCCTTGTCGAGGGCCTCCTGCCGGATGTCTTTCAGCACGACCTCGAAGCCGCGCTGCGCGCAGACGAAGGCGAGGCCCGCGCCCATCATGCCCGCGCCGAGGATGCCGATGGTCCGGTAGCCGCTCTTGTCGATGCGGGGCAGGCCCTCCTGCTTCTCCACGGCGTTCTTGTGGAACCAGAACGTCCGGATCATGTCCTTGGCCTGATCGCTGGTGGCGCGGGCCGCGAAGTAGCGGGCCTCGACCTGCAGCGCGGCCTCGAACGCGAGCGCCGTACCCTCGTAGACCGCGCTGATGGCGGCCTCGGGGGCGGCGTACACCCCCGCCGTGCGCTTGGTGAGCATGGCACCGCCGACCGCGAAGAGCTGCCGGAAGTCCAGCGTATCCGGCTGGTGCATGCCCGGGTACTTGAAGTCGGGTTTGTCCCAGGGCTGCTTCGCACTCGGGTTCTTGGCGATGTATTCCAGGGCGGCGGCGTGCAGCGCCTCGGGCGTGTCATACACGGCGTCGATCAGACCTTGCCCGACGGCCGCCGTCGCCCGCACGATCTTGCCCTCGGCGATGAGCATCAGCGCGGCCTGGATGCCGATCAGCCGCGGCAGGCGCTGGGTGCCGCCTGCACCGGGGATGACACCGAGGCTCACCTCGGGCAGGCCGACCTGAATGTCCGGCCGGTTCAGCCCGAATCGTTTGTGGCAGGCGAGCGCGAGCTCGTACCCGCCGCCGAGCGCCGAGCCCGCGAGCAGGGCGACGACCGGCTTGCCGCACGTCTCGAGCCTCCGGTAGAGCGCGTTGAGCTGCCCGACCGCCTCGTAGACGGCCTTCGGGTCGCGCACGCGGTAGACGAAGTCGAGATCCGCGCCGACGCAGAAGTCCTTGTGACCGGACGTCAGCAGGATGCCTTTGAGCCCCGGCGCGGCCAGCGCCTCGTCGACGATGCGGTTCAGCTGCTCGCCGAAGGTCGGGTTGATCTTGTTGGCGCGGCCCTCCATCTGCATGACGAGGGTGGCGACGCCGGTGGTCGAGTCGAATTCACAGCGCATGTGTCTTGGCCTCCTCGTTCTCAGACGCGTTCGATGATGGTGGCGATGCCCATGCCGCCGCCGATGCAGAGCGTGACGAGCCCCGTGCTCAGGTTGCGGCGTTCGAGGGCGTCGAGCACGGTGCCGAGCAGCATGGCGCCCGTCGCGCCGAGGGGGTGGCCGAGGGCGATGGCCCCGCCGTTCACGTTGATCTTGTCGAGGTCGACCCCGAGCTGCTGTGCGAAGTACAGCGGCACGGCGGCGAAGGCCTCATTGACCTCGAACAGATCGATGTCGCCGATCGTCATGCCGGCCTTCTTCAGGGCCTTCTGCGTCGCCGACACGGGCTCGGCGAGCATCAGCACGGGCTCGCCGCCGGTGGAGACGGCCGCCCGGATGCGCGCGCGGGGCGTCAGGCCGAGGGACTTGCCGATGGCCTCGTTGCCGAGGAGCAGCGCGGCCGAGCCATCGACGATGCCGCTGGAGTTGCCGGCCGTGTGGATGTGTCGGATGTGTTCGATGTGCGGGTACCGCTTGCGGGCGAGATCGTCGAGCCCGAATTGGTCACCCATGGCCTCGAAGGCCGCCTTGAGCTTGGTGAGGCTCTCGATCGTGGTGTCCGGGCGCAGGTACTCGTCGCGGGCGAGGACGGTGACCCCGTTCATGTCCAGCACCGGGACGACGCTGCGGGCGAACTCGCCGCGCTCCCAGGCGGCCGCCGCCTTGCGCTGGCTCTGCAGGGCGAACTGATCCACGTCGTCGCGGGTGAAGCCGCCGATCGTGGCCAGGAGGTCCGCCGAGATGCCCTGCGGCACCGTGCCGTAGCGCCACTCGAAGGTGGGATCCCAGAGCGCGCCGCCGTCGCTGCCCATCGCCACGCGGGACATGCTCTCGACGCCGCCGCCGATGGTGAGATCGGCGAAGCCGGCGGCGACCTTGGCGGCCGCCTCGTTGACCGCCTCGAGACCCGAGCCGCAGAAGCGGTTGAGGGTGACCGCGGGGACGGACTCGTCGAGATCGGCGAGCAGGACGCCCGAGCGACCGATGCAGGCCCCCTGTTCGCCCGTCTGCGTGACGCAGCCGATGCTCACGTCGTCGACGAGGGCCGACTTCGAGGGCTCGCTGAGGCCGTTGCGGGCCATGAGCGCCCGCAGGCTCGTCGCCAGCAGATCCACCGCCTTGACGGTGTAGAGCGAGCCGTTCTGTTTGCCGCGACCCCGGGGGGTCCGGACGGCGTCGTAGATGTAGGCAGCGTTCGCCATGTTCGCCTCCGTCGTGGGTCGGCCGGACGGCGCGCGGTGGCGCGGGCCGGTCGACATTGATGAGCATGCTTACTAATTGCGCGCGAAGTCTCCCGGGCGGCGGGGGGCTTGTCAAGGGTCGCCGGCCGGCCGGCAGT
>JAKLJY010000098.1 GCA_023150895.1 Myxococcota bacterium | reverse complement strand
CCGGAGACGAACGCGCCGGGGTCGTCGGACCCCGCGGGATCGACGCCCTCGGAGGAGAGCGTGCCCCCGCCTGCGCAGGCGGCACACAAGAACGCGGTCAGGGCCGCGCGGATGGCGGGTCGCATGGGGCGCATCGGCTCCGGCGTCGGTCGAGCAAGGTCGGGGTGTTCGGGGGACGCGGGGATCGTAGCAAACGACGGGCCAGGATGCGAACCGGCGCCGGCCGGGCGGGCGCATCGGGGCGAAAAAGAACCGGGCGGGCCTCCGGTATGGCCCGGTGCACCCCGACACCAACCCCAACCGGAGCCCCCCATGAACAGCCGCAAGACCACCGCCGTCACTTCCCTTCTCGCCGCCCTCGTTGCCGGCGCCGTCACGAGCCCCGCCCACGCGCTCGACGACCGCGTCGACATCCCGACCGACGGCGGGGGCGTGCTCTACCCCGTCGATCCGGCCACGACCTGCCTCGGCGCCCTCGACGAGAAGCTCGCCGCGCTGCGGGCCGACGGGGTCGACCTCGGTGCCGAAACGGCCCCCATGACCCTCGTCGGTGTCTTCTGCTGGCGGCCCCATCAGCGCGGGCTGCTCTACAGCACGGCGCACGTCGGGGGCAGCGGTGCCCCGGCCGTGTACGGACCCATCCTGGCGCCCTACGTGGCCGCCGGGCGTCACACCGGCGTCCTGGGGCGACCCCTGACGGATCCCACTCTGCGCCCCTCCGGCGAGACGCGCTCGGCGTTCCAGGGAGGCATCATCAACGCCCACCCGATCTACGGGGCGTTTCCCGTCTACGCGCCCGTCTCCGCGCTCTGGCAGCGCGCCGACAACGAGCCCCGCTTCGGCCCGCCCCTCGCCGCACCGGCGACCATGGCGGGCGGCGGCGGCACGTTCAGCGTGTTCGACAATGGCTTCGGCGCCGTCGTGCCCGCGCTCGGCGCGTGGCTCGATTACACCGGCCTCGCCTCGGAGGGACAGATCGCGGGCACTTTCAGTCTCTATGGCGGGGCGAGCTTCACCGGCGCCGTCACGACACAGAACCTCGGCACCGACTCGCCCGTGCGCTTCGCCGGCGCGCTCGGGGCGCTCAACGACGCGACGAGCAGTGTCATCCTGAACAACGTGCCGGCCACGAGCTCGGTGTATCTGTTCGAGAACGGGGATCTCACCGGGCGGCACGTCGAAGTCTCCGGCGCGCCGAATCGGGGCAGCGTCCGCGTCGCTTCCCTGTCGGCCCGGATGGACAACCGTACGTCGAGTGTATTGCTGGCCAACCACGGGACGGCCTCGCTGCGGCTCGAACAGGGCGCGCTCGAAGAGATCGTCGCCGCGGCCCTCGACGCATTCGACGCCAATACACTCGCGCAGAGCGCGCTCGAGGCCGAGGACGCGACGGGTTCGCTGACCTGGGTCGACGACGCGACGGTCACGATTCACCCGGAGTCGCGGACGGTGCAGCTCACGCGCACCGCCTACCTCGACGTGAATCGCGACTGCGCGCTCATCTTCAACTGCAACGCCGATGGCAACGTGCGCTTCGACGTGTGGCTGCGCCCGCAGGTGAGCGGGCCGTACACCGTCACCGTCGACTTCGTGCAGGGCACGGCCACGTCGCTCTCGTGCGACGGGCGGGGCTGCGACCAGCGGGCCGACATGCTGCGCACGCTGTTCAGCCAGGCGGGCGTGGCCTCGGGCATCGTCTCGGCCGTGAACACCGCGCTCGACGGGCGCCGCGCGCTGCTCGATCTGCTCTCCGGCGCCTGCAATCGCGAGATCAACGTGCGCCGCGTCAACGTCCTGCCCGGCGTGGTCGAGGTCGTGCTCGCCGATACGGCCGCCGCGGGGCAGTGCGCCGCCACGCAGGGTGGCGGCCTGCTCGACACCGCGCGTCCCATCGCCCGGGTCCGATATGACGACGGCGCGCTCCAGGCCGCCGGCGTCAGCGTCGTCTACCCGAAGGTCGTCGTGAACCCGCTGCCGGTGGGCGGTGTCATCGCCCGGTGAGTGGGCGGCCCGCGACCCCGCCCGCCTCAGGGCGTCGCGATGGCACACCAGGGCGGCGCCTCGGGGGGCAGGCCCGTCGCCTGCCACGGCGACGTGCCCGCCGGGGTGCCATAGGGGTGCTCGGCCATGAACCGCCACAGAAACCGGAAACGCGTCCCGCCGTCGGCCGGCGCGTCGATGGGTGGCACGGCGTGCCCTGCCTCGTGCGTGCAGGTCACGACGAAGTGTCCGTCGTCGATGAGCGCGTCGCGCAACCGCGCGGAGGCCGCCGCGAAGTCGACGATGACCAGGTTGTCCGTCGGCCCGCCCCACAGCACGATGGCCGGGAACTTGTGGGCCTGCGACGCGAACATCATGTCCCACACCCCGAACGGATCGCGCCCGAGTCCCCCGCTGAGGCTCACCGCGGTGGCGAGGTGGTCGGCCCGCGGCGTGCTCGTCAGGTGCGAGAGCCACAGTGCGCCGGCGCTGACGCCCACCCCGTGGATCTGACGCGCATCGACGTTGAAGTTCGCGTCGACGCAGGCCAACAGATCGTCGAAGAACTGAAGCTCTTTCTCGGCGCCCCAGACCTCGGCGAAGGGCCAGTTCAACAGATACGTCTTGTCGCCGTTCGCGTTCTCGAGGTCGTCCGGCACGACGATGAGAAAGCGCATCTCCGCGGCCGCGCTCTCCAGTTCCCCCTGATTCACGAACGACGACGAGCTCGCGTTCAGCCAATGCCAGGCGAACATCACCGGCCACGGCTCGCTGCCGTCGTAGTTCGGCGGCACGATCATCCGGAACGAGCGCGCGTCGCCCCCGGAAGGGAACCCGGTCACCAGACTCTCGTCGAGGGTCGGTCCGCCGGTGAACCGCGGACACTCGCCGCCCGAGTAGGCCGGCAGCGGCGGGGGATCGTCGCGCACGACGACCGGCGGGGCCGCGTCGGCTTCCACTGGCGCCGCGTCCGGGGGTGCCTCGCTCGCGTCCGACCTCCCCACGGCGGCGTCGAACGGGCCGGGTGGCCTGCCCTCGTCCGCCCCTCCGCTGCCGCCGGCCATCCCCCCGCCCCCGGCCCCGCCCGCCGAAAGTTCGGCGTCGGGCTGCGCGTCGTCCCGTCCGCCCGGCGTACCGGTGGAGGCATCGGGCGCCGACGCTGCGCCACCGCCACCGCTGGCGTCCTGGGCCCGGACACCCGGACCGGCCGCCGCGGCGGAGCCGGCCGCGTCCTCACCACACCCGCCGAGCGCGACCAGACAAACGACGCGGAGGACCGCCGTGCGCATGAACCGACCTCGTCCTTTTGGGGAGACGGCCATCATGCCACGGCCGCGCACCGGCGGGACGCGGCCGATCACAAATTCGCACCGCGCGGTGTCGTGACGGACGGGGCGGCGTCGCCAGAAAAGCACCCCACGGACTGCGACCCCCCGCTCAGGAGACACCCATGTTCACCGCTTCGCGTTCCTCGACCTCCCTTGCCATCCGATGCCTCACGGCCGCCCTCGCGCTCGGCGCGGTCCTGCCCGGCTGCGCCGACCCGTCGGGTGGTGGCACCGGCGTCGGCGACCCCGCGGGGGCCGGCACGGGCGAGACCCCGGTCGCCGCCTACGGCGTGCTCGAGATTCCGCTGACCGCGACCTCGGCGAACGGCGACGCCTACCGCCTCGTCGGCGCGCAGTTCGACATCACCGGCCCCGGATACTCGGAGCTCGTCGACGACGAGCCGGACAGCCTCGTCATTGCACGCTCGGTGCCCGTCGGCGCCTACGACGTGACGCTGCAGGGCCGCTACCACCTCGAGAAGAACATCGACGGGGTGTGGACGACCGTGCCCGCGGTGCTCATCTCACCGAACCCGCAGACGGGCCTCGCCGTGGCGTCGGAGCAGACCACGCAGGCCATCTTCCGCTTCCGGACTCGGGAGGGACTCGTCGAATTCGCCCCCGGCACGCTGGAGATCGTGCTCGAGGTCGAGCCCGCGGGCGACCTCTGCGGGGCCGGCGAAGCCTGCCTGACCGGGGCGTTCACCGTCACCCAGGACCTGCCCGTCGTGAACGGCGTCGAGAGCACCGGCGCCTTCGCGCACCTCGTCGGGCAGCCCGTGACCTTCGGCGTGTCTTTCGACCTCGGCCCGTTCGTACAGGACCCCGCGCAGATCTTCGGGCGGTGTGTCCGCGCTGCGGTCAGCGGCACGCAGGTCGCCTTCGCGGGCGACGAGACCGGCTTTCTGCAAGACACCTTCGGCCCGCAGCTCGCCGGCGCCGTGACCCAGCTCTCCTTCTGCTCCGATGGCATCGACGTGCGCTTCAACGCCGGCAACTTCGCCGACGTCCCGAGCCAGTGGGGCCTGGAAATCACCGACGGCCCGGCCGGCGTCGACGTGCCCCTCGACTTCGCCGGCTATCCCGTGCCGCAGAGCCTCGCGACCCCCGGCACCGTGATGCTGCGCAAGTACGACCCCTTCAGCGACCTCGCCACCGGCGGCGCGACGCTGACGCTGTTCTTGCCTTGAGCGGGGCCGGTCTCAACCCCACCGCGCGGCGAGTCCGCGCAGCGTCATCGACGTCGAAATCTCGTCGTGGGGGACGAGCACGTACTTCCAGGGCTTGGTGCCCCGGAGGGTCGCATCGCGCGTCGCGTGCGCACACCACGTCTCGGCGGCCCGCTTCTTCGCCTGCACGACGGCGTCGTTCATGTCGCCTCGGGCCTTGGGCTCGACGAGGTACTGTTCCGTGCGGGTCTCGACGACGAAGTCGGGCTCGTACTGGTGTCCATCCGCGTAGTCGATGACGAACTGACCACGGGCCGGCTTCACCCACTTGAGCACGTCGGGGTCGTCCTCGAGGACGCAGGCGAGCACGCGCTCCGTGTCCGAGTCGAACTTCTGGCGGTCATAGAGGCACTTCTTGAAGCCGACGAAGACCATGTGTCGGATGTCTTGGCGATTGTCGACCGGGTGGCGAAACGGCCGGTCCGTGTCACCCTCGTTGGCGCTGAGCGCCAGGGGTCGTAGCGTCAGCGTGCCAGGGGTGACCTTGACATCGTATTCATCGGCGCGCTCCCAGCGATGGGCGACGAGTGCGGTGTGAATGTGCTCGGCCACGACCCGCTGATGGTACAGGAGCACGTTCCGGACGGCTTCGTCGTCGGGCAGGTAGCCGCGCAGGTGGTCGACCATCTGCCCGGCGAGCTTGTAGAGCAGCGCCGCATTGCTCCGATAGTCGATGTCTTCGTACTCCGTCACGGCGAAAACGATCATGTCCTCCAGCCGCTCGGCGCTCGGCGTCCCCTGTCGGCGAACGCGGCGCGAGTAAGTGTCGACGAGGCTGCGTACGAGGATGTCGTCGTCGACCGGTTGCAGGCGGACACGGTCGAGTTCGAGATCGAAGTCTTTGTAGCCGACGGTCACCTCGCCTCTGGGTGTCACCGTGATCCGAGGGACCTCGATGAGTCGCTCCATGAGTGCCTCGGCGGCGCGCCGCATCTCCACCCGGGCGGCCTCGAGATCCGGCGTCAGCTCGGCCGGCCGCACGGGGAGGCTCTGCATGACGGCGTGTTCGAACTGCGGGCTCAGGTGGACGTGCCGCTCGCCCGCGGTGTGGGAGATCGTCACATCGCCCCGGGCGAGGGCGCCGTGAATCTGCGTCAGCGTCGCGACATGGATGTCTCGGCGGATCGCGCTCTCGGGGCTGGGCGGCGACGGCGCGGTGCTACCAGCCATCGGGGATGCAGACGGGGTCGTCGACGGTGGCTCGAGGACGTCGAGCACCTGCTGTGTGCTCGCCGGTTCGGCGGTGACGACGCGCTGGCCGGCGAGCGGCAACGTTTCATCGATTACGATGGTGCCGAGCTCGCGCAGCGGTGAGTCGGCGCGTTGGGCATCGTCGATGATGGCCTGAAAGTGCTCATGCGCGACGATGGTCACCGTGTCGACGGCGTCGACGCCGACGCGTGCGCCGTAGGGCAGCCGCAATCCGCGTCCGATGGATTGCTCCACGAGAGTACGCGAGTGCGCGGCGCGCAGCGGGATGATGGTGTAGAGGTTGGTGACGTCCCACCCTTCCTTCAGCATGTTGACGTGGACGACGATCTCCACCTCGTTGTCGAGACTCTCGAGCGTGAGCAGCTTCTCCACATTCTCGTCGCTCTCGGCGCCCCGTTGGCCCGAGTGGACCTCGATGACGCGGCCCCGATAGCGTCCATCGAAGAAGTCCACCGATTCGAGCTGCGCCTTGAGCTGCGCCGCGTGCTGCGTATCGGCGGCGATGACGAGAACGAACGGCTTCACCAACGGTCTCTGCGTGCGAGAGGCGTAGGTCGCGAGCTCGACCTTGGTGAGCTCGTGCAACGCGAGACCGTCCGTCAGCTTGATGAGATCGAGCCGCTCGGCACCATACTCGGCGGCCTGGAAGTTGGCGCGGGTCGCCACGGCCGGGCGCTTGACGAGGCCGTCGTGGATGGCATTGCCGAGGCGATAGCTGTAGATGACGTTCTCGAAGCGCTTCGCCCCGGTGCGCCCACCACTTTCGACCTGGGGGGTGGCCGTGAGTTCGAGGCCGAGCACCGGGCGGAGCTCGCCGATGGCCCGCGCGCTGGCATCCGCCCGGTAGCGATGGGACTCGTCCATCAAGACAATGAGGTTCTCGAGGCTCGCGAGGTACTCGAAGTAGCTGCGGCCGAGTGCCTCGTTCAGGCGCTTGATGCGGGCCTCTCGGCCTTGCGCTTTGTCGTCCTTGGTCGTGGAGAAGAGCTTGGAGATGTTGAAGATGTTGATGCGGGCGTTGGCTTCGAGGCCGGGCAGGACGTCCTGCAGACCGTGCGTCGGCGGACGCAGGCTGCGCACGGAGGCGTAGTTGTCGCCGGTGATCACCTGGGGCGGACTGACGGCGAACTCGGCGATGCCCTGGAACACGTACTTCGCCGTGTTCGGCGTGAAGTCGGCGATGAGCTTGCGGTAGATGGTCAGGTTGGGCGCGAGGACGAAGAAGTCGCGCAGTCCGTGCGCCCGGTATAGGTACGTGATGAACGCGCCCATGAGCCGTGTCTTGCCGACGCCCGTCGCGAGTTCGAAGCAGAGCGACGGGAACTCGCGCTCGAAGTCTCGGACCTGCGGAAACTCGCTGCGCACGGCCGCGAGCGCGGCGCTCGCGTCCGGGACGGCCCCCTGGCGCGGGGGCACGATCTCGCAGACGCGCGCCAGAATCTCGAGGGCTTGTTTCTGCGGCACGCGCAGGCTCAGTCGCCCGGCGATGTTGTTCACATGTCGACGGACGTCGGCGCCGAGACTCAGGACGACCGTATCCGGTGCCGTCGTGCTCATGGCTGTCCTCCGTCTCGACCGCCATTGCCGTCGTCCCCGTCGCCCGTTTCGCCGGCGCTCTCGAACAGGCCCATCTGGTTCACGGGCGCCGACCGCGCGCGTCCGCGGGTGCCCTTGGCAGTGGCGGTCGCCTCGGCGCTCGGACCCGGCGTCGCGGGTTTCGCGGCGGGCGCCGCCGGCGGCAGGGCGGCCACTTGCAGCGAGTAGTCGTCGCGGCCCCACTCGCAGCGGCCGAGCACGGCATGCGGCATGCGTTTGACCTCCAGATTCTCGAAGGCATCGGCTCGTCCCTGGTAGGCCGCGCAACACACCAACAGCGTGCGACCGGCCCCGACGGCCATCGACAGCGCCCGAAGCTGCTCGTGGGTGAGGGTCTGCGTCGTGACGTAGATGAAGTCGTTCTCGGTGCTGCGCCCGTGTTGCCAGTAGTGGATCGGGCTCGGTTCGTACCGAAAGCCCTCGAGCTTGCAGACTGCCTCGGCGAGCATGGCAGGGTTGTATTGCTCCGAGATGACCCACTGCCCGAAGGCGTCCCGCTCGAGCAGCGACGGTGCAAGGCGGTAGAAGCGGAAGCCGCCCCCGCCCTTCCAGCCCGTCGACTCGGTCACCCCACCGGGATCGGTGCCGTCGACGACCTTGCGCAATCGCGGCACGCAGTGCGTGACCGCATGTTCGCCGAGCTCGATGCCGATCCAGCGTCGGCCCATCTTGTGCGCCACCGCCGCCGTCGTGCCCGAGCCGAGGAAGGAGTCGAGGACGAGGTCGCCGGGTCGGGTGGCGATGTGGAGTGCGCGATGCACCAGCCTCTCTGGCTTGGGGGTGGCGAACAGATCCGCCTTTCCGAGGTCCGGGAACAGGGCCTTCTGCTCGTACTTCGCCTGTCTGTTGTGTCCCGTCTCTTCAAGCTCCGCCCACAGGGACGAAGGCGGCACTCCACCCATCTCGCGAAGATAGGTTCGTCGCCGGATTGCCGTACCCTCTGGGGTGAATCGTATCTCCCCAGCCGCAATCATCGTCGCCATCGTCTCTCGGCTCCATCTCCAGCCATTTGTTGGGGGAGATATCGACTTGCCCGTGGGGGAGATGACATCATACTGAAGGTTGGGGCGAGGGTTCGGCGAGGACAGCGGGTTTCCGTCGAACCATGGACCTCTCGGGTCGTTGTCTGGGTTCTTGAAGTGCCGTCGCTGCTGTTCACTCGGCGGCAGGCGCACAGTCCGCCACTCTGGTTCGCGGGAATACACGAGCAGGTGGTTGTGATCAATCGAGAACTGCTTGGCGTCGTTGTTGCTGTTGTCGCTCGATCGCCACACAACATTGCCGACGAAGTTCTCCCGCCCGAAGATCTCATCGCAGAGCACCTTCAGGTAATGCGCCTCGTTGTCGTCGATCGTGATCCAGATAGAACCGTCCTCGGCCAGCAGCGTTCGCAGCAGTTCCAGGCGGTCGCGCATCATCGTGAGCCACAGCGAGTGTTCGATGCCGTCGTCGTAGTGCTCGAACGCGCTGCCCGTGTTGTACGGCGGATCGATGAAGACGCACTTCACCTTGCCCGCGAAGTTCTGCTCGAGCGCCTTGAGCGCCAGCAAGTTGTCGCCCTGAATGAGCATGTTGTCGAAGCGGTCCGCCTCGGAGACGCGCCGGGCGGCGTGATACGAGTGGGCGGCATCCTCGAGCAGGATGCGCGGCTCGAGGCGCGGCCGCTCCTCCTTGCCCACCCAGGTCAGTTCCAGTCGGCCTCTGCGGCTCACGGTTCTCCCTTTCGCGCCGGTCGCGCTCTTCGTCGGTGCATCGTCTGCCTCATGGCGTGCGGCCGGTCAAGGCCAGTCCGGCGGGGGTGAGTCGGTATCGTTGGCGGCTGCTGCGCGGCGTGTCGGGGCGGGTCATCTCGACGAGCCCCTGCGCCAGCGCCGGGATGAGGAACCGCCGCCGGAAGTCCTCGCGGTCCCGCAGCCCGAGCGCGGCCTGGAGGTCCGTCGCCGAGGCCTCGCCGACGAGGACGCGCACGAGCCGCACTTCCGGGGTCACTTCCGGGGTCACTTCCGGGGTCACTTCCGGGGTCACTTCCGGGGCGTCGCCCTCGAGGCCGGGCGACGCCCGAAAAGTCAGCGTCACCCCGGTCGCCGCGTCGGAGCGCCATTCGGGGGGCGAGAGCCCCGCGTCCCGCAGTGCACGCGCGATGAGCACGCTGCCGCGCCCGACCTTCTCCATGTAGCCCCGGACGAAGAGGGCGTGCGCAATGTCGGGATTCCGCAGAATGGAGAGCGGTTTGCCCTCGCGCAGGCGCCGGACCGTGACGCCGTCGGGGAGGGCACCCGCGTTCCAGAACCGAACGCGATCCGGGTGTACGGAGATTGCGATGCCGCCGGTCGACGCCGAGTAGTCGCGATGGGCCACGGCGTTGACGACCGCTTCGCGGACCGCGTCCTCGGGGAATCGCGGCGCGTCGACGCGACGGAGCCCCGCGTCGAATCGGGCGTTCCGCGGGGCCGAGCGCAACACGAACGCAACGAGCGCCTCGACGAGCGGCCCGGCGGGCAGGTCGAAATGCTGGAGTTCCTGGTACCGTTCGTCCGCCTCGTCCCCCAGGTACGCAACGGCCCGCGCACGCACCTGCGGGCAGGTACGCCCGGGGGTGCTGGCGGCGACGACGACGCCGGCGTGCGTCAGACGACCGAAGCGTGCCAGCGACAGCGCCTCGAGTGCGGCCATGGGTGCGTCCGCCCGGGTCGACGCCTCCCCTCGTCGCCGGAGTGCCGCGTGCAGGCGATCCGCCTCGCTCCCATCGACACCCTCTTCGACGTCCAGCGTCGAGAGGCGTCGCTCCCAACGCTCGGGCTGCGTCGCCTGGCGCAAGACCAGCTCGCGCAGCTCGGACGTCGTGGCCGGCCGGGAGGCGTCACCCAGCCGCAGGTAGGCGACGTGATCGAAGAGATAGGGCGAATCACCGCCTGCGGGGACCTCGACGACGACGAGCGCCGCGTCCGAAACCCGCTCGATCCCAGCCCAGACGAGCGCCTTCGGGGAGATTCGCCCGCGGAGCAGCTCCTCGAGCCCGGCCAGTCGACCCGGCGCGTCGGCGAGGCCCGAGGCGCCGGCCCCCGAGGGCGCGGCCCCCAGGACGAGCCAGCCGCCCCCCGAGTTGAGGAGCGCGCAGACGGCACGACCGACATCGGCTTCGCTCGCGTCGGCGGGCAGAAGCGCCACCGTCGGTCCCCCGCGCACGACCCGCAGGTCGAGCGCCCGAAGCAGCTCCGTACGCTTCACGTTCGCCTCGCTCTCCCGGTCAGCGCCGGGAAGTTCTCGCGGACGAAGGCCTCCGCCTCCTGGTATCGGGAGAACTGCGCTTGCACAAAGAGCGCGGCCTGCGAATCGGCGTCGAACTTCTGGACCCAGTTGCCACGTCGCGCCTCGAATTCGACGTCGTTCTGTGTTGCGTCCTCATACATGTCGATGACCCGCAGATCGTCCACGGAGGACGCCCCGCGCTTCAGTCCGGTCGCGAGGGTGCGGCGCCTCTCCCGCGTGGGATACCCGAGGTCTCGGAGGAGAGCGCGAGCGAACACGACGTGGTCATGGGCGAGAACCCACCGGGGCTTCCGGAGTTCGATGGCCTTCAGGAGCTCCAGATGGGTGATGGACGGCATGTCTGCACCGGGCTCGCGACCCGACCCATATCGCGGGGTGATGAGACCGAGGAAGAGGTCACACCTTTCGACCGCCGCGAGACAGTCCTCGAACGCATGCCGTTCCGAGGAGACGGGCACCGTACCCTTGTGGGACATCCAGACCTCGTATCCGAGATCCGTCAGCAGTCCGAAAAGGCGATCGAGAAGCTCCTCGATGCCGTAAACGGTCGACGAGACGAAAACGACGGGCCTCCGCCGGCGGGCTCGCCCCTTGGGTGTCATCCCGCCACCTCCCAGGCAATCGTGAACAAGACCTCGGTCGTCGTCTGCGCGCTCAGGCGGGCCTGGATGGCGGCCACCAGTCCGTCGCGCTCCGCGTCGATCGCATCCTGTGCTTCGTAAAGCTCTCGACGCGCTTGCGTCCGCTGCCGGGTCAGGCGCGCCTTCTCCTCGTCGGCGGCGATGCGCTCGGCGAGCACCCGCGCCGCGCGCTTGCGTCGCTCCGCCTCGCGGATCGCCAGGTCCAGCTCCCGGACCCGGTGCTCGAGCGCCTGCCGGCGGTCGTCGGCCCAGCGATCGAGCTTTTCGCATTCGGTCTGATAGAAGGCCTCGTTTGCCGCGTCGACCTGACGAAGCAGTGCCGCGACGGCCTGTTCGGTCTCGGCCGCGAGCGCCGTCTCCGGCACGTCGTCCTGCAAAGGCGTCGACGTTGCCGGCCGGGCCGGCAGTTCCATCAGCTTCTGACAGACCTCCAGACCCAACGAGAGTCCGCCCGGGCCCAGGCCTGCCAACAGGACGAACGCGCGCTCGTCGAGCGCCGTGACACGGACACGGATCGCGCGTACCCAGCCGCGGCAGCCGACCAGCGGCTCAATCGCGGAGACGCGCCGCCCATAGGCGCCGTAGTCGATGACCACTGCACCGGGAGAGGCCACGGTTCGGGTCGCGGACTCGACGATCTGCTCCGCTTCGGCCTGCGTCTCGTGCCAGAAGCGTGCGCCCGTCGTCTCCGCGCGACGCCAGTCGAGGTCGTACCGGACAGGGGATGGCGCGCCCACCGGGTACTCGAAGCGGTCCCCCTCGGCGGCAAACGTCGCGCGTTCCCCGAGGATCACCCGCGTGACGCCCGTGAGCCAACGCTGCCGGTCGGTCAGGCGCGCGCGGGTGTCCTCGTCGCACAGGCGCAATGTCTGGGCGACTTCCTCGTCGAAGTGTTCGAGCACCGCTTGGCGGGTCGCCTGCATGCGGTCCCGGATCTCGTCTTCCAGTTCGGCCTGCATCCGATCGAAAGCGGCCGAGATCTCAGTGGGCAGCCGACACGACTGGTAGATCTCCGCGATGCGGCGCTCGATGTCGACCCCCGAGGCGAGCGCGCCGAGTACTTGATCGCTCGCTCCAAAGACGCCCTCGAAGAGCCTGAACTTCTCGTCGAGGAGTTGAAACACACGCTCATCGGCCCGGTTGCCCCGATTCAGGAAATTCACCACGACCACGTCGTGCGCCTGACCATAGCGATGACAGCGCCCGATGCGCTGCTCGACCCGCTGCGGGTTCCAGGGGAGATCGTAGTTCACCACCAATGAGGCGAACTGCAGATTCACGCCTTCGGCGGCGGCCTCCGTGGCGAGCAGCAAGGTCGCTTCGTCACGAAAGGCCTCCACGATAGCGGAACGGAGATCGACCGCCGCCTTGCCCGTGACCACCTCTTCGCCCGCGTGTCGAGTGCGCCATGCCGCGAGAAGCGCGCGGCCGCGAGCGTCCGCCGCCTGGCCGTTCAGGCAGACGATTCGGCCGCCGTACCCCGCTTCCGTCAAGAGATCGAAGAGATAGCGCTGCGTGCGGACGCTCTCGGTGAAGATCACCGCCTTGCGCGCCGCCCCGAGCGCCTCCGCCCGATCGAGCGCCGTCCCGAGCGCCGCTTTCAGCGCCTCCCCTTTGGCGTTGATCCGGATGCTCTCGCCGAGCGCGGCGAGACGCAGGAGGAACGCACGTTCCCCCGCCGCGAGTCGCGCCGTCTCCGCCTCGTCGCGCACGGCTGGCGCGGTGTCGCCCCACTCGTCGTCCTCGAACATTTCGCCCAGGACTTCAAAGTCGGCCCGCAGCGCCTCCCACGTCGCGTCGTCCAGTGCGGCGGGATCCGGCCCCTCGATGCGATCCGCGAGCCGTCGCAACGTCGGGACGATGGCGAACGTCGACGAGGCCAGGAGCTTTCGCAGAATCAGCGTCATCAGCGCGCGCTGCCCCGTCGGGAGGGCCGCGAGTTCGTCGCGCCGAAGGTACTCCGAGACCTCGTCGTAGAGACGCTGCTCCGCCTCGCCTGGCGTGAACTCGAACGTCAGCGGGACGCGGGCCGTGAACTGCACGTAAGCCTGCACCTGACGACGCAGGGACCGCCGGCAAACCGGCGAGAGTCGGTGCCGCAGCTCGGCGTGACGCTCAGCCGACTCGGCCTCGCGCCCGCAGAAGTTCGCCTTGAACGTCGCCAGATCACCAAAGACGTGTTCATCGACGAACGACATCAGCCCGAAGAGTTCCTCGAGGCGATTCTGCAGCGGTGTCGCCGTCAGCAGGAGCTTGCGACGTCCCCTCAGGGCGTCCCGAAGGGCGTGGGCGACCTTGCTTCCGCTCTGATAGACATTACGCATCCGATGCGCTTCGTCCATCACCACCAGATGCCACGGGTGCGACGCCACGGCTGCGACTTTGCTCGCGGCGAAGTGATAGGAGCAAATCACGACCCGATCACTGGCCCCGAAAGGGTCCACCTCGCCCGCTTTCACGGCCCGCCGCCAGGCCGTGCCCTCGAGCACCTCGGTCGGCAGCATGAACTTCGTCGTGAGCTCGTCCGCCCACTGTGTCCGCAGGCTCGCCGGCACCAGAACCAGAACCCGGCGTCGACGCTCGGCCCAGCTCTGCGCGATCAGCAAGCCCGCCTCGATGGTCTTGCCGAGCCCGACCTCGTCCGCCAGCAGGACGCCCTGCGACAGCGGCGACCGCACGGCGAAGACCGCGGCGTCGACCTGATGCGGGTTCACGTCGACCCGTGCATTCGAAACGGCCCGGGCGACCGCATCGGACGCGCCCGGGTCGACCGCCTCGCGCAGGCGGTGGGCCCAATAGCAAGCGTGGTACGGGGTGCTCATCGACGGGCGAAGGTAGCACAGCGCGAGGCGACCCGTGCCAACGACCCGGAAATCGACTACGGTGCGACGCTTGCGCATCGTCAACGAAGGGTGGAGTGGAATCGATGTCCAGGTTGAGCGCGAACGAGTACCCGCTCGTGAAGATCTTCAGCGAGCAGTTCTTCAGCATTCCGCACTATCAGCGGCCGTACGCCTGGGGCAAAGACCAGGCGGGACAATTGCTCGCCGACGTTCGAGAGGCCGCAGATCACGTCGGCGGCGCCGAGCCGGCCACCTCCCCCTACTTCCTCGGCTCGATTGTCGTCGTGGGCGCGCGCTCCGCGAAACCGGAATATCAGGTCGTCGACGGCCAGCAGCGACTCACGACGCTGACGCTCCTGCTGGTCTCGCTCGCCCGAGCCATCAACGATACGAAGTTCGCAACCGGCTTGCGGGGCCTCGTCGCGGCAGCGGCCGATCCCCTCAGCGGCACCCCTGCCCGTGCCCGGGTTCTCCTGCGCGCCCAGGAGCGGGCCTTCTACGAGAAGCACGTCGTCGATGGCGAGGCCCTCCCTGCTCACCAGAGCGCGGAAACGCTGCCGGACGCCCAGAAACGACTTTGGGAGAACCTGGAGCTCTTCCGGACGAGCCTCGCTGAAATGCAGCAGGAGACGCTCGAACGCCTGGCTGTCTACCTCGCGCAAGGCTGTTTCCTGGTCATCGTCCGGACGGAGGACTACGACTCCGCCTACCGGATCTTCTCCGTACTCAACACGAGGGGCCTCGACCTCGCCCCCACGGACATCCTCAAGGCGAACCTGCTGGGGACGTTGCCCGAGGATCAGCAGCAGATCGTGGCCAGGCGCTGGGAGGAGACCGAGGATCGCATCGGCCGAGAGCCGTTCGTCGACCTGGTCTCGCACGTCCGGACGCTCATCCTGCGGGAGAAGCAAAAGGGCACGCTGACCGAAGAGGTTCTGAGTTCCATCGTGCCGAAACACCCCGGCGGGCCACGGGCCTTCGTGGACGACCTGCTCGGCCGATTCGCCGAGGCCTTCGAGACCCTCTCCGACGCCCAGTATCAGTCCAGCATGGGTGCGGAGGCCGTCAATCGGGCCATCCGGAACCTCAGTCTGCTCCCGAATCGCGATTGGGTCCCCACGGCGATGGCCCTCTATCTCTCTCATGGAGGCGACCCCAAGGCTTTTGCCGATGCCCTCCGACTGCTGGAACGTTTCGCGGTCTCTTTGGCCGTCAGGAAGAAGTTCTTCAATGAGCGCGTCGAGCGCTACAAAGAGGTGCTGCGCATCCTCGCCCAGCCCGACGGAACGCCGGCCATCGCGCTCGCGCTCCGGCCCGAAGAGGTCGCCTCGACGCGCAAGGCCCTGGACGGCAACGTGTACGAGGAACTGCAGCACATCCGGATGCCGCTCATTCGACGCATCAGCGCCGCCATGACCGAAAACCAGGAACTCGAGTCGGCTCAGTTGATGTCGGTCGAGCACATCCTCCCCCAGAACCCCCCACCCGGCAGCGAGTGGATGCAGTGGTTCCCCGACCCCGTCGAGCGGCGGGAGTGGACGCACCGGTTGGGCAACCTCGTTCTGCTCTCGCGACGACGCAACGCGGCGGCAGGCAATCGCCCCTTCGCCGAGAAGCTGGCCACTTACTTCCAGGCGGGCAACGGACACACGACGTTCGGCATTACGATCGACGTGCTCGGTCGCGTGGCGTTTCGACCTGAGGATCTTGCCAAACGCCATGCCGCCATCATGTCGCGGGTTTGCCGGGAATGGGACCTCGACCTCCCTTCCCCTGTCTGACCGTCCCCGCCCCCGTGAATCTCGGCCGCACCCGACGCGTCCACCGGACGAACCACACGCAGGACCCGGGGTGATATGTCGACCGATCTCTTCAGTGACGACCTCACGACCTTCGAATTGCACGACCGGGCGAGCGGTCTCGACTTCAGCGGCCACCTGCGACACGACCGACGGGTGCACGTCTTCACTGGCGAGAGCGGCGCGGGCCGGACGGCGCTGTTCCGCGCATTACGCGGGGCGTTCACGGGGCTGAGCGAGATCTGGGACCCGGGCTATGCGATCGGCACGTTCTTGGGGGCGGCGACGCGTGAGGCCCTGAACGGGCTCTTCATCCGCGAGTCGAAGCTGTCGCTGCCGGTCGGCCGGTTTGGGGAGATGCCCGTCCCGGCGGCGGTCGACACGGGGCCGTGGCGCCGCACGAAGCCCCTGATGTCGTCGAAGACCCCGCCCCGTCCCCCGGGCCACGGGCGCCCGGTGGTGGCTGTGAAGCGCTTCTTCCCGAGCACGCTTCAACACACCCTCGATGGCCACGTTCCGCTGCCCGACACCGTCTGGGAGACGTTTGGTGCCTACCTCACCGGGCCGCTGCTCGGGGTCGACGACGCGCACGAGGCCGATGCCGCGCTGACGCCCTGGCTTGCCCGTCGGGCGCTGCTCGATCCCGGCTTCGAGACGGACGGCACGCCGGCATCGCGCCGGTTCGAGCTCCGGTGCCTGCTGGACCTCATGCTCGACTTCGATCCGGCGCGGTACTCGCGCGTGTACCGAGAGGCACGAGGTGGGGACGTCCAACGCCAGCCTGACATCGTGGCAAGGGAGGACGATCTCACCATCCTGGGCGTGCCCCTCGGATTCCTCCCGTCGGGCGATGCGGCGCTCCTGCGGCTGTTCCATGGCATCGTCGGAGGCATTGCGGCTTGGGAAGCTTTGCGCGGTGAGGCGGACCTTCGAAACTCGCCCGCGGTGATTGTGATCGACGACATCGACACCTTTCTGCCGGAGGGGATGCAGGTGCGCCTCGTCGGCTTCCTGACGGAGGCGTTTCCCCGCGCGCACTTCTTCGTCACCTCGCGATCGTCGGCCCTCCTCCGGGGGGTACCGGCGGAATCGGTGATCACGCTCGTGCGCGTCGGCCGCCGCGTGACCGTTCAGACCCCGTAGGCGGCGCGACGGCCGCGGGCAAGGCGTCGGGGTCGACCAGGCTGCCGCGGTACTTGCAGGGCACAAACGGCGGGGATACGTTCCGCTCATGTCCTTCGAATCCCTGCCTCCCGATCTCTCTGAACTCGTGCTCGACGAGCTCCGACTTCGCCGGCAGGCGACCGTGGACGATTTGCGTGTCGCCATCCGGCCGCGCATGCCTCGCTGGCTTGGAGATCTCACGGACCAGTACGTGGCCGACGAGGTTCGAGCAGCCGTTGTCGCGGGAACGCGAAATGGTATCCCGGTGTGGACTCTGGGCGAATTCGTTCCTGATGCGCGCCTCGGTCAGGCAATCGCCGACAGCGCTTCGCAGGAGAGTCGTTTGCCCGCTGCGCCGTCCGAAGCCGCGCCGGAGAAGACTCTTCTTGGTTTTGACTTCCGGTGTCTCCGCAGTTGCGTCGACACACGAATGAACCTGGCCGAGGGAGGCCTCACGGTTCTCGTCGGTCCGAACGGAGCCGGGAAGACGACGATTCTGTCGGGGATCATGTACCTTGGCCTCAGCACGCTGGGGCGTCCTCGAGCGGTCTTCGCCGGCAAGCGTCGACTGGACCATCAGCGGACCGCAGGTCACACGACCCCGGTCGAATTGATTGCACGGTTCTCTGACGGGGATGAACTTGCCGCAGTCGGATCGGATCGCGCCCAGGTCGAATATCGGCCAGACACGTCCCGGGACTTCGCGACGCTGATCTCGAGTTCGGAGGATTGCCCCAGCCCGATTTTCCGAGCCCTCTGGCCGGCCGTTTTCCTCCGGCTGCGCGCCGAAGCCCTCGCCGCGCCGAGCGAGATCACCGACGGCGAACCCCAACTCGGTTTCGACGGGTACGGCCTCGCCTCCGTGCTCGCTCACCTGGCGAACACCGCACCGGACCGCCTCGACGCCGTCATCGCGGAGGTTCGCAAGCTCGTGCCCGACGTCCGGCGGACACGGCAACGTACCCGCCGGTTCGAGCCCGGGCCGGTCGGCACCAGCGAGTCGACGCCGAGCACGCCGGTCATGCAGTACCAGTTCGACGTCGAGATCGATGGGTTCGGCTGGGTGCCCGCCGAGCTCCTGAGCGAGGGCACGCTCTACGCCTTGGGCCTGCATGTCGTGCTTCAACAGCCGAACCCGCCCCGCATCCTCCTCATGGACGACATCGATCGCGCACTGCACCCCCGGGCACAGCGCACGCTCATCCGGCAATTGAAAGCAATCGCCGCGACCGGCGGCACGACGCTCGTCGTCTCGACGCACTCGCCGTATGTGCTGGACGAGGTCGCGCCAGAATGTGTGCGCGTCGTCCGTGGGGGACCGGGGGGCACGAAGGTCCAGGCGCTGACGGCCCACGAGGAATGGAGTCGGTGGGCCGACCAGATGACACCCGGCGAGTTCTGGGCCTACGTCGGTGAGGACTGGCTCGAGAGCAGGGGCTGAGAATGCGGGCGCTGCATATCGTCCTCGTCGTCGAGGGCTCGAGCGACCGCCGCCGCCTCGGCATCCTGTTCGACGAGGTCTTCGAATCGCACGGAGTCGAATGGTCCCGCGAGTCCTTCGACGTCGCCGATTGGCTCGCGCAGAAGGACATCCGACAGCGCCATCGGGCAGAGGTCGATGCGGGCGGTTTCGGGCGCCCTGCGCGGGGCTTCGGCGCGCAACAGAGGGGCGACCGGGAGAACATCCGACTCCTCGTGCAGATGCTCACGAAGCGGGGGCTGACAAACAGGGATGACGTCGTCGTCTGCTGGGCGCGCGATGTGGACGGCGACGACGATCGACATCTCGCCGCCCGCGATGGCCCCTGGGGACCCTTCTCCCGAAGACTCCACGCGCTCGCCAGCGAATGCGGAGAAGCGTGGGTGATCGCCGGGTGGCCGGCCACCGGCGACGGACGAAGAGCTGCTGCCGCCGTCCGCCAATCAATGAGATTGGTGTTCGACCCCGTCGCCGCGCCGCATCGGTTGTCTCACAAAGCGGACGCGCCGACGAGTGCGAAACGGTGCCTCGCAAAGCTCCTCGAGTCCGGAGTGGCGGACGAGGCCGACTGCCTGACGCGCGCGGCTCGAGAACGGCCGCGTGGCGTCGGAGAGAGCGGCCTGGCAGCGTTTCTCGACGAACTGCACACGCTCGCATCGACCTGACCCCCCCCGGACATGGCACACCCGATGCAAGGCTCCCGTCGGAACCGACGCACAGGAGCCCTCCATGTCCAGCCCCCGTCACCCGGCCTTCTCCGTTCACTTCACCGCCCTCATCGCCACCGCGCTTTCGCTTCTCGTGGGCGGCTGCGGTGGTTTGGGACAGGCCACCTTCACCCCGATGGAGCACGTGGACCCCCAGAGTGGCGTAGAGGTACTCTATGCCATGCCCGAAGGCCCGGGGTGGCGTCGGGTGGGACAGATCAAGGTCGAGGACGCCCGCTCGGAGTCGACCGCCGAGTCCCTGCTGGCGGCGTCCGCCCGCCGCAACGGGTGTGATGCCGTCTTCATCGCCGGCATCAACGAGTTCCACGAGGTCTCCGCGCTCTCGAGCATCGGCCTGCTCGTGTCCCTCGGCGGTTCCAAGGACGATCGCCGGCGCGCCGAGGCCCGACGGGACGCCGACCTCGAGGAACCTCATTACGCCGCCCGGGGCGTTTGCCTGGCCCGGGTGCGCGTCCCAAGGCCGGCCCCCGTCGCGACGCTCGACGCCGCGCCGGACGCGTCGGCGTCGCCGCCCGAGCAGACGGCGGCGCCCGTGCAGATGTCGGCGCCCGTGCAGACGTCGGCGCCGGCGCAGGCTGCGGGGCCCTCGCGCGCGGTGTCCAAAGAGACCCTGAGCGCCCTCGTCGGCGAGCACGTCACGCTCGTCTTCAGAAACGGCCGCACGCTGACGGGCGTGCTCGCGGGCGACGACGGCGAGAGCCTCTTCGTCCGCGCCGACGGGTCCCTGTTGCGTGTGCCGGCGGCGCAACTCGCAAGCGCGGCGAAGTGACGAATCCGGGGCAGCGCCCCGCCGCGGTCATGGTACATCGCTTGCGTGTGGTGGCCCCGACTTTCCCACTCTCCGGAGCCGCCCCCATGAAGTCCCTGCCGTTCTTCGCCGCGCTGTCGTTCGCGACGGGCTGTGCCGCCACCGACGAGTCCGCCCCGGACGCGCCCCCGCCCGAGCCGGGCGATCTCTCCACCCCCGGCGACGCCAAGGCCGACGTGGCCAGCCGAGTCACCATGCGGGGTGACGTCTCGTTTGGCCAGCCCGTCTCCGGTGCGTTCGTCGAGGACCTCCAGTTCGAGGCATTTGCCCTGCGGGTCCGCGCCGGCGCGCCCTTCAGCCTCGAGGTCACCCGCTCGGGCACGACCCGCGCGCTCGATCCCGTGCTCTTCGTCTACGGTCCGAAGACGGCGGCGGGGTATGGCACCGCGGCCTGGAAGCGGGACGACGACGCTGGCTGGGGCAAGTTTCCGCGTCTGAAGGGGCTCGTCGCGCCGGTCACCGGCGAGTATCTCGTGGTGCTCGGCACGGGCGACGGTCAGGGCCGCGGGGCCTATCGGCTGGCGGCGACGTGTGACGGCGGTGACTGCGCCGCGCCCGCGTCGGTCCTGCCGACGGCGTGCCCCGAGGCCGTCGCGGCCGGCGTGGTCGCCTGCGTCGGCGCGCAGGTCTTCGACCCCGGCCTCGGCCCGGATGCCATCGACCACCCGACGCCGGAGGAGGCACTCGAGACCTGTGTCGACGCCGAGGCGTTCGCGCGGTCCTGGGACGCCCTTTGCGCCGCCGCCCCCGACGCCGCATGCGACGCCCCGTTCGAGGATGTGTTCACGGCGGTCGCCCCCCTGTGTCGGGCGGTGCTGGCACCGGTCGTGCGTCGCGAGACGTGTGCGTTCGGCGATACCTGGCGAGGCATTCGACGCGCCCCCGGCCTGGCCGTCACGCGCGAGCGCACGGCGCGACAGGTGAGTCATTTCCAGGGTCGCGAGGGCGCTCAGGTCGTCGCCGCCATGGTGGCCGCGGGTCACACGGACGTCCGCACGCCGGGCGAGGCGCTCGCCCGCGCCGACGGTCAGGAGATTCACCTCGTCGACCTCTGGCACGAGGGGGCGGGCAAGGCGTACCTCGGCGTCGAGTTCGGGGCCGGCGACACCTCCGTGGGGGCGATTCTGCCCGCCGGCGAGACGACCGTCGCGGTCGTCAACAGCGACGGCGGTCTGTACGACTGCCGCGTGCCCCGGGGCCCGCGGGGCGCCGACTGCACCGAGACGGCCGACTGCGCCGCGGGTCTGACCTGCCAGGGTCGCAGCGAGGCGAGCGGCCTCGGTCGCTGCGTCTCACAGAGTCAGCGCCCCGGCGCCGGCGAACCGTGCAGCCTCTCGAAGGCCTGCGGCACGGACACCGGGCTCGTCTGTGCCGGCCTGACCCGCGCGCCGCAGGACGGCCTCTGCACCCCGGCCTGGATGCAGGACACCTTCCGCCCCGCGTTGACGGCCCCGCTGCGCAGCGAGCCGGGCACGCCGGGCCTCACCGTGCCCGTGGACGTGCGCGGGCTGGCGACGGTCGACATGGACGTCTGGCTCGACCTGACACTGACCCCGGACGCGACCGGCGGCCTCGTGGTCCGCCTCGTCCACCCGACGGGGCAGGCCGTGACCGTCTACGAAGGTCGCAACGGCCCGGAGGGTCTGTGGCTCTCGCAGACGGTCCTGGGCTTCAGCGGCGACGAGTACGTCAACGGCGCCTGGGCCGTGCAGATCGAGGACCGGGCCGGCGTCGGTCTGACGATCGAAACGCTCTCGCTCACCATCGGCAGCCGTTGGGACTGATTGCGACCACCGGCCGCCCGCGCGTTCCCCTCCCCGCCGGCGCGCATCCGTGGTACGCAGCGGCGTCCCGTCCTGCCTGCCCCGGAGAACCCGTGCGTGCCCCCGCCCCGTCGACGCTCTGCGCGCTCCTCGCCGCCTTCCTGGCCACCGCCGCGGCGTCTGCGCCCGGCCCGGCGCGCGCTTCGGACGCCGACCTCGCCGCGCGCGTCCTGGCGGGCAAGGGCCCGGGCGCGGCACCCGCCGACGGTCGCATCCGGCCGGGCACCTATGCCGCCTTCGCCCGCGAGGTCGACGCCGCCTGGGCGCGGTACGACGCGCGCACGCTCGCCCCCCTGCGGGCGTTCGTGGCCACGAACCTGCCGGGTCCCACCCCGCCGCTGGTCTTCTACCCGTTCGGTGGCCCCGATCTCGTCAACGCGCTGACCGTCTTTCCCCGCGCGCAGACCTACGTCCTCCTCGGCCTCGAGCCCGTCGGCGCGCTGCCCGCCGCGCACCGGGATGCGCCCGGCGTGGTGCTCGCGGGCGTCAAGCGGCTGCGCACCTCGCTCGACAAACTGCTCGGCCTGAACTTCTTCCGCACGCTGAGCATGCGGCACGAGGTCCGGCAGGATGGCTACACGGGCGTCGGCGCGCTGATGATGTTCTTCCTGGTGCGCACCGGGCACGTCGTCGAGTCCGTGCGGGGCGTGCGCCTCTCCGATACGGGCGAACTCGAGACGGACACGGCCCGCCCGCTGACCGGGGTCGAGATTGTGTTCCGGGCCGCCGACGAGCCGCCGGAGACGCGCCGTCGCGCGCTGTATTTCTCGGGCGACCTCTCGGACACCGCCTTCGTCGAGCGCCGCGGCCTGCGCGCCTTGCTCGCCCGCGAGGCGCCGTTCGCCACGCTGCTCAAGGCCGCGTCGTATCTCATGTATGGCAGCGCCTTCGACGACGTACGCAACACCATCCTGGCGCGCGCGGGTCTCATCGTGCAGGAAGCCTCGGGGATGCCCTATCGCTACCTGCGGGACAAGCCCGAGTGGACGGTCCGTCTGTTCGGCGCCTACGACCAGCCCATCGATCTGTTCGCGAGCCGCTGCCAGCCGGATCTCAAGCGCGACATGGCACGACTCCGGCCCGGGCCGTTCGGGTTCTCGTTCGGGTACGAACACCGGGTGGGCGACGGACACATGATCATCGCGACCCGCAACGCCGGTCACCCGCCCACGGAGCCGGTCCTCGACGGCTCGTACAAGTACGGCGAGGCGACGCACTGCAGCCGCGACCGCCTCGTGATGACGACCTGTGTCGCCGGAAGGTGCTCCGTGCGGTTCGACTGATGGCCCCGGCGCTTTCGGCCGCCACTCAGAGGGTCGACGCGAATCGGACGCCGAAGCGAGCAGCACGATGGGCCCGACATGCAAGGAGTGGGGGTGCACGACGTCTGGGTGCTGTACCCGGGGTACAGCCCCAGATGTTGGGGGCCCAACGACGCCGCAGGTCGGGATTCAGCGGGCTGCGGAGCCGGCGGACGATTCGCGTCGACCCTCTCAGAGCCCGGGGGCACCGGACGGACGGGCACCGCGACGTTGCAGAGTTCCACGCGGCCCGTCGGCAAGGCGAAGAAGCCCTCGCGGCGGAACCGGCGCGACGCGACGTAGTCGGCGAACCGGGGGGTGTCCGTTCGCATGACCTCGAGGCGCGGGCGCTCGGCGACGGGCAGATCCGCGGCGACGCGCACCCGCGTGATGGGGACGCGCTGTTCGGCCTGCTCGTAGAAACCGAGCGCCCCCGTGCCGCGGGGCAACGCCGTCAGTGTGTCGATGCCTTGCACGATGCGGCCGATCATGGCCATGTTGCGGTCGAGGTGCCGGGGCGCGTGCCCGGTCACGACGTACAGTTCGTGGCCGCTGCCCGTGTCCGGCGGCTCGTCGCGCCCGACGCCCACGATGCCGTGACAGTGTGCCAGCCAGGTGCGGCCCGTCGCGTCGTCGCGGCCGACGGGGAGCCCCTGCGTGAAACCCACCGCCGGCGCGTAGACGTCGCCGTCGGGCAGCGGCGTGAAGGGCAGACCGGCGCTCGGGACCTCGTACTCGGCGGGCAGCGTGCGGGGCACGTCCCCGAGCGGTTTCTGCCCGTCCGCGTCGCCCCACTGCACCACATAGTTCTCCTGCACGCGCACGATGGCGAGGCCATCGAAGTACCCGGCCCGGGCCAGGGCGAGCACGTTGTCGACGTGCCGGGGCGCGAACGCGGGGGCGAGCTCGATGATGACTGGGCCCACCACGCGGCCGGGGACGGCGACCTCCATGACGAGCGTGTGTTCAAGCGCCAGGGGCCGCCAGTCGGCCGGCGTGCTCGCCGCCAGGATCTCCGCGCTCGGGGCGCTCGGCTCGGGCAGGGCCGACGGCGGGACCACGGGGGGGGCGCCGCACGCGGCGAGGACAAGGGCGACGAAGGCGAGGGCAAGGGCAAGGACGGGGGGGCGACGCATGGGGCATCATGGGAGGGCCCGCGCCACAGCGTCAAGGCGCGGCCTCGGGCGCGAGCCCTTTGAACCGCACACGCGGCCGGCGTAGGGTGCGCCGGTTCGCTCAACGTTCTGGAGTCCGCATGCGTCCTCACTTCGTCTCATTCTCGTTCTCGCTCGCCCTCGCGTGCGCCCTGCCCCTGTTCGCCTGTGACACGGACGACGACGGCGGCGGCAACGCGGGCACGGACGCGGGGGGGTCGACCGTTGCCGGCTGTGAGGGCTTCGACTGCAGCGGTCACGGGGCGTGTGTCGTCGTCGAGGGCCTGCCCGCGTGCGACTGCGACGAGGGCTACGTCGCATCGGGTCTCGACTGCGTTTCGGCAACGCCGACCGCGCCCGAGCCGCCGGCCGGGTTCACCTGCCCCGCCCCCGGTGACGCCGCGGGGCCCCTCGCCGGGTCCCGCTTCTACTACGCGACCAACGACCGCGCGTGCGGCGCGCCCGGCTGGAAGATGCTCTATGCCTTCCGCGCCGACGGAGTGTTCACGATCCATTCGCAGTTCCAGGCCGCCGTCGGGGCCGACTCGGGCTCGTTCGACTACGGGTGTTACACCGCGACGGCCGAGCCCGGCGCCGGCCCGGAGGGCGCCGACGTCTTGCGGCTGGACTACGCCTACACGAACGAGAGCAACCGCAACTGCACCATGCTCGGCCGCCTCGACGACCCCCCCTGCGAGGCGCGTCTCATCGCGGGTGACGCGGGGGCGTTCGTGCAGGCGGACAGCCTGGCGGGCGGCGAAACGCACCTCTTCCGGCCCGTGGCGGATGCCGCGTGCGTCTGGTGCAGCACGACCGCGACCTGCTGCCCGGAGAACGGCTGGGTGGCCGACGCGAGCGGCCCCATCTGCCCCTGAGCGCGCATGTTCACCGAACACGACGCCCCCCCGAGGGCCTTCGCGGTCCGCTGGCTGGCGGGGCTCTGCCTGGCGACGCTGCTGGCGGCGCTGCTGACCGCGCCCTTCACCGACTCGGTGGTGCCGTACGTGAACGACCCGGCCGTGCTCGGCCTGGTGCCGGTGCCCGGGCACGTCCATCGGCAGCGCGCCGAGGGCTGGGGTGACTCGCGCTTCGGCCGGTTTGGCGTGAGCGTCCACGACGACGTCACGGCCCTGAGGGGCCCGACCGTGGCCATCTGGGGGGACTCCTACGTTGAGGCCTGGCAGGTCGACGACCCGGACAAGGTCGCCGCCCAGGTGACCGCGCTTTGCGGGGCCGACGGCCTCACGGGCGTGGGCGTTGGGCAGAGCGGACGCGCCGCGGCCGACGTCGTGTTTCTGTTGCCCCGCTACGAGAAACTGTTCTCGCCCGAGGCGCATTACATCGTGCTGCCGCACCTGAGCGACGTGCTGCCCGACGGGCTGCGGTTTTTCGACGATCCCCCGCGCCTCGTCGAGGTCCCGTTCACCGCGGGCAGCCTCGGCCTGCGACCGATTCTGGAGCGTTTTCACCTGCAACTCTTCTGGCGCGCGGCGCGCACCGCCGTGAACGGCGCCGACGGGAATCGCGTCGTGCGGTTGCGACCCGGCCCGGTGAAGCGTCCCGGGGCCGGCGCGGGGGGGCTTGGGGGCACGAAGTACGACCGCCCCGTCGTGCTGCCCTCGGACGCGACGCTCGAATATCTGTTGGCGGCCCTCGACGCGGCCACCGAGAGGCCCTTGGTTTTCATCTACACACCCGCCGTGCCGCGCATCCGCGCCAACGCCGTCGAGACGCAGGATCAGGACGCCGCGGCCGCCCGGCACGTTGCCGCGCTCGCCGCCCGCCGCGGGATCGGCTTCCTGGACCTGAGCGCCGCGTTCGTGAGGGCCTACCAACAGACCGGCGAGTTCCCCCGCGGCTTCCACAACGGCGTCCCGGGGAGCGGACACTGGAACGCCCTCGGGCACCGCCTCGTGGCCGAGGCGATCTGTGCAGACCGGGCCGACCGGGCTCGCCCTGGCGGCGGCTCGTCCGCACCGGGGGCCCGCTGATGCTGTTCAATCAGATCGAGTTCCTGATCCTGTTCGCGGCGGTCTTCGGCCTGCTGGTGGTCATCCGTGCGAACGGTCCGCGCAAGCTCGTGCTGCTTGCCGCGAGCCTCTACTTCTACGCCTACTGGGACTGGCGGTTCCTGGGCCTGCTCGCCTTCGGCACCGTCATCGACTACGTCGTCGCGCTGGCCATGGAGGCGACGGACGACGCTCGCCGCCGCAAGCGCCTGCTGCTGTTCTCCCTCGTCACGAACCTCGGCCTGCTGGGGTTCTTCAAGTATTTCAACTTCTTCATCGAGTCCTTCCAGGCCGCGTTCGGCGGTCTGTTGGGCCTCAACCTTCAGACGCTGACCTGGATCATCCTGCCCGTCGGCATCAGCTTCTACACATTCCAGACCCTCAGCTACACCATCGACGTGTATCGGCGCGAGTTGCCCGCCTGCCGCCGATTCACGGACTTCGCACTCTTCGTCTCGTTCTTCCCGCAGCTCGTCGCGGGCCCCATCGTGCGCGCGCACGATTTTCTGCCGCAGCTCACGCAGGACCGCCCGCTGAGCTGGCGCCGGGCGGGCGAGGGCTTCGCACTCTTCAGCTTCGGTCTGTTCAAGAAGGTCTTCATCGCGGACCGCATCGCCGGGTTCGTCGACGGTGTGTTTGCCAGCCCCGACGTCTATGGCGGCCTCACCGTCTGGATCGCCGTCTTCGCCTACGCCGTGCAGATCTACTGCGACTTCTCCGGGTACTCGGACATGGCCATCGGCACCGCACGGGCGCTCGGCTACGACTTCTGCGTCAACTTCGACCACCCCTACCTCTCGCGCTCCATCACCGAGTTCTGGCGGCGGTGGCACATGAGCCTGTCCACCTGGCTGCGCGACTACCTCTACATCCCCCTCGGCGGCAATCGGCGCGGACCCGGCCGCACCTATGTCAACCTGATGCTGACCATGCTCCTCGGCGGGCTCTGGCACGGCGCCGCCTGGACGTTCGTGGTCTGGGGCTTCATCCACGGCGGCGTGCTCGCGCTCGAACGCTGGCTGCGGCCCGCCCTCGCCCCCCGCACCGCCGCCTGGCCCGCCGTCGCGCGCGCCCTCCTCGGCTGGGCCTACACGCTCCTCGTCGTGCTCGTCGCGTGGGTCTTCTTCCGCGCCCCCGATTTCGGCACCGCCGCCGCCGTCCTGCGCCGCATGTTCGTCGACTTCGACGGCGTGCTCTGGGTGCAGCCCTTCACGGTCTTCGCGGTGCTGCTCATGGCCGCCATCCAGGCCCTGCAGCTCACCCCGCTCGCCCACCTGCGCCAACCGCGCATGCTCTCCGTCGTCACCCCGGCCGTCGTCTTCCTCTGCTGGTGGCTCGTGCTCGCCTTCCCCGCGACGGGGTTCACGCCGTTCATCTACTTCCAGTTCTGAGGAGGGGAGGCGGGCTCTCGGGCGGTTGAAATTCAACCACGGCGTGGTTAAATTTCAGCCATGTTCACCCGTCGACTCGCGATCCGACTGCTGGAAGCGCTGGCCGACACGCCCGTGGTTCTCGTCGTGGGCGCGCGCCAGACCGGCAAGTCGACGTTGACGCAGGCGGCCCTGCCGGGCTTCCGCGCGATCACCTTCGACGACGACACGCCCCGGCGCGCCGCCCTCGCCGATCCGGCCGGCTTCCTGTCGGGACTCGCGGGTCCGACCGTGCTGGACGAAGTGCAGCGCGTGCTGCCGCTCTTTCCGGCATTGAAGGCGTCGGTGGATCGCGACCGGCGGCCCGGGCGGTTCGTCCTCACGGGTTCCGCCAACCCGCTCCTGCTCCCGAGGCTCTCGGAGACGCTGGCCGGCCGCATGGAGATCCTGACCCTGTGGCCGTTGTCGCAGGCCGAGATACAGGGGACGAGCGTGAATCTCGTCGACGCGCTCTTCGCCACGTCGGGTCCCGGGCTCCGAACGGCCGAGACGAGCCGGCCGGAGCTGCTCGCGCGTGTGCTCGCCGGGGGATACCCCGAGGCGCGGGCGCGCCCGGCCGGCCGTCGTCAGAGCGCCTGGTTCGATGCCTACCTGACCACGATGGTCACCCGGCAGGTCGACGATCTGGCCGGGATCGACGCTGCGCCCGAGCTGACGCGCCTGCTTCGACTGCTGGCGCTCCGCAGCGGCGGACTCCTGAACACGGCCGATCTGTCGCGGGATCTGCATATTCCCTACACGACCCTTCGGCGGTATCTGAGCCTGCTCGAGGCGTTGTATCTGTATCAACCGCTGCTGCCCTGGCAGGACGCCCGTGCTGCGCGTCTCGTGAAGTCACCGAAGGTCTATCTCAATGACTCGGGCCTCGCCGCGCATCTGTGTGGCCTCGGCGCGGCACAGCTCGAGGCGGACCCCACCCGCGCGGGCCCGTTGCTCGAGGCGTTCGTGCGCGCCGAGCTGGCCAAACATGCGGGTACGAGCGAGGCGGCCGCGGAGCTGTTCTTCTACCGAACACTCTCGGACGTCGAGGTCGACTTCGTCCTCGAACGCCGCGACGGCGCACTGGTGGGCGTCGAGGTGAAGGCCGCGAGCACCGTCGTCCCGAAGGACGTGAAGGGCCTGCGCCACCTGGCGGAGGTGGCCGGGCCGCGATTCGTCCGCGGAATCGTGCTGTACACCGGGCACGAGGTCGTGCCGCTCGGCGAGCGCCTCGAGGCCTGGCCGGTCTCGACGCTCTGGGAGGCGCCGGTCGCGGGGGGGTGAAACGCCGGAGACGCCGGAGAATCGGGCAGCCGGGAGGGGACTTCGAGGGTCTGAGTATCCGTCACGCGTCGTTCTTGACGGATACACCGTCGTTGCCCAGAATTCGCACATGTCCGCCCGACCACTCTACGAACCTCACCCGACCGCGCTGACCGTTCTCCATGGCGACCTCGAGAACCTGGCACGCGGGTCGACGACGGTCTTCGCCGGCACTGCGGGTTCGCTTCTCGAGCGAACGAACGCCGGCGGCTTCCACTTCTACGCGCGGCAGTACTACGACGGGGATGGTCGAAAGCGGGAGCAATACGTTTCGGGGCCGGTGGGGCATGTGGACGCGGACGCGACGGCCGCGGCGCTCCGCGAGCGCATCGAAGAGGTGAAGTCCGCAACGGTCAGCCTGCGTCTCTTGGGCCGCGAGGGCTACGCGTTGGCCGACGCCAAGACCTACGCGACGCTCGCCGCCTTGCACAACCACGGTGTCTTCCGCGCCGGCGGAGTGTTGATCGGCTCGCACGCGTTCGGGGTTCTGTTGAACCTGCTCGGCGTTCGAAGCGCGACCTATGCCACCGAGGACGTGGACATTGCCCGGCGCGAGGGCCTGGCCTTTCCGGAGCCGCCTGCGGTCGATTTCCTGACGATGCTCCGGGAGTCCGGAATCGACTTCGTCGAAGTCCCCACCTTCGACCCGCGGCAACCATCGAGTTCATTCAAACAGCGAGGTCGCGGGTCGTTTCACGTCGATCTTCTGGTGCCGTCGAACGACGAGACGTTTCCGACAGTCCCGGTTCCGGAACTCCGAGCGCATGCGACGGGCGTCCCCTACCTGGCCTACGTTCTGGGCGAGACTCAGGCGAGCGTCCTGCTCGCGCGGGAGGGGTGCTGTCTCGTCCGCGTTCCGACGGCGGAGCGCTATGCGATTCACAAGCTGATCGTCTCGTCCCTGCGAGCGCAGAATGGCGCGAAGAGCGAGAAGGACCTCCGGCAGGCGGCGGTGCTGGCGGCCGTGCTGGCCGAGCGGTTCCCGGGTGCCATCGAAGAGGCCATCCATCGCGTGCCGACGGGCGCCGCGGGCTGGCTTCGGTCGGGAATTGCTCGGGCCGCGCCGCTGCTGGAGGCCGCGCACCCGCGGGCCCTCGCCGAACTGGTCGGCTGAGCGACCTCGCTTCTCGTCGCGGTGGGCGGTGTGTCGGACGCCGAGGCGGCGCGTGAAGTCCGCCGCTGGAGGAGGTCAGTTGATAGCGGATTCGGCACACGATGGAGAACGAGAATCTCGGGATCGAAACGGCCTCGAGTGGGACCAGTTCTGGGTATCAAACGCAACGTCGGCTGCAACGGCGAGCTCGACCCGTCGCGAGTCGGCGAACGTGAGTGCTGCTCGCCGGTCTTTCGTTCCGCGATGTCGATCGCTTTTCGGAGAAACTCGCTGCGTGACATCTCGCCGCGAAGCCGGTCGAGCCGCTCGGCCTCGTCTGGCGTCAGCAGTGTGAAATCCGGAAATTCTGGCGGGTCGTAATCCGGAGATTCTGGCGGGTGAAACAAGTAGGTTTCTGCACCGCCCTGCGCGCGCCAAGCCGCGTGCGCAGTCGACCCGCCCGTCCGCGCGGGGCGGTGTCGAACCGGTGTTGAACGAGGCCGCTTCCCGCAACGGTGGGCCTATGGGGATTTCGACCTGGCGCCCGCCCTCGGCTCGAGCACGACACCCCCACGCCGGGGTGCCGACGCCCCTTCGGAGCGCCTGCGCTCCCCTCGACGATGCGCCTCGGGGCCCAGCGAGAGGCGACCGGAGAGTCGAGCGCGCTCTCGGCCCGGGCTCGCCGGCTCGCTGCGGACAGATCTCGCCCGTCGTGCCGGGCTCGGCGAGAGTACGGATCCTGTGTCGTGCCGCATCACGGCGGCCCTTCTTGGTCCGGCGGGCCGCGCGAGGATCGCTCGGACGAGGGCGGGCACATGACCAGACGCTCCACCCGCGTCCCGCCGCAGGCGCGGCAGCGGCGGAGATCCACGCCGACGAGCGCCTTCAGGCGGTCCCGCCAGTCGCTTGGTGGCGGTCGGTTGGGGCGGCCGCGAGCCTCGACGTGGCGGGCCTCGATGGCGGCGCGGGCCGCGGGGAGCCTCGTGGCGAGATTGCCGGACGCGTGGAGCCCATAGTGTCTGATCTTCACGTAGCCGCG
>JAKLJY010000097.1 GCA_023150895.1 Myxococcota bacterium | reverse complement strand
CGGGGACTTCCGCGAGGAGACCATCTACTTCCTGATGACGACGCGGTTCTTCAACGGCGACGAGGGCAACGACTACTACAACCGCGACCGCCTCGAACTCGGCGATCCGACGTGGCGGGGCGACTTCAAGGGCCTCATCGAGCAGCTCGACTACATCCACGACACGTTGGGCTTCACGGCCATCTGGCTCACCCCCGTCGTCGAGAACCGCAGCGGCCTCGACTACCACGGGTACCACGGCTACGACTTCACCCGGGTCGACAGCCGCCTGGAATCGCCCGGCGCCACGTTCCAGGACCTCATCTGCGAGGTTCATCGGCGCGGGATGAAGCTGATCCTGGACATCGTGATCAATCACAGCTCGAACTACGGGCTGCGGGGCGTCGTCCACAACACGCGGGCCCCGATCAAGTACTTCCGGAAGACGGGGGCCTTTCCCAGCGACGATCCGGACTATCCGTATCAGACGCACCTCGGCGACTACCGCTCCGAGAACCGGGAGGACGACGACAACCCCCTTGCACCGCAGGTATTTCGCGACTTCGACCCGGACGCGGAGCGGGCCATCGACTGTCCCGTCTGCGGGCAGCGCATCGAGGTGGACGGGTTCCAGGGCTACCAGAACCACGACCCCAATCACTTCTTCAACATCCAGTCCGACCGCCTCGACGACACCTGGTACCACCAGGCGGGCTTCATGGCGGGGGGGGACTGGGAATCTCCCCTCTCGCTTCAGCAGAAGCACATGGCCGGCGACTGCATCGACCTGAACACCGAGCATCCGCAGGTCAAGCAGTACATCATCGGGGCCTACAACCGGTTCCTGGACATGGGCGTCGACGCCCTGCGGGTCGACACCGTCAAGCACCTGGAGCGCTCGAACCTGCTCGAGTACGTCGATGCCTTCAAGGCGCACAAACCGGGCCTGTTCGTGTTCGGCGAGAACCTGGTCAAGGGCACGGGCTGGGGTACGTGCCTCGACGGCTCCGACAACGGCCCGGCGGAGATCCGCCCCTGGTGGTACACCCGCCGTACGAACGACCCCTGCGGGGGCGGGCACGACGACTCGGGCTTCAGCGTGCTCGACTTCTCGCTGATGAGCACGTTCCGGGACAACCTGAGCCAGGGGCGCTTCGGCGGTCTCGGCGGGGTCTTCGCCCGGGACAGCCTGTATGGCGACGCGACGCAGCTCGTCACGTTCATCGACAACCACGACATCGGCCCGCAGAACGACTGGAAGTACCGCTTCGCCGGCACCGATCGCGCGCTGGCGTCGGCGCTCAACCTGATCTTCCTGGCCCGGGGCATCCCCGCGGTCTTCTACGGCACCGAGATCCGGTTCATGGCCGGCGCCGAGATCGATGGCAACGACGCGCCCCATGCCACGAGCGGCCGCGCGTACTTCGGAGATCACCTGCTGCCCGCCCAGAGGGCGCAGACCGAAGCGCACCCCTTCGTGGGGCACCTGCGGCGCCTCAACGCCATCCGGGCGGCCAGCGAGGCCCTGCAGAAGGGCCGCCTGACGCATTTCGGCGAGTCGGAGAACAGCGCGTGGTTCGTGCGCACCTTCGAGGACCGCGCCTACGCCGTCGTGGGTCTGAGCCAGGGCGGCGACCGCCTGACGGTGGGGGACCTGCCCGCGGGCCGCTGGCGCGACGCCGTCCGGGGCGAAGAGCTGCAGACGGGGCCCGGGGGGTCGCTCTCGTTCGACGTCGCCCCCGGGGGGGCGCGGGTCTTCATCCTCGACGGGCCGGGGCGCGTGGGCGAAGACGGCGCCTTTCTCCGGTAGGCCCCGGCGTGATACCCAGTGCCGCGATGAAACGCCGCTCCCCCGCCCGTTCACGTGCGACCCTTCCCTGGCTCGTCCTCCTGCTCGCCGGCTGCGTCGGCGAGAGCGCCGTCGACGAGGCGGCCGACGCGGCCTGCCCCCGCGGTGCGAGCTGCGCGTTGGCCTGCGACCCCGGTCTCGCCCCCGTCTGCGTGGTCGACGGCGCGTGCCGTTGCATCGTGCCCGGCTCGGATCTCGGTCCTGCGGGCGGCGCCGGCGGTAGCCCGTTCGGTGGCGGCACGAGCGCGGGCGGCGGCGGGCCACCCCCGCCGAGCCCCGATGACTGCGAGACCCCGGCCGCGGGCGAGCTCATCCTCAACGAGCTCATGCTCGACGGCGAGCCCGACGAGGACGCGGAGTTCTTCGAGATCGTCAACCGCACCGACCGCCCGTTGAACCTCGGCGGCGTCTCGGTGGTCAGCGTCCCCGTCGGCACCCCCTCCGGTGGCATCCCGGCCGAAGGCACCCGCGTGCGCGCGATCTTCGAGGCCGGCTGTCTCGCCCCCCGCGCGGCGGTGGCCGTTTTCCACGCGCGACCCCCCGAGCGGTGGGTGTGGTCGTCGCCCGCGGTCATCGCGCCCCGCGTGACCGTCACGCCGGACAACTACCCCAACGCCGACGACTACGACTTCCGCCTCGCCACCAAAGATGCCGTGCTCGACGAGTTCATGGGGCTCGTCTCGACCTACGCGCCGGGCGTCTCGGCCAACCGCGTGCCCGACGGCGTCGGCCCGGGGGTCGCCGCGCACGATCGCGTCTCCTCCGAGGGGCTGCCGGCCTCGCCCGGTCTGTGCGCCAACGGTGGCAGCTTCGAGCGCTTCTGCGGGGACGCGAACGGCGAGCCCGACGCCGCCGGCCCGCCGCCGCCGCCCCGGGATGCCGGGCCCCCGCCGCCCCCCCCGCGGGACGCCGGCCCGCAGCCCGATCCCGACGGGTCCGCCCCGCCGCCCCCGCCGCGCGACGCCGGCCCGCCGCCCCCCCCGCCGCGAGACGCCGGTCCTCCGCCGCCGCCGCCCGATCAGGGCCCGCCGCCGCCCCCGGCCTGCCCCGGCGAGGTCCCCGGGCAGGTGGTCCTCAACGAGGTCTTCGCCAACCCCACCGAGTCGCCGGAGGGCAACTGGGAGTTCGTCGAGCTCGTCAACCCGGGGGACCGCCCCGTGGACATGACCGGCTGGACGATTGCCTCGACGAACGGCGCCGGCGCCCTCGCAGAGCGCCTGCGGTTCGGCGCAGCCGTGCTGCCCGCGCGCACGATGGTGGCCGTCTACGGCAACCGCCCGCCGGCGGACTGGACCTGGGACCCCTTCCCCGCGACGCTGCCCGAGGTCGCCGACGAGTCGTTCAGCCTGCTCAACGACGGCAACCCCCTGCGGGTCGTGCTCACGGACGCCGCCGGGGGCCTCGTCGACGACGTCTCCATCGAGCGGGCGGCGCAGGGCAACGGCGTGAGCGCGACGCGCTGCACGGACGTCAGCGGCGCCGTGTTCGGCCTGCACGACATGCTCGGCGCGGGGCCGAACTCGCCCGGGCGCTGCCTGAACGGTGCCCGCTACCCGGACGGCTGCCGGTTCTGAACTGGGTCCGATCGCGAGCCGGTCAGGGCTCGGTCTTGTCCGGCGCGGGGGGCTCACCGACGGGCGCGATGTACATGGCGAGGATCAGAATGCCCCCGCCGTGTTTCATGCCCGCCTGATAGAACATCTTCTTCAGGGGGGCCTTGAGGTCCAGGTTCACCTTGCTCTTGGCCAGGGAGAACCGGATTTTGTGCAGGTTCTTGTCGACGCCCTGGTGTTTGAACTCGGCGGACTCGCCGTTGGGCAGGTCGATTTTGACCGGGGTCTCGCCCGCCAGCAGCTTTTCCTCGGCCTGCAGCCGTTTGAAGCCCTGGTACCCGGCGAAGGCTTCGGCCAGCTCGCCCTGGATGCGGGCCAGCGCGGGATCGGGCGCCGACTTCTCTTTCGTGGCCTGAATGACCGAGACCTTGAGGCGCAGCCCCGGTTCACCGGCGGCGGCGTCGCCGGCCCACAGGCCCAGGGAGAGCCCGGCGCCGATGGCCAGGCCGAGAAGGGCCCGGCCGACGCGGCCCAATGCTGGCAGTTCGAACCTCATGTCACACTCTCGCCTCGCACGGGCGGGCGGCACGTCGGCCACCCGCGGGGATTTTGTCTGGATTCGATGGGGACCCATCGGACGTTCAGATCGGATCGTCGTCCGAAGCCGCGGGGACGTCCGACCCGGGCTGCGACTCGGGCGCCGGGGCGTCGAGCGTCCAGATGACCGTCGCGCCGTTGGGCTCGACGGGCTGACTGACCAATACGGTCTTCTGACCGGCGGACTCGATGCCCTCGATGATGACCGGCTCCGACTCGGCGAGGGCCGTGCCGGGCGCCGGGCCGCGGGCCGCCACACCGCCGGGGGCGGGCGCCTCGGGCGCGGGGGGCGTCGAGGGGCGGGTCGCGACATAGGCGGCCGCTGCGGCCGCCGCCGCCAGGCCGACCAGTACCGGCGGGCTCAGGAAGGCCCTGAGTCGGTCGAGCAGACTCGGGGCGCGCTCCGGCGCTGGCAGGCGCTGCTCGATGCCCGCCCACAGCCCGTCGAAGCGGGCCTCGGCGGCGTGACGTTCGACGGGGGCGCGCAGCATCTCCCCGGTGATCTTCAGGGCGCGGTGGGCGGCCTTCCACGCGGGATCTTCGGACACCAGACGCTCGACGTCGGCCGCCTCGTCCGGGGGCAGCGCGCCGTCGAGGAAGAGCGACAGGCGCTCCTGCTCGGCGTCGGACAAGGTTCGGATGTTCTCGGTGCTCATTCACGCCTCCGCACGCCTTCGCCCGCCCGCCCGGCCAGATCACGCTCGCCGGCCTCTTCGAGGAAGGGCCGCAGCGCGAGCTGGAGTTTCTTGCGGGCATGGTGGAGTCGGCTCATCACGGTCCCTTTGGGACAACCCATCACCTCGGCGATTTCTTCGTAGGCGAGCCCGTTGACCTCACGCAGCATGATGGCCGTGCGGTGTTCCTCGCCGAGTTCGGAGAGGGCCCGCCGCAGGGCCTCGCCCATCTGGGCGTTCATCAGCTTGTGCTCGGGGCCGTCCTCCGAAACGCCTTCCCACTCGTTGTCGATGACGAACCGTGCGTCCCACGTCTTCTGCCGGCGTTGCCGGTCGATGCAGTAGTTCACGGTTACGCGCACCAACCAGGTGCCGAAGGCGGACTCTCCTTTGAATTCCTGAATCCGGCCGTGGACCCGGATGAAGACCTCCTGAACCACGTCCATCGCATCGTCGGGGTTGCGCAGCATGCCGAGCGCGACCCGGTGGATGCGGTCCCGATGGCGTTCGACGAGCCGGCGGAAAGCGTGGCGGTCGCCCTGCTTCACCTTCTCGACGAGTTCGGCGTCGGGGGGATCCATCGACGTCATTGCGCTCTTCACCTCCATCGACGCACACGGCGCGCCGTTGATTCACCCCGGGTGGAGTTTTTTTGCAACGACAATCCGCGCCGTTGGGCGTTGACGACCGCCTGCGGGCGGCTCATTTTGCGCCCGCGGGCAGTCGCAGTCGACTCGCGCCGCGCTCCCCGAACACCCGCCGCGAGCCGCGCGATCGGGTCTGCCCCCACGAGAGTCCCCATGCGCATCGCGTTCCGCTCCCTGTTCCTGACCGCCGTCGTCGCCCTCGCCCTCGTCGCTTGCGCCGAGAAGCCCGAGAAGAAGCTCATCGGCAAGTGGGGCATGGACACCCAGGCCGCCCTCGAGAGCGAGAAGTTCAAGTCCATGCCCGAGGACCAGAAGGCCTTCGCCAAGAAGATGATCGAGGAGATGGGCTCCAAGATGGTCTTCGACTTCCAGGAAGGCGGGAAGGTCCACGTCGAGATGGGCGAGATGAAAGAGGACGGCGAGTGGAGCGTGAAGTCCGTCGAGGGCGACAAGATGGTCATTCACTCGAAGGGCGGCAAGCCCGGCCCCGACGGCAAGCAGAAGGAAGAGGACATCACCGTCACGTTCAAGGACGGGAAGATGATCATGAACATGAAGGGCGAGGACATGACGTTCATCAAGAAGTGAGGCGCCCGCCGCCGGTGAAGTGCGCTTCCGGCGGCCGCAGCCCCTTCTCCGCCATGGCGAGCAAGATGGCCTCGTGCGCCGCGTAGAGCACGTCGTTGTGCTCGAGCATGGGCACGTAGATGCGCAGCTCCCACTCCGAGCCCCAGGGGTGCAGGCGCTTGACCACGATGTCCGCCTCGGGGCGGATTTCCACCCGGTTGAAGCGCCGCCCGATGTCCGCCAGCGTCGTGCGGACGACCCCGGGGTCGCACTCCGCGGCGAAGTAGGCCGTCACGTCGACCCGGCGCGTCTCGTGGTAACTCTGGTTCTGGATGACGCTGGTGTTGACCATGCTGTTGGGCAGGATCTGGCGGCGGCGGTCCGTGGTGTCGACCGCCGTCGTGAACAGCCCGATCTCGCTGACGCGGCCCTTCACGTCGTCGATCTCGATGCGGTCGCCGACCTTGAACGGCCGGAAGACGAGCAGCATCACCCCCGCGGAGAAGTTCGACAGCGTGCCCTGAAACGCCAGCCCGAAGGCCAGGCCGGCCGCGCCGATGATGGCCGCGAAGCTGGCCGTCTCGACACCGAAGACCCCCAGAATCGCCAGGATGGCCACCGCCAGCAGCAGCCACCGCGCCAGGCTGCCGAAGAAGATCGACAGGGTGATGTCGAACTCGCGGGCCTGCAGGGCCGTCGTGATGCGCCGCTGCACCTGCCCGGCGAGCTTGATGGCCACCCACAGCCCCACGAGGGCACCGGCGATGCGCAGCCCGTGCGTGACGATCACGGGCAAGAGTTTCTCCATGGCCTGATTCCAGTCCATCGCGCGTCCTCGGCGGGCTTGAGGTGCTTCCGGCGCAGAATGACACAGGCGACGCGCCGGGGCGCCGTTTTCGCGCCGGGCTGCTACCATCGCTGCCCTATTATGAAACGCAGTTCGGGCTCCTGCCCGAACTGCTCTCGCTGCGGGCGAGTGAATCGCCCTTCGCTCGCGGGTCCCGCCGAGACGGCGGGCCCCGGCCGGGGCTCCTGCCCCGGGTTTCATCCACCCGGGTGCCCCCAAAGGGGCATGGGCAACTATGAAGACCACCTCTGCCCGTTCTCTCACCGGGGCTGCGGCCGCGGCCGCGCTGTCGCTCGGGGTCGCCGCCTGTGGCGCCCGCCCGCCCGTCGCCCCGCCCGCGGCCGTGAGCGCGCTGACCCCCGACGCTCCGCCCGCGCCCCCGTTCGAGCCGCCCTACGCCGGCGCCGAGTCGATGAACACCGAGTACTACCTCGGCAGCGCGGCGCAGGAGGCGACCCGCTTCCGGCAGTTCGCCGAGCAGATCCGGCTCATCCAGGCCCGGCAGACGGCCAGCCGGGACCAGCCCGTGCAGCGCGGCTTCCACGCCAAGAGCCACGGGTGCGCCTACGGACGCCTCGAGCTCGACCCCGACCGCGATCCGCGCCTGCGCCACGGCGTCTTCGCCGACGGCAAGGGCCCTTGGCCGCTCTGGGCGCGCTTCTCCAACGGCGTCGGCTGGCAGCAGGCCGACGACGAACTCGACGCGCGCGGCCTCGCCCTCAAGCTCATGGGCGTGCCGGGCCCCAAGCTCCTGCCCGACGAGACGGGCACGCAGGACTTCCTGCTGACCAACAGCCCGACCCCCGTCGGCGCCAACGCCGAGGAGTTCATGCGCTTCGCCCACGCCAACGCCAAGGGCACCGTCCCGGGCCTGGGGTTCGCCGTCGGCCACCTCGGCACCGCGGCGCCGGCGCTCCTGCGCACGAACGCCATCGACTCGATGGTCAACGCGCAGTACTGGAGCGGCGGCGCGTTTCACCTCGGCGCGCACCAGGCCGTCAAGCTGAGCGCGCGGCCCTGCCCGGGCGTCGCCCCCCGCACCCCCGACCGCGGCAACCCCGACTACCTGCGCGCCGATCTGGCCGCCGCCGCCGCCGAGCCGGGCGGCCTCTGCTTCGAGCTGCTCGTGCAGCTCCAGGTCGATCCCGAGCGCACCCCCATCGAGAACGCCGCGGTCGAGTGGACCGACGAGGTCAGCCCGCCCCTGCGCGTCGGCCGCCTGATCTTCCCCACCCAGGACCTGAGCGATCCGCGTCGCGCCCCGTTCTGCCGCCAGCTCTCGTTCAACCCCTGGCATGGCGTCGCCGCCCACCAGCCCATGGGCCACATCAACCGCGCCCGCCGGTTCGTCTACGACGCCAGCCGCGACCGCCGCCAGGGCGGCCTCGAACCCAAGGACTTCGCGGGGTTCGACGTGCCGGTCGTGCCCGAGCCGGGGCCGGCGCCTGCGAGCGCGCCGGAGACGCCGCCCGGAGGGTGAGCGGGCCGCCGGGCTCAGCCCCCGCCCGAGGACCCGTTGCAGTATCCGGTTTCGTCGCAAGGGGGCAACCGCGGGGGCGGCGTGCAGGTCTGGCGGCCGGCGTCCCAGGTGCCCCCGCTCTGGAGGCACGCCGCGCGAGCGTCCTGGGCGCCGATGCTCCCCTTGATGGCGTGGGCGGACGAGACCGTCAGGACGAGGAGGCAGGCGGCGGCGGCGATGGACTTCAGCATGGGAACTCTCCTTGGTTCTGGTGACCGGCGTCTTTGCCGGACGAAGAGGGGATTTGCACGGTGCGTGCCGGGCCGGGCGAGGGTCCGTGACATGGGGCCGCGGCGAGGCTTCGTGAGTCTGCAGAGGCCCGGTTTGCAAGGCCGGACGGGGGCTGCGCCTGCGCCCGCGGTCAGGTCGACGCGGGCGCGCGTCGGGGGGGGGGTATTGTCGCGGAGATATGGTCTGTGCGATATTTTGTGATGCCGGTGATACTGGGCCGAGGCGAGGACGCAGGCTCGTGGGGCGCAACGGGGCCCCCTGCCGGCCATCCTGACGGACACCCGCAAACAACCCCGTCCATTGTGCTCGACGACCGCAACCGCCAGGGTTGATTGTGAGCATGGACCTGCTCGACGTCATGCGCGCCGGGGGTCCGCGGATGGAGGTGCTCTCATCAAAGGCGCACTCGTGGCGTGGCGGCCGCCCGCGTGGCTGGCGTCACCGTGGGAGGGGGACTCGCCGGTGTCATTCGCCGTCGACTGAGGGGTGGGGTCATGCGGGTGGGGGCGCAGCGCGACTGGCTGACACGCCGGGCACCCGGTTTCGCGGCGCCCGCGACGGATCCGTTTCCGCCCCCGCCCCCGGATGGTACGCTACGGCGGTGAACGCCGATTCCCACCCGAGGATCTCCGCGCGCAGCGCTTTGGGGATTGGCCTGCCGATGCTGCTCTTCGCGTGTGACGCGCCGCCCGTCGGTCGAGACGAGGAGGTCTCCGCCTGTGTGGTCGGCGATGGCCTGCCGAAGGGCGAGCCGCTTCGAGGCGCCGTCGCCGTCGAGGCCGCGGGGACGCGTGCGTGCGCGCTGATGGGGAGCGGGCGAGTCGAGTGCTGGGGTGTCTGGGACGAAATCCGGAGCTTTCCGCCCGACGAGCCGGCGGCCAGGCCCATCACCCTGGCCCGCGAAGTCCAGGGCGTGTCCGATGGACGGGCGCTCTCCGTCGGGTCGAGCGGCGCGTGCGCCGTCGTCGCCGGCGGACGGGCCGTTTGCTGGGCGACCCGGGAGCATCGTCTGGACCCCCTCCGGGCGGTGCAGGGGGCGTCCGACGTGGTCGACGTCGCAGGCGACGACCTGCGGGGGTGCGTACTCGACCTTCGGGGCGATGTCCGCTGCTGGGGCATGGACCGAAACGTGTTCATCGGGCGCGGCGAGATCGCCGCCGAGGCCGTCCCCGGCGGCGTGGGTGTCCTGGCGCTGGCCAAGGAGGTGCCGGGCGCTTTCCTGCGCCGCGACGGCGAAGTGTATGCGTTCGACGTGTCGACGCTCGCGATCTCTCGACGCGGCCGCCTGCCGGGCGCGGTCGGCCTCTCGGCGGGGATCGCACTGTGCGGGTGGGACGCCGACGGGCGCGTGCAATGCCTTGACGCCGACGCGCCCACAGTGGACGCCACGCACGGCCTGCGTCGGGGGCTCGACGCCTGCGGCCTCGGCGCGGATCGACGGCTGCGCTGCACGCGGTCGCGTGCGGCTGCGCTCTGGGATCTCGATGAACTCGGCCCGGTGGAGGCCTTCGCGCTGGAATCGGAGTTCGGCTGCGCGGTGCTCGAGGGAGCGGGCGAGGTCGTGTGTTGGGGCAAGGCCGACGAGGGGCAGCTCGGCGACCGCGCGGTCCCCTATGCCTTCGAGCCGGTGCAATCCAACTGTACGCCCCCGCTCGAGGATGTGGCCGCCGGGACGACCAGCACCTGTGTCCTGGATGCTCACGGGGTCGTGGCCTGCGCAGGCGCGGAGGACCCCGTCCTGCGGCCGACGCCCGCCCTGGGCGCGCCTCGCCAGCTCACGGCCTGGGGCGACCACTTCTGCGGCCTCGACGCCGACGCGCGCCTGCGCTGCATCGAGCGGCGCTGGGACCGCGCCGGCTGGGTGTTTGCGCCTGGTGGGCTCGACGAGCGCGCCCAGGATACCGTGCAGTTCTCACCGGGCGCGCGGAGGGCGGTGCGGGGGGGCACGCTGACCTGTGCGCTCCGGGCGGACGCGCGCGTCGAGTGCGCGTGGCGGGAAGGCGAGGCGGCAGGCTTTGGCCCCGTCGGCCTCGTCGCCGGGGTCGAGGGGGCAGTCTCCGTGGCCGCGGGCTACGCTTTCGCCTGCGCGCGTCTCGCGACGGGCCGGGTTCGGTGCTGGGGTGCCAACACGAACGGCGAGCTGGGCTCGGGGTGCGCAGCGGGCGCGTCCGCTCTCTTCGGGTGCCGGCGCATCGAGGCGGAGGGCGAGCCCACAGACGCGCGGCGAGCCTCCGTCGAGGTCCCGGGGATCGAGGGGGCCGTGGATCTGGCGCTGGGCAGCGCCACGGCCTGTGTCGTCGGGTCCGATGGCGACGTGATGTGTTGGGGCCACGAGTGCTACCGCCCGCATGGCTATTCGGATAGCGGCTCACGGGGAAACATCATCACGCCCACCCCGGCCCCGATCTCCGGGGTCGCCGCGCTCGCGGCGGGACCGTCGTGCCGGTTCTGCGCCACCCGGGCGGACGGCAGCGTCGCGTGCTTCGGCGAGGGCTACGCGACCGCCCCGTTCCGGGCGGACAACCCGGCCTACCCCCACCCGGCGCTCCAGCCTGTCCCGCGGTTGACCGATCCGCGCGCGCTGTCCGTGGGCTATCTGCACACCTGCGCGTTGACGACGTCCGGGGGACTGAGCTGCTGGGGATTCGGCGCGCAAGGCCAGCTCGCCGACGCTCAGCCTCGGTTCCGCCGGGCACCCGCGCCCGTGCTGCGTGCGGCGGCGCCCTGAGGTCCCGTGCGTCGCAACGTGGGGGCGTTCGCGGCGCTTGCGCCCGCCCCGAGAGGTCGTCGCGAGAGGCTGAGAACGCTCGGACGTGCCCGAGGCCCGTCTCGCCGAGTCACAGGACGAGCGCCGCGGTTTCGCAGCGTCGCGGCGTCGGGCGACCGTGGGCAGCCCAGAACGCCGCCGGCGTCACGACGGGCCAGTCGACCGAGAGCGCCAGCAGATCGCCATGCCCCGTGAGGAGGGCCTCCGCCAATTGCGCCTCGCGCGCCGCCACCAGGGTTGCGAGGATCGGTTCATCGGCCGGATCGCGGAGGTGTCGCCCTCGACGCCCGTCCGTACATGGCGCGGGCTCGACCACGTGAGCGGCGAAGCACAAGACGTCCACGAGGTCGTCCATCTCCGCCTCGGAGAGACCATGACGGTGTGACAGGCGGGGTAAGACCCGGCGCAGCTCGGACAAGATGAACGGGCTGAGGACGACGTCCAGGTGACTGTGGCGCCAGGCGCCGACGATCCGGCCGGGCATGCTCGTGGGAAATGCGATGCGCGACATGAGCACATTCGTACCCAGCACCACACCGAGGTTGGCCACGTCAGCGCTCCGGCGCACACGAGGGGAGCGCCATCGAGTCGGGGCAGGACGTGGCGACCCGCTACTCCGTCTCGACCTGTAGCCACGCCCCGAGCGCCGGAAGTCCGGCGACGTCCGCGTCGACATCGGTCGTGTTGCCCTCGACGCGGACGCAAGCGAGCTCATCCGCCTCGAAGCCGTCGCCCTTGAGGCTCAGGCCGATCGTCGAGCCACGTACCGCGCCCCCCGTCAGCGTCACTCTCGAGCCGCGCCCCGCGTGCACCCCGGCGAGCGCGCACGCCGTTGCCTCGAAGTTCGTCAACTCGACCGATGCACCCGCCGTCGAGAAGTAGCAGCTGCCCGCCATCTGCGGGCCCGGGGCGACGTCGGCGACGAGTACATCGCGGAGTCGAAGCTGCGTCGATTCACCTTCCGCCCCGACACCCAGCGTCGTCAGTCCCCGAGCGACCACTCGCGAAACGTCCGCGGTGGCGCCGTCGGCCGCAATGAACGCGAGCCCCAGGACCTCCACCTCGGGCTCGCTCCACGGATTGCCGGCCGCGATACCCTCAATCCACGCGTCGGACAAAGACAAGGACGTGCCGTCGTTCGCAGCGGTGATGGCGCCCAGTCGCCCGCGCATTGCTCGAAGCCGGGCGATTGTCGCCGCGGATGCGCCTTGAACCGCGAGCGCGATGCCACCGGGTTCACCCGGACGACCGATGTCGTCGAGACGCAGGTCCGTCGCTTCGAGTCGTGTGCCGATTGAGACGAGACCGGCCCGCGCGATTCGGCCCGCGGCGAACCGGCGGAGTCGGGCCTCGCCGCCCTCGAGCAAGATCGCGAACCCGCCACCACCGCCCGCGGCGACGCTCGAGACGTCGGAGATCTGAAGGTCGGTTGCCACGACGGACGTTCCGCCGTCCAGCCAGAGGCCCTCCGCCCTCAATCGACGCAGATCCACGCGCTCGAGGACCCCCGAGCCGCCTTCGATGAGTTCGACGCCGAGGCCAATCCCCTGAACGGCATCGTCGATGCCGCCGTCCTCGATCCGAACGTCGGTCAGCGTCACCGTCGAGCCGCGAACGGACGCACCCGGGCCGTGCGCCCGACGGATGACCGCCTCTCTAAGGTCGAGCAAGCCGCCACGTTCCAAAATGATGGCCGTGCCCACCGGCCCGGTGAGCCCGACGCCGTCGACGACGGCTTGGGCAATCGCAACGCGCGCACCGTCGACCGACACGATCCCCATGGCTTGGGAGTCCCGGACGGTAACGCGGCGCCCTTCAACGACGCCGCTCGTGAATGCCGCGACGCCGGAGGCGGTCGCGCCTGTGCCCGGGGACTCGACGGCTACGTCCTCGAGCTCGAGGTAGCCACCGGCCGCTCCGGCCGAGAGTGAGCCGTAGTGGTCACCGATGGACACGTGGCGGCGAAGGGTCATGTGTCCGTCGAGCGCATAAGCCGAGCGGCCGAATTGGCCGTCCGCAGAGGGTCGGCCGCGCAGAGTCACCACATCGCTCGCGGTGACTCGAGCGCCCGCGGTAGACAACAGCGCGTTGATGCCGGCGCCGACGAAAGCCGCGCGGGTCACTTCGACGGTCGCGCCCTCGGCGCGAAGCCCACGCCCGCCATCCGGCTCGGGCGTCGGGTCGGAGAACACGGCGTCACGCACGAACACCGTCGTCGCCGCACCGCTCACGAAGAGTGATGCGAAGTCCGCCTCCCGAAAGTGCATTCTCTCGAAGACGACCTCGCCGTCGACCGCCTCGACCGTGACGTCGCCCCGCACGGCGAGACCCGCGAAATAATCGCCGCCGCCCGCGATCACCGGCCCGACGAGCGTCGCGGCGGCCGGGCACGCACCGACCAGCGCAATGCCTGGAGGCAGTCGGGCGCCGGACGAATGGTCACCGGGGCCCACGACGACGACATCCCCTGCGGAAACGCGGCCGAGCGCGCCCTCGAGCGTTGCGGGGCTTTCCGGGGTGCCCAGCGCCTCCGCGGCGCCAATCGGGCTGACGTACCAACGGCGACCCCCGAACCCGTGCGTCGCGAGTGCGTCGATCTCTTCGACCGAGGGCCAGGCATTCGGGAGACATGCGTCGAGCCACGTGGGGCAAGTGCCATCTGGCAGCACCGGCCACGGATCGCAGCCGCCTTGCGCCGGCGGCAGACAGTAGGCCATGGGATTCGGGCCGGGCGTCTCGGCGCGCTGCCACGCGGGCGGGCACACCCATGGGGAGAACGCAGGAAGGGCCGCCGGGCAGATGCCATCCATGGCAGGCAGGCCCGGCGCGCAGTCCTCCGGGGCCGGCGGTCGCGGGGGTTCGGGCGGCGCACCGCAGTCGGGTGCGAGCTGGGCGTCCGCCGCGTCGGGCGGCGCCACCGATGAGTCCTGACGACCGGCAGCATCGGCACCGGCGTCCGGGAGCGCGTCGGGCTTCGCCTGCCCGTCGGGAACAACCGTGATTGCCGTCGTCGAAGGGCTCTGGCAGGCGCCCAGCGCGACGGCAACGAGCATCGCCAGGCACCTCACGGCGAGCCCTCGGCGTCGACGTTTGGCGGGGGGGGCAGGCTGAACACCGACCGATCGACCTGGAGCACTGCGCCCGACTCGGCGAACGCATCATCCCGCGCGGTGACCTCCGCCGTGCGTTGAAGGCCCGTCGCGTCGACGGAGACCGACTGGCTGACCAGGCCGAGACCGTTGGCGGCCGGCTCCAGGCTAACCTCCGCAAAGGTCGCGCTTCCCGTCCCGGCCGCGTTGGCCCGATCGAGGAGCAACGATACGCGCTCGGCGCTCCCCACCGTTACACGGGTGAGCGAGACGAAACCGCCGAAGTCGACGAATTGTAGGCCATCGGAGGTCACCTCGCGCTGGAGATCGTCCCCGACGCCGACGACCGGCCGGATGGCGGAGATCGTCGCGTCGGTGATCGACAGATCGAGGCACTCCAGGCAGCGCACGGCAATGCCGGTCGGCTCCTCGACGGTGACGCTCTCCAACCCGAGGGCCGGGGCGCCCTCCACGCCGGCGACGCCGCGCTGGAACCAGAGGCCGGCGCGCCCCGAACGCGAAACGGTGAGCCCCGTCGCACCGAGCATCGAGGTATCTGACAGGACACCGACGCCCGGGACCTCCGCCACGGTCACGTCGGACAGCGTCGCGGTCGAGCCGCCGATCACCGCCAGGCCAGCCTGCATGAGAGCGAGCGTTGCGTCCGTGGCGGACAGTCCCCCGGAGATGGTCACGTCGGAGAGCGCGGTCCTCGAGCCCTCGCTGAGCACCCCAGCGACGAGGATCTGGGCGATTCCGCCGCCCGCCCAGGTGACGTTCGACGCAGCGAAGGCCGCGCCGTAGGCTGCAAACCCGGTGATCTCGACGGCACGCAGCGACGCAGCCCCTCGCTGCGAAAGCAACCCTGCAAATGGAACGCGCTCCATGTCGAGGGGGGCCCGGAGAGACTGCGCGGCGCTCGCGTCGAGGCCCCCGGTAATGTGGATATCCTCGAGGACGAGCCCCGCGGAATCGCGGGTCCAGAGACCGATGCCGGCGCGCGCGGCCAAGTCCGTGGCCGAGATCGACACGTTCGTCACCCCGTCGAGCAAGAGAACCGTGCCGCTGCCCTCCAGCGTCAGGCCTTGAATCGTGCTCTCGGACGCCGCGCAGGCGGGATCACCGTCGGGGCCGATGATTCGAGTCGAGGCTGCACCTTCGCCCGTCACGCGGACGCCGGGGGCCACCCGGAGACGAGCGCCGTAGGTGCCGGCCGCCACGCGAATCTCGTCGCCCGGGCACGCCATCGCGGCAGATTGTTCGAGCGTCGCCGCATCATCGACCTCGAAGACGGTCGGGGCCCGGTCCGAGCAATCACGGGCCGCGTTCGCCAGTTCCGGACACGTGGGAAGCTCGAACGGCCCGTCCGGCACGTCGGGCGCCTCGGGGCCCGATGGGCCTTGAGGATTGCCGACCTGCGTCGAAGAGCAGCCGGACACAAACAGCAATGTCCCCAGCCCTGCGCTCACCAAGATTCGATTCGATGACCTCGTCACGGCGCACCCTCGTTCTGCTCGTCCAAATCATCCGCCGCCTGCGTGAGCGGGAACAGCGCAAGGGAGAGTTGATACACCGTGTCGCGGTCCGCGTCATCTTCCGCAAGCGCGGCCACCTCCTCCACGAGCGCGTTCATCCGGTTCTTCAACTCCGGAATCCTGTGTGCGGCAACGGCGAACGTCAGCGCATTGAAGTGCCGCTCGCGAGGCGGATCATTGACCAGAGAGTGCTCGGCGAGCCCAAGCATCGTGCGGTGGTAGGCGACGACGCCCGTACGGAGGACATAGGTGACCCCGTTGTGCCGCGGGACCTCGTGCCCCGTCTTGACGAGTGCTTCGTCCGACTGCGTGAGTCTGCCGTCCTCGCTGCGCCGAACGAGACCGAACTGAGCGAGCCGAGACAACGCCTCGCGCACGTCGCGGACCCGGACCTTCCCCCGCAGGCGCGCGGCGATGAGCTTTGGGTTCTCGGTGAAGTCGCGCAGCCGGATCATCTCCCGGATGACCGGGAAGTACCAGTTCGACAGGTACTCATAACGAGCGGCCACCAGTACCTCCGCCGCGCGGAAGAAACGATGACGCGTCAACCGGCCGAGGGCTTCTTCCTGAACACGCCCTTTGGGTCCGTCGTTGTACGCAACGAGATCACGGAGGTACGTCGCTTCGCGGTCCGAAAGTCGAAACGCGCGGATGACCCCCTCGGTGCCGTGAACCCCGAGCGCACGTTCCCCTTTGAGGACCGCGCTGAGAAACGTCGGGGACGCGAGCCCCGCCGCCTCCGCGAGGCCCCGCGTCGTTGCGCGGTCGGGCTCCGTGTGGCGCAATCGGTCCCACGCATCCGTGAGGAACGCGCGGTAGTCGAGGTAAGCAAAGACGTCCGGCGAGGCGGACGTGTCAGACGGAGATTGCGGGGCCATGTCGCCTCCAGTACAGGGACCTCCCGCCTGCCACGTGAGCGGAGGGTTGTCAACACGGAGGATTGGGGTGTGCGGGGGCGGTGATCACTGGAGTGATCGCAGTGAGAATTCGGCTTGAATGTGGGGGGCGGGGGGAGGAAAGATGGCGCAGCGAACTCGATCCGGAGAGGGGAGGATGAGAAGTCCCGTAGTAGACGCTCAACCTGTCTGTTCCCCTTTGTATGGGTAGAGAGCTTGAAGTCCTCGCGACTTCGCCGAATCGAAGGGGTCGTCGATGCGAACTGCCAGGAAACTTCCGCGGGTGTCATTTGCAGTGCTCCTCGCCGCGTGCAGCACGGACCAGCCCCCAGTGGAGTCCGCGCTCGACCACGCTCGCTTCGGGCTCCACACGCCGACCTATCTCCCATACCCAGCTGGAGTCTCTCTCCCGGCCCAGAGCGGCAGCGCAACCCACGCAGGCGTTCTCGCGAACAGCGTCGATTTCAGCACTGCCCGGGGGCAGCCGGTCCTTGCGGTCGCCGCCGGAGTCGTGACGGACGTTCACGACGCGTGCGCGGACAACGGCGGAAACAACTGCTTCAATAATCGAACGAACGACTGCGGCTGCAATCATGGGCACGGAAACGAGATCATCATCGATCACGGTGATGGCTGGTACAGCGCCTATCTACACCTCAACCCTGGAAGCCTCCGGGTCGCAGTCGGGGACACTGTCTGTCAGGGACTTCGCCTCGCCGACTCCGGTCACACTGGATTCGGCAGCGGGCCGCACATGCACTTCCACTTCCAGAACGTGCCTGTGAACGTCTGGGAGAGAGCCAACGGCACCACGCTTGCCTTCGACGACTTCCAGGAAGGGAGGATTCCGGCTCGTTGGGCCAACATGGTCTCCCAGAACCAGATGCGCGACGGTTGTGCGCCCCCCGACTGGTGGTGTCCGCCGCTGAATCGCCTCCGGGACGCTGGCGTCCTGGCCCGCAGTTGTCCGGCGGACTTCGACTCAGGGACCCTCTTCAACAAGGCGGAGTGGGCGCTCATGATGAGCAGCGCGCTCCGGTTGCAGAACACCGCCGCGTACCAGAGCTGTCGGAACCCGTTCCCGGACGTTGCAGGGAACGAGTGGTATGCGCGCGCGGCGATCACCGAGGCCTACCTCGAGTATGACGACGGTCGGTCAGTCTGGTCGCGGGGGGCGAACTTCGAGGCTGCGGCCACTCCCACCCGCTGCCAGGCCGTCGCCACGCTCGTAGAGGCCTGGGGGCTTCCGATGGTCGAGGTCAACCTGCTCTACGGTGATCGCGCTGACATTCCGGCTTCGTGCCTTGCACATGTGAAGGCGGGGGTCAACGCCGGGCTGGTGTCGAATCGGGCCGAGAACTTCCGACCGAACGACCCGCTGACGGCGGGCGAGGGCGGCGTGATGATGGACGCTGCCATCACCAGGCACGGCCGCAACACGCCGGGGGCGGCCGCGTTTCCCGATGCTTCGTGCGGTGGCGCCGGTGGGTGTCAGAACGATTGCGCCGCAAACCAGCAGTGCCAGAACGGTGCCTGCGTTCCCGTCGGGGGGGATTGCGGAGTCGAAGGGACCGTCCGTCTCGCCGGAGGGAACAACGCCCAGGGCCGTGTGGAGATCTGCCACGCGGGCTCATGGGGCACGGTTTGCGACGACGGTTGGGACGACAACGACGCGCGGGTCGTCTGCCGTCAACTCGGCCAAGCAGGAGGGAGCGCCCGGTCCCAGGCAGCATTCGGTGAAGGGTCCGACCCCATCTGGATGGACGACGTTGCCTGCACCGGCGACGAAGCGAGACTGGACGCCTGCGGGCAGGCCGGTTGGGGCCGGCACAACTGTGTGCACGGAGAAGATGCAGGTGTCGTCTGCGGTGACGTCGGTTGCATCGACGCGTGCCCTGGTGCCGGCGAAACCCGATGCAACGGCGCCTCGGTCGAGACCTGCGCCGACTACAACGCCGATCATTGCGTCGAGTGGGGCGGGGCACGGGCATGCGCCGCTGGTGAGCAGTGCGTGGGGGGCGCGTGCGATGCGCAGCCGGCCGGGCAGTGCGCGGACTGTACCGGCGTTGCGGGCATCTGCGGCGCGGCACAGGATTGCATGGGCTATCGGGAGCGCAATGTGTTCTGGTGCGTCCCGAGTTGCGACGACGTTGCCTGCCCGGCCGGGTGGGACTGTCGCGCGCTCGCCGACGGCAACCAGTACTGCTGGCGAAGTGAGACCTCATGTGAGGGAGCAACCGTCGTTCAGACCGTCGGGTGCGAGGTGACCCGGGATGCGTGTCCGGATGGTGAGACCTGCGAGATCGGGGCGTGTGTTCCGGTCTGCCGGGATCTGTGTACGGACGGCGAGGGACGGTGCAACGGTCAGCAGGCAGAGAGCTGCGCCGACTTCGACGGCGACGGGTGTGTAGAGTGGGGTGGTGGGCAATCGTGTGGTGCTGGTGAGGCTTGTGTCGACGGCGCGTGCGAGGGGCAGCCCGCCGATCTGTGTGCGGACTGTACGGCGAACGCGGAGGTCTGCGGCCCCGGCCGGGACTGCGTCGGCTACCGGGAGCGCAACGTGTTCTGGTGCGTCCCGAGTTGCGACGACGCGGCCTGCCCGACCGGGTGGGACTGCCGCGCTCTTGCCGACGGCAATCAATACTGCTGGCGGAGCCTGGCGCAATGTGATGGCCCCGTGGTCGTCCAGACGAGTGGATGCGAGTCGACGCGAGAGGCTTGTGTCGTCGGGACGGTCTGCCAAGAAGGGACGTGCATCGACCAATGCGAAGATCTCTGCGAGCCGGGCCAGACGCGATGCAACGGCCAGCGGGTCGAGGCCTGCGCCGACTTCAACGGGGACCGCTGCGCCGAGTGGGGCGGTGCGAGCGCATGCGGCGTCGGCGAGTCGTGCGAGATGGGAGCGTGCGCACGTGCGCCCGAGGACCCCTGCGATGCACACGTCGAGGGCCAGCCGGGTCGCTCGGCGGGTGTGACGGATGGCGAAAGCGCCTCGGCCGGGAGTTGTGGTGGCGCCGGCGCCGAGCAGGTCGTCCGCTTCACGGCGCCGTCGACGGGCCTATGGGCCATCGATACCGAAGGCGCGACTTATGACACCGTCGTCTACGTTCGGGCGACGTGTGGCGACGTGAACACCGAATTGGCTTGCGACGACGACGGTGGGACCGGCACGACGAGCGCGGTACGGGTCGACCTGAACGCCGGCGACAACGTGTTCATCTTCGTCGACGGCTATGCGGAAAATGGGGCCTGGTTCCTGAACATCACTTCCCTCGAGGAGACTTGCAATGGCCTCGACGACGACGCTGACGGCTCAGCCGACGAGGGCGACCTCTGCGGGGTCGGCAACGTCTGCGAAGATGGCCGGTGCGTGGCCGTCCCGCCGCCGGAGGAGGTCTGCAACGGTCGGGACGACGACGGTGACGGCTCAGCCGACGAGGGCGAACTCTGCGGCGTTGGAAGCGTCTGCGAAGGCGGGCGGTGCGTGGCCGTCCCGCCGCCGGAGGAGGTCTGCAACGGTCGCGACGACGACGGCGATGGCGCAGTCGACGAGGGTAACTTGTGTGGCGCGGAAGCGGTGTGTCAGAACGGCCGATGCGCGGATGACCGAGACGAGACGTCTGCGGTCGAGACCTGCAACGGTCGCGACGACGACGGCGATGGGGCCGTCGACGAGGGGGCACTCTGCGGAGATGGTCGGTCTTGCGAGCGCGGTGTCTGCACCGCCGGGGGGCCGACCGAGCGCCCCAACGACGGTGGTTTCGCCCCGTTGGCCGACGCCGAGACGGCAAAGGCTGACTCCCCCCCGGCGACGGGTTGCAGCACGGGCGGACGTTCACGTCCCGGCGGAGACGTCGGGCTGGGACTGCTCGGCGCGTTGGTCGCGATGCGCCTCTCGCGTCGCCGGCGTCAGTACACCAACGCATGATCTGTAGTTTCGAGGACGACTGTTGGCGAGCTCGACCCACCGTGGATGAGAACTCAGTCTCGCACCATTAGTGAGTCTCGGCACGACTACAAATGTCCACTCGAGTGTTGATTGATGGAGTGACCGAGGCGTGAATCAAGACCTCACCCGAAGTGGAGGTGTAGCGATGTTGGTGACGGAGGTCCGACGGGGTCTCACCACGCTGTCAGCAGTGTTGGCCGCCACCGCCGTGGTTCTCTGCGCTCTGCCCGTCGCCGCGCAAGTACCTGACCTCGGGCCTCCGGATCCGAAGGTCGCCGAGGCGGAACTTGGTCGCGCAGCCGAGGCATATCGAGACGCGCGGTGGAACGATGCTTTCGAGTCATCCCGCGCGTCTTGGGTCGCCGGCGGCGGCATCGATGCCCTCGAATCGATGGCGGCGAGTGCGGTGCAAGCGGGACGCATCTCCCTTGCATGCGAGTTGTACGAGGCCGTCGACCAAACGGGCGGAAGACGCCCGGGTCTCGTCGCGAGAGCGCGAAAGCAGTTGGACGCATTGCGACGCCAAACGGCGGCGCTGATGGTTCGATCGTCGCCGGTTGGCGCACGAATCTACGTCGGCGATGAACTCCTGGGGCGTACTCCACTTGGACGACCCCTGCGTGCGCCCCCCGGGAAGCAGATCGTTACAGCAGAGTTCGGCGACGGCTCGAAGGTCAAGCGCGAGGTGACGCTCCGATTGGCGGTGACTGCTGAAGTCGAGATTGTGGGGCCGCGTCCGCCCGTTCCCGAACCGAGCCCGCCAGCTGCAGTCGCGGCCGCCGCGAAGGTCGAGGCCCAGGCACCCGAGGCGGAGCCGGTCGCGCGGGTGACCGAACCGCGAACCGAGCAACGGGCGCCCCCCGAGCGGGCGGTGCGGATCGCAGTCTTGACCAAGTCCGGAACTCCAGATTGGCTAAGGAGGCGGATCGCCGACGCTGTAGGCTGCCGGCAGAACCCGACCGGGCAATACGCCGACTGCGAGTTTCGGGTTCAGGCGATCGGAGGTACGCCCCCGCCCTGGGAAGAAGCCACCTGCGAGAGAGAGTCCGTGAGAGACCCATCACCGGAGACGAACGCAGGGTATCTGTGCCTTTCGATTCCGCCGGAATCGACCAACGGTCGACCGAGCGCGGTCTTCGTGCCGTCGCGTGGTGCTGCGATCGAGTGCCCTCGAGATGTCGCGGCCGGTGGCTTGGACGCCGTCATTTCCTGGCTCCGCGTGCGAGTTGCACCGATCCTTCCGCAAGTCGTCTCGACCTCGGTGGTGCTCGTCGCAAAGAGTGAGGGCCGGGTCCTCGTCACACAGAGTGATGGCGAATCAGAGTCGGCACGATGGGCTGCGCTCCCGCACTCTGTTCCCGTGATTCCAACCGCGCGTCCGCGCCGCTACATCTTCGAGGTCGCTGGATGCCACTCGCCCGTCGCCCGCGAAGTCGACGTGAGTGTTCCCGGCGTCCACGAAATCTCTTGCGCCGCGCGACCATCGGCCGCAATTCGCGTTGTCAGTCCAGTGTCCGGAGCAACGATCGTCGTAGCACCCGACGCGTCGATGAGCGTCGATCCGTCGGGGGCCGAAGTCTCCTTCCGGCGTCTCTCAGAGTCGGAGCGCGAGAGCACATTCGCCGCAACCCCCGGCACGAAGCTCCACGTTGGTTGCCATTATGCTGATGGGCCGGCGTTCACACGCAGGGTCGTTCTGAACGAGGAGAATCTGGCGCTCGATGTCTACTGCGATCACGTTCCGAACGGGCAGATGGTGATGATGCGCACCACGCGGTCGGGAACGCGCGTCCAGTTGGACGGACGATGGACTCAAGTACGGCGAATGGCGGCGGCGACGCCCGATGTCGGCTCGGATCCGCCAACCGACGCGCTCGAACCGGGTCAGAAATACTGGATCACGGCCCAGCCCGGCGCTCATGTCCTCCAAGCGGTCGCACCACTCACCGCCTCGGCCGACCGTCGGGCAATGCGCCTTCAAAGCGACGGTCCGATGCAAGTGGTCGACTTCGTCTTCGTCGACAGGCCCGTGCAGGATGTCGTGACGCGCGGGGCGTTGTCCCAGCGTCCAGAACCCGGGGGCGCATCCCGGCGTAGACTCTGGTGGGCCGGCGCGCTCGCTGGTGCGGGGCTCGGAGCTGCAGGTGGCGCAATGTGGGCCGTCGCGAGCCACCGACAAGATCGGGCCGCCGAAACGCTGTCGGCTGGTCAGACGAGCTACATCGAGGCGCGACGCGCCACTGATGCGGCCGAACCATGGCGCCAGACCGGCGTCGCCGCCTCCATCGCTGGCACCGCGGTCCTGTTCGGCGCGGCGCTCGGTGCCATTCTAGATTAGTGTCTTGCTGCTATGTGAGGGATATCGCATGGTCAACCAACGGAAGAATTGCATCTGGATCGTCCTCTCAACGCTCCTCGTCTTCGTGGCGTGTGAGCCCGTCGAGCTTCCAAGCCCGCCGTGCTCGCAAAACGGAGACTGTCGACCCGGTCAAGTCTGTCTGGCGGGACTCGGGCGGTGCGCTGATCATCTCGCACGCGCGGGGGATGCATGCGGACGCAACGCCGACTGCCTCGGAGGCGACGCTGTCTGTCGCGATGGTACATGTGTTCTTGGGACGGATGACCAGGACGCGGGTGCCACGGAAGAGGCGGACTGCACGGACGGCGACCGCCGGTGTGCCGCTGCCGGTGATGGCGTCGAGCGGTGCGTGGCCGGAACGTGGCAGTTCATCGAGCCATGCGTCGGATGTTCTTGGGGTCAATGCCTCGAAGCCACGGAGCCGGAGGCCCCGGATGCGTTGCCCGACGACGCGGGAAACCTCGACCCCGACGCCGGGATCGTCTCGGACGACTGCACCGAAGACTGGGTGGAAGGCCAACCGCTCTGCGCCCCCGGTTACCGCGTTCACTTCTTGCCGCGGTCCGCGACGATGCGCGGCGAAACGGCGCTCGACTCGATTTCCTTCCCATGTGGCGCGTGGCGCCATCAGGTACTGAACGGGGATGTCGTCGGGTCGTCACACGCTCGAATGGTACTTCTTCGGGTACACGACATGGTCGATACCGAGGGCATTTGCACTGTGCGTGGTTGGCCAATCGAGATGCTCTCGGAAGCTTGGCCGTTCGCCATCGGGCCGGTCGAACTCCGCCTGACCGAGAAGGTAAACGCGGCGGGTGGGCTCGAGAAGGCCGAACAACACCTTCGGAGGTCGTATCCGCTGAACTTCACGGTCTTGGACCGTGGCGGATTGAGCATTCGGACGGAGAACGCGATGCTTACCGTCGACATCACTGTAAGGCTCACCGCCGACGACGGGGGGTGGCTGCAGCTGCCCGACTGGGTCGATTTCGAGTTGATCGTCGACTACTCCTTCACCAGTGACATCGTCGTCGAGGCGGCCGGTCGCCTCGAGTTGCAGGAGGAGGTGAGCGCGTTCGACGTCTTGGGAACACCTCCACCGGAGGTGAGCGTCATCATCCCTGGGACTCCGCTCTCTTTGACCGCCGAACTCGACCTGATCGTCGGCGGCTTGCTCGCAAGCGACGCTCGCGTAGCTGCGACGTTCAACTACACTCAGGAAGGGAGAGTGGGGCAAGGCCTTCGCTGGTCGGACCGGGATGGATTCGAGCCCCGACCGCTCAGTGTCGAGCCCGAATCCAGAGGACGCTGGTCCTATGACGAGGATGCGACGGCCGGCGCACAACTTGAACTCTGGCTCGAGCCGAAGCTGTCGCTCACGCTCTGGAGGCTGCTGGGGGGCGAGGTCAGCGCCAAACTCATCGCGAGTGGCCGTGGAGATGTCGATGCGGTCGCGGGTCGATGGACAGCACACGCAGAGGCGTGTGCGGAATGCAGTCTCGCGGCTGTCGTGCGGCTGCCTGGGATCGAGGACCCCCCGTCGATCACGAGCCCGCGGCGGTGCATCGACGTCGGGCGATGGTCTGGTTGCTGGGCACAGTGCGAAGGTGTCGATTCTCCCCGGTGCGCGGGTAGCGAACGACTCTGGTGCGGCGAGGCACGCGACGGTGACGACTGCTTGGAACTCGTTCGGGAACCGTGCGAGCACGGATGTGAGCCAGTGACTGCTCAGTGTGAGGTCGCGCCCGTCGAGCCAGACCCCGACCCGTGTCAGGACATCGACGACGACGGGTACACGCACCCTTGTGAATCCGACTGCCGAGACAACGACCCGGCGATTCACCCCGGCGCGCCGGAGGTCTGCAATGGGATCGATGACGACTGCGACGGCGCCGTGGATTCCCAGGACGATGAATTTCAGCGCTGCACACCCGGGAAGATCTGTGACGGTCGAAACGGTTGTGTTGATCGACCTCTGGTCTGTGACGATTCAGACCTGGACGGATTCGGTCCGGGTTGCCCTGCAGGTAATGAGGATTGCGCGCCCGGCGACCCCGCGATTCACCCGGGCGCGAGCGAGCGCTGCAATCAGGTAGACGATGACTGTGACGGCCAGCGTGACGAGGGGAGCTGTGCTGCTGGTGAGGAGTGCACCCCCGCCGGTTGCCGTGCCTCGCAACCGGGATGCATCGACGAGGATCTCGATGGATTCGGTGACGGGCCCGATTGTCGCCTCGGGAACGGCGACTGCGAACCGAACGACGAGCGGGTCAACCCGGGCGCCCGAGAGACATGCAACGGTCGTGACGACGACTGCAACGACCTCATTGACGAGGCAGACCCGCAGGTCCAAGGCTGCGAGCAAGGGCTCGAGTGCCGGGGTGGGGCGTGCGTTGCCACCCTCCCCGAATGCGACGACCCGGACGCCGACCAGTACGGGCCGGGTTGCCCGAGTGGCGACTCGGACTGCGGACCAGCGAATCCCGCGGTTCATCCCGGTGCTTCAGAGGTGTGCGACGGTATCGACAATGACTGTGACGGCGCGAACGATGAGGGCTGCGACTGCCGGCCCGGCGCGAGTGAGGCATGTGGAAACGCCGCGGGCGAATGTCGAGCGGGCACCCGGACTTGCCAACAGGACGGACGATGGGGGGTCTGCCTTGGCGCCGTGGCGGGGGGGGCAGAGGTGTGCGATGGGCTCGACAACGACTGCGATGGTACGACTGACGAAGGGTGCGAGTGTCGACCCGGAGCAACGAGGGAGTGCGGTTCCAGCTCCGGTGCCTGTCGCGCGGGGACAGAAACCTGTGCCGGTGATGGCCGTTGGGGGCCCTGCAACGGAGGCGTTCGGCCGAGCGCCGAGGTCTGTGACGGGGCAGACAACGACTGTAACGGAGCCGTCGACGACGGGAACGTCTGCGCCCCCGCGCAGGCCGTTGAACTCGACGGATGTGAAGACCCGTTCTATGTTCACGACGCGTGTGGAGGTGGCTGTCAGGCATGTGAGGACAACGGCGAGTTCGTCGCGACGAACCTCTCGGGATGCGGCGGGTTGACCTGCTTCGAGCGCCAGAACGCTCGGAGTTTCGTGGCGATGTACACGCGGAACAACGTCACAGCGTTTGCGATGTGGAGGTTCCCCGCACCTCTTCATGGGCCCCATGTGATCAAGGTGACAATCCCCGACGTCACGGGGCTGGCGCCTCCCAACGGCTGCGATCGCTGGAATCTCTCGACCTCCGTCACCTACAACCTGAAGCAGAACGGAGACCAGGTCGTTTCGAGCGACGTGGTCGACCAGGCCTGGGACAGCCGGCAGGGTGTTCCGAAGGAGATCTTCCGGCTCGACTTCGACGGCGCGGACAGCGTCACCGTCGGCAATGTCTGGGACAACCCCGCCGGTGGTTGCGGTCATGTTCTCCTCGATAGCCTCATTATTGAGCCTCTCTGACCCCCCACCCCATTGCCACGCATCCCCCCCCGGCATAACGTCGCGGGGTCCGCATGCCCGCGGACGCGTCCGGAGTTCCCCGCATGTCGTCGTCCGCGTGGTCGTCCTCTCCCGGTCGTTTGCTGCTCCCGGTTGTTTTGGCTGTCGCGGCCGTCGCGGCGCTCGCGCTGCTGCTCGTCGCGTCGGTGGCGGGCCTCTCGCCTGCCCGGGCGCAGGGGTCGGCGCCGCCCGGGGCGCTGGCGGCGGTGCCCGAGCCGCTGCGGCCCTGGGTGCCGTGGGTGCTGATCGATTCGGGGGCGCAGACGTGTCCGTTCCAGCAGGGGGACACGAACCTGCGGCGCTGCGTGTGGCCGGGGCCGCTGTCGCTCTCGCTGGCGGCGGACGGAGCCGTGTTCGAGCAGACGTTCGTCGTGGACCGCGAGGGGCCGGCGACGCTGCCCGGTGAGCCGCGTCAGTGGCCGCAGGGGGTCACGGTGGACGGGCGGGCGGCGCCGGTGATCTCGGTGGCGGACCGGCCGGTGCTCGTCTTGCCGCCGGGGACGCACCGCGTCGCCGGGCGCATCCGTTGGGCGTCTCTGCCGGACGTGGTCCGGGTGCCCGGCGAGACGGGCGTGCTGAGCGTGACGCTCGACGGGCGGCCGGTGCCCTTCCCGCAGCGGGACGCCGAGGGCCGCCTGTGGCTTCAGCAGGCGGGGGGCGCGGCCGAGGCGGCGGATCATCTGGAGATTCAGGTCCACCGGCGGATGGACGACGACATTCCCTTCTTGCTGGAGACGCGCCTCGACCTCCAAGTGTCGGGGCGCAGCCGCGAGGTGCTGCTCGGTCCGGTGCTGCCGGCGGGATTCTCGGCGCAGGCCTTCGAGCCGTCGCTGCCGGCGCGGCTGGAGCCGGACGGTCGGCTGCGGGTTCAGGTGCGTGCGGGCAGCTTCTCTCTGTCTCTCACGGCGCGCACGGACGGACCGGTGAAGGCGGTCGTCTCGCCGGCGCCGTCCGCACCGTGGCCGACGGAGGAGGTCTGGGTGCTTCAGGCCCACCCGGAGCTGCGACAGGTGCAGGTGACCGGTCCGCCGAGCGTGGACCCGACGCAGACGCGCCTGCCCGAGGGGTGGCGCAGCCTGCCGGCCTTCCTGGTGGCGCCGGGCTCGACGGTGACGCTCGACGAGCAACGGCGCGGTGATCCGGCCCCGCCGCCCGACCGTCTGTCGCTGAACCGTCAGATCTGGCTCGACTTCGCGGGCACGGGGTTCACGTTCCGGGACGAAATCTCGGGCACGCTGGCGAACGCCTGGCGGCTGGAGGTGCAGCCGCCACTCTGGCTGGGTCACGTCTCGGTGGGGGGGGAAGACCAGCTCATCACCCGGCGCGACGAGGGCGCGCCCGCGGGGGTCGAGCTGCGCGAGGGTCAGCTCTCGCTCGTGGCCGACAGCCGCCTCGACGCGGGGGAGGGCGGGCTCGGCCGCTTCTCCGCGGTGGGGTGGGATCAGGACTTCGAGAGCGCCCGCGCGACGTTGCACCTGCCGCCGGGTTGGCGTCTGTTCGACGCCGGGGGCATGGACGAAATCTCCGGGACGTGGCTGCGGTCGTGGTCCCTGCTGGATCTCTTCCTGCTTCTGTTGGCGGTGCTGGCGACGGGCAGTCTGTTCGGGTGGCCCGCGGGTGTGTTGGCACTCCTGGCCCTGGGGCTGGCTTTTCCCGAGCGGGATTCGCCGCAGACGGTGTGGCTGGCGGTGCTGGCGGGCGAGGCGCTGCGGCGTGTATTGCCCGCCGGCCGCGCGACGGGGCTTCTGCGTCTGTACCGCCTGGGCACCGGGATCGTGCTCGTAGTGTGGGCGTTGCCGTTCCTGCTGTTTCAGGTGCGCGTCGCCATGTATCCGATGCTCGAACACACCTGGACCCGCCTGGGGGATGGCTCGCCGCCCGTGCCGATGATTCAGTCGAACGCGGACGAGCCGACGAGCTTCGAGGCGCCCGTCATGGCGGGGGCGAAGAGCATGGATCGCACGGCGGTCGTGCAGGCCGAAGTCAACATGCTCGAAGAGGGCAAGATCGCGGCGATGCAAATCGATAGCGGCGAGCGCGAGGAGAGCGACGGGCAGTCTTCGTCGTATCGCTCGAAGGCGGGCCTGAAGTTCCGTCGCAAGCTGCAGGAGGTCGATCCCAACGCGGCGGTGCAGACGGGGCCGGGTCTGCCGGGCTGGGCCTGGAACGCGGTCGAGCTGTCCTGGAGCGGTCCGGTGCAGCGTGGTCAGGACATGCGCCTGGTGCTGCTCTCGCCCGGCGTGAACCTGGTGCTCGGCTTCTTGCGCGCGGTGCTGGTCGGGCTGCTGGTGCTCGTGGTGCTCGGTGGCGGCCCGGGTGCGTGGCGGCGCCGTCTGCACGCGGCCCGCACGGGCACGCCGACGCCGCCGCCGAACGCGCCCCCGGTCGCCCCGGCCGCGCTGGTCCTGGGGTTCGCCCTCGTCGGGGCCCTCGCGGCGCGTCCGGCGTCGGCGCAGGGGATGCCCTCGCCGGAGCTGCTCGACTCGCTGCAGGCGCGCCTGCTGGCGCCGCCGTCGTGTGCGCCCGCCTGCGCCGACGCGACGGCGATGCGGCTCTCGGCGACCCCGGGCGAGCTGGCGGTGCGGCTCGAGATCGGGGCGGCGGCGGCGACGGCGGTGCCGTTGCCCGGCGGGGCGGGGCAGTGGACGCCCGAGCGTCTGCGGCTCGACGGGGCGGTGGCCCCGGTCACGCGGGACGACGCCGGCACGCTGTGGCTGCGCGTCGGTCCGGGCTTTCACGTCGTCGAGCTCGCGGGGCCCCTGCCGCTCCGCGAGACGGTGGATCTGGCGCTGCCCCTGCGGCCCCGCTTCGTCGAGGCCGAGCTGAAGGGCTATTCGGTGCTGGGTCTCGAGCCCGGCGGGGTGGCCGCCGAGACGCTGCAGCTCGTCCGCAGCCGCGAGGAGACCGGGCCGGACGGGGCCGGGCTCGGGGACGGCGCGCCGCTGCCGCCCTTCGCGCGGGTGGAGCGCACGATCTCCATCGGCCTCGACTGGACGGTGGAGACGCGGGTCGTGCGGACGTCGCCGCCCGGGTCTTCGATCGTGCTCTCGGTGCCGCTGCTGGCGGGCGAGAGCGTGACGACCGCCGGGGTCAAGGTGGACGCGGCGACGCGGCGGGTCGAGGTCAACATGGGCCCGCAGGCCGGCGAGCTGGTCTGGCAGTCCATCCTCTCGCCGGCCGAGACGCTGACGCTGACGGCGGCGAGCGGCGTGCCCTTCACGGAGCGCTGGCGGCTGCTGGTGAGCGCCATCTGGCACGTCGAACCGGCCGATGGTCCCCCCGTGGTGCGCCGCCAGGACGAGCAGGGCGCCCGACTGCCCGAGTGGCGGCCCTACCCCGGTGAGGTCGTGACGCTGAAGGCGACGCGCCCGGCGGCGGTGAGCGGGCAGACGCTGACCATCGACGACGCGAAGCTGCGGGTGAACCCGGGGCTGCGGGCGACGGATGCCGTCCTGACGCTGAGCCTGCGGGCCAGCCGCGGGGGGCCGCACGTCGTCACGCTGCCCGCCGCCGGCGAGGGGCTGCTCGTGCAGGAGGTGAAACTCGGCAGCGCGGTCATCCCCGTCTCGCCCGACGCGGCGCGCATCGAGCTGCCCCTGGCGCCCGGTGCGCAGACGGCGGTCGTCCGCTGGCAGACGGCGACCCCCATCGGCCTGCGGTACCAGAGCCCCGCCGTGGATCTCGGGCAGCCGGCGGTGAATGCCACCGTCGAGGTCGATCTCCCGGGGGATCGCTGGGTGCTGTTCGCCGGCGGGCCGCGCTCCGGGCCGGCCGTGCTGTTCTGGAGCATGCTGATGGTCGTGCTCGCCGCCTCGTTCGTGCTCGGGCGCTCGTCGCTCACGCCGCTGCGCTGGTGGCATTGGGTCGGGTTGGCCCTCGGCCTGTCGCAGACGTGGCTGCCGCTCTCCCTGGTTCTGGTCGGTTGGTTCTTTGCCCTGGGGCTGCGCGGCCGGCAGTCGGCGGGGACGCACTGGACGTTCAATCTCGTCCAGCTCGCGCTCATCGGCTGGACGCTCGTCTCGGCCGCCGTGCTGGTTGCGTCGATTCAGCAGGGGTTGCTCGGTCTGCCGAACATGCAGGTCCAGGGCAACGGCAGTCACGGCGGCCTGCTGCGCTGGTTCGTCGACCGCGTCGACGGTGTGTTTCCGAGCGCGTGGGTGATCTCGGTGCCCCTGATGGTCTACCGGGTGTTGATGCTGGCCTGGGCACTGTGGCTGGCCCGCAGCCTGCTGCGCTGGGTGCGTTGGGGCTGGGCGTGTTTCTCCGCGGGCGGATACTGGCGTGCCCATCTGCGCGCCGAGGCGAAGACACCGCCGCCCGCGCCGTCGGCCCCCGAGGCGCCCCCCGCGCCCTGAACGCGTTTGTTACTTCGCGCCGACGTGCCCGGAGAGCTTCAGCGTGACCCACCAGCCCGGCGCGGGCGTCACGTCGCTGTTGAACGTCTGCAGGTGATGCAGGTGCAGCATGGTCGGTGAGCCGCCGACGTTCGCCGGAGGGAACCTGGACCACGTCGCGGTGGCCTCCCAGGTGATCTCTTCGTCGGGGACCCGCTCCCAGCGCCGCTTCTTGGCCACGACCTTCGTCACCGCGGGGACGAGCGCGTCGAGCGCGCTGCGGGCGGCGGCCTTGTCCGGGTAGGGTCCGAACGCCGCCAGGTACGAGCGATCCGCCGGCAGCCCACCCGACCCGGGGATCTCGCGGCGCCGGGCTTAGGGAGCTTGTCGCCGTAACGCCCGCCGGCTGCGGTCGCCCGTGTCGGCCGCCCGCCGGCTTTCGGCTTCACTCCCTCGGTCGCG
>JAKLJY010000096.1 GCA_023150895.1 Myxococcota bacterium | reverse complement strand
GGCCCCGCCGCTGCCGGTGCCCCCCGTCGCCGATCCGCCCCCGCCGTCCGGGTCGCCGTAGTAGGCACCGGTCTCGTCGGAGCCGCACGCCACGCCGAACACGATCACCGCCGCCAGCACGCACCGGTTTCGCACGAGCACTTCTCCCGAAATCGAAAGCGAAGTCACGAATTCCACGCCACGCATGGGGTGTTCCGGCGGGTGTAGCAGTTGGGTCCCGCGTCGTCTATAGTCGCGCGCCGAGCCGCTGGAACGCGCCGTGCCTCAGGAGTCGTGCCATGAATCGGGAAGCCCTCGACCGCTCGATCAAGACCTTGCAGCAGAACAAGGACCGCTGGGCGCGCATGCCCATCGTCGACAAGATCGAGCACCTCAGGAAGCTCTTGACCGGCACCGCCAAGGTCGCCGACCGCCAAGTCCAGGCGGCCATCAAGGCCAAGGGCATCCCCGCCGACTCGCCGCTCGTCGGTGAGGAGTACCTCGGCGGGCCGGTCACCCAGGCGCGAACGATTCGCCTGCTCATTCAGGGCCTCGAGGACGTCATGCGCCACGGCGCCCCTCGCCTGAAGGAGAACGCCATCCGCACGCGTGGCGACGGGCAGGTCATCGTCGACGTCTTCCCGACGACCACCCTCGAGAAGCTGATGTACCAGGGCTTCCGGGCCGAGGTCTGGATGCAGCGCGGGGTCACGCCGGCAACCGTCAAGGACCACCAGGCGGGCTTCTACAAAGAGAAGGCCCCCGTCGGCAAGGTCGCCCTCGTGCTCGGAGCCGGCAACGTGGCCAGCATCGGGCCGCTCGACATGGTCCAGAAGCTCTTCGCCGAAGGCCAGGTCGTCTTGCTCAAGATGAACCCGGTCAACGACTACCTCGGCCCCTTCATCGAAGAGGTCTTCGGCGAGCTGATTCAGCTGGGGTTCGTGCGCACGGCGTACGGCGGCGGCGACGTCGGCGAGTACCTCTGCCAGCACCCGGAGATCGACGAGATCCACATCACGGGCTCGGACAAGACCCACGACGCCATCGTCTACGGCGTCGGCCCCGAGGGCGCCGAGCGCAAGGCCAAGGACCAACCCCGGGTCGACAAGCGCATCACGAGCGAGCTCGGCAACGTCTCTCCGGTCATCGTCGTGCCCGGCCCGTGGTCCAAAGCCGACATGGAGTTCCACGCCGAGAACCTCGCCACGCAGATGGGCAACAACGGCGGGTTCAACTGCAACGCCTGCAAGGTCATCATCCTGCACGAGGGCTGGAGCCAGAAGCAGGCCTTCATGGACACCCTGCGCGCCGTGCTCGCCCGGGCGCCCCAACGCCGGGCCTACTACCCCGGCGCCGAGGAGCGATACGAGCGTTTCGTGGGCGCGCACCCGCAGGCCGAACCCATCGGGCCGCGCAAGCCCGGGGTTCTCCCCTGGACGCTCATTCCCAACGTCGACGCCCGCAACTCCAAGGACATCTGCTTCACGCAGGAGTCCTGGTGCGGGGTGACGGCCCAGACGGCCCTGCCCGGCACGGACGCCGCGGAGTACCTGCGCAATGCCGTGCGGTTCTGCAACGAGACGCTGTGGGGCACGCTCAACGCCGGCCTGATCGTCCACCCGAAGACGGCCGAGTCGCTTGGCGGCGTCCTCGAACAGGCCATTGCGGACCTGCGCTACGGCAGCGTCTCCGTCAACCACTGGGCGGCGATGAGTTACGCGCTCGGGCAGACGACCTGGGGTGCATTCCCCGGCCACACGCTCCAGGACATCCAGAGCGGCATCGGCGTGGTGCACAACAGCAATCTCTTCGACAAGCCGGAGAAGAGCGTCATCTACGGCCCGTTCCGCATGAAGCCGCGGCCGCCGTGGTTCATCACCAACAAGCAGGTGCACACCGTCGCGAAGCAGCTCGTCAAGCTCGAAACGGATCCGAGCTTCGCGCACCTGCCCGGTCTCATCTTTCACGCCGTCCGCGGCTGAGCCGGGCCTCGGGGCCCGGTCTCAGGCACGGTCGCAGCCCCGAGGGGCCACGGCGTCTCAGTCGCCCGTCTTGAACCCGCGGGTCTCGCAGTTGAAGCTGTCGAGGCTGCCGCCGGTGAACATCATCTGGACCTTGCCGTCCTGGCGCTCGACGGCGACGCGCTGGTTGCCTTCGCGGGAGAGGGACTTGGCGAGCGTCACGGCCTCGGCGCGGCCGGTGACGACCTGCGTCGTGGTGCCGACCATCACGTTGAAGGTCTGAAGGTCCTGGGTGTCCTGCATCGTCGTATTCAAGCGCTCTCCATCGGTTGGATGAGGATTGTGAGGGGTGTCAAAAGCGCGCGCATCCTCTACACGATCCCCCGCAGTGTCAACCCCTCAATCCGGTTTTGACGGGCGCCGCGCATCCGGTACGCTGGCGGGTGATGATCACGCCTTCGCCCCCTCCGGCGTGGGTCCGACGCCTGTGCGGCCCCGCCCTCGCGGTCTACTTCGACGAAGACTGCGGCATCTGCCAGGCGACGGTCCGCGCCCTGCGCCCGCTCGACCGCGGCCGCCGTCTGACGTTCCTCGGCTACGACGATGATCTCCCCCTGCCACCGGGCATGGATCGCGAGGCGCTCGAGGCGCGCCGCGCGGTCGAGATCGTCGTTCACGTCCGCTCGACGGGGGTCGTCCTCGGCGGCGCCCGCGGCATGCTTCAGATCCTCGCGGCGCTGCCCCTTCTGCGGTTCGTGGTCTGGCTTGGGCGCCTACCGGGCCTGAGCCATCTGCTCGAGGCCGCCTATCGCACCGTCGCCCGCAACCGACGCCGCATCAGCGTGGCGCTCGGGCTCGACGCCTGCCGGGTCCGCCTGCCGGGCTGACCCCGGCCTCTCGTGGCTTCAGCCCGGCGACATCGCGCGCACGACGTACCAGGCGAGAAAGACCACGACGAGCACGAGGAGCAGCAGCATTTCGACCCGGACCCAGACGATCTCGGCCCGCGGCGACAGCGGACGCCGCACGAGCGCTTCGAGGATCAGCAGCACGAGCCTGTGCAGATCGTGGGCCGGGAGCAGCACGTTGAAGACGAAGAGCACCAGACACAGGGTCGCAAAGAGGTGCAGCAACGGAACGACCACGTCCGAGGGGGCGGGATGCACGGGCCGCTCGAGCGGGCTCGGATCGAAAAGGAGCCGGAGCGTGGCGGCCGTTTCGATGGCGGCGTGCCCCATGGCCGACAGCCACGACTCGCTGCCGAGCCGGGCCACCTTCGGTTTCGCGCCGAGGCGGTAGCCATCCGCCGTGGGATCGGGCGGGACGGTCAGCGTCGCCGTCAGCCAGCGCTCGTCGACCTCCGGGCCGAGAACGCCCCGACCTTCCAGGGTGCCCGTCACGCCGAGCCGCGGCGGATCGGACGCCGGCTGCGTCCGCCGGACCGTCACCTGCAGCGGGCGGCCTTCCGAACGGCCGACCAACTGGGAGATCTCGTCGAAGTACTCCACCGACTGCCCGTCGACGTCCACGATGACATCGCCCGGACGGAGGCCGGCGCTCACGGCCGCGCCCGTCGGGACGTCGACGACCCGCGTGAAGACCGGCCGACCGTTGAGCGTGCGCGCCTGAAACGAGACGTGGAGGACGAAGAAGACGGACGCGGCCAGGGCCACCGTCGCGATCGGCCCGGCGAGGGTGAGGGCCAACCGCGACCCCCAGGGCCCGACGGGCGGGTTCGGATAGGGCTCGTTGCCCCATTGCACGTGACCGCCGAGGGGCACGAGCCGCAGTTCGAACGGCACCGCGCCGAATGAGCGGCGCAAGAGGGCGGGTCCGATGCCGATGATGACGTGAATGGGCCGTGCACCGAGGACCCACGCGACCAGAACCTGGAAGGCCGCACGCAGCCCCCCGAGGACGGGGAGCATCACGAGCGCCAACAGCAGGGTCACCAACGTCGCCTCATGGGGGACCTCGGACACGTGGGACAGCGGCGCATTGTACGCCAAACGGCGGACGGGGGAACCGTCGACGTGGTATATGGGCGCTCTCATGGAACGCGAGCCGACCACCACCGGCCCCATCGGCCGCATCAACATTGCCGGCGAGCTGCTCCGGCTCGGGTACACGCTGCTCGGCAAGCTCGGCGAGGGCGCCACCTCCGAGGTCTTCGACGCCCGCCGCCGCGAGGATGGGCGCCGGGTCGCGGTCAAGGTCGGCCGCACGGATCTGCCCGAGGCCGCGGCCATCGTCTCGCGCATGCAGACGGAATGGAACGTCGGCCGCGGACTGCGTCACCCGCACCTCGTGAGCGTGCTCGAAGGCGGCGTGCTGTCGGACGGCCGCGCCTTCCTGGTGATGGAGCGGCTCAACGGTCACGATCTGCTGCAGGAGCTCGAAGACAGAGGACGCCTCGAGCCCCTGCGCGCCCTGCGCATCACGCGGCAGATCTGCGAGGCGCTGCAGGTGCTGCACCGACGCGGCGCCATCCACCGCGACGTCAAGCCCGAGAACGTCTTCCTCTGCGCGGACGGTCGTCACCCCGATCACGTCAAGCTGATCGACCTCGGCATTCTCGCACTGCCCGACGACGACCCCGAGCGCCAGCACGAGGCCACCGGGCAGTTCATCATGGGCACGCCCCTGTATCTCGCGCCCGAGCAGGCCACCGGTGCGCCCCCCGATCCCCGGACGGACCTCTACGCCGTCGGCGGCGTGCTCTACCACATGCTCTCCGGGCGGCCGCCGTTCGAGGGGGATGACCCGACGGACATCGTCTCCCGGCACGTCAACGCCGAGGTCGACGCCCTGCGCACGGTCGCTCCGGACGTCCCGAGCATCGTGGCCGAACTCGTGCATCAGTGCCTCGAAAAGGACCGCGAGCGCCGCCCGAAAAACGCGGCCGCGGTCATCGGCGCCGTCGACGCCTGCATCGGCGAGCTCGCCGGCGGTTTCGAGCCGGCGCCGTCGATGCCGAGCGCCCCGTTCCCCGAGATTCCGGCCCCGGGCAGCGCCGGGGAGTGGCTCCGGTTCAGCGACCTGCTCTGCCATTACGTCGGCGCCTACTGGCCGTCGGACGCCCAGCCGGCGGTCATCCGCAACACCCTGCGCGAGGTCGGGGTGGCCCGCGAGGCGCTGCTGAAGGCGCAAGGGGAGGCCGACGACCGCCGCGAGCAGGCGGACACCTCCGCGCGGTACCGCATCGAGCAGCGCGAGCGCCTGAACCGGCAGGCCCGCCGCATCGCCGCCGCCATGGAGCGCGCGCGGATGCGCCTGCGCGAGGCCCTGCGCTCGGCCGACCGCTGCGCGGCCGCCCTCGATCTCGTCGACGACCGCTACGACCGCGAGATGGAGGCCCTGCGCGGCATGACGGGCGGCCGGGTCCACGACGTGGACTTCAAAGAGTTCATGGGGCGCCACCAGGCCGTCGAGGCCTGCCTCCTCGAGCGTTCGGCGCGCACCGCGCAGCTCGGTGCCGCGCGCGATGAGGAACAGGCCGCCGCGGAGCAGCTCGCCGAGCTGCGCGGGCAAGAGGTCGACGTGCAGCGAGCGATGGCGGAAGCCGACCTCGACGAACAGGACGACGGCTACCGCAACGAGCAGATCGCCGCCCGAGCGGACGACGACGCCGTCACGGCCGGGCGGGGTCTCGAGCAGGCCGCCCTGCGCCTGCTCGTCGACTACGTGCGCAGCGTGCGCGGCCGGTGACCCGGGCACGGCGCCCGACCACCACCGCGCGCCGGCGGTTCACATCGGGAAGTTGAAGCCGCCGCTCGGGGGCGGCGGGCAGGCGAGGATGCCGAGCCCGCAGGTCAGGAAGTCGCCCATCGCCATCGCGGCCGTGTCGATGATGCACTCGGCGCTCGCCAGCGTGGCGGCCTCGTCGGCCTCCAGGTTGGCCATGCAGGTCTCGTAGTAGGCGGCCTGGTCGCCGAGGAAGCCCTCGAGCCCGCAGGAGGCCATCGCGTTGTAGGTCTCGACGCAGATGGGGTCGACGTTGGCCGTCAGGTAGCAGCTCGCGAAGCCGGGGAGGTCACAGGCGTTGGCCGCCGCGCCCTGCAGACACATCGCCAGATTGGCCGGATATTCGGGGTTTTCGAGGACGGCGTGCCCGCCACAGTCTGCGACACACGCCGCTTCGTCGGGGAAAGGTGCGTCCGGCGTGAAGCCATCGCAGCCGGCGATGGCGCCACAGCCGTCGAGGCAGCCTTGCGGGGCCGTGTCGGCGGCGTCGAGGCACTCGGGCAGACGCTCACACGCGGCAAGGCCGGCGCAAACGGCGCGCAGGTCGTCGCCGGCGGGGTCGACGACGCAGGCCCGCTCACACAAGAAGACGTCCTGAGCGTCGTTACAGGCGTGCTCGGCGGCGCAGATCGCCGCGCAGGCCGGGCTCGCGGGCTCCACGACCACCCCGTTGCATTCGGCGACGGCCGCACAGCCGGCGCCGCGGCGGATGGCGTTGAGCGTACAGGCGGCCTCCGCGAGGTAGTCGGCCTCGAGCGTGCGCTCCTGGCAGTCCGCCACGCAGGCCTCGACGGTGCCCTCGGTGAGCAGGCAGTGGTCGAGCCCCTCGCAGTAGCCCTGGCAGAAGGCGTCCGGCTCGACGTCGTTGACGCAGGCCTGGAGTTCGGCGCACGCCGCATCGGCCCCGGCGGCCTCGAGGCAGGCGCGGGCGCCGTCGAAGGTGAGTCCGGCGGCACCGCCGAGGCCCGCGCCACAGGCCTCGACACAATCGAGCATGCCCGCGGCGTCCCCGCCGGCGCATTCGAGCGACGTCCGGCACCACGCCAGACACGCCACGCCACCGCTCAGGTCACCCCCTTCGCAGATCGCCCGGGCGGAGCAGCGATCCGTGGAGGCGTCGCAGGCCACGCGGGGCAGGAACGTCGACGGATCGGCGAGATCTGCGTTGTCGCAGGCCGTCGCGCAGTCGGAACCGCCGAGGTCGCAGGGGTCGAGAAGGGCGCAGAGGCGCTCGCAGGGCGGCGGCGGCGGCGGCAGGCAGAGCCCGACCTGCTCGCACGTCGAGGCGGCGGCGACGCAGGCGCGCTCGGCGCGGCTGCGGTCGGAGGCGAAGCGGTCGAGGCACCGCGCCCGGCAGGCGCCGGCGTCCTCCGGGCTGCCGCACTCGGTCTCCCGCGCGCAGGTCTCGTCGCACTGATCCGCCGGTCCGCCCGCGCCGCGGCAGGCCTGCACGTCGGCACAGGTCAGCCCCTCGTCGCAGAGCAGCGCGGCTTCGAGCGCGACCTGCTGATCGGGTGTCCCCTGCCCCGCGACCACCGCGTTGCACTCCTCGACGCAGACGCCCTCGGTCTGACCCGCGGGCAAGACGTTGCAGAGCGTGCCTACGAGGCAATGATCGTCACAATCGGCGTTGGCGCCGCCGGCCGGTCGGAAGCAGCGGAAGAGTTCGCCGTCGTCACACGACCCGGTCAGGTGGTCGACGAGACAGTCGATGCTGTTGTCTGCGAGCCCCTCGAGGACGGCCCGGGCGTCGTCGACGCAGGTCTCGGCCGCGAACAGGGGGCAGTCGGCGTTGGCGGCGCAGAGGTCCTCGAGCGAGGCCTCGCCCACAATCTCGCGGACGGCCGGTGCACCGCAGGCCGCGATGGCGTCACAGTCGGCGTTCGCACGAGCGACACACGCGTTGCGCTGCGCCTGGCGATGCGCGACGAGGGCGTCGCCCCGCGTGGTCTCGTCACAGGCGAGGGTGCAGGCGACGACGTCGGCCGCGCCCGCGTCCCCGCAGGCGTTCAGGCGACTGCAGGTGTCGAAACACTCGCTGTAGCGCCCGCTGAGGAGGCACCGATCGAAGTCTCCGGGATCGCAGGTGCCGGCCAGGATGGGGGCCCCGCACCGCGTGACGAGGGGACCGAGGGTCGCGTCGGTGCAGGCGTTCGAACACTCGCCGACGTTGGGCAGCCCGGCCGGCAGGGTGAACTCCGCGTCGCAGGCGTCGATGGCCTCGCAGACGTCCGCACAGTTGGGCGGCGGGGGCTCCGGCGGCATGCAGGTGCCGACGTTTTCGCACGACGCGAGGGCGAGACAGTTGAAGAAGTTGACCGTGCGGGGGTCGTCCTCGACGGGCGCACAGGCCTCGAGGCAGTTGGCAATCATGCCGTTCCAGACCTCGATCTGGCCGCAGTCCTCGAAGACCCGACAGGCCTGCTCGCAGCTCTGCACGGGGCGGACGACCGGCTCGCCGCCGGCCCCGCCGCTGCCCCCGGTCTCGCCGCCGGCACCGCCGCCGCCTTCGCCGCCTTCGCCGCCGGCACCGCCGACGACCGCGTCCGGCTCGGGGCCGGCGTCCTCGATGGGGCGGACCTTGGCGTCTTCATCGCCTGGGGTGACGGACTCGCCGCCGCCGCCGTCATCGCCGCCGCAGGCCGAAAACCACAGGCCGGTGGACAGCGCGAACAGGGCGCGGGTGCTGCGGTGCGGTGCACGCATGCAAAACCTCATCGTTCTCAGGAAGTGTGCGAAGCGGGCTCGGCCGCCGGCGAGCGCCGGCGCAGGCCGGGGACCGAGTGTCGGGGCTTGCGTACAGCGTTCAGCGGACGCGGCGCAAGACCATGGCCTGAAGGAAGACGCGAGAGCGCCCAAAAGTGCGGAACCACTGGGCTTCTGCCAGCACCGCACGGATCTGGGGATCGTCCTCGCGCGCCTCGTTCGACGCCACGAGCGCCCACGCATGCCGCATGGACTCGGCGTAGAACTGCTCCCAAAGTTCGGTCTGCAGGGGCACCTGATGGACGAGCTCGAAGCCCGCGGCCCGCACGGCCGCATGGTACTCGCCGAGCGTGCCGAGGGGGTCGACCATGCGCTTCTCGAGCGGCTGCCGGACCTCGGGCGGGGCGTCCTTGTTGACCACCCCCGGATAGGTCACGCACAGGTGCCCCTCGGGCATGACCACCCGGCGCCAGACGGTGAGCGCCTGCTTCAGCCCGAGCGCCATCGCCGAGCCCTCGGCCAGCACCACCTTGAACGTGTTGTCCGGGAACGGCAGGTTGCGGTAGTCGGCCGCGGCCGGCAGCACGAGGTGCCCGGCGCCGCCTTCGTAGGCCTTGCGCCGCACCGTCCCCAGGTAGCGGGGGTCCGAGTCGAGGGCCACGACCCGCGAACCGCGCGAGCGGGCGATCCACGTCGCGCGATCACCGCCCGCGCACCCCAGGTCGAGGACGCGATCGACCGCCTTGATCGGCACCGCCGTCAAGTAGGCGTTGGTGAAGGCCACGCCTCCCGGCTCGCTCCGGGGCAGCCGCGTGTAGAACTCGTAGCGGTCCACGGCCGGTCTTTCGCAGATTTCGCGGGGAAAATCCAGCTTTGGCGGGTCTCGATGCACCCGCCGGTGGTCGATCAGCGGTCGCCGATGGCCGGCACGGAGACGTCGTGGGGGCCGGCGTAGATGCAATCCGGGCGATAGATCTTGTTGTCCTGCATCTGCTCGAGCCAGTGGGCGGACCAGCCGGCGATGCGGGCGATGGCGAAGATCGGGGTGAAGAGATCGACCGTCAGACCGAGCTTCTGGTAGACGAGGCCGCTGTAGAAGTCGACGTTGGGCCAGATGCCCTTCGGCCCGAGACGCACGGCCGCGTGCTTCTCGATGGCGTGGGCGATGTCGTAGAGCGGCGTGCTGCCCTGCGTCGAGAAGAGGTCGGAGGCCATGCGCTGCAGGATGCCCGCGCGGGGGTCCTTGACCTTGTAGACCCGGTGACCGAGGCCCATGATCTTCTGCTTGGTCTCGATCATGTGGTCGAGCCAGGCCGGCGCCTCGGCCGCCGACGGGATGGTCTTCAGCTGGACGAGGACCTCTTCGTTGGCGCCGCCATGCAGCGGGCCCGACAGCGAGCCGACGGCCGCGGACATCGACGCGTAGATGTCCGCGAGGGAGGAGCCGACGACGCGGCCGGTGAACGTGCTGGCGTTGAAGCCGTGCTCGGCGTGCAGCACGAGGCAGACGTCGAAGAGGCGCGCGGCCTTCTCCGTCGGGCGCTCGCCGTTGAGCATGGTGAGGAAGTCGGCGGCGGCCGTCAGGCTGGTGTCCGGGGCGACGACCGGCAGGCCCTGCCGGATGCGGTGGAAGGCGGCGACGATCGTCGGCATGCCGGCGGTCAGGCGCAGAATGCCCTCCCAGCTCGCCTTGCGATCCCCGGCATCGAGGGCGGGGTAGAAGCCGCTCAGGGCGGCCGTCGCGGCCTGCAGGGCGGCCATGGGATGCGTCGTTTTCGGCAGCGCCCGGAGGATGTCGAGGATGCCCTCGGGCAGCGCGCGGCGGGCCTTCAGCTCGGCGTCGAAGGCCGCGAGCTCGGCGGCGTTCGGCAGCTTGCCGACGAGCAGCAGGTGGGCGACCTCTTCGAACGTACAGTGCTCGGCGAGGTCTTCGACCCGGTACCCGCGATACAGGAGAATGCCGTCCGTGCCATTGACGAGACCGACCTCGGACTTGCCGGCGACGACCCCGGCGAGACCGGGGGAGAACTGCTGCTCTGCCATGAATCCACTCCGATGCGATGGGAACTGCGACTGGCGCGGCCTTATACCACCTTTACCGCGCGGGCGGCAGGGTTCTGTAGCGCTCCAGCAGTCGCTTCTGCCGATGGTCACCGGCCGCGGCGCGCCCCCGAACGAAGACGTGCTCCGCAACGGTGGTCGTCTCGAAGGGATCGCCGCTCCAGACGACCACGTTGGCGACTCGACCGGGCTCCAGCGTGCCGTGGTCCGGCAGGCCGAAGACGACGGCGGGACGACGGGTGACGGCCTCGAGGGCCACCGCGTGGGGCAGCCCCTCGCGGACGGCGTTGCCGGCCCACTGCCGCAACTTGCGGACGTTGTGGGCCGAGAACGTCGACAGCAGCACCGGCACGCCCGCCTTCGCGAGCACGGCCGCCGAGTCGGCCCGGGCCCCCAGCTTGTCGAAGCTCTCGGGGGCGTTCTCGACGGGGTCGACGATGACCGGGATCTTCTCCCGCGCGAGGCGGGCGGCCACCTGCCAGCCTTCGGCCGCCCCCACCAGCACGACGCGGACCTTCAACTCGATCGCGAGGTCGAGCACGGCCTCGATGTCCGAGCGACGGTTCACGGACACGAGCAGGGGCGTCTTGCCCTGCAGGACCGGCTGCAGCGCCTCGAGGTCGAGCCGCGAAGCGGTGAAGTCGCGGTACTGGGCCTTTTCCCACGCGGCCTTGTTCCGGGCGTACGTGGCGGCGTCGTCGAGGAGCTCGCGCAGGCGCACGAGCGCCGCGCCGCGACTCGCGCCGTGGGCGCCGCCGATCCCCACCGGCAGGCCGACCGACGGCCGCGCGAGCCCGGTGTCCGTCTCGGTGCGGTCGAGGTCGTAGATGGCCGCCTGGCCGGCGATGAAGCCGCCCCCGGGCGCGACCAGTACGGTCGTCACCCCATGGGCGACCTGCACGGGGATGACCCCGCTCTCGGGGTTGTAGCTGTCGGTGACGCGCTGCGCCGCCCGCACGGGATCGCCGCCGTTGTCGACGTCGTTCGACTCGTCGACGGCGCCGATCTCCACGAGGCCGAGCTGCGTGTAGGGGTCGAAGAGGCCGGGCGTGACGATCTTGCCACGGGCGTCGATGACCGTCGCCCCGGGCGGAATCGGCGCATTCACGCCGACCGCGAGGATCTTCTGCCCGTCGAAGACGACGGTGGCGTTCTCGAGGGCGGGTCGGTCGGCCGGGCCGACGTGGACCGTGGCGCCGACCAGCGCGATGGCGGCGGAGAGAAACGCGGCGCTGAGGCTCATCGGTACACCTCGAAATCGCTCCAGGGGGCGCGCCGGGGGGCGCCCGCACGTCGGTCATGGCGCAGGTGGCCGTCGACGTAGACCTGCTCTGCGTGCGCATAGACGCTGAAGGGGTGGGCGTCCCAGATGACGACGTCGGCCATCTTGCCGGCCTCGAGCGTGCCCGTCTGCGCTTCGACCCCCAGCGCCCAGGCCGGGTTGGCCGTGATCCACCGCAGGGCCTGATCCTCCGTCACGGTGAGGCCTGCCGCACGACCCGACGCCATGGCCTTCCCGGCTTCCTGGTTCATGCGCTGGATGCCCTCGGGGCTGTCCGTATGCAGCACGGGGATGCCGCCGGCGGCCTCGACGAGGGCGAGGTTCTGCTCGACGGCGTCCCAGGCCTCGATCTTGAAGCCCCACCAGTCGGCCCAGGTGCTGACCGAGATGCGCTCCCGCGCCAGGACGTCCGCGATTTTGTAGGCCTCCAGCGCGTGGTGGAAGCTGCGAATCTTGTAGCCGAACTCGTGCGAGAGCTTGATCTGCAGGAGCATCTCGTCGGCGCGGTAGCAATGGATCTGCGGCAGAATCTCGCCTGCCATCACGCCGGCGAGCGTCTCGAGGTGCAGGTCGCGGTCGGGCGGGTTCAACGGCTTCTTCGCGCCCGTCTTCGCGTCGAGCTCGTACGGCTTCTTGCGCCACTGGTCCCAGCGCAGTTTGTAGCGCCGCGCCTCGAGGAACTTCTGCCGCACGAGGTACAGACTGCCCATCCGACTCATGGGCATGGCGCCCTTGCCCTCGCCGTAGACGCGCTTGGGGTTCTCGCCGCAGGCCATCTTCAGCGTGACCGGCGCGCCCGGGAACCGCATGGCGGCGGCCTCGCGGCGCGGGTGCAGCTTGAGAATCGTCCCCTGCCCGCCCATCAGATTGCCGCTCCCCGGCAGAATCTGCAGCGTCGTCACGCCCCCCGCGAGGGCGCGTTCGAGGCCCGGATCCTGCGGCCAGAAGGCCTCCTCGGCGCGGACCCCGGGGGTCATGGGGTTGGTCATCTCGTTGCCGTCGGCGTGCGCCCAGACGCCCGGAGACGCGTAGACGCCGAGGTGCGAGTGCGTGTCGATGATGCCGGGCGTGACGAACCGACCGCGGGCGTCGACGACCGTCTCGCCCTCGGCGGGCGCCGGCGCGGCCCCTTCACCGAGCGCGGCGATGCGGCCGTCCTTCAGGCGCAGCCAGCCCTGCTTCCAGTGAAGGCCCGTCGCCGTCAGGACCTCCGCGTCCCGGATCAGGACGGCCGGGGCCACCGGCAAGGGGGCATCGAACGCCACGGGGTTCGGCTCGACGGGCGGGTCGAGCAGCACCGGGGCGTCTTCCGCCGGCGGGTCGGTCGTCGGTGACGTCTGCGGGGCCTTACCGCCACAGGCGGCGAGCGCCAGCGCGGCCACGGCGAGGCGAAGCGGTGTCGAAGTGCGCACGCGCGGGCTCCGGATCGGTATCTTGGAGAGACGGGGAGCGCGCACCCTAGCCCGTCGGCGCGCGCCGGGCAACGTGGTCGAGGGCCGACGATGGCGTCGCCTGGGCCGTCACTGCCACTCGCCGCCCGTCGCGGTGCACATCGCCTGCCAGTCGGCGGCCCCCCCGGGACAGGTGTCGCCGTCCTGAAAGTAGAATCGGTGGATGATGAACGTGCCATCCGACTGCTCGCACTGACCGATGGCGTTGTCGCCGGAGCACACCTCGACGGGCATCCCCCCGCTCTCCACACAGCCGCCGTCGAGGATGGCCTTCATGTTCGGGGGCATCGGCGGCGCGAGGTACCACGTCGTGCAACTGCACAGGCCCGCCACGGACTGAGCTGCACAAGCAGCGACAATCGCGAGCAACCCGTCGCCCGACTCACCCCCCGCGCCCCCCGCGCCGGACTCCGTACCGTCCGCCCCCGACTCGCCCCCCGCCCCGGGCTCCGTACCGCCCGCCGCCGCCCCGCCGCCCGCCTCGCCGCCGACGGGTGCGCCCGCGTCTGTCCCCGCGTCCGGGTCCGAATCACAGGCCGGAGCGAGGCATGCGGTGGCGCCGAACAGCGCGATGGGTCGTGTGATCGAAAGGGACGAACGAAGAAATCGATTCATGGTGTGCATCTGCTCGACATGTCTCCAGCCCCGGATACCCGGTTCTCGTGTCCGTTGGAAGCTCAGCCCCCACGCCCCAGGGCGAAGAAGCGCACGAAGTCGAACGCGAAGTTCCAGCGCCATCGCGTGCCTCGGTAGAATACTCCGACGGCGCGCACGTCGTCGAGGGTCATGGCGGCGAAGTCGAGCCGGTCGGCATCGGGCATCGCCATGTCGTTGTTCTCCGGTGGCGCGATCTCGGCCCATCGGCGGCCCGGCTCGCCGCTCCCCGAAAAGCGTTCGAGGCGGAACACGCCGTCGCCGAGGAACCGCTCCGTGAACGCCGCCTCAGATATGAAGAGGCGGTCGCCGTTCTGCACCACGAAACGCAGCTCGTTCGTGCCGTCGCCGACGATGGCCGACAGGTCGATCTGCAGCGTCGACGTGGGTGCGTCCGGCCCGAAGGCGAAGCGCCCGTCCGCGTCGGGCAGCGCACCGAACTGCGAGGCCTGCCACAACAGGACGAGGTCGAACGCGGCGGGGCCGGTGAGATCCCCCATCCAGGCCTTGAACGCACCTTCCCGCAGGCCGACCCATGTGTTCATGTCCGGGGGTCCGACGCGGGTGTCGCCGTCGAGCGCCGTCAGACACCACCCGCCGAAAGCGTTGAGCGGGCTCGTCGGCGCGAGCCGGTTCGAGCCGCCGTTGAACTCCCGGTCGAAGAGCGGGGCCGCACCGTCGCCGCGGGTCATCGGTTCGCAGATGCGGGCGCCGTCGTCGAGGGAGACGGGGCGAACGACCGGGTCGTAACGGCCGTTCGGTCGCCCGTCCGCCTGCAGCGAGGCCGGTAGCTCCGCCCCGCGGAAGACGACCAGCGAGCTCTCCGAGACGCCCTCGGGGTCGACCGTCAGTTCGTACCGGCGGTCGTCCGGATCGCCGTCGGCGTCGAGCGCGCGGACGACGAAGCGGTAGGTCCCGGCATCGGCCGGCACGCCGAGGAGCCGCCCGAGACCGGCGCCCTCGTCGAGGAGGACGACGCCGTCGGGCAGCGCACCCCCGAGCAGAGCGAGTGTCACCGGGCCATCGCCGCCGCGCGCCTGCAGGACCGCTTCGAAGGCCTGCCCCGCCTCGGCCCGGAGTGACGCGGGCTCGAGCGCGGGTCGGGTGCCTTGCGGGTCGTGCGGGGCCCGGACGCCGCCGTTGAGGGCCCCCCATTCGGCGAACGCAGCCCACTTCGGGGTCTCTTCGGGGGTCTGCCACACATACTCTTTTGCGCCCCAGTATCCGAAGAAGCTGTAGGTGCCGACGTCCCACCACTGACTCGGCGTGCGCCCGCCGGCGGCGGCGTAGAGTGCGTAGTGTTCGCGGTAGAGTTCACCCATCCGGCGCGAGCGCTGAAAGTCGTACATGAAATACATGAAGTCGACGCTCTCCGGGTCGTTCCAGTCCCCGTACCCCGTCGGCAGCATGTGTTGGCCGCCCTCGTACGAGACCAGCGGCAGGCCGGCGGCGCGGGCGATCTCCCCGTTCTGCTGCCACGTCGGGAAATCGCGGTGGAGCGCCCGGCGGACGACGGCCGCCGTCGCGTCGTAGAGGCTCGCCGGCCAGACACCGGGCTCCGCGCCCCAGGCGTGCAAGGCGTAGATCGCCCCCTGCGTGTCGTGACCGAAGTAGTTGGAAATCGCCAGCACCTCGGGCAGCGCCGGATCGACCTCGCGCATCGCCTCGACGACGCGACGGTTGTAGTCCGGTCCGGCGGCAAAGGCGGCCGCCACGTTGATGAGCCGCTCGTCCGCTTGCCCGAGCGCGCGCCACTCGTCCTCGACGACGCGCAGACACTCGGCCTGCACGGCACCCGCGCCCCAGGCCAGCTGCGCGAACGTGACCGCCTCCGGGGCGACGGCGAAGTGCGCGGCGGCGACCGCGCGGGCCTGATCGCGTTGGGGCAGGTACGGGCCGACCGCGTTCCAGATCTCATTGCTGTATTCGACCCAGAGACGCAGATCGGGCCGCAGTCGGGCCGCGGCGATGCGGGCGAGCGCCCGGTAGACCTCGGGCGTCGCCGTGTGCGGGATCTGCAGCCAGCAATCCCGCCCCGTCGCATTGCACAGGTCGATCGACCGCTCGTAGGGGTACCCGAGCCGCCCCCGCGCCGCCGGCGCCGCGTGACGCCCGTAGGCACGATCCATCACGACGACCTCGCGGAACGCCGCATCCGCGTCGGGCAGGTCTTCCGGCGTCAGCGCCGGCTGTCCCTCGAGCGCGTTGATGTTCTGCCAGGTCAGAAACCGCAACACACCGGCGTCCGGTGCCTCGGCGAGGTGTGCGAGAAAGAGCGGGTGAAACAGGGGCGGCGCGGCCTCCGGTGCCGGTTCGAGACTGCCGGCAACGCGGCCGGGGGAGAGTTCCGACGCCTCGGTCAGCTCCAGGCCCGCGCCGTCCGCGGCCGGCGCCCACAGGTGAACGTCGCGCACGGGATCGGCGGGGTCGACGTCGGCAATCCGCAGCACGGGGTGACGCGCCGCGCTGTCCATGCGCAGCACGATGCGACCGGGCTCGCGCCGCAAGATGTGATAACCCTGCCCGTTGTTGCGGGAGTTCAGGAAGTCGACGGTGCCGCGCCCCGACCACGTCAGCACGAAAACGCCGTGCAAGTAGCTCGGCCGCAGCGCATTCGTCTCCGGGTCGAAGGCCTCGCCCGTCGAGTAGCCGATCTGCACCTCGAGTTCGGCCGTCGCCGGCAGGTTGGTGGGCCAGCCGCGCGCGTCGAAGCGGAGTTCCGCGCCGAGCGCGTCGGCGGCGGCGGGCTCGAGCGGCGGGGCGTTGCGCGCACTCTTCACCCAGAGGCTCGCGCCCCGGATCATGTCGGCGAAAAGCCACGCTCGCCAGGTGTCCGCCCCCACGTTGAGCTGCGCGGGCGGGAGGTCCGAAGCCCGCAGCGGTCGTTCCCAGGCCGGAGGCGCGGCGGCGTCGGGCGCGGGGACCGACAGGTCGAGCGTCGGCATCGCGGCGTCCGGCTCGACCCACGCCGCGTCGGGGGTCGGCACCCACGCCGCGTCGGGTCCGGAAACCGACACGTCGAGCGTCGGCGTCGCCGCGTCGGCCTCGAACCACGCCACGTCGGCCGGCACCCACGCCGCGTCGGGTCCGGAAACCGACACGTCGAGCGTCGGCGTCGCCGCGTCGGCCGGTACCCATGCGGCGTCGGGCTCGAACCACGCTGCATCGGCCGGCCCCCATGCGGCATCCCCACCCGGCGTCGCCGCGTCGGCGGGCACCCACGCGGCGTCGGTCTCGAAAAACGCCGCATCGGCCGGCCCCCACGCCGCGTCGACGGGCACCCATGCGGCGTCCGCACGCGGCGCGATGGCGTCGGCCGGCGACCATGCGACGTCCACACCCGGTGCGGCCGCGTCGGTGGGCGCCGCATGGGCATCCGAGCTGCGCCGACCGGCATCCTGACGCGCGCCGGGAGCGTCCTGTTCCGGCCCGACGTCGGCCATCGGCAACCGGGCGTCCGCCGCGGATGGCGGGGCCGCGCCCGGGTCACACGCACCGACGCCCGCGACAGTGGCCAAGGCGACCGCGCAGGCCCTGAAACGTAAGTGAGCGGGCATGGGCACGCGAGACCTCCGGGCGACGACCGAGTGCGTGCACCGTAACCGACGGCGCGCGCGACGGCACTCGGGATTACCCTGAAGGCTGCCCTCGCGCGGCTGCATCCCGCGGCGACAGCAGACGCGGCAAGGCCAGCGACATGCCGATCCAGAACACCGACCGTAGGGTCATGGCGGCCACGGTGCGCGCCTCGTAGGGGTGCCCGGCGGAAATCCACCAGCCGAGCGCCGCGAAGATCGCCAGCGTCGAGAATGCGAGGCCGCGCGCCCACCAGAGCGCGGGACGCCGATCCGCGAGCGTCGCCGCGCCGGCGAGCACGTACAGAAAGCCGGCGGCAAAGTTGAACGGCAGCACGAACGGCACGATGGCGCCGGCGGCCGCGCGGGCCTCCGGCCCCCCGAACATGACGTGACCCCCCTCGGACACCGTGACGACTCCGAAGACGAGTGCGAGTGCGCCGAACGCGAGGCGAATCAGACGACGACGGTTCTGGGTGGCGGGTTGGGGCGTCTCCATGGCGCTGGCACGATACTCAAGTAACCAGTTGCTTACAAGCGTTCCCGACGCACACACCGCCCGCCCGGGAGTCCTTTCCCACCGACCCCCGCCCGTGGCAGGCTCGGACCATGACCACACCACAGGCCCCCCACCCCGTCGACGCCGCGCTGCTCGCGCTGCTCAATCAACCGCTGCCGGCGGACATCCCGGACGCGATCGCCCGGATGCGCGCCCTCGAGGCCATCATCGGCCCCGAAGACGGCCTCTACCCGTTCACGTTGCTCTATCGACTGACGACCGAGGCCGTCGGGGCGAAGGCGGCGGCGCACTGGGAGGACCCCGAGGCCCTCGCGCGCCTCGACGTCCACTTCGCCGAGCTCTTCTTCGAGGCCGTGCGCGGCTGGCTCGGGCCCGCCCCGGAGGACGCGCCGCGCGCCTGGAAGGTGCTCTTCCGCATGCGGCACGCGGCCCCGGGTCCATCGCGCCTGCGCCGCGCGCTCGCCGGCATGAACGCCCACATCAACCGCGATCTGGGCGTCGCGCTGACCCGCGTCTGGCAAGAGCTCGGGCGCCCGGCGGACGACGACACGCCGATGCACCGCGACTTTCTGCGGGTGAACGCGATTCTCGCGGAGACGGAGCCGCAGGCGAAGGGCTCCCTCTTCGAGGGGTGGCTGCGGGACCTCGACGGCGCGCTCGGCGAGTACGACGATCTCGCCGCGCTCTGGGCCATCGCCCGCGCCCGGGATTTCGCGTGGCAGAACGGACAGGCACAGTGGGCGTTGCGTTCCGTCCCGCCCCTGCGGGACGCCCTCGTGCATCAGACCGATCTGATGACTTCGGCGCTCGGTGGTTTCATCCTCCGCGCCCCGGGGGTGTAGGCGCCCTCAGCCGAGGACACCCGGCAACGGTCCGCCCCCCGCGTCCCCGAAGGCGCCGAGGCCGTCGCCCATGGCCTGCGCCATGCTGACGAACAGACGCCCGTGTCGTTCGTAGCCGAACTGGAGCAGCCGGCCCGGATTGATGGCGCCGCCGGCCCGCCCGGCGAGCAGGAACGGCATGTCGTCGTGCAGGTGGGTATTGCCGTCGCTGACCTCGGTCCCACAGAACACGAGGCTGTAATCGAGCATCGAGCCATCGCCCTCGGGGCGCGCGCGCAGGGCGTCGAGCAGCGCCGCGAACTGTGCGACGTACCAGCGGCGCTGCGCCACATAGTCCCGGTACTCGCGCCGTTCGCGGTCGTGGCGCGGCCCGTAGTGGCTCGCCTGGTGGCTGCGCATGTCATAGCCGGGGTCGTGCATTTCCGTCCCCGGGAACCGCGACATGATGAGCTCGCTGGTGTGCACCGAACACTGGATGACACCGACCTGGGTGAGACCGCACGCCATCGCCTGGACGAGCACGTCCATCTGCAGCCGAAGGATGTCCGGGAAGCGCTCGGGCGCGTACAGCAGCCCCGGGTTCAGATCGCCGGCCGAAAGCGACGGCGCATCGCACGTCGGGGCGGCCCCTGGCTCACCACCGGCACCACCGCCGCCGCCACCGGGGTCGCGCTCGGGCGCGAGGGCGTCGATGCGCCGCTCGAGCTCGCGCAGGCTCTCGGCGTGAATGTCGAGGCGTGCACGCTCCGCCGGGCCGACGCGCCCGCGCAACGCGTTCAGATCGGCGAGGGCGACGTCGAGCACGCTCTTGCGGCGGTCCGGCCGCGCCGGGGGCGGCTCGGAGCCGGGGGCGGGCGCGGGCCCGGGCGCCGGCGGCGCAACGACACCGGCCCCGAACAAACGCTCGAACGCGCGCACGGGGTCGTCTTCGGGGGCGATGCTCTGCCCCGGCCCCGGATAGCTGATGTGTTTGTCGCCGCTGGCGTTGTTCACGTTGGCCATCGCGCCGAGGTAGACGTGCCGGAACGGCGCGCCACCGCCCACCGTGCGGGCGAGGTAGTGGTCGATGGACTCGCCGTTGCCGTGATCGACCGCCGTCAGCAGCTTCTGCGCGCCGCCGGGATGACTGCCCGCGTCGGTGGCGCCCATCGACAAGCCGTTGAAGAACAGACACTCGTTCTTCAACCCGCCGAGGGGTTCGAGCACGGGGCTCAGGGCGAATTCGTTCTCGCGGCCGGTGCAGTGCCACTCGCTCGGCTCGCCGTCGGCGCTGCGCCCGGGGATGCCATCGGGGAAGTAGAAGAAGATCGCCCGGCGGGCGCGGGCATCGACCGCGTGTGCGCGGCGCGGATCGAGCAGGAAAGGCAGCGCGGCGGCGACCCCGCCGAGGCGGGCGAGCAGTTGGCGTCGGTTCATGGGCTTCACTCGGCGTCCCGGCGCGTCGAAAACGCCGGCGTCTGCGTCAGGGCGACGAGCAGCGCGCGAATGTCGCCGCCGCTCGCCCGGAACGCCGCCTGCACGTCGGCGAGTTCGCAGGTGTCTGCGGGCGCCTCGAGGCGACCGCGGTGGAAGCGCCAGATCTGCGTCGCGAAACACGCCTCGGCCCGTTCGCTCTCGGCGAGCAGCGCCCCGAGCGCCGGCAGCGTCTCGTAGCGCCCGTCCGTGCCCGTACCGAGCCCCTCGACGTCGTTCAGGTTGCCGCGATGGTCGATGGGCCGACCGGCCTCCGTCTCCCGAAACGCCCCGATGGCATCGAACTGCTCGAACCCGAAGCCGAGGTCGTCGATGTACCGATGGCACGCGGCGCAGCGCTCCTCGGCCGTGTGTTGCCGGAACCGCTCACGCGTCGTCGCCTGCGGGTCGACGTCGGGCACGCCGCCGGCGTCGGCGGGGGGCGTGCCGAAGACCGTGCACAGCAGGCGCTCGCGCACGAACAGACCGCGGCGGATGGGCGACGTCTGATCCGAATGCGCCGTCGTCGCGAGCATACTCGCATGACCGAGCACGCCGGCCCGGGCGCCGCGGGCGAGCCCGGTCACGTCCGCCCGCTCGAAAGCGTCGCCGAACGCTCCCGGGATGCCGTACAGAGCGGCGAGGCGCGCGTCCACGAAGGTGTGTGTCCCCGTCAGCAGTGACGCGAATCGGGCGTCTTCGTCGAAGACGGCCGCCTCCACGAACCGGCGCGTCTCCTCGAGCATGCTCGTCGCGAGCGCCGGGCTCCAGTCGGGGAAGAGATCGGCTCGTTTTTCGCGCGTCGAGAGACCCTCGACCCCCAGCCACTGCAGCGCGAACGCCCCGATCTGCTCCCGCGCACGGACATCGGCCAGCAGGCGTTCAGCCTGCGCGGCGACCCCGGCCGGGGTGTCGAGCCCGCCCGTCGCGGCCGCCTCGAACAGGGCGTCGTCCGGCATCGTGGCCCAGAAGGCGTACGAGAGCGCCCCGGCCGTCTCCCATGGGGTCAGGCGGAACACACCCGGCGACGTCTCTTCGCCGAGCTCCGATCGATACAGGAATCCGGGCGAGACCAGCAGCGCCTCCACCGTGGCGGCCAGGCCGTCGGCGTCGGACGGCTGCGCGCGCCACAGGGCCGCGTAGCGCGAAGTCTCGTCGGCGGTGAGCGGACGGCGGAACGCGCGCCGGCCGAAGTCACCCAGAAACTGCTCCGGACAGTCGGCCCCGCCCAGGCAGGGCGCGAAACGGGAAGGCTGCGCCGCGACACGGGCGGCGACGGACTGCGCGGCGCCGAGCCAGGCCTCGACGTGGTTCGACGTCGCCACGCCGGCCGTCGCGTGCGCCTCGAACCCGAAGCCCCGCGGCCGCGTCTCGGGTGGCAGGTCGCGGGTCAGCGCCGCCAGTTCGACCGCCAGCGCGTTCTCGTCGACCCCGGCACCGGAGCCGCCCGGCGCTGCGCCGGCGCACGCTTGTCGCAGCACCGAGTTCTCGCCTCCGAAGCCATCCGGCGCGCGGTCCGGGTTGCCGGGATCCGTCAGCCATTCGCGCTCGTCGAGCACGAGTTTGTAACTGTGATCGCCGTCGGGGACGGCCCGCTTGAGCACCCAGCGCTGCAACGCCGCGTCGTACGTCAGGGGCCAGCCGCCGCCCGCCACGGTGCCCGGCCAGCCGTTGAAGCTGCCGGCGACGTGGACGGTGTTCGGCGCGCGCCCGGCCGCCGCCGCGTCGAACAGGAACGTGTGCACCTCGCAGGCGTCGTCGACGCAGACCGCGTCCACACAGCTTTCCCGCGCGGCGTCGCAGTCGGCGAGCGCGTCACACGCGGCGCCCCCGGGCGGCCCGGACGACGCCCCGCCGAGTCGCAACAGATCGCGAATCGTGTTGCGATACTCCCGCCGCGTGAGCAGGCGCAGCGCCCGCGCGCCCGGGGGCTGACTCGCGCAGTCGGGCGGCGGGGCCGCGAGCAGGTCGCTCAGGATGTATTCGGCCAGGGCGGCCGAGCACCCGGCATCACACCGCTCCGGGTTGCCGAGGGGCATGCGCGCGTCGATGTATTCGGCCAGATAGCCGACCTGATAGCTACGCGTCAGAGCCGGCCCGGCGCCGCCCTCGCCGTGCGGGCCATGGCAGTTTTCGCATTGGTCGCGATAGATGGCCCGGGCGTCGTACTGCGCCGGATCCGGCGGCACGCCGTCGTCCGGATCGACCGCGAGCGCGGCATCCCGGCCGCCATCGCGCGTACCCGTCCCATCACCGGCGTCGGGCGCCCCGGCACCATCGCCGCCGGCGCCGCCGCCCGAGCCCGTTCCGCCCGTCGCCGCTCCGGCGCCCGGAGAGTCGTCGTCCGTCGCGCACCCCGTCGGAAGCACGGGGAAGACGGCGAGCAGAGCGAGCGCCGTCAGGCGGGCGAAACCGCCCGGGGAGCGGGTCGCAGGTGTTCCGGGGTGGGCTTTGCGCATGGGCACGTGCGGGTCCGTCTCGACCGTCGGGTCCGTTCGGTTCGGCTGGGTTCAGCGAAGAAGCGGCAGCGTACCACAGGCGCGACCGGGCGGGACCGCGGTTCAGTCGACGTTCGGCGCCCCGGGCGTGGCCACCTCGGTGCGGTGAAACGCCCCGACGCCGTCCGGACGCCGCGCCCAGGAGCCCCCTTCGGGCGCGTCCCCGTCGGCCCAGGTCGTGCGGTCGACGAGCCGCCCGGCGGGGTCGGTCAGCCCGAAGGACTCCGCTGCGCCGAGGCGGAAGCCGACCGTGTCCGTGTCGATCTCGAGGACGAGGTAGCCGCGCGCCGGCACGGCGAGGCCCTCGGGCAGCGCGCCGCGCTCGGGCTCCGCATCCGGGTCGTCGGACACGAAGTAGCCGCCGACCGTGACGGGCTCGTTGTTCCCGTTGTAGAGCTCGACGAGGTCGACGGGCTGCCCGGCGGCGACCACCTCGTTGACGACGAGGCCCGTCTCGGGCGCGCAATCCAGCGGACAGTCCGTGGCCGTCTCCGGCCCCGCACAGCGGCCGTCGCCGCACATCTCCGCGGGCGGCGGCGGCGGGTCGACCGCGTCGGTGTTCGGCGTACCGGGGGTCGGCCGCCCGAGCGTCACGAAGGGGCCCGAGCCATCCGGGAGGCGCCCGAAAGACGAGCCGGCCGGTGCCGCGCCTTCGTCCCAGTCGGCCACGTCGACGACCGCGCCGGACGCATCGACGAGCGCGACCGCTTCGTCCGAGCCGAGCCCGAACCCCGTCGCGGCACCCGAAACCGGCACGACCAGGTAGGCGCCCGGGTCGAGCGTCGTGCCTTCGGGGAGCGGGTAGGCGAACGGCTCGGCGTCCGGGTCGTCGGTCAGGTGCAAGCCATCGAGCGGCGCGGGGGCGTCCCCCCGGTTGAACAGCTCCACCCAGTCGCCGTCCGGGCCGTCGGCGACGACCTCGTTGACGACCAGCGGCCCGGCGGGCGTGACCGGCGCGACCGCGTCGCCGGCGGGCGGCGTCGTCGCGGCGTCGGTCACGTTCGCGTCCGGCGGGGCACCGGCATCGCCGGCGGTCGCCCCCGCGTCCGCGCCCGGCGACGATCCGGCGTCCGGTGTCGAGCCGGCGTCGTTCGAGGCGCCGGGCGTGGGGCGGAACAGCGTCTGAAACGGGCCTTCGCCGTCGGGCAGCCGGCCCCATGAGGCGCCGACGGGCGCCTGACCGTCCGTCCAGGCGGTCGAGTCGACGGGGGTGCCATCCGGTCGGGACAGGGCGAACGCTTCGGCGCCCCCGAGGCCGAACCCCACCGTCGCGTCGTCGATGGTGAGCACGAGCAGCGCGCCCCCCTCGATGCGCGTGCCCGCGGGCAGCGCAGCCTTGCCGGGCGCCCCCGACGGATCGTCCGTCACCTGCCACCCGCCGAGGTCCACGGCCGCCGGGCTCCGGTTCAGCAGCTCGACGAGATCGGGCGCGCCGTCCTGACGGATGACCTCGTTGATGCGGACCACGGCGCCGGGAATGACCGAACCCGAGCCGCCGCCGGCCGTTCCGCCGGTGCCGCCGAGGACGCTCGCGTCGAGCGTCGGCTGCGGAGGCTGCAACGATTCATCGACACCGTCGTCCTGCCCGCAGCCGGCCGGCGCCGCGGCAAACAGAGTCAGGATCGCGACTCGAAGAACGACGTGCGTGCGGGACATGGCATCTCCTCAACGGGCTTGCGGGGCGAGCGCGCAGAGGGTGGCGGCCCTTCTCAGCGATTCCGTGCCGACGTCGTGACAGAATCGGGGCAGGGCAATGCAGGGCGACCGGTCAATCGGTAGCCGACGCCGCGGACCGTCTCGACGGCCTGCGCGGCGTGCCCGAGCTGCTCTCGCAGCTTCATGACCCACTGGTCGATGGTTCGCGCGCCGACGTCCGTTTCGACCCCATGGAGCGCACGCAGCAGGCGGTCGCGGGGCACCGGCAGGTCCGGGGTGCGCGCGAGCGCCCGCAGGATCGCCTCGGTCTGCCAGGTGAACACGACGGGCTTGCCGTCGAGTGTCGCGAGGCATTCGCTCTTCGGGTCGACGACGAGACCGAACGCGGCGAAGAGCGTCTCGGGGGGCGTCTGCCCGGCCCGCCGGAGCAACGCGGCGACCCGGAGCGCGAGCTCCCGCAGACTGACGGGCTTGACGACATAGTCCTCCGCACCGAGCTCGAGGCCGACCACGCGGTCGATCTCGGCGTCGCGGGCGGTCAGCATCAGGACGGGGACATCGCGCGTCGTCGCCTGTGCCCGCAGCGCCTGCAGAACGGCGGTCCCCGGTCGATCCGGCAGGTTCCAGTCGAGAATGACGAGCTCCGGTGGCGCAAGCAGCGCGGCCTCGAGAGCGCTGCGCGCGTCACCGGTGACCACGACGCGGTGCCCCTCGCGCTCCAGGTGCCAGCGCAGCGCGCCGGCGAGATCGCGTTCGTCTTCACACACGAGCAGGCGAGCCATGGCGCCCACGGTGCGCGTCCATCGCGACGTTTCTGCGAGCCCGCGGCAACGACTTCGTGACGCGCGACCCGGTCAGTCCCCCAACAAGGGCTCGAGCACCGCCGCCGCGGTCCGCGCCGTGCGATTCCGGACGTCGAGCACCGGGTTGACCTCGACCACCTCGAGGCCACAGACCCGCCCGTCGCGCCGGAGCGCCGCGAAGAGACCCGCCAATGACTCGGGCGTCAGCCCCCCCTGCGCGGGGGTGCCCGTACCCGGCGCCGCGTCCGGATCGAGCCCGTCGACATCGAAGCTGACGTAGATGTGCGTGCAGTGCCGCAACGCCCCGAGCGTCGCGCCGGCGAGGGCGCGGCCCGTCCGGGGACCCACCCGCGCAACGCCGGCGCCGTCGAGAAACGCGCGCTCGCCGGGATCGAGATCACGCACCCCGACCATGACGACGTCCTCGGGGTTCAACGTCGCCGGGCGCCCGACGAGGTGATCGAAGGGCGCATCGAACGCCCCGAGCAGCGCCGCGAGCGGCATGCCATGCAGGTTGCCGGACGGAGACGTCTCCGGTGTGTTGGCGTCGCCGTGCGCGTCGATCCAGACCACCCCGAGGCGTCCCCCGGCCTGGCGCACGGCCTGGGCCGCGCCCGAAACCGAGCCCGCCGCCAGCGCGTGATCGCCACCGAGCACGACGGGCACTTCCCCCTCGGCGATGGCGCCGCGCACGGCGGCCTCCAGGCGCGTGCAGGTCGCGGCGACACTCCGCGCGCGCTCGAGCCGCGCGAGCGCCGGGGTCCGCGCTTTCAGGAAAGACACGGGCAGGTCACCGACATCGCGAAACGGCACGGCCGCGCCGCCACCGACCCCCGCGATCCGCAGCGCCGCCGGTCCGAGCTCGGCACCGGGCACGCCGGCTCCGTGGCCGAGGGGCACGCCCATCACGCGGCAACGGGCGTGGCCCCCGAGTCGAAGTGTCGCGGGCACCCACGGCGTCTGCACATGCGGTCTCGGGAACGAGAACACCGGGCGGGCGCTTTCGAAGTCCACGACGGCGCTCACGCGGCGTCTCCCTGCAGGCGGGGCCGGCCGGACAGTCCGCGCTCCAGGGCGCTTCGCGCCGCGCGAAGGCCGGCCGCGAGGCCGTCGCCGAGGGTGACGCACCCGACCTGAAGCACCTCATCGCCGGCGTCGAAGTCCAGGCGGGCGGCGTAGTATGCGTTCAGGGCGGCGTCGCGGTGATGAAACCGCGTGTCGTCCGCGCGCTTCTGAAACATCGTGCCGGCGACGCTGCCCCGGAACACGAACGAGGCCCCGTCGAAGACCGCCGCGGGGTCGATGAACGCGTCGGCACGGTGGTGCAGGTGAATGCCCTCGGCGATCAGCCGATGGGTTCGACTCGGTACTTCCGGCCCGCCCGGCGCCGGGAAGACGTCGCGAAAGTGCAACGCGACGTTGCCGAGGCTCGAGAGAACGCAGGCGACGTTGGTCACCCACAGGCGCCCGAAGGGCCGATGCCGCAGAAGGAACCGCGTCACGAGTCGACCCGTGAGCCGGTGCGTCAGGCCGCGTCCCCGAGCAAACGGGGACACACACGTCAGTCCGAGGTGGAGCACGTCGCCGACCCCGCGGATGGGCAACACCACCGCCGAACAGAAGCCGATCATCGTGCCGTCGGCGTCCCGCGCGACGGTGATGATCTTGTCCTCGAGGGCCGCGCGCGTCCCGAGGAGACACTGATACGAGGGAAGCTCGGGAAAACAGTGACTCGCGCAGGTCCGGAGCTCGGCGACCATGCGGTCGAGCCGCGAGGCATCGAGCCCGAGCCCGGGTCGCTCGTGGTACTCGAAGCTCGTCTCGCGTCCACGATGTCTCATGGGAGTCCTCCATCGTCGTCTGGTTGGCTCACCGAAAGGCCCGAGGGGCACTTTCGACGAGGGCACGATGACAAAGCGATGAGACGGACGTGTTCGCGGAGGTGACGGTTGTGCAACGAGTGTTCGCCGATTCCGTTCGCCGGCGCCGACCCTCAGCGCAGGGCGCACAGCGCTGCGACGGCACTCCGCGCACGACGCGCGAGGACCTCCGGGCTCGCGTCCCGAGGGGTGCGCAGCACGGCGCCGACCCGGACCGTCACACCGTGCCGGCGTCCGGCCGCGAGGCGGACGTAGTGCGACAGAAAGGGCGTATCGTCGACCCAGACGAGGCGCGTGTCGTCGTACGAAAGGCCGACCGGGACGACGGGAACGCCGAGACGAGCGGCCAACGCGATGCCGCCGGGGATGAACGGCCCGGGCAGGGGTCCGCGGGTCGTCGTCCCCTCGGGAAACAGCAGGACGGGCACTCCCGCGTCCCAGCGGGCGCGCATCTGGCGCAAGGCGCTCGCACCGCTTTCGACGTCGCCCCGCACGACCCGGATGCCGCCCCCCCGGGCGAGCGCGCCGCCGATGAACGGCCAGGAGAAGACCTCGGCCTTCGCGACGGGGGCGCACTCCGCCAGGCTGGCAATCACCACCGGATCGAGGACACCGAGGTGGTTGGCGATCGCCAGGAACGGCCCGCTCGGGAACTCACCGACGCGACGAATGTCGAGCCCGTGCACGTCGGCGAGTCCGCGCAACGCGATCCGGAGTGCGCGGGCGGCGGCGCGCGGGTGTTCCGTCCGAGGCACGGTCCGCGCCGCGCCGATCAGGCCCGCCGCCCGCTGGACGAGCCGAAGGGGCAGCGGCAGGGGCATGTCCGTGCGCGCCGCCGGGCGTTCGAGGGCGCGAGGGGCAGTGGCGGTGAAAGGCGTTTCGGGTGCGGGCATCTCGTCCTCCGGGGCAGCGTCGCGAGGTCCTGTCGGGCCGCACTCTGCCCCCGCCGAGTGGCAGAACGCGGGCGGCCGCGCTGCATTCGCGTGACAGCGTCGTTCGCCCGCGCGTTCCCACGCGCGCGGTGCGACCTACCCCGCCGCGACCAACCCGGCGAACGAGACGAACGCCCCTCGACACGGCGGCCCCTCGCAGTGTTCGGCGTGCCGCACCGCGCCGGGGGCGAGCGCGAGCAGCGTCGACGACCGCGTGCCATAGGTCGGCAGGTGAATACACACCGCGTCGAGCGCGGCGAGCGTGGCGGCGTCGAACGGCGTGCCGGGCGGCGCGGCGGGCAGCTCGGCCGGCGCAGGGTGCGTGTGATCGGCCAGCGCGGCCTGAAAGCGCGCACGCAGGGCGGGCCAGTCCTCGCCGGGCACGGCCGGATGGCGCAGCGCGGCGGCCAACCGGGCGACCTTCGGGTAGTCCTCGGCGTCGAGGCGCGACGTCGGCAGGACGTGCACGCCCGCCGGGACGGGCGTCACCTCAGGCCCCGGCAGCCAGGGCCAGACCGAGGCCGAGAAGAGTGTGTTCGCGTCGCCGAAGACGAGGTTGAAGCCGTTGTAGTCGGCCGGCGACAGCGAGGCCACGAGCTCGGCCGCCGCGTGCGGGTCCGGCGCCCGCAGCACCGCCAGCACGACCTCCCCCCGCGAGCGGGCGTCCGGGTTCGGCGGGCGCTCGGGGCGTTTGTTCGTCAGCCCGCAGAACAGACCGTCGCGCCGCACTGCGAGCCAGGTGCCGCCTTTTTCGACGTCACGCCCGCCGACGATGCCGAGCGCCGCGTCGTGCAACACGGGCGGCGTCGACGCCCGCGCAAGCACCTCGTCGCGGTTGGCCACCACCAGCAGCGGAAACTGCCGGTGAACACCGCGCAGCACGGCGATGGTACACATCGTGCTCGCCGCGTCAGGGCCGCGCGGGCACGAACGTTTCGCGGCCCGTGGCGCCCGCGACGACGTCGTCCGTGTGGAACCGCAGCGGCAGCGTCTGATTGCCGAGCCACAGCGCCGCCTGATCGGCGAAGTGCGGCGAGCTGTTGAGGCCCGACTGGCCGCCGGGCAGCACCACCGTGCCCGTCGTGCGCTCGGGGGTGAGCTTCACGACCATGCGGAAGACCGGACCGTTGCGGTACTCGAAGCGTTCGGCGCGGACGCCCGGATGCGCTGCGTCCACCCCGTACGCGTCGCCGTTTCGGGGGAAACCCGGCAGCTCGGCGCGCGGGTCGTCGGCCGGCAGCTCGGGCGCGAGGGGCAGCTTGTCCGGCGTGATGCTGAAGCTGCTGAACAGAATCGCGAGGCCCGGCTGATCGCCCAGGAACCCGATCAGCAGCGATTCGAGGCGCACCTGATGGCGCAGGCCCCACAGCCAGGCGTCCATGTCGTCGGTGCCGAAGCCCCCCTCGCCGGGCGCCGACGGCGGGGACCGCAGGAAGGCCAGCGCGCGGACCAGCGCGTCGAGCACGAGCGCGTCGCTCGTCTCGACCTCGGGCGTCTCCGTGTCGTCGAAATAGAGACACTCCCCGGTGCCGCGGTCCGCCCGCCAGGAGGCCAACCCGAGGGGGTTGTCCGGCCCGCGCCCGCGCCAGCAGCGGTCGAACATCGAAACCACCGCGTCGCGGTCACCCACGCGGTCGACGTCCGGCAGCCCCTCGTCGTTGAACGTCCGCCGCACCGCGCGCCCCAGCCACGCGTTGAAGATCATCGTCGCGACGGCGTCGCGTTGCGCCTCCGGCGTCGGCGCATCGTAGAACGTCGAGACCCCCGAGCGCGCCGGGTAGCCGGCGTCGCGCCACGCGGCGAGCCGGGTCGAGACCTCGGCGAAGTCGGCGAGGTGCGCCGCAAACGGCGCCCCCAGGGCCGCGTCCGTGCCGGCCCGATCGAGCAACGCCAGGAAGTCCGGGACGAACCGCTCGCCGAGGACCGAGCGGTGGTCGCCCTGCAACGCGCTCATGGCCTCGGGCGTGGCCTCGCGCGCGGCGGACAACGCAGCGAGCCGGTCGCGGATCGTGCGCCCGCGGAAGCCCTGATCCCACGACGCACCGACGTACTCGCGGTCGTTGGCGAGGTTGCCGTCGAACGAGTACCCGCCGGGATCGTTGTTCGCGGTGAACACATAACCACCGGGCGGATCCACGACGGCGGGGAAGTGTTCGAACGGCACGACACACCGGCGCGCGTCGGCGGCCCCGGTGGTTTCGTCGACCGTGCCATCGGCCGCGAACGGGATCTCGAAGCCCCCGTGCGCCGTGCCATCCAGCAGGCGCGTGGGATCGGCCCCGGGGGCCCAGCGGCCTTCGGGGGTGCGCGGCAGGGCATCGCGGCAGGGGACCGCGTGGTAGCCGGTGTCGAGCAAGCGGCCGCCCGCATCGGCGACGTTGAAGTGACTGCCGAAGACCGCCAGCCGCCGATGCAACGTGCGGAAGTGTTCGACGTCGTCGGCCCCGGCCAGCGACTCGTAGGCGTCGAGTGCGGCCGCCGTGTCGAGCCCGGTGTAATCGGCGCTGATGCCGCTGACGACCCCGTCGCCGTCCGCGTCCCCGGGCACCCAGGGGCCATCGCCGAGGTTCAGCACGGCCTCACCGGGTCCAGGCGCCTCGCCGTCGGCCAGCGGGCGGCCCTCGACGGCCATCAGGCGCCGACCGTCGGCCAGCGTGAAGCGGGGCTGCGTCTCTTGCCGGCCGACGCTCTGCAGCGCCGGCACGTTGCGGACTTCATAAGTTTCGTCGGTGCGGACGAGGGGCAGCCAGTCGCCCCGGAACAGCGCCGCCTCGGGCAGACCGTCCGCCCCGAGCCGGAGCGTCTCCGCGTACCAGTCCGTCACGTCGGCGTAGTAGTAAGTGAAGCTCCACGCGACGCGGCCGTTCGTCCCGACCCCCAGCGGCGGCAGCCCGGGCACCACCAGACCCGCGACGGCGATGTCTCCGCCGCCGAAAACGCGTGTGTCGAGGCCGGTCTGGAAGAAGAGACTCGGCACCGACAGTGCCAGATGCCCGTCGCCGGCCAGCAGCGCGCTGCCATCGGGCGTGCCACCGCCCCCGACCGCCCAGGCGTTCGACCCGTACGGCTGCCCGCGCAGGTGCCCGAACAGATCGTCCGTCCGTTGCAGGCGCCGAACGAGGGCCGCCCCGGCCGCCGCCGGCAGTTTTGGGCGGGCCCCACGCGCGCCGGCGCCCCCCGTCCCGGCCGCGCCCTCGGGCATGGGCGGCGACGCACCGGGCCACCCCTCGATGGAAGCGACCTCGACCATCGGCCGCACGTTTTCGAACAGATCGGCGTGCAACGCGGCCCGGCGCGCCTCGGCGTCCGGCAGTGAGGCGATTGCCTCTTCGGCCGCGCGCAGGGCCAGCTCGCGTTCGAGGTCCTCGCTCTCGAAACCGGACTGGAACAGCACCGTCGTGGCGAAGGCCGCGATGTCGTCGACGGTGAAGTCCTCCATCGCCTCGGCCTCGGTGCGAAACCCGATGAGACGCGCGGCGAGGCGCAGCTCCGACGGCGGCGCCTCGTCCCCCGCGCGAACGGCCGCCACATACGCGTTGATGCCCTCGGCGTACGCCTGCCAGCGGGCCCGCTGCGTCGGCGTCAGGTTGGCCGCCATGCGTGCGGCCACCTCGGTCATGCCCTGCGCCCGCGACGTCACGTCCGTCGACAGACCGGCGTCACCGAGCAGCGCGCTGATGCGCCCGAGCGCCAGTCGCCGCGCCAGATCCATCATGAAGAACCGGTCGCGCGCGGTGACGTAGCCCTGCACCCGCGCCAGATCGAGGGCATCCCGCGCGTAGAGGTGCGGCACGTCGGCCTCGGTGCGCAACACGTGCACCGCGCCGCTCAGCCCCGGCAGGGCGATGGACTTCGTCTCGGGGACGGCGAGCACCGTCGCCTGCTCGGCCGTCGGCGGACCCGCATCGGGCGGCAGCGCGCCCCCGGGGGCCTGCGCATCGGGCGTCGGCGCGCCGCCGGGGCCCTGCGCGTCCGGCGTCGCGCCACCGGTCTGCC
>JAKLJY010000095.1 GCA_023150895.1 Myxococcota bacterium | reverse complement strand
CCGCCGATTCCGTGCTCCGCGCCGCGCGGTACGCCGCGGCCGCAGGGCCCAACCCTACGGTTCACCGGTCAGGACTGGGTCCGCGCCCGGGGATCAGCACGGGTCGCCGCCGTCAGGGGGCGACGATCAGGAAGCCGCCGACGGCACCCCAGAAGACGGACATCACGACGTTGTTGGACAGCACGCACGCGCCGCCCTGGCAGCCGATCTGGGTGTACCAGACGTAGCCCGCGATGCCGCCGACGATGCTGGCGATGAGCGGTTTCATGGCGCCTCCGGGTTCAGCGCAGCGGTTCGCCGCGACTCAGCTTGCCGAAGAGGTCGGTGATCGGCCCGGCGCCCGGGAAACCGACGATCTGACCCTCCGCTTTGCCGCCCTTCATCACCACGAGCGTCGGAATGCCCCGGATCTGAAACGCGCCGGCGAGAACCTGCTGCTCGTCGACGTTGATCTTGCCGACCTTGACCTTGCCGCCGTGTTCCGCGGCGAGGCGGTCGAGGACCGGACCGATCTGGCGACAGGGCCCGCACCACGGGGCCCAGAAATCGATGACGACGGGAATGTCGCTGTCGAGGACCTCACGCTGGAAGTTGCTTTCGGTGATGGCGACGGGGCGAGCGCCGGCGGTGCCCGTGGACGGGGTGGCGGGCTGCGAACGAAGGGCGGTGCCGAACATGGCTTCTGTCCTCTCCTCGATGGGGTGTCGTACGTGTCACCGGGGAGAGCCGACAGGGGGGACGCCTGTTACGGCGATTCGCGAACGGCCGGTTCGTTGGCGGACGGGGGGGCGACGGCATCGGGGTGTGCGTCCGCCAGGGCGCCGCGCAGCTTCGCCCGCAGGCGGGTCAGCCGCACGCGCACGGCGCCCGGGGTCATGCCGAGCGCCTCGGCAATCTCGGGCCCCGTCCAGTCCTCCGCCTCGGAGAGCAGCACGATGGCCCGGTCGGCCGGCGAGAGCTCGATCAGAGCGTCGCCGAGCCGCGCCGCGAGCTGCGCGCGGGCCGCCGCGATCTCGGGCGACTCGTGATCCCCGAGGACGACCTCCGGATCGAGCTCGGCGTTCCAGGCGGCGCTGTTCTTGCGCCCGCGCCGCATCCGCGCGCAGGCGTTCGCCACCATGCGCACGAGCCAGCCCTGTGGGGTCCCCTCGCCACGGAAGTCCTGCAGATGCTCGCCGGCGGCCACGAGGGCGTCCTGCACGGCATCCCGAGCGCGGTCTTCGTCCCGACAGTGTCGCCGGCCGGCGGCCAACAGGGTCGAGCCGAAGCAGCGGGTAATGCGGTCGAGGGCTTCGATGTCGCCGGCCCGCATGAGGCGGACGAGATCTTCGGGCTTGCAGAGACGCGCGGTGCGCGCGGCCTCGCCGGTCAGGTCCCCGGGGGGAATATCGATTCGACTGTTCATGATTCGACTTGGAACCGTCTCGCGGATGGTGGCATCTCTCGATGCCGACAGATCCCCTTTCGATGCGCCGACACGCATCATCCCCGACCAGAAGGAGAAACGCTCATGAAACTGTACATCAGCCCCGGCGCCTGCTCGCTCTCCCCGCACATCGTCATCCGCGAGCTCGGCCTCGACATCGGGGTCGAAGCCGTGAACCTCGGCACCAAGGTGACGGCGAGCGGCGCGGACTTCCGGGCCATCAACCCCAAGGGGTACGTGCCCGCGCTCGTGCTCGACGACGGCTCGCTGCTGACCGAGGGCGCCGTGATCGTGCAATACCTCGCGGACAGCAAGCCCGAGGCCGGCCTGCTTGCCAAGCCCGGCACCCTCGAGCGTTACCGGACGCAGGAGTGGCTGAATTTCGTCGCCGCCGAGGTCCACAAGGGCTTCAGCCCGCTGTTCCGCAAGGATTGTCCCGCCGAGTGGCAGGCGGTCGTCCGCGCGACCCTGAACACCCGCTTCCAGCTGATCGACGCGCACCTCGCGGACAACGCCTATGTCATGGGCGAGCGCTTCACCGTCGTCGACGCGTATCTCTTCACCGTCCTCGGCTGGGCGCGCTTCACGAACCTCGATCTCACCGGCTACCCGAACATCACGGCGTATCTGGCGCGCGTCGGTGAGCGCCCGGCGGTTCAGGCTGCCCTCGCCGCGGAGAAGGCCGCCCGCTGAGGTCGACCGCCGGAGCGCTTCCGGGTACGGATCCACCGAAGCGGTGATCCGTTTCACGGTCCTTGACGCTGGCCGGATCGACGGCGCCGGTGGTTGCGCGCCCGGCGAATCGTATCCAGAGTGAGCGGGTCCACCCTTCACTGGAGAGCGTCATGCGCCGTCCCTTTCCGTCCGTCCGCCCCGCCGTCGTCCTGACCATCGCGCTGGTGGGCGGGGTGGTCTTCGCCGCCGCCGCCGCCGCTTCACAGGCCCCGGCGCCTTCGGCCCCGGCCGGCCCCGCGACCCCCATCGACCGCGCACGCGCTGCGCTCGGCCCGTTCAAGGCCTCGTTGAAGAGCACTCTCCTGAAGGGGCTCGAGCAAGGTCCGGTGCCGGCCATCGAGGCGTGCGCCGTCGCCGCCCCGGCCCTCGCCGCCGCAGCCAACGCGGGCGCGAGCGGGGTCACCGTGGGTCGCACGGCGCTCCGGCTGCGCAATCCCCAGAACACCGCCCCCGCCTGGGTGGCCGGCCCCCTCGCCGAGCTCGCCGCGGCCCCCCCGAAGGAGGGCGACCACCGCGTCGTCGCGCTGCCCGGCGGCGGGACGGGTTACGTGGAGACCATCCTGACCGGCGAACCGTGCGTGAAGTGCCACGGCGAGACGCTCACCCCGGAGATCGCGGACCTCCTCGCGAAGCGCTACCCCCAGGACGCGGCCCGCGGCTTCGCACTCGGGGGGTTCCGCGGCGTTTTCTGGGCCGAGGTCGCGCCGCCCCGCTGAAGGGCGCCGCCGGGTCGCGCGTCAGGCCGCCCGCGGCTGACCCAGGGGCCCCGCCGAGCCGCTCAGCCCGGCGACGATCCGGCCGGCGCGCTCGGAGAAGGCGTGGACCTCGTGGTGCAACGGCCAGAGTTCGTCGGGCGTCAGACCGAGCGCGCGCAGCGAGTCGGCGAGTTCATGCTCCAGGCCCACCCGCGCGTGCGGGTTCGTCCGCAGCTCGTCGAGCCCCGAAGCGAGCCGGACGAAGTGCGCTTCGGGCGCAGCGCCGACCAGGGCGGCGGCGGGCGCGTGATGCAAGAGGCAGGCGGCCCGCACCGCGTCGGGCAGGTGCCAGGTTTCGAACGCCCGGGTCGCGCAGGCGACATGCGCCGCCTCGAGCAGGGACTCGACGAGGTGTCCCGGGCCGTGGGGCCCCGTGGCGCGTGGGGGTAGAAGCGCGGTCACGGCCCGCAGGGCGACGACGCGCCCCACGTCGTGCAGGAGTCCCGCCATGAAGGCCGTCTCGTAGCGCTCGGGCGCGCGGGCCAGCGCAAGCCCGCCCGCCGCGAAGCCGCTCGTGATCGCGTGACGCGTGAGTCGACTCCAGAGCCCGGGGAACCGTTCCGCCGTGGCCCGGTGACCGGGGTCGAGGAGCGCCACCACCGCCGCCGTCGTCACGACCTGCCCGATCTCGCGCAGACCGAGCCGCAAGACGGCGTCCCGCACGCCGGCGACCTCCCCGTGACCCGCGAAGAAGCCCGAGTTGGCCACGGTCACCACCTGCGCGGCGAGCGCCGGATCCTGCTGGAGCGCGGCGACGACCTGATTCAGGTCCACCGTCGGCTGTCGCAGCAGCGCGTTGACCCGCGACGCCACGGCCGGAAAGGGCGGCAGGGCGTCTCGTTGGTCGGCGAGGACGCGGTCGAGCGCGGCGCGCCACTCGGGAAACGCCTCCGGCTCGGCGGAGGCCCGCATCGGCGGCGGGTAGTCGAGGGGCAGCGCCGACAGATCGGCGTGGCCGGCCGGGGCCCTCGCCGGGCGCGCGACGGTCGCGGCGCTCCGGGCGGCTCGCGGGGTCCGGCGCCCGCTCGTGCCGGCCGTCGAACGCCGACCGAAGAAGGTGCTCAGCCAGTTCCACGCTGCGGCCATGATCCACCTCGATTCCGGCGGCGGGTTGCCTCCCGTCGCCTGCTCGCTTGAATCGGCATCCGGTGCCCGACGGCCGTCGCGCGGGGTCGGAGGAGACCCTGGCACCGGGCCTGTCCGACGGCTACCCTGTCGGCTCTGGAGGCCGTTCCGTGGTCCGTCATTCGCTGCGCGTTCGTCTTGCCCCGAGTCCCCTCTTCGGTGCGTGGGCATTGTTCACCCTGGTCGCCTGCGGTGACGGCGACCTGTCGGCCTCGAACGCGGGCCCGGCCGACGGCGGCCTCGCCGGTCAGACCCCGGGCGCGGGCGGGCAAGGCGGCGGCGACGCGTCGACGGGTGCACAGCCCGGGCGCCCGGGTGATCCCGACGACGGCGTCTTTCGAGCCGACGCCGCCCCGCAGCCGGGCAGCGATGTCGGTTTCGGTTCCGCCGGTGGGGTCATCGTGCCGGGATTCGACGCCGCCCCGGACCCGGAAGGGGACGCCACCCGCCCGCCACCGAGCGAGGACCTCGGCGCCCCACCGCCACCGCCGCTGGCCGATCTCGGCGCCCCTCCGCCGCCGGCCGTCGATCAGGGCGTCCCCCCGCCGGTGGTCGATCCGCCTGCGCCCCCGCCTCTCCAGGTCTTTCACAACCAGCCCGGGGACGGGCCGGTCCAGACCATTCAGAACGAGTTGCTGCGCCTGATCGGGCTGGCCTCCGCCGGCTCCGAGCTGCGCCTCTCGATGTACGAGTGGGGGCAGGACGTCTACGTCACGGCCCTGCAACAGGCCCTCGGGCGCAACGTCGACGTCCGCATCGTGCTCGACGGTGAGGGTGATCACGTCTCGCCGGAGATCCGCGACGCCCTCGCGGCGGCCATCGGAAACGACCGCATCACCTACTGTCCGCGCGGCGCCTGCATCGGCACGGGGATCAACCACAACAAGTTCTTGTTGTTCTCACGACTCGACGATGGCTCCGAGAACGTGGTCGTGCAGGGCTCCCACAACTTCAAGGCCTCGCAGAACCGCCGTTTCAACCATCTGGTGGTCGTGCGGGGGGACGCCGCGCTGTATCGCGAATACCGCACCTACTGGACGGATCTGCGCAGCGGGCAGCAGAACCTGGACTACTACCGCAGTTTCACGGGTGATTCGGGCGTGAAGGGCTACTTCTTTCCGCGGGCGGACGGTGACCTCATGCTGAGCGTGCTGGACAACGTCCACTGCGATCCCGGGGCCGAGATTCACGTGGCGATGGCGTTCTTCAAGAACGACCGGCTGCCCGTGGCCCAGAAGCTGCGGGCCCTGCACGACGCCGGCTGCTCGGTGCGCGCCGTCTTCGGGAACTACCCCGAGGCCGATGCAGACCAGAGCTCACCCGGCGCGAGCATCCTCAACGCGCTCCGCGGACTCGACGTGCGTACCTACGACCTCGGCGACATCACGGTGCACTCGAAGTACCTGCTCATCCGGGCCCGGTACGGCGAAGGCGCGGCCATCGAGAACCTCGTCTTCGCGGGGTCGCACAACTACACCGAGGCCGCGCTGCGGCGAAACGACGAGGCCTTGATGCGCCTCGAGGACGCCGCCAGCTACCAGGCGTTTCTCGCCGACTGGACGTTGATGCGCAGCCGTCTGCCGTGAGGGCCCCGGCGCTCTGGCGAACGCTCAGTCGGCGTTGAGGAGGGCGAGGTCCGCGGCGTCCCGCAGGAGCACGTCGGCGCGATGCGTCGGCCAGCCGTCCGGCGCGAGGTCGACGGAGGCACTGCGCCCGTCGCGCGAATAGGTGAGCGTCCGCGCCACGGCGCACCCGGCGCGGTCCTGACCCGTGCAGACCGCCTCGGTGAGCATGCCCTGACCGTCGACGGTCGGCGTGCAGGTATAGGTCTCCGTCCAGCCGCAGTCCTGGTCGGGGGTGTCGGACTCGCATGCGCGGCGCCACGTCGTGACGTAGTCCGCCGTGTAGGTGAACGACTCGGTTCGGGTGATGTCTCCGGACGTCGTCGTCTCGCGGGTGACCCGCCCCTCCGCGTCGCGCGTCCAGACGATCAGCGTCCTGTCGTCGACACGCAGTTCGCGCAGCCGGCCCTCGGCGTCCGTCTTTGCGGTCGACGTGGCCGTCCGCCGACCGCCGGCGTCGTGAATGGCGTGTTCGATCGCCACGAGGTGTCCGGCGGCGTCGCGCGTGTACGTGCGGACGTGCTCGACCGCATGCGCTCCGGTCGAGCTGAACCGCACCTCGCGTTCGGCGCTGAGGGCATCGCCGACCCACGCCCGACCCGTCGTCGAGACGAGGCGCCAGCGGCGTCCGAGGGCGGGATCGGCGGGCTCGCCCGAATAGGCGTCGATGCGGGAGATGCGCCCGAGGGCGTCGTGTGCGTACCCGAAGCGCTCCGCCATCGCCAAGGTGCCGTCTGCATCGAACGACTCGACGCGACGATCGACGATCCGGCCGCCCTCGCCGAGGGTGTACGTCTCGACCATGCGGCTCTCCGCCCCGCCGCAGACCGACTTCGTCTCGATCACCTGCGGCGCGTAGTCGACGATGAAGACCTCGTTCGAACGCTCCTCGGCGGACTCGCAGGCCCCGAGCAGGGCGACCGACGCGAGGGCGACGAGACGAACGACGGGGCGGCGGACGAACCGGGCGGACGACGACATGAACATGGCTCCCCTCTGGGCGACGTGGGCGGTCCGGACGTGCGTCGGACCCGGGACCGCGTCGCACATACCAGAAACGCTGCGCGACGTGCGACGCAAATTCATGGCTTCGGGCGGGCGTCGGCCGAGGGGGCGCCCGGCAGCGCCGGCCATCCGTCCGACCAACGCAGCGTATCCAGCAGCACCATGCGCCCCGGGCCCCCGCCGATCTGCGAGGCGTCCCAAGCGTGGAAGACCAGGGCGTCTTCACCGCCGGGGGCGACGACGACCGAGCCGTGCCCCGGTCCGGCGAACGCCCCTCCGCTGACCAGAATCGGGTCGCCGCGCTTTTCCCAGGGTCCCAGCGGCCCGGGCGCGCGTGCGACCCCGAGGGCGTACCGCGCGTCGTAATACGCGTTCGCACTGTAGAACATGAAATACTGCCCCAAGCGGGACACGACGAAGGGACCCTCGACGAGCGCGCCCTCCCATCGTCGGTCATTGGCAAACGCCTCGACGGGCGCATCGACGAGGGACAGCCCGTCGGCGGCCAGCGGTTGGACGACGATGGGCGTGCGCCGCCCGATCGCGTTCCCGTCGTGTTTCCACGTCAGGTAGGGGCGGCCGTCGGCCCCGATGAACGCCGATGCGTCGATCATGCCCATGCCGGGATCGAGCAGAAGCGGCTCGCCCCGGTCGACGAAGGGCCCGAGGGGCGCCGGGCCGCGGGCGGCGCCGAGGGCGAGCTGCCCGCCGACGTGCCGCGCCGAGTAATAGGCGACGTAGTGGTCTCCGATGCGGTGGATCTCCGGCGCCCAGAAGTCCCCGGTCGCCCAGGCCGGGCGCGTCCCCTCGGGGAACACATGGCCCGCCGGCGCCCATCGGACGAGATCCGGCGACGTGAAGAGGGGGAATGCCGCCCCCGAGTTCCCGGACGTGCAGGTCATGACGTAGCCGTCCCCGACGCGCAGCACACCGGGATCGGGGCAATCGCGGGGGAGGACCGGGTTGGTATACAGGCCGCCGCACGCGGACCAACGGAACGCCAGCCGGCACTCCCCCTGGAAGTGCGGCACCCAACCGTTCGACAGGGGTTGGCGCGAGACGCCGCCCCCGGCGTCGACACAGGGTCCCGCGGGGAACACCCGTCCGTCGGCATCGTCGAACCGCGCGTCGTGGCCGTCGGGTGCGGCCCAGGTGTCCCCGTAAGCGATCCGGGTCGAACACGCCGCCGGCAGGCCCCCCGGGCACGCCCCGCGTGGGTCGAGTGCGATCCGGCAGGCGTTGCGACCGCGAAAGAAGGGACGCCAGCCATTGCTCAGCGTCGCCGACGCGTTGCCGGCCTCATCCGGCGTACAGACGCCATCCCAGGTGACGAAACCCGGCGCAACGTCCGTGTCTCCGACTCGCCCTTCCGGACGAATCCAGGCGTCGCCGTACTGGATCACCGTCTCGCAGGGCGCGGGAGGTGCCGCGTCGGGCGGTGTCCCGCCGACGTCGGGGCGGCCCTCCGAGCGGGCGTCCGTCGTGCCGGCGTCCTCCGGCCCCGGTCCCCGAGCGTCCGCGGGGCGCACGTCGGCCGACCCATCCGAGACCGGTCGGGCGTCCGGCGCCGGTCGGGGGAGGACCGCATCGCCGCGCGCGTCGGGCGGCTCGGCAGCAGACGAAACGTCCTCCGCGCCCCCGATCGGGCGACCGGCATCCGGTACGTCGGCGACGAGCTCTCCGCTGCACGCCGCGGTGAGTGCGCCGAGGGTCGCGAGCCGGGCGAGCGAGCGTCGTCGCGGGTCAGGGCGTCGCACGCCGGGGCCTGCGGACATCGATGCGCCCGAGGTCCGTATCGACGCGGTCGATCTCGACGTCGAGGGATGTCCCCAGGGCAAGCGTCTCACCGGGCAGCAGCGCGAGCGCGCCGTCGACCTGAACGAGCGCGCCCTGGGGCTTCTGCCCGACGACCACGGCGCGCACCCGCTCGTCCACGCGCTGCGCGAAGAGACGAGCGACCAGGACACGCTCGCGCTCGGCCTCCGCGCGGGACGCCCGATGCATGCGGTCGTTCAGGTGCTCCGCGAGGGACTGCAACGCGGGATCGCGGCGCGCCAGGTCCCGGCGTCCGCGCAGATAGGCCTTGAGAACGCGGTGTACGGCCAGGTCTGCGTAGCGGCGGATGGGCGACGTGAAGTGAAGGTAGAGCGGCGCCGCGAGGCCGAAGTGGGGTGACGGCTCGGTCTGGTAGCGTGCCGGTCCGAGGAGGCGGCGCATCGCGTTCTCCATCAGCGCCGCCGCCGGCGTGCCGGTGATCTGCCGCTCGAAGGCCGCCAGCGCCCGCGGCGACAACGGCGCATCGGCGGGAAAACCCGCCACGATGCCGAGCGCCTCCGCGGCGGCCGCCAATGCGCGTGACCGCTCCGCCGTCGGGGGTTCGTGGACGCGGTAGAGGCCCGGAAGACCGCGCTCGACGAGGAACCGGGCGACCGCCTCGTTGGCCGCGACCATCAGGCGTTCGACCATGCGGTGCGCGGCATCGTCCGGCCGACTCTCGAGCGCAACCGGAGCACCCGCCGCGTCGACCCGGACAAAGACCTCGTCTTGGTCGACGTCGCGACCGCCCCGCTCCGCCCGGGCTTGCGACAGGCGGGCCGCCGCCGCGCGCAGGATCCGGAGCGTCGCCTGCGTCGCCGGGGGAACCGCCGAGGCGTCACCGCGCTCCAGAAAGCTCGCGACGGCCTCGTACGTGAGGCGCGCCGTCGAACGGATGATCGCCTCGTCCACGTCCACCGCGCGCACGGCCCCTTCGGCATCGATTCGCAGTTCGACCGCGAGCACGGCGCGGTCGACGCCTTCCCGCAACGAGAGGGCGTCCTCGGAGAGCGCCCGGGGCAACATCGGCAGCACGTGGCCCGGCAGGTAGACGCTCGTGCCCCGGGACCGGGCGTCGAGATCGAGCGCCTCCCCCTCCGGGACGTACTCGGCGACGTCGGCAATCGACACTACCACTCGCAGCGCGCCGTCGGCATCGGGCGGGAACGCCGAGAGCGCGTCGTCGATGTCGCGGGTCTCGCGCCCGTCGATCGTCACGGTGACGAGGTCGCGCAGGTCGCGTCGCCGCGCCGAGTCCAGGGAGTGCCGGGCGTCGACCACCGCGACGGCCGCGGTTTCGACCTCCGGGGCGGTCTCGAGGGCCAGATCGTGACGCGCCAGGAGCCCGACGACCTCGGCTTCGGACGCGCTCAGCGTCCGAATGACGACCGCCCGCTCCCCCTCGGGCCGGGCCAGGACGACGGCCCCCACGGGGGCATCGCCCTGCAGCGGCCGGTCAGTGTTCCCGACCAGTCGATCGACGGCCAGCGCGGTGGCACCCCGCCGCTTGACGACCGCCCCGACGAGCAGGCGGCGGCGGCGCGCCTGCAGCACGAGCCGAGAGGCCGTGACCCGGCCGTCGACCGGCGAGCGCGTCACGATGCACTCGACCTCGTCGTCGGCGAGAAAGGGTTGGAGGTCCGGCGGCGGGATGAACGCGACGGTGACCTCGTCGCCGGAGCGGCCGTCGGGGACGCTCGTGCCGGTCACGAATCCGAAACCGCGCGGGTGAACCGAGACGCGGCCACGGAGTCTTTCGGGCGTGGCGGTCACGCCGAGCCGCCCGTCCGACGCCCGTTCAGGGCGCGGAGCCGGCCGCGGAGGCCGGGGCCGCCGCCGAGCCTGCCGCAGAGCCGGGGGCCGCTGCGGAGCCCGCCGCGGGGGCGGCGCCGTCGAGGGGCTTGAGGCTGGCGCAGGCATCGAGCACGCACTTGGCGTCCGCCTCGTTGTCGCTCACCCGCCCGCAGGAGTACTCGCCGTCGCCGACCTTCTTGCGCACGTCGACCGCGTACTGGAGCTTGCCCGGGTCGATCATGCCTTCCTTGGTGTAGTAGATGGTCCAGTTGGCGTCGTCGACCTTCTCGTTCTTGATCATGTCCTTCTTCTTCCCCATGGTGCCCTTCTCGATGTCACCGATGGTCGAGTCGTAGCTCTGGAAGAAAGACATGTCGTCCTTCTTGGACAGCATCACCGTGCAGCCGCCGTCCTGGGTCATCAGCATGAGGCTCGTGCCGGCGCCGGGCTCGAACTTGGCACCCGCGGGCACCTCGAGCTGCACGCCGAAGTTGTCGACCTTGACCCACGCCTTCTTGGGGGGCTCCGTCGCGGCCTGCGTCGCGGGGGCCGCGGACTTCGCGGCGGAGGGGGGCGCGGCCTTCTTGTCGGCGGAGGGGGCCTCGCCACCGCTGCACGCCAGACCGAACAGAGCAACCGAGACACAGACTGCAGACAGCTTCACGTTCATGGAACATCCTTGTGGGGTGAGCCGGCTCAGACGGTCGGCGGCAGCGGACCATACGCCTGTCGGACACATGTGCCAAGTTTCAATCGCGTCCCTGCCGCCCCCACACCCGTCTCCTCCGACAAACACTCCGGTTCGGCGGTGGTCTCATGCCCCATCCAGACGATCCCAAACGCATCGTGCGGCAGTGGTCGATTCTCCTCTTTCTGTTGCGCCATCGGTACGGGGCAACCCTCGGCCGCCTCCGTGAGTCGACGGGCGCGTCGCGCACGACGATCTGGCGCGATCTCCGCGCGCTGCAGTCGGCGGGCATTCCCATCGAGGAACACACCGTCTCCGGCGAGCGTCGCGTTTCGCTGCGGGCGACGGACCTCCCTGCGCTCGTCCTGACGCCGCTGCAGGTGCAATCGCTGTCTCTTGCCCGTCGGCTCCTCGGTCCTTTGCAGGGCACGGCAATCCTCGACGCCTACGACGAGATTCTGTCGCGTCTGGGTCGGCCGGTGCGCCCGGTCGCGCAGAGCGAGGCCGAGGAACGGGTCGCGACACACCGGCGGGCGCTCGATGCGGCCATCGCCGGGGGCCGGGCGGCCCGCATCACATTCGTGAACGTGGGGGAAGCCACCCCGCGCCCGCGGTCCGTCGACCCGCTCGGCTGGCGCCTGGTCCGAAATGAACTCTATCTTCTGGCCTTCGACCATGATCGGTCGGCGCAGCGCAGCTTCGCGACCTCGCGAATCCGGGGGGTCGAGCTGCTCGGGCCGGCGACGACGCGGAGGCTCGACGACCCCCACGCGCCGCTCTTTGCCGCCACGGAGGGGCTCGAGACCCTGCCGACGGTCGAGGTCGAGATCGACCTCTCGCCCGTTGCGGCAGCGCACCTGGCCGCTCGGCCGCTCAGCGCACAACAGATTGAGCATCACCGACCGGACGGCTCGCTTCGCCTGACCGCCGAGGTCGCCGGATTGTGGGCGACGGTGGACTGGATCGTCGCCTGGGGCGCCGAGGTGCGGGCCCTCGCCCCCCCCGCGCTCGTCGACGCGGTGACCGCCCGGCTGCGTGCTGCGCTCGACCGGTACGAAACACCTGTACAGATTTCGCCTCCACGCTGAACACGTTGTTTCAGAGAGGTGAAACATATGTACGCCAACGTGGGGTCAACGGCGACGGTGTCCGGCTCGGTGGTCGAGCCGCGCGCCGCCCAACCGACCGGCGACGGCCCGGTCTCTCCACGGAAAGGCCCCACCATGTACGACGTCTCCACGGTCCCCGCCCTGAACCGCATCCCCGACAAGGCGCTCCGTTTCATCGTGGCCCTAGGTCGGCTGCCGCAGGCCCGACAGGCCCTGGAGGCCGCCGGCATGACGCCGGCGCACGTCCGGGAAGGCCTCTCGTTGCTCCAGGCCGCCTCGGGCGCAGGGGACGACGACGACGCCGCGGCCCGGGAGTCGCGGCGGTCCGAGGCGAGCCGCCGCCTTTCGGTCGAGGGGCCGCTCTTCGTCTCGCGGACGGAGCGGGCGCTGCGTCGGCAGTTGCCGGACATCGCGAATGAAGTCTTCGCGGGTCTCGATGCGGGTTCGCCCGCACTGCGGACCGTCGGAGCGGTCCTCGACCGCCTCGAGGCGCTCGCCGCCGACCCCCGCCCGCTCGCCGCCGTCGCGCTGCTGCTCCTCGAAACGCGCGGTCTCGGCACCGCGCTACGCCGGGCGCTCGCGTCGCAGGTCCGCTGTGCCGAGGGCGATACCGCCGCGCTGGCCGACGACGATCGCGAGCCACAGCGCGCGGCGCGCACGGAGGCGGCGGTCGCGCTGTATCGCTGGTACCAGACGTGGTCGATGGCCGCCCGCATCGCGGTCCCCGACGCCGCGGCGCTCGCTGCGCTGGGCGTGGTCGCACCGGCGCGCACCGAGACGCGGCCGCAGACGGCGCGCACCGGTCTCCGCGCAGCCTGACCGCCTGACCCCTTCGCCCTTGCGGGAGCGTGCCCATGTCTCTCATCGCCCTTCACTTCGAGACCGCCAATCGCCATCGCGCCTCTGCCTGCCACGTCGCGGCGGTGCTCTTCGACCGGGGACGCGTCGAAGAGCAGTTCGCGAGTGTCGTGCGCCCACCGGAAGGTCCACTCGGCGCGCTCGACCCCCTGCACGCGTCTCTTCACGGCCTCGGTCTCGCCGAGATGGCCGTCGCCCCCGCCTTCGGCGAGATCTGGCCGCTGCTGTCCGACCTCCTCGCCCGGGCCCGGCGCGTGGTCGCGCAGCCGGCCGCTTTCCATCGCGGCGTGCTGGCGTCCGCCCTGTCCGCGCTGCCCGAGCCGGAACCGGCGCCCGCCATGGAGTGTGTGTTGACGCGGGCGCGGCGCCTGTTGCCGCACCTCGAGAATCACCGCCTCACGACGCTTTGCGCGGCTCTCGGGCTCCCGCAGCCCGCGCCCGACCGCCCCGCCGACCGGGCCCTGGCCGCGGCCCGGATCGCCAACGCCCTCGACTGGCTCGAGGTCCTGCCGGGCCGCAGTCGGCCTCCCCTCACCCGGCGCGCACCGACCCCGCTGAAGACGACGCGCGCCGCCTGATGCCCCGGCGGGGGATTTTGGCTTTCACACCCCGCGTGCGTGTGCCACCTTGCCGGCGATGGAACGACGCACGCTCGCCCTCCTCACCAGCGGCGGAGACGCCCCGGGCATGAACGCCGCGATTCGCGCGGCGGCGCTCCTCGGCCTCTCTCGCGACCTCGAAGTCCTCGGTGTCCGGCAGGGATACGTCGGGCTGATGGCCGGCGACTTCGTCCCGCTGACCCGCGCAGACGTCACGGGCATCGTGCGCGACGGGGGCACCGTGCTCGGCAGCGCGCGGTGCCCGGAGTTCCACACGCCCGATGGGCGAGCGGAGGCCCGGCGCCGCATGGCAGAAGCGGGCATCACGGACCTCGTCGTCATCGGCGGCAACGGCTCGCTGACGGGCGCGCGGGCGCTGACGGCGCCGGAAGAGCTCGGCGATCAGGTGCTGCGGATCGCGGGCATCCCCGCGAGCATCGACAACGACGTCGGCCTCTCCGGACTCTCCATCGGCGTCGACACGGCGATGAACACCATCGTCGACGCCTGCGACAAGATCGCGGACACGGCCTCAGCACACGGCCGGACGTTCATCGTCGAGGTCATGGGGCGCGACTGCGGGTACCTGGCCATGAGCGCGGGCGTGGCCGCCGGGGCCGATCTCGTCCTCTTCCCGGAGGCCGGGCGCGACGACGAGCAGGTCGTCGAGGTCGTGGTGAAGACCATCGAGTCCGCCCGCCGCCGGGCCCTGCCCCCGAAACGCGTCCTGATCCTGAAGGCGGAGGGGGTTCGCATCTCGCCGGAGCAGCTCAAGACGCGGGTGGAAGACAGACTCCACGCGGACGGACACCGCGGCGCCCTGGTCGAGACGCGCATCGCGGTCCTCGGGCACATCGTCCGCGGCGGGCGCCCCTCGGCGTTCGACCGCGTGCTGGCCGGCCGCCTCGGGTTCGCCGCCGTGCGGGCCCTGCTCGCCGGGGAGACGCGCGTGATGGCGGCCTGGGCGCACGCGTCGGCGCCGCCGCCGGGCGCACGGCTCTCGGAGGGCGATCCCCACTGCTGGATCGTCACCCTCGACGCGGTCCTCGCCGAAACCGCTCGCCTGCTCGACGGCACGAGCCCGCTGGTCCGCTGGCGGAACCGTGTCTTCGCCGAAATCGAGAGCGTCCTGAACCCGGACGCCTGAACCCTGGAGACGGAGACTCGATCTGATGACCCACCTCAGCCTGGCCGGCAAGACCATCATCATCACCGGGGCGAGCCGCGGCATCGGCCGCGCGATCGCCCTGCGCTGCGCACGCGACGGGGCCAACGTCGTCATCGCGTCGAAGACCGTCGACGACACGGCCCAGAAGCTGAAGGGCACCATCTTCGACGTCGCGCGCGAGGTCGAGGCGGCCGGCGGGCAAGCGCTGCCGCTCCAGGTCGATGTCCGCGACGAAGCGCGCATCGCCTGGATGGTCGCGCAGACGGTCGAGCGTTTCGGGGGGGTTGACGCGCTGGTGAACAACGCGGGCGCCATCATGCTGCAACCGACGGAGCTGCTGCCCGTCAAGCGGTTCGACCTCGTCTTCGGCCTCAACGTTCGCGCGGTGTTTTGCTGTGCGCAGGCCTGTATTCCGTACCTGAAGAAGTCTGCAAACGGACACATCCTGAATCTGTCTCCGCCCATCTCTCTGCAGGAGCGATGGTTTCAGAGTCACACCCCGTACACGACGTCGAAGTTTGCGATGACCATGCTCGCCCATGGCATGGCCGCCGAGCTCAAGCACGACGGGGTCGCCGCGAATACGCTGTGGCCGCGCACGCTCATCGCGACCGCAGCCGTCGAATGGATCGGCGGGGAGTCGCTCCTTCAGGGCAGCCGCAAGCCGGAAATCATGGCCGATGCGGCGTACGAGATTCTGTCGAGTGATGCCCGCGCGCTGACCGGTCAGTCATTCATCGACGAAGATCTGTTGCGCAGCCGCGGTTACACGGACTTCGACGCATATCACAACGCCCCGGGCAATTCGCTGCTCACTGATCTGTTCGTCACCGAGACGTGACGACGTCCGCGGCGCTGGCCGCCGGGCATCACCCGGAGGTTCAACGGTTCGACGTCCGCGCCCCGGCGGCGCTCGACGAAGGGAGCCTCGGTCGGTTTCTCGCCGAGCTGCTCGGCGACGCGGCACGGGCGGCTTCGGTGCTCCACCACCGCGGCCTCTGGCACGCCGGACGCAACTGGTCCGGGGAGGGCCTGCCCGCCGACGCGCCGCTGACGATCTACGCGTTCACGCGGGAGCCCGCGGCGGTGACGCTGCCGGAGCCCTTCGTTCTCTGGGAGGCGGGCGACCTCGTCGCGCTCCACAAGCCGGCCTGGCTTCCCGTTCAAGGGACCCGCGCGAGCCGTCTCTTCTCGCTGGAGCACGTCGCCGCCCGACACCTCGACGCCCCGACCCTGACCGCGGTTCACCGGCTCGACCGCGAGACGAGCGGGGTCGTCCTGTTTGCCCGCACGGGCGCGGCGGCCGCCCGGCTCCATCGGCAGTTCCGGTCCCGAACCGTCCGCAAGACCTACCTCGGCGTCGTGGCGCCCGGGGCATCCGCCTCGCCTCCGCCTGCCCCGTTTGCCGTCCGGGGCGGCCTTCGCCGCATCCCACACCCCGCACACGCTCGGTTCGCCTTGGTGGAGACGGGGGGCGAATGGAGCGAGACCTGGTTCGCGCCCCCGCCACCGGGAATGCTCGCACCACGGACCTCCACGACGATCGGCGCCCGGGCCGTCCCCGTGCTCGCGCGACCGCTGACGGGACGAACCCATCAGATCCGGGTTCACCTCGCCAGTCAGGGCCTCGCACTGTGTGGAGACACGCTGTACGGCCCCCCGACCGGGCCCGCCGGAGGCGCGGCCGAGCGCCTGCAACTCCATGCGCTCTCGCTGGCGTTCCAGGACGGCGCACGGGCGCTGACCGTGCAGGCGCCGACGCCGCCCGACCTGCTCTGGGGCCTGCCGGGGCGGCCGACCGCGGGCCTCGTCGGCCCCGACGAGACCCGGGAGATCGAATCGCTTTTTTCCGACGCACCGCGCATTGCGCTTGGATTCGGCCGATGAATTCTGGTAGCAAGCGCCACCCTGCGTGGAACGACGCACTGTGGAGGTCCATCAATGGCGAAAGGCCGTTGGGTCGCTCCCGCTGCGCGGCATCAAGCGCCCCCTGTGGCGTCCATCCCGCTTCCCGTCGAAATGCCGGCGGAAGCGACCTGGGCGATGGTGGGCGAAGCGCTGCGGCGGCTGGAGTTCTATACCGAGACGCTGAAGCCCTCGTTTTTGCAAGAATGTCTCACGCTCACGAAGAGCATCCGGTTCGGAGAACGGGCCGGTGAGTTCCGGTTCCGGGTCGGAGAGCGCGAAGTCGTCGGGTACTCCTACGCACCGCCCTCGGTGAACCTCCCGACGAAGCTCTACGAGATGAAGTGCAACCGCTGCATGCCGGCCTGGGCCTGCGTGCACGTCGCGGCGGTCACGGTGGCACTTGGGTCGCAAGTCCCCGAGATCAAAGCGGTTCTGAGCACGCCGGGCTGGGCGATGGCCCTGACGCCCCTGCTCGAGGAGACGGCCCCGAAGAAGGCGCCGCCTCCACCGCCGTCCCCCGACGACCGCGGCGTCGAACCCGGCCTCATCCGATACGTGCTGAAGGCGGGCGAGCCGAACGATCTCCTCGGGGGGGCGCGGCTGTCGAGCGCGTTCCTGCAACGATTCCTCGTCCGCGCGCCGCGCAAAGCCGGCTACGACCCGATTGTGACGAAGTTCCCCGCCTCGCTCTCCGAGGCGGCCCAGAAGATCGACACCATCTCGGACGTCGACCGGGAGATCGACGAACTCGCGCAGCAAATCGAGCTCCTCGAGGATCTCGTGCGCTACAACCCGGCCGGGCTCGGACGCGCAGCGGCTTCGCTGCGCAGCCTCGAGACACAGTGGATGGCGCTGCTGCCGCAGGTGGCCGAGGTCTACGTCGGTGAGGTCCGGGTCCGCGTCTCGTCGGACCCGATCAACATCCGGCTCGAGGTCGAGGACGGCAAGGAGGGGCAGCTCCGGCTGCGCTGGCTGCCGCAGGTCAAAGCGCTCGTGCCGATCGGCCGTGGCTATGTGCAGACGCAGGACGACGTCCTGCGGCCGGTGGCTGCCAATACGCACCCGGGTGTGATCCGGCTCTTGCAGGGGCAGATGCCCCGCGTACCCGCCGAACAGATTGAAGACTTCCTCGAGCGCTTCATCCCGTCCGTGCGGGTCCCGCTCGAATTGCGGACGCGCCACCTGCGGGCGCTCCCGGCGGGCGCCGTGCCCCCCCGGCCGCGCCTCATCGTCACCACGCAGAACGGCGCGCTCTCACTCGAGCCCCGCTTCGCCTACGCCCTCGGAGAGGCCGTCGCCGAGATCGCCGCGGACGATCTGCGCCCCTTGCTGCGCGTCGAGGGCGCGACCGGCAAGTACAAGGTGGTCAACCGCGATCCGCACGCCGAGGCCGCGCTGATGCGGGCCCTGAGCGACGCGGGCTTCCGAGCGGGCAGCCTGGGCGAAGATGCCGCCCTCGACTTCCTGCTCGACGGTCTGCCCAAGGTCCAGGCCATCGGTTTCGAAGTCTTCGTGGACCAGGGCGCGCAGCGGATGGCACCCAAGGGCAAGCTCGATCCGCAGATCCGGGTCGGCTCGGGCCTCGACTGGTTCGACCTCAAGGTCAGCTTCTCGCACGACGGGCAGGAGGTCTCCGCCGAGGCCGTGCTCGCCTCGTGGCGCGAGGGCCGCAAGTACCACAAGCTCCCCGACGGGCAGGTCTTCCGCCTCCCGGACAGCTGGCTCGCCCGGCACGCGGGCACGCTCGGCGAGCTCCAGGACGTCCGCGCCGCCTCGGGCAACAAGATGAGCGCCTTCGCGGCACCGCTCGTCGCCGAGCTCCTCGAAGAGGCCGGCGAGAGCAAGGCCCTGGCGCGGTGGAAGGAGATCGCCCGCAAGGTGCTCGACTTCGACGGCGTCCCCGAGTGGCCCATCCCCCCCGGCGTACAGGCCGAGCCGCGCGAGTACCAGAAGCGCGGCTTCCACTGGCTCGTCTGGCTGCGCGACCTCGATCTCGGCGGCGTGCTCGCCGACGACATGGGCCTCGGCAAGACGCTCCAGACGCTGCTCTTGCTCTTCGATACCCACGGCGATCCCGACGGTCCGCCGTCCCTCGTCGTGGCGCCCACCTCGGTGGTCCACAACTGGGCGGCTGAAGCCCAGAAGTTCGTGCCGGATCTTCGCGTCTACATCCACCACGGGTCGAATCGCGAGACGAAGCTGCCCCGCACCGGGGTCGACGTCATCGTCACCAGCTACGCGCTCCTGCGCTACGACGAGAAGATCTTCACGCAGGACCGTTTCCGCTACGTCGTGCTCGACGAAGCGCAGATGATCAAGAACCCGGACTCCCAGATCGCCGCGATTTGCCAGCGCCTGCAGTCGGATCACCGGCTGGCGCTCACGGGCACGCCCCTCGAGAACAACCTCGTGGAGCTCTGGAGCATTTATCAGTTCCTGATGCCGGGCTTCTTCGGCACGCGGCAGTCGTTCGCCGGCCGGTACGCGACGGCCGTCCACAAGCAGCAGAACATCGAAGCCCTGCAGACCCTCCGCAAGCGGATCCGCCCGTTCATCCTGCGTCGCCGCAAGGAGGAGGTCGCCACCGAGCTGCCGCCGCGCACCGAGCAGGTGCTCTACTGCGAGCTCGGCGCCCAGCAGCGCCGTCTGTACGAGCAGGTCAAGGCCACGTTCCGCGAGCAGGTCATGGCCCGGATCGAGAGCACCGGTGGCGTCGGCGGCGCGACGATCCAGATCCTCGAAGCCCTCATGCGCCTGCGTCAGGCGTGCTGTGACCCGCGGCTGTTGCCCTTCGAAGAGGCCCGCCGCAGCACCTCGTCCGCCAAGCGGTCGCTCCTGCGCGATACGCTGGAGGAGATCGTCGCCGAGGGACACCGCACGCTGATCTTCTCGCAATGGCCGTCCCTGCTGCGGCTCGTCGAGGAGGACCTCCGCGCGCTCGAGCTCACCTGGCTGTACCTCGACGGTCACACCAAGGACCGCAAGCAGCTCGTCGACCGCTGGAATCGCCCGGACGGCCCGCCGGTCTTCCTCATCAGCCTCAAGGCCGGCGGTGTCGGCCTCAATCTGACGGGCGCCGACCACGTCATTCACCTGGATCCGTGGTGGAACCCGGCCGTCGAGCGCCAGGCGACGGACCGCGCCCACCGCATCGGCCAGACGAAGCCGGTGGTCGTCTACAAGCTCGTCGCCCGGGATACGGTCGAGGAGAAGATCCTCGAACTCCAGGCCCGGAAGCAGGCGCTGTTCGACGCCACGGTCGATGCCGAGAAGATGCTGACCGAGTCGCTGACCCGCGAGGATCTCGAGTCGGTCTTCGCGCCCTCGGGCCCCACCGAGTCCGTCGGCACGGATCTCGCCGAGGAGTCGGGCGTCGAGTTCGACTCGCCGCTCACCGGCGTGCTGACGCCTCTGCGGTCCCCGGGTGAGCGCGGCGGCGGCAACGGCGAGCGCGGCGGCGGCAACGGCGAGCGCGGCGGCGGCAACGGCAGTCGTGCCCGCCCGCCCCGTCGGCGGACCCGCGGCGGCGGTGGCGGCGGTCGTCCGACCTCGCCCACTCCGCAGTCCTGATCACCGACGGGCACCGACGGTGCGGCGGCAAGCCGCCCGTCAGCCCGCCGGGATGAGCGCGCTCTCGAGTTGCTCGGCGGTCAGCGGGCCACTGATGCGGCGCACCTCCGCCCCCTGCCGGAAGAGCACGTAGGTCGGCAACGACCGGACACCCAACGACCGCCCCCACTCCGCGGCGATGTCCGCGTTGACCTTGAGGACGATCAGGTGGCCCTGATGACGGCGCGCGAGGCGCTCGACCTCGGGGGCGGCTTGCCGGGAGGGCTCGGAGGCCGGTGACCAGAAGTCCACGACGACGGACCACGGGGCGTCTCGAACGATCTCCTTGGCGTCCGTCGCAGCGACGACCAGCGCGTGTGCCGGCGCGGGCACCGGCTGCCGGCAGCGACTGCACCGCAGGGGCGCCCCCAGGGTCGAAGCCGGGAGCTCGTTGCTCGCACCGCAGACTGTACAACGCAGGAACATCGACCAGCTCACCGAAGGAGGCGCACGCCGAGGGCGCATGCGAATCCCGGGCCAATCAACCCCCATGCGGACGGGCCATGGTCCACGCCCGTTACCGGTAACGCCTGCGTCGGGACGTGTTACCGCGCCCGGTTACAGCGCACAGTTGGGATCCGCAGGCGCCCGGCCCTCGAGCAGGCGGGTCAGCTGGTTCCGCTCGCGGCGCCAGTGACAGAGCGAATGGGGCTGGAAGAGGAAGCCGTACGGATAAATCGTCGGGTTGGGCCAGCGCGTCGTGAGCCAGGGGCTCTCCGCGTCCCACAGGGCCGCGTGGCGAGCCTCGACGACCGCCTGGGCCAGGACCAGTGCGGCGTCGGCGAGGGCGACCTGGGGGGCGGGATCCGAGCCGCCGGCCCGAGCGAGCGCTGCGCGATACGTCGCGTCGACGAAGAGAGGCCGGAGAACGTCGATCAACAGGCCGTCCCGCAGCTCGCGGCGCCGTGGATCGGCGGGGGCGGGCGCGTCCAGACAGGCCCTCAGCGCGGCGAGGTCGACGTCGGGGGTCGACGGCACGTCGGGGCAGGCCCCCGTGGCACGCAGGGCGGTCCTTGCGGCCTCCACCAGCGCTCGAAGCGCCGCCAGGATGGTGTCCTCGAACGCCGTGCGGTCAGCCGCCGGGGCGCCGGCGACCTCCGCGAGGCTCAAGCGGTCCGGTGCGGCGATGATGCCGCCCATGTCGCCGGCGTCGATGTAGATGTCGCGCCCGGCCGTGTAGGGGGCCGCGAAACGAAGAATGAGCTCCCCCCGTTGCGCCTCACCGAATGTGGCGAGGGCCGCGCCGACGACCGGATCCCCATAGGCCTCGGTCAGGTGGACCTGCGGGCCGCCCCCCCGGAACGTCGCCCGCAAGGCCGCGCGATCGTGGAGCCAGTAGCCCCATTCCCAGCCGGTCGAGAACAGGACGTGGGCGTCGAGCGCCCCCTGGGGCGCCAGGCGATCGAGGTCCAGCAGGCGGGAGGTGACGTAGACCGGCAGGAACTGCGGCACGCTGTCGTCGAAGGCGATCCAGTACGCGGTTTCGGGGAAGTAGCCCACCGGGCGCCCGTCGGCGAGGCGCTCCTCGATGAACGCCCGGTGCTCGTCGAACTCGACGTGATGGTAGGCGCCCCCGGCCGGGTCGTAGAGGTTGTAGAACATGACCGTGTGGACCCAGGGGACCACGGCCGGATCGGCGAACTGCGCCAGAAAGTAGTAGAGCATCTCCTCGCCGCGGTAGGTCACGCGGAGATCCTCGTGGTCGCCGACGTGGATGGTCGTCACCATCTGCGCCGCGGGTGCTCGGGCCTGAAGCTCGGTGTAGGCGAGGTTCACGGAGTCGACGAAGAGCTCGGGATCGGCCCCGATGAACTCGCCGAACGACAGATTGTAGACGTCGAAGTCGAGCCCGGAGACCGGCGTAATCAGGTCGAGCGCGGCGCCGATCTGCTCGGCTCGGGTCAGGCTGGCCTCGTCCGGGTCATCGATGAGGTCGAACGCACGCTGCAGATTGCTCTGCCCGAAGAGCTGGATGCCGAGCCCGACCTTCAGACCGCGGGCGTGTGCGTCGGCGATGACGGCCTGCGTGTGGGTCACCCACGCCGCGTGTCGCGCCGGGTCGAGCTGGATGTCGCCGAGGGCGACCCACTCCACGAAATTGCCGCCGTTCGCCGCCGTCCAGCGGTTGATGCGCCGCGCCCGCTCGAGCTGCGTCGCGCCGGGCAGCCAAAATGCGTCGAGCGCTTCGATGGGGTGCAGGGTGTGCAGGTGCAGGCCGCGCAGCCGGATGGCGGGCTCCTCCCGACGAACCTCGGCGGGCGCCAGCGCGAACGAACCTTCGGGGGCGAGCAGCGGGCCGAGCGGGTGCGGCACGGCAAACCCGACATGCTCGACGAGCTCGGTCAGCCCGGCGGCGAGCCCGAGGGGCGCGCCCCCCCGCAGGGTCACCCCGGTCGAGGTGACCGTCAGCGAGAAACACGCGGCGCAGGCGGGATCGACCTCCACCACGACCGGTGCCGAGCCGGCGGGCGCCGCACCGTCGAAGACGACCCGGGGGTGGGCCGGCAACGCGTCGCGCACGGCCTCGAGCGCGCCCGCGGCACCGGTGACGTGCAAGGACTGGTACGTCGTCGGCGGCGTGCCGGCATCCGGCGGGTCGGTATCCGGGACGGCGGGCGAAGGGACGTCCGCATCGGCCGGCGGCGATTCAGCGCCGGACGAGGCGGCGTCCGTTCCGCACCCGACGACGGACGCGCACAGGCCCCACCGCAGCGCAGACCGCCACCGGCGACCCACGTTGCTCATTTCACGCGGTCGCGGACGGCCTCGAAGGCGTCCGGCAGGGCCCCCGTCTGCGCCTTGCGCAGGATGGCGTCGGGGACCGCCGTGTCGGGCGAGGCCTCGAGTTCGTAGTAGACCAGGGACTTCGGCCCGCCGGCCCACGGCGCCACGCCCCACAGGCCCTTGTTCTTGCGGTAGGTGCCCTTCGAGAGCGTCCAGCGGCGCTCGAACGCGCCCCCCGGCTGCGGCCCGCCCTCGCTCGTGTTTTCCGCCCACAGGTTGCTGAACGGGAACGGCATGGCGATCTCGACGAAGCAGATGCCGTTCTCCGGCGTGCCGCTCCGCACGTCGCTCGCCTTCACCCGCGGCATGAACTCGGCATACCGGCCGCAATCGCGAAGCGCGGGCCACACCCGCTCCACCGGCGCATCGACGAGCGCATAGGCCCGAACGGCGAAGCCGTCGTCGTCCGCCGGGGTCCGGGGGTGGATGACCACCTCGCCGGCCTCGAGGCGGGCCTTCTCCGCCGCCGTGACGGCCGGCGGGGCGCTCAGGAAGGGGGTCAGGGCCAGAAAGCCGGCGGTCGCCAGGGTGCCGATCATGTTCGCCTCACGGGGTCGCGTCGCGTTATCGTTGCATACTCATGGTCGGGAAGCTCGTCGCCTCCGCTTACCGCGGACTCAGTCGCTTCGTGGGGTTCGTGGTCGTCGCCTCGGCCGCGGCATTGCCCGCGTGCGCCAAGTTCACCGAGGAACCCGTGTGCCGACCGGGCGAGCGCGTCTGCGAGTCCGGCGCCGCGCGGTTCTGCGACGATCGGGGACGCCTGAGTGTGCCCGAAATCTGCCCCCAGGGAACAGAGTGCGTTGCGGGGACATGCCGCAGCGCCTGCGGCAATGCCTGTCGACCCGGCGAGCGCCGCTGCTCTCCGGCCGGCCCGCAGACGTGCGAGCGGGCCGCGCTCGACGGGTGCGGCGCCTGGGGCGAGCCCGATCCGTGCGGCATCGGCGAGCGCTGCGTCGACGGCACCTGCCGGACGAGCTGCCCGGTACAATGCGACGCGGGGCAGACGCGCTGCGTCGGCCCCGATGCGTTCGTGACCTGCGATACCAGCGACGCCTGCCCCAAGTGGGTCGACTGGCAGGGCTGTCCGCCGGATCCCGAGGGCGGCATCCAGATTTGTACGGGCGGTCTCTGCCACAGCCAGGGGAGCTGCGCGGACCAGTGCCGCGAGGGCGAGGTCGTCTGCCTGACGGAGGTCCAGTCCCAGCTCTGCGCGCGCACGGCCGAGGGGTGCCTGGACTGGGCGGTGCCGCTCGACTGCCCCGTGGAGGAGCGCTGTGTCGAGGGGCGCGGCTGCGGCGCCGTCTGCCAGGACGAATGCGCCATCGGCGAGCTCCGCTGCGAAGGGCGCGGGCGCCAGGCCTGCGTGCGCGGGCCGGACGGTTGCACGGCCTGGGGGGCCATCGAGGCCTGCCCGGGGGAGTGCGTCCAGGGCGAGTGCGCCGAGATCTGCCAGCCCGAGTGTCGCGAAGGGACCCGCCGTTGCGGTCCGGAGGGCGGCGTCGAAGCCTGCGAACCGGGGGACGACTGTCCCGTCTGGGGTGAGGAGACCCCCTGCCCGCCGGGGCAGTCCTGCGCGGGCGAGGGCGTGTGCGGCACCTGCGACCCCGGGGCCGTGGAACGCCAGGGCTGTGGCAACTGCGGCACCCAGGAGCGCACCTGCGGGGCCGACCGCCAGTGGACGCCCTGGGGTGCGTGCAGCGGTGAGGGGGAGTGCGTCGCCGGCGCGGAGGAGGCCTGTGGCCGCTGCGGTGTCCGCCGATGCGGCATGGATTGCCGCTTTTCCGCCTGCGAGGGCGAGGGCGTCTGCGCGCCGGGCGAAACGCGGGCGTGCGGCAATTGCGGCCGCGAGACATGCCAGGCGCAGTGCCAGTGGGGCGGCTGCGACGGCCAGGGGGTGTGCAGCCCCGGGCAGGTCGGCGACTGCAATGAGTGCGGACACCGCGGGTGCACCGGTCAGTGTACCTGGGAGGGCTGCGGCAACGGCGACGGCACGCTCTTCCGGCGGTGCCGGGATTGCGGTTGGCAGTTCTGCTGCCCGAACGGCGACTGGTGCAACTGCGCGGCCCACTACGCATGCGGGGCGGGCTCGTGCACGGCCGACGGATTCTGCCGGTAACGGGTCTCACCGCCCACCCGCTCCTCCGCTTCTGGGCGCGCGCCCTGTCGCTCGCCCTGGTCGTGCACGTCGGGCTGCCGGACTACGACGAGCCCGGCTGGGGCGGACCGCGGGCGCTGAAGCTCGCCGCGGCCGCGATCCTGCTCGTTCGACCGCACGCCCTGGGATTCGCGCTGTGCCTGGGCACGTCGCTCTACACCTTGCTGGCGCTGCGGGACGTCCTGACGCAACAACTGCTGCTCGCGTGCATGTCCGGCGCCGGGCTCGTGGCCGCCCTGGCGGGGACGCGGTCCTCGGCGCGCGCGGCGCTGCAGGTCGCCGCCGTGGCCGCGGCCGGGACGTATCTGCTGGCCGCCCTGCACAAGCTCAACACCGACTTCTTCGACCCGGCGGTCAGCTGCGCGCACCACGCGTGGACCCAGGTCGAGGCCTTCTGGTTCGCCTGGGCCGCCCTGCCGGGCCCGCCCGGCGTCTGGCTTCCCGCCGCCATCGTCGGGATCGAGCTGGTTTTCGTCGCGCTCCTCCTCCGCGGGAGCCCATGGATCTGGCCCCTCGGGATCGCATTTCACCTGCCGCTGACCGTGACCCTCGCCCCGGCGTTCGGCGCCGTGATGCTGGTGGGCTACGCCGCGGCCATGGGGCCGCGGACGGTGGTCCGCTGGCGACGGACCTTCCGGCGGCACAAGCGGCTTCTGGCGCTCGCCGCGGCCCTCGCCCTGGGCCTGGATGCAGCGGCGCACGGCGGTCTGGGGCCGTGGGACGGCCGGCTCAAGGTCGCGGCCGCGGGTACGCTGTTCGCGTGGGCCGTCCTGGCCGGGCTCCGCCGCGAGCGCCTCCGTCTTGGGCGAGCGTCGTTCGCGTTCGGCGCGGTCTACCTCCTGCACGGGCTCCTGCCGTACACCGGCCTCAAGGTCCAGCACGCCGGCGCGATGCTGAGCAACCTGCGCATCGATCCCGCGTGTCACAACAGCCTGATCTTCCCCGCGACCCTCCGCATGCGGGATCCCTACGTCTACGTCGACGAGGCCCACATCGGTCAGGGCCAGCGGCCGGCCCGCGAGCGGGTGCTGCGCGAGACGTTGTGGAGCATCGCGGCACTCCATGCCGCGCGCGAGAACTGGTGCATCGCCGAGCTGCGGCCGATCGTGCTGCGCGGGCACTGGCGCGGTGAGCCGTTCACGCTCCCCGACCTGTGTGCGGAGGACTTCGTCGAGCATCTGCCCGACGCGGGCCTCCCGGGGGCCTCGTTCTTCCCGTGGTATCAGGCGTTGCAGAAGAACCTGCCCCGCGCCTGCCACGCGGCGTGCGTCCACTGACCGGGTCATCCGGCCGGCTGCGACCTACCCGCCCGAGAGTTCGCGGTGGCCTCGCCGACACCGCGCCTCGTCGTCGGCGCTGCGCAGGATGCGCCAGACTTCGGCCGCCCGCAGCAGCAGGGGGGCCGCCTGGTCCGGATCGCCCTCGCGGACGAGGGCCTCCGCCAACCCTTCGAGGGTCCGGGGCCACTCGGGCACCGCCATGCAGCGCACGGCATCGATGCGCAGGGCCTCGGTCAGCCGGCGGTTCCGCTGGTCGCGATCCCCGCGGTAGTGCGCGAGGCGCGCCAGAAACCCGAAGATCAGGCCGACGCGCAGCGCATCCTCGGCCGCCTGCAGAGCGCTCAGCGCGCGCAGGAAGCACCCCTCGGCGCGGTCGAGTTCGCCGGCGCGGGTGTGAATCCAGCCCAGGTGCATGTCACACTGCCCGGCCTGTGCCGCGTCACCCAGGCTCGCGTAGGCCGCCCGCGCCCGCTCGTAGGCCAGTCGGGACTCGGCATGGTCGCCCAGCAGGCGCTCCATCTGAGCGAGCCCCTTGTTCGCGCGCGCCTGCCCGAGCACGAGTCCGCGGCTCTCGTAGCGGCGCAGCGCGAGGGCGAACGCGTCGCGCGCCTCGGCGGATTGGCCCGTCCGGCGCAGGAGATCCGCGGCCCGCAGCGCGGCGTCGGCGGTGACCTCGGCGTCGGCCGCGTCCCCACCGAGCGCGGCGGCGTCCCGGGCGAAACGCAACGCCGCGGCGACATCTCCCGCGGCTTCGGCGAGATTCGAGAGGTCGAGCCGCGCCCGCGCTTCCGCGACCGCCTCCCCAGCTGCCGCGAGTTCCCCCCGGGCGCCGATGAGCAGCGCGCGGGCCTCGCGAAGCCGACCCCGCGCGAGGTGACATCGTCCCGTCAGCCAGCGCAGACGCGCCTCGTCGGCCGGATCGAGCCCGGCGACCTTTTCGGCCCGCGCGAGGGCCGAAAGCAGCAAGGGCTCGGCCGAGACGGCATCGCCGGCCGCGAGGTGCGCCTCGGCGCGCACGCGATCCCGGGCCTGTGTCGCCTCGGCGTCGGCGGCCGGGGGCAAGGTCGCGAGCAGATGCAGCGCCTCGTCTGCGCGCCCGCCTTCGACGGCGGTCCGTGCGCGCAGCAGCGCGATGCGTTCGGCCATGGCGCGCGAGGGCGGATCGACCTCGGGCTCGGGCGTGTCGATGAGCCGGGCCATCAGCATTTCGGCCCAGCGCCGATCGCCGGCGCGGAGGGCCTCCTCGGCCGCGGCGCAGACGAGCCCGCGGGCGCGCAGCGACTGGCCGGCCCCGGTGAGGTGGGCCACGAGGGCGTCGAGGGCGAAGCCGTGCCCTGCGAGCAGAAGCTCGGCCGAGATCTGGTGGGCCCGGAGGCGCCCGGCGGCGTCGAGCCCGTCGGCAAGCGTTCTGCGGAGGAGGGGGTGCGCAAAGCTCAGGCCGTCGCGGCCGTGCTCGGTCAGGACCCCGGCGTCGGCGAGGCGCTCGACCAGGGTCGCCGCGGCGCGCGCCGAGTGGCCGAGCCGCGTCGCCAGCCGCTCGGCGAGTCCCACGGTGAAGCTCTGGCCGAACACGGCCAGCGTCGCGGCGAGCGCCCGCAGGTCGGCGCCGAGGAGGTCGGGGTCCCGCGCGAAGACCACGGACAGCCGCGCCGCGACGAGCGCGCCGAGACCGACGGGCAAGGCGGGCAGCGGTGGCCGCCACGCGAGGCTCCCCTCGGCATTGACCACGACCCCGCTCTCCCACAACCACCGGATGAGCTGACCGGCCGCCAGCGCGTTGCCGTCCGCGCCCTGCTGAAGCGCCGCCTGATACTCGAGCTGCGCCGGCTCGTCCGGGAGCTGACGCGACAGCAACGACCAGGTGACCGCCGGCGGGAGCGGGGGCAGGCGCAAGCGCTCGCAATAGCCCGGGAAACGCCCCGACAGGTCCTCGAGTTCGGGCGGTGCGGCACCGTCGTCCAGCGTCCCGAGCACGAGGAGCGGGAACCCCTGTTCGAACGCCCTCGAAACCAGCGTCCGCGCCGTCATCCGCAGCGCGGCGTCCATGGAGGCCAGGCGCCCGAGCCAGACGAGCGCGGGCCGTCGCGTGGTCAGGTGTCGCAGCAGATCCATCAGCGCAAAGGCGCGTCGCGGTCGGTGCAACCCCGGCGGGCTCCAGAGCCGCTCGGCCAGCGGCGCCGCCTCGACCGCCCGCTCGGCACCGATCGCGTGCAGCGCCTCCGCGACGGCGGCCTCGGGTTGCGCCGGCGCCAGCGGGCCGAGCCCCAGGGCCCGCCGCAGCGCGACCGCCAGCGGATCGACCGCTCGAACGTCCCCGGCATCGCTCCCGAGGTCGAGCGGCGTCAGGTAGCCCGTCTGACCCGCCATCTCGAGCAGCCATCTCCCCAGGCGGTGTTTGCCGACCCCGGGAGCGCCGTCGAGCAGCACCAGACACGGCCGCTGCCGCGTGCAGACCTCGCTCACCTTCGACCAGAGGAGCCGCTGCCAGGCCTCACGCCCGACCATCGGCGGCTCTGCCGGCCGAAGTTGGGTCACGTACGCCGCCGACGGCAGCTCGCCCCCCGCGCCCAGACTCCCCGTGCCGCTCGCTTCGGAGCCGAGGCCGCCGGCCATGACCGTGACCAGCGTCTCCTCGAAGTCCTCGTCCGCATCGGCTTCGAAGGCCTGTCGCAGCGCGCGTCGCATTTCCGCGGCGTCGGCGAATCGACGACGAGGATCCTTGGCCAACGCCCGCGCGAGGACCGGACCGAGCCCCGGCGGCGCGCCGAGCTCCGCCCGCGGCATGAAGATGGGGAGCGGCGCCCGGACGTGCTGAAGCACCGTTGCCGTCGCGTTGGCGCCCTGGAAGGGCGGGGCGCCGCAGAACATCTCCCAGGCCAGGATCCCGACGGCGTACAGATCGGACGCCGGCCCGACGAGCGCCGGCTGGGTGGCCTGCTCCGGGGACATGTAGACGGGCGTCCCCACCGTCTCCCCGCTCGTCCCGGTGATGTTCATGTCCGGGTCCTCCTCGACCCGGGCCAGCCCGAAGTCGAGGACCTTCAGCCGGCGGCCGGCCGCCGTCGCTTCGTCGTGGACGTCCACCCCTTCCGAGGGGGCGGGCCCGGCACCGCCCGAGGTGCTGCCCGGCACGAACGCCACCAGCACGTTCTGAGGCTTCAGATCTCGATGAACCACGCCCCGGGCATGGGCGTACGCCAGGGCGTCGAGGAGCTGGTCCAGCCAGGCCGCCAGCGTGGCCGCGTCCCGAATCCGCGCCGCCGCGCGGGAGAGTGGCTCCCCGTCGACGAGCTCCATCACGACATAGGGCTCGCGACGCTCGTCCTCCCCGTAGTCGAAGAGGCGCACGATGGCCGGGTGGTCGAGGCGCGCGACCGCCCTCGCCTCGCGCCACATCCGGCGCCGAACGATCGAGTCGCCCGTCTGCTCGGAGCGGATGCGCTTCAAGGCCACCCAACGTTGGCCGACCAGGTCGCGGGCCAGCCAGACCCGCCCGAAGCTCCCCGCACCGAGCTCACGGTCGAGCGCGTACCGCCGGGCAACGACGTCGCGCGCCTCCGGGGCTGCCGTGACCTCGGCGGCGAGTGAGACGGGCGCCGCGGGGGCGTCGGGCGGTGGGGTAGGGCCGGACATGACCTCGGAAGGGATTACGGCGCGGCGGGGCCACGACACGAGACCGGCCCCGCTCCCCCGAGGGGCCGGAATCGCCGGATTGCCGAGAGAATACGGCACTTTGCCGTTGCACGGCGTATCGAATGTGAATTGAATCGCAGCCCGCGGGCGCAGCAATCCGTCGCCCGAGTCCGGCGAATCGAAGGATCGTCTGCCAGGAGTGACTGATGGCCACGAGCAAGAAGGCGACCACCGCCAAGGTCGAGGAAAAGAAGCCCGCCGCCAAGGCCGAGAAGCCCGCACCCAAGGCCGAGAAGCCCGCTGCCGAGGCGAAGAAGCCCGCCGCCGAGGCGAAGAAGCCCGCGCCCAAGGCCGAGAAGCCCGCGCCCAAGGCCGAGAAGCCCGCGCCCAAGGCCGAGAAGCCCGCCGCCGAGGCGAAGAAGCCCGCCGCCAAGGCCGAGAAGCCCGCCGCCAAGGCCGAGAAGCCCGCGCCCAAGGCCAAGAAGCCCGCGGCCAAGAAGTAGCGGAGGTCCGTGGCGATCGGTCGGGCCCGCGCTCGACGGCGCGTCCGTGTTGACGGAACATCCGTTCAGGTGTTCAAGATACACCCATGGCCCTCGCGCGCGTCGACAACCCGCCGAACCCCTGGCAATCCACCCGCGTCGAGTGGGTGGGCGAGCCACCCCCCGCCACGATCGAGGTCTACGTCGACCACACGCGCGAGATCCTCTCCCGCAACGACAGCCCCGACATCCCGTTCACCTACAGCGTCAACCCGTACCGGGGGTGCCTGCATGGGTGCGCGTACTGTTACGCCCGGCCGAGCCACGAGTACCTGAGCCTCGGCGCGGGGACGGACTTCGACCGGAAAATCGTCGTCAAACCGCAGGCGGCCACGTTGCTGCGCACTGCGTTCGAGCGGCGCTCCTGGGCGGGCGAGCTCGTCGTGTTCTCGGGCAATACGGACTGCTACCAGCCGCTCGAGGCCTCCTACCGGCTGACGCGCGCCTGCCTCGAGGTCTGCCTCGACTACCGCAACCCCGTCGGCATCATCACCAAGTCCCCCCTCGTCGAGCGGGATGTCGACGTCCTCTCGGGGCTCGCCGCGCACGGCGCGGTCAGCGTCACGGTGAGCGTGCCCTTCGCGAATCCGGAGCATGCGCGGGCCGTCGAGCCGTACGTCCCGCCGCCCGCGCGACGCCTCGAGGCCATCCGGCGCCTGGCGGACGCGGGCATCCCCGTCGGCGTCAACGTCGCTCCGATCATCCCCGGGCTCAACGACGCCGAGATGGTCGAGGTGCTCGAGCGCGCCTACGAGGCCGGGGCCCGCCGGGCCGGGTCCATCATGCTCCGCCTCCCCGGTCCCGTCGCGGCGGTCTTCGAGGCGCGCATCCGGGCGAGCCTGCCCCCGAGCCGGGCGGAGCGGATTCTGCGGCGCGTCGAGGAAGTCCGGGGCGGCGGGCGCAACGATCCCCGCTTCGGCAGCCGCATGCGCGGCGAGGGCGAGTACGCCGATGTCGTCGCGGCCTTGTTCAAGTCCACCTGCCGGCGGTTGGGGTATGCGAACGCCCAGGCCGAGGCGTCGCCGCCGGCCGCGTCGCCGTTCCGCCGCCCGCCCGCGGCCGTCCCCCAGGGCGCGCAGATGCAGTTGTTGTAGGCCGGGCGCACGCGCACTCGGATTCCGCACGACCGACGCCGTCTGGTAGATCGTCGGGCGACCTGCCGCGTTTCTTCCGGCGAAAGCGGGGATTGCCCCGTCCGCCCGTTCCGGAGAGCCCCCATGACGAGACTCGCGTCGTTTTCCGCCCTGGCCGCCCTGACCCTGGCCGCCCTTCTGCCCACCTTCGCGACCGCCGCGCCGTCGCTGCGCAGCACCGGCTCGGGCGTGACCCTCAGCCTGGAGGGCGAGGCCGGCCAGAGCCTGCCCACCTACTACCACCGCGGCGTGACCTACGTCCTCGGGGAGATGGGCGAGCGCTACAACGTCCGCATCGCCAACGGCACGGGGGAACGCGTCGAGGTGGTGCTCACCGTGGACGGGCGCGACGCCATCACCGGCGCGAACGGTGACTGGCGCAACCAACGTGGTTACGTCGTGCCGCCCTACGGCAGCATCGTGGTCGACGGGTTCCGGCGCAGCATGTCCGAGGTCGCCGCGTTCCGGTTCACGACGCGGGGCGACAGCTACTCCGGCCGGCGCGGCACGCCGCAGAACGCCGGGGTGATCGGCGCCGCGGTGTTCCACGAGCGACGCGAGCGGCCACAGGCCATCGCCCCCCCGCCGCAGCCCGTCGAACCGCCGTATTGGGGCCACAATCACCGCGATGAGGCCGGGCCGGCGCGCAAGTCTCCGAGCGGCGGCCTGGGCTCGGGCGGCGATTTCGAGGACGGCCGTGCGCGGGCCGAGGCGACCGGCGCGCCGGCGGAGGACGCCCCGGCGCCCGCCGCCCCGGCCGCGACGGGGGCGGCCGAGCAGAGCGCCGCGGCCGACGCGGCGAAGGGCAAGGCGGC
>JAKLJY010000094.1 GCA_023150895.1 Myxococcota bacterium | reverse complement strand
GCCTCGACCCGAGCGACCTCGCATCGGCATCGGTTACGGCGACAAGCTCCTCGACGGCCCCTTCGATGGGCTCGCTCTGCGCAACGCTGGTCTTGTGACGGGCCGTCGGGCGATCGACGGCCGCGAGGCGGGAGTCGACCGCGAAGAGATCGTCGATCAGCCACGCGAGCTGATTTCCGAAACCCTTGGGCCACCCCTTGGGTGCCGGTCGCGGCACGACGCCGGCGGCGTCGACGACGAAGTACACGTCGGCTTCAGGGCGCACGTCCGGCTCGAGGTGCGCGTTCTCGAGGGCCCGGGCCACGAGAAGGTACTTCGACCCGCCGAGATCGCAGATCCGTCGCAGCGTCAGGCGTGCGTAGTGGGCGAAGCCGTATTGCGGGGCCCCGAGCTTCTTCGGCCAGCGGCCGGGGACCGCCGTCTCGGCCACACTGGCGGCCGCACCCGCCCCGAGCGCCTTCTCGATGGCGGCGATCGCCTCGGGCGAGAAAGCGCCCGGTTGGGTGGAAACGGCCGTGGGTTCCGCGAGCGCGACGCGCTCGAACTCGGGGGCGGCCGGCGCAGCCGGGGCGGCGAGCGCGAGCGCAGGGGCAAGCGTCAAGAGGGCGGCGAACAGCCATGCCGCGACTCTCATGGGAACCTCGTGATCGGTGGTGAGCGCACGACTCTGGCACCGAATCGGCGTCGTGTGCAGCCCGTTCGTGTGTCGTAGGACGCGCTCGACACTGGCCCCTCGGAGGGAAACGAGGCCGACCGACACGCTACCAGAACCGGGCGCAGGGAAAGGCCGCCAGCGCGGGGTCCAGCGTGACGAGGGTCGCCGCCTCGAGCTCCGATTGGGCGGCCAGCATCCGGTCGAAGGGATCGCGATGGGCTGTCGGGTATGCCCCGGCGCGCAACGCATGCCGCGCCGTGATGGCCAGCGGTGTGAAACCATCCGTCGCGACGAGTTCCTCGAACCGTTCGACCGCTTCGGAACACTCCGGGAGTTTGCCGAGGTGGAACTTCACGGCGATCTCCCAAGCCGAGGCAGCGCTGACCAGGACCTCGTTGGCCGTATCGGCGATGGCCGTCCTCGCGCGGACCGACAGTCGAGGATCGTCGAAGAACCACCAGAGCAGCGCGTGCGTGTCCAACAGCAGTTTCACGGCTCGTCGCCTCCGCCGTGGTGGCCCCAGAGACGAAGTTCGTCCTCCGACAATGGCTCGAAGAAGGCGTCCGTCACCCGGCCGACAGCGCGGCCGGGTCGACGACCCTCGCTCGGCGGGCCCAGCGGAACGAGGCGGGCGTACGGCGTCCCGTCTTTGGCCAGGATGATGGACTCGCCGGCCCGCACGCGATCGAGCAATCGGGAGAGGTGTGTCTTCGCTTCGTGAACGTTGATGACCACGGGGGGCGGGGGCGTCAGCATGTCCAGAGGTTAGTCCACATCCGGACTAAGCTCAACGTCGGGGCAGCCGGGCGCGGCGCCGGACCCTTTCACCCCCGCGGGCGATACAGGGGACCCGGCATGCGTGCGCGGCCCTTGCGGTGCGCGGCCCGCAGGTGCGCTTCGAGGTCGACCACCACCACGACACACGCCACGGTCACCGCCAGCCACAACGCGCTCGCCGTGCGCATGGCACCGAGGTCGACGTGCAGCGCATAGGCCTTGAGCGTGTGCATCGGCGGTGCGATGAGCGACACCCACACCGTCGTGCCCTGCGCCAGGACGAAGAGCCCTCAGAAGAGGCCGTACCAGAGCGCCGCCGTGGTCGACGGGCCCGCGACGCCGCGAAGCTCGACGAGGTCGAGGTACGGACGGTAGAAGTTGAGGCCCGGCGTGAAGAACATGTCGCGGATCTCGTGCCAGTCCCGGTCCGGCGGGAACGGCAGCGCGCAGGCGCGGTCGTAGACGGAGCGGAGCCACGTGATGAAGAGGAAAGCGCAGAGCGCACCGAGGCCGACCTCCCAGAGGCCCGTCTCGACGAGGGTGTCTCGGCGCGCGTCGAGGTCCGCGGTCGAGAGCTGCCACGACACATGTCCGCTCAGAAACCGGATGCGGCCGAGTTGCCAGATCTGGACGGCGGCGACCGCAAGGAGAGCCGTGACGAGCGCCGGGGTGGCGACGGTCGGCAAGGGCGCCGGGGCCCCGAAGCCGACCGGCAGGGCAGGCGCAGGGGCGGGGGCGGGCGCGGGCACGACGCCGACCCGGTCGGCGGTGCGCGGGGACGCCGCTCGGGCGATGGCGGCCTCGAGCCGCGGGGGCAGATCCAGAATGACGAGCAGGAGCAGGAGGGCGGAGACCATCGTCAACGAGAGGACCAGGAGAATCGTCAGTGGCGGAACGGCCGGCGTGAAGGTCGGACTCTGCGCGGTCCCCGGCGGCGGGGTCAGGGCGGGGACGAACATGGGGGCCACCGTCGAGAGGAGCCCGACAATCCAGGCCGCGTCGGCATACCACGGACGGCGCGCACGCATCTCGTCGCCTTCGTTCGCCGCGGCATAGAAGTCCATCAGGATGAAGAACGGCGAGAAGAGCTGAACGCCCGGGATGAAGAAGCTCCAGGTCGTCCACGAGCGCGACGCGCTCGGCGGGCGGGCCGTCCGTGAGGCGAGGTCGTGCATCCGGCGAAACCAGAGGACGAGGACGAGTCCGAACAGAATGCCGGACACGGCTGCCCACAGCACCGCGTCGCAGACCCTTTGCGGCGTCCAGCGGACGAGGTCGACGCCGACGTCCCACAACCGCGGATTCCGGGCGGCCGCCCGCGTCATCGCCTGCAGGGCCCACGCATCGAGCACGGCCATGCCGAGCACGACGGCCGCGGTGATCCACGTCCAGATGTCCCGACCCCGAAAGACGCCTTCCATCGCCCGCCTCCGTCATGCACCGTCTGGCGGCATCATCCCACATGCGCAGCGCCGACGGAAGTCGACTGCGACCCGCTCACCCCCGCCGGAACAGCCCCTCCAGCGGGGGGACCGCGACCGCGGCGGCGGCCGAGTCGGGGAAGACCGTCTCGGCGAGCGTGGCCTCGGAGAGACCGAGCGTCGCGTGCAGCGCGGCCTTGAGGACGGCGCGCAGGTCCGTCGTCGGGCGGAGGTCGCGGCCCTCGTACAGATCGCCCGGGGCGAGGCCCGGAAACGCCCCGAACACGCGCCCGCCGGCCACGCCGCCGCCGAGCACGAAACACACCCCCGCGGTGCCATGGTCGGTGCCGAGCGTGCCGTTGGCGGCCACGGTGCGGCCGAACTCGGTGGCGACGACGACACACGTCCGCGACCAGACGGGGGCGAGGCCCGTGCGCAGGCGGTCGACGACGTCCGAGAGCGCGCCGAGCGTGCGGCTCAGGCGACCCTCCGGCGCGGCTTGTCCGGCGTGACTGTCGAAGCCGCCCATTTCCAGCACGGCGACGGCGGGGCCGCTGCCATCCCGGGCGCTCAGGGCGAGGGCGCAGTGATCGGCCAGGGTTTCCGGGCGGCCGCGCAGGCTCTGCGGACCCCGGCGCCCCGCGGCGGCGGGCTCGGTGCCGTCGGGCAGCGGGCCCATGCCGGTGGGCGGGGCGTCGCCCGCGGTCGCGACCTCGCGCCGCGTCGCCGCGGCCTTGCGAGCCTCGACGAGGGTGGCCGACAGCGCCGGGTGCCCGCGGTACATCGCCGCGACGCGGGCGAGCAGGTCGTCTCCGGGCTCGTCGAAGGGCGAGGGGACCCACGTCGAGAGCGGCGCCGCACCGCGCAGGACCAGGGGCGCCGTGGGCGCGAGCGCCAGCCCGCCGCACCCGGCGGCGAGGGCGGCCCGGCCGAGCCAGCCCGTGTCGAGGCCCATCGGGCGCGTCCCGCCGTTCTCCAGGACGTCCTGCCCGTCGAAGTGCGAGCGCTCGCGGTAGGGCGTCGCGACGGCGTGCACGATGGCGAGCGCGCCGTCCGTGTAGGCCGCGTGCAGATCGTCGAGGGCGGGGTGCAGGCCGAAGTCGGCGTCCAGCGGGCGCGGTGCCGGCCCTTCGAGGAGCGGCCCGCGCAGGCGGCGGAAGTGCGCGTCGTCGAGCAACGGGACGGCGTGCAGGCCGTCGAGGCCCCCGCGGAGCAGAACGAAAACGAAGCGCCCGGAAGGGGGAGGCAACCCCGGCCCGGAGCCTGGCCCGGGCGCGGCGAAGGCCAGGCGCGCGAGCGGGCCGCCGCCCCCGAGCACGCCGGTCGCGGCGAGGCCCGCGCCGGCCCCGAGGGCGAGCAACAGTCGTCGGCGGTCGGGTGTCATCGGTACAGGACCTCCGGGCTGACGAACAGGAGCGCAAACGCTTCGGTCTCGTCGGCGGCGCCGAGGAGCGCGGCGTCGGTCCCGTCGGAAAGACGCGCGCCCAGGGCCCGCCGGGCCAGAATCCGCGCGCCCGGGCGTTTGCCGTCGCCGCCGCGCGAAACCCGCCGCGCGACGACCGTCGCCCATTCGATGCGGGTCAGCAACGCGTCGGGGCCGAGAAAGGCCGAGGCCACGTCCGGGAACCCGGCGGGCGACGGCGGGGCGCCGGGGGGGTGGCCAGCCAGCCGCGCGAAACGGTCGACGGCGCGCACCAGCTCGCGGTCCGGCGCGTCGGACACGCCCAACATCCGCAGCACGCTCAGCGCCCAATCCTCGGGCGGGCGCAGCTTGGCGGGCGCGGGGGCCCAGGCGGCCGGGTGGGCCACGAGGGCCCGATACATGGCCGGCAGGTCCCCGCCGGAGCGCGTGCAGGCCGCCGCCAGCGCCTCCACGAGCGCCGGGGGCGGCTCGTCCGCGACGAAGTGCCGCGCGAGCTTCGTGGCCAGATGCGTCGCCGTCGCCGGGTGTGCGGCCAGGAGCGTCAGCGCGGCCTCGAGCTCGGCCTCGCCGCCCTCGGGGATGCGCGTGCCGAGCAGCACCTTGTCGCCGGGCTCGTGCCGCCGCGCGTAGAAGTGCGTGCGCCCCGTGCGCGCGTCCACGGACCAGCCGGTCAGGATGGCTGCGAGCGCCTGCACGTCGGCCTGCGTGTATCCGCCCCGGACGCCCAGCGTGTGCAGCTCCAGCACCTCGCGGGCGAGGTTCTCGTTCAGGCCGGTCTTGCGCCGCTGCCCGGCGGGAGAGGCGGGCCCGATGGACCGCGCGTTGTCCAGGTAGCGCAGCATGGCGGGGTGCGTCACGGCCGCGCGCAGCAGGTCCACGAAGCGCCCGGCGACGTGTGGCCCGATGGCCTCGCGCTCATACGGCCCGACCAGCCAGCGGACCTCGGGCCGCGCGGCCGACACGGCGAAATGGTTGGCGAAGAACCGCACGAGGCGCTCGACGAACGGCCGCGGCGTCGTGAGCGCGCGCCGGATGCGCCCGATGACGTCCGCCGCCAGCGCCGCGCGCAGGGGCTCGTCCGAGGTGGCCTTCGGAAGCCGGGGGCCGGCGTCGGTCGGGCGGGTCGCAAGGCGCAGGCCCTCGGTCCGGACGATTCCGGTTCCGCGGACCCCGAGCCCGCCTACGCCGGCCGCGACGCCGCCTGCGACGCCGCCCGTCGCCGGCCGGGAGGCCGCCTCGGCTGCGTTCTTGGCCTTCTCGCGCAGACGCCGGGTCTCGCGCAGCACCCGCGCAAAACGAATCCGCGCCGCCGACGTGACGAGCGGGTCGACCTCCAGGGCGGGACCCGGTGGGGTGTTCGGGGCCTCGGGCGTCGTCAGTGGCCCGATCTGCTCGAGCAGCCACCGCGCCGGATCGGCCCCGACGACCGCAAGATCGGGCTCGCCGAGCCCGAAGCGATGGGCGGCGACGGCGGCGTTCGAATCGGCTTTGCGGGCGGGCATGGGGGCGGGGTCTCTCTAAGTCACGGGAACCCGAATGCCGAGCGCGGGTTGCGCGCGGGCGACTACTTCAGGAACGCGACGAGCTCGTCCGGTCCACGCAGCACGGGCACGCCGCAGTCGGCCGCGCGGCGCACGACGAGGTCCGCGTCCGGCCAGCTCTCGTCCACGTACAGGGCCGACGCGGCCAGGTAGAGGCCCGCCTCGCGGTCGGGGGCGAGGGGGGCGTCCACGAGGCGGACGTCGGCCTTCACGGTCAGGCGCGCGGCCGCGGCGAGGCGCTCCAGGCTGGCGAGGTAGCTCTTGCCCTCGTAGGGCGGGCAACGCACCAGCACGGCCACGTCGGCCTCGGCGTCGAGCCCCGCCAGCGTGCGCAGCAGCGCCGTCAGCGCCTCGTCCTCGCCCCAGGGCGGCACGATGAGCAGCGTGCGGGCGCGCGGGTTCTCCAGCGTGACGGGGCGCGTGTCGCTGCGGAAGCCCTCTTCCGGGGAGAAGGGCGCGTAGTGTTTCGACCGGTCGTAGACGATCTGATCCAGCCCGGTGGCCTTGTAGCCGCCCTCGGAGCGCTCGAAACCCCACTTCTTGAGGAACCGCTCCATGTTGCGGTCCATCGTGGCGGAGTAGTCGACGTTGTTCCCCTCGAACGTCTTGCTGCCGTAGTGATGGATGAACACATCGCGGGCGATGATGACTTTGTAGCCGGCTACGCGGGCGCGGAAACACAGATCGTCGTCCTCGAAGTTGCCCGTGCCATAGCGGGTGTCGAAGCCGCCGATGCGCTCGATCACCTCGCGCTTGAGCAAGAGACACAGGCCGATGATGCGGTTGACGAAGGTGCTCTCGTCGCGGTGCGCGGCCCGGTAGCCCGCGGCGAACTGCTCCATGCGCGCGATGCCCTCGGGTGTCATCGCGTCCTCGTCGTAGGCCACCGGCGTCACGCGCTGAATGCCGGCCACGCGGTTGCTCACGGGGCCGACGATGCCGACGTGCGGTTCGAGCTCGGCGTACCACTGCAGGCGGTCGAGCCAGCCCTCGGTGACGAGCGTGTCGTTGTTCAGGAAACAGACGTAGTCGCCGTTGGCTGCCGCGAGGCCCTGATTGCAGCCCTTCGCGAAACCCAGGTTCTTGCGGTTGAGGATGATCTTCACGTTCGGGTGCCGGCTGCGCACCTCGCGGAAGTACTCGGGCGTGCCGTCGTGACTGCCGTTGTCCACCAGCACGAGCTCGTAGGGCACGTGCGTGTGCCGAATCACGCTCTCGATACACAGCTTCGTGTAGGCGAGCTGGTTCCAGGCCAGGAGAATCACGCTCGTCAGCCGTTCGCGGGGCTCGGGCCGGCGCTGACACACGAGCAGGTACTGATACGCCCCGGACTCGTCCTGGAGCGTGTCCACGGCGAGGCCGGTCTGTTTCAGGGCCTCCACCACGGGGGGCGGGGCCTCGCCGCCGAAGTCCACCTTGAGCACCTGCGTCACGTCGAAGCCGTTGTGGTGGAACAGCTCGACCATCGTCTGTTTGGTGAAGAAGCGCAGGTGCGTCCGGTCCAGGATGCCGGCGTCTACGTAGTCGAACTTGCCCTCGATCAGCGGGCCGAGGACCGTCCAGTGGCGGATGTTGGGCAGCGATACGACGAGCACGCCGTCGGCCTTGAGCTTCGGGCGCAGCAGCCGCAGCACACCCACCGGGTCGACCGTGTGTTCGAGCACGTCGGCGAAGACGATGCAGTCATACGCCCCGTCCGTCAGGCGGGGGTGGACCTGCTCCACGGGCCCGACGAAGACCTCGTCGAGCACCTGATCGGCCATGCGCGCGGCGTGGGGCACCACCTCGATGCCATCCACCACGAGGCTCGGGCGCTCCTTCTTGAGCGCGGCGCCGAGGCCGCCCCCGGCGCAGCCGACGTCGAGCACGCGCTTGGCCGTCGGGGGCACGAGGCGTCGCACCTCGGGGCGGTCGAAGCGGTAGTAGTCGGGCACGGGCTGCGCGGCGTCGAGGTCCTCGGGCCACGCGCTGTAAGCCTCGCCGCGGCGGACGAGCAGTACCGTCTTGCCGTCCGGCGTGCTGATCTTGTCCGCGTCGCGCCGCACGGGCGGCAGCACCTGCGACAGGGGATCGCGCCGCGCGAGCAGGGGACCCGCCGCCTCCGCCGTGCCGGGGACGCGCCCGCAACCGACGAAGCCGCCGCCGCCGGCCGGACGCACCACCACCCCGGTCAGGCCGGTCTCTTCGAGCAATTGCCGCAGGCCGGCCTGCGTGGGCTCGAGCGCCGCCGGGCAGATACCGGGCACCGCCAGCACGAGCATCTGCCCGCCGGGGGTGAGCGCGTCGCGCGCGGCGGCCAGATCGACCCGCGGATCGGCGCCGGACAGCCCGTGCAGCACGACCGCCGCGGCGCTGCGCGGGCGCAGGGGGAGCTGACTCGGGCGCCCGCCCACGTCGGCGTCGATGACGTCGGCGTCGCGGTGGTCGACGAGCACGTGCGACCGGGCCGGGGCCATGACCTTCAACAGCGGCCCGACCGGCCCGAAGGTGATGAGGGGGCCGTCCGGCCGGGTCGTGCGCAGCAGGCGGGTGAGATCCGCGAACGTGCCCTCGCGCTCGTCCGGGTGCAGGCCGCGCCCGGCGGCCGCGGTGGCGAAGGCGGCGGCGTCCGGCAGGCTCTCCGGCAGCGGCGAGCGCTCGTCGAGCCGGAACTCCGGGGCGATCAGGCGGGCCATCGCGGCGCGCTCCCAGCGGGCGTCCGCGGCGTCCGTCGTCGGGGCCTCGGGGAAGGGCGAGACGTCGCGCACCAGGTAGTCGAGCACCTTGTCGAGCGCCGGGAAACGCCCCCGCACGAGGTCTTCGGGACGGCCGAAATCGAGGCTGATGCGCTCCATGCGGCCGTGGTCGACCACCAGCGGGAAGGGCAGCGCGTAGCGGGCGAGCTGATGGTACGCGAAGCGCTGCGCGCGGATGGCGTTCTCGAGGCGCTCCTCGGGCGTGCTGGCGACGGCGGTCTCGATGGCATGGCCGAGGTGCCCCGGCCCGTCGCACAGCCAGGTGAAGTTCGCCACCCGGTACAGCGGGTTGTCCACGATGACCACCGGGCGGCCCATGCAGGTCATCTCGGTGCCCGTCGTCGAGGCCCAGACCAAACCCACCGCGGCCGTCTCCATCAGGGTATAACTGCTGATCTGGTCGTCCGGCCACACGATGCGGGCGTTGGGGGGGACGACCTCGGGGGTCAGCATGCGCTGGTACAGCTCCAGCGACTGCGTGCCCTTCATGCCCAGGTGATTGGCCCGCGCGCCCTCGTTGGGGTGAATGCGGACCACCAGGCTCCAGTCCGGGTTCGCCCGCGCCCAGTCCAGCGCCTCGCGCACGAAGGCGTACTGGTCCGGGTAGCGCCGCGTCCAGTTCGGATCGAGCATGGACGAGAGCACGTTGACCTCGTCGACGCTGCTCGTGAACACCGCCGCGAGCTTGCGGGTCGGCGCGAGGCCGAGCTGCTCGAACATCACGCGGGCCGACGTCTGCGTCGGGCTGTACGTATACATGCCCGACTTGCGGCGGTCCTTGCGGCGCAGGAAGAGCAGGTGCTGCACCGTGGCGATCTCGTCCACGGAGAGGGGAGCGTCGGCGAAGGCCTTCCAGCGCCCCTGCAGGTACCGGAAGTTGTAGACGTTGGCGTCCTTGTAGAGCGCCATCGAGTTGCGCACCGGGCCCGTCTCCCAGACGAACCACGGCAGGCCGCGGCGCTCGACGTGGTGAATCATCACCTGCTCGGGCAGCAGCCGCCCGAGGTGCATGACCACCCGGTCGACGGGATGCTGCTCCATGAAGCGCGTCACCGCGCGGTTCACCAGCAGCGCGCTCGCCACGGCGTCGCGGTAGCGCTCGAGGAAACCGGGCACGGGATCGTCGATCGAGATCATCCGGAACGCGGACACGGGCGAAGACAACGCGCACTCGCCGATGGGCACGTCGCCGTCGCGCAATGCGAACAGCGCGTGGACGTCCGTCATCTGCCGGATGGCCGCGGCATCGGCGCGGTCGGCGTCGGTCAGGTAAGCGGACATCGGCGTGTGCGGCACGCCCATGTCGTCGAGCCACGAACCGCGCTGCACGCAGGCCGTGCAGATGTCGTCCGGCGGCATCGACGGCACGATCCACTGCGCGTGGCACCCGAACATGGTGCGCTCGCAGTTGAACCACGTGACGGTGTGGCCCTCGTTGACGAGCGCCCGGGCCATCACCCCCCCGTGGAAGTAGTGCATCGGCCAGGTCTGGTGCGTGTACAGGAAGAGAAAGTTCATCGGACCGATCTACCGCGCCGTCTGGGGGTTTTGGCGCGTAGCAGACACGATCCGCAGAAGCGGGGGAAACTTTATCGGTCGGGGGGGCCGGCTCAGCCCTGCCAGGCGCGGACGTGCTGCAGGGTGTCGACGATGTGCCGCATGCGGGCGACCCGGCCCTCGGTGTCGAACTCCCAGAGGTGAGTGTCGGCCGAGTCGACGACCCGCCGGCCCGTGCGCCGCACCACGCCCTCCATGTAGAACACGCCCATCACCGCGCCGTCGAGACCGGCGAACAGACCGCGCGGCTCGAAACGCTGCAGGTCGACGTTCGCTGCGAGGTCGCCGAAGAAGCCCCGAACCTCGTCGAGGCCCCGGCGCGGGCGGAGCCAGGGCAGCTCGGCGGCGGCGCCCACCTGCTCCACGTCCCACTCGATCGCGGGGCTGAGGAGGGCCATGATGGCGTCGACGTCGCCCCGCCCGAAGGCGGCGTACAGGGTCTGGATGGTCTCGAGGTGGGTGCGGTTCGGCGTGCTCATGCGGCGTCTCCTGCGGTCGCCCGGGGCGACCCGTTGGGGTGTGTTCCCGGTACGCCGGTCCGCCGCGACCGGATCGACCCCCAACGTCGTTTCGTTCGATTTCTTGTTTGACCGGCCGATCCGGGCGGGCGGCCGCCGGCGTACCGAGGGCATGCTGACCGTTGACGCGTTTCCGGACCCCGTGCGAGCGTGCCCCGAGTTCCTGGGGGGGACGCCCATGCGGGACGAAACCGTGGACGCCGACGCGCTGCTCTGGGAGGCCATGGCCGACGGCGATCGCACGTCGCTCGCGCGCCTCTACGACCGCCACGCCCCGGCGCTCCTCGCGCTCGGCGTGCGCATCCTCGGCACGCCCGCCGAGGCCGAGGATCTCGTGCACGACGTGCTGCTCGACGCGTGGCAGCGCCCCGAAGCGTTCGACCCGGCGCGCGGGTCGGTGCGCACCTTTCTGGCGATGCGCACCCGCAGCCGGGCGCTCGATCGACTGCGATCGACGGCGCGGACGCGGTTGCACGTCCGGGACGCCGGCGCACCCGCGGCCGAGCCCGTCGCCCCCGACGATCCGGCGATGGTGCCCGATCGGCGCCGCGTGCAGGCGGCCCTCGCCGCGCTCCCGGAGCCGCAGCGGGTCGTGCTCGCGCTCGCCTACTTCGAGGGGCTCAGCGCCGCCGAGATCGCCTTGCATCTGACGATCCCCGTCGGCACCGTGAAGTCGCGCACCGCCGCCGGATTCGCCCGACTCCGGCTGCATCTGGGGGTCGACCAGGACGGCCACCTCGCCGCGGACGAGACGGGAGAACCTCGATGACCGCCCCGGAGCTCAGAGATCGCGTCGTCGAGCTGCTCCTCGACACCCTGGACCCCGCCGAGCGCGCCGACGTCGAGGCCGCCCTGAGCGTCCACCCGGATGCCGAGCGGCTGCGCGCCGAGGCCCGCGCGCTCATCGCCGCATTGGCGGAGGAGCTGCCCGTCGAGCGGCCTCGGCAGGCCGCGCGCACGCGCCTGGTCGCGGCGGCCGCCCCACGCCCGCGCCTCGCGAGCCTCCTGGCGCCGATGGCGGTGTTCCTGGACGTGGACGAGGCCGCCGCCGGCCGCGTGCTCGCGCTCGTCGACGACGCGGCGGTCTGGGTGGCCGCGCCGCTGCCCGGCGTCGCGCTGTGCGATCTGGATCGGCCGTTCGGCCCGGCGCTGGCCAGCGCGCGGGTCGGCCTCGTGCGCCTCGCGCCCGGCGTCGCGTTTCCACACCACACCCACTTCGGCGAGGAGCAGACGCTCGTCCTCCAGGGCGCGCTGCGCGACGACACCGGGCGCGTCCTGCGCCGCGGCGAGACGTTGCATCAGGGGCCGGGCACCGCCCACGCCTTTACCGCGCTGCCGGGCCCGGACCTCGTGTTCGCGGTCATCCTGAACGGCGGCATCAGCCTGCCCGACTTCGAGTAGGAGCGTGTCGCCCTGGCCGGCGGACGTTGCGGCGACATGCTCCTCGGGCCCCGCGCGGCGCGCGAATCTTTGCAAACCGGAATCCCACTTCGCGCGTCTTGGGTTGGGAGAGCTCGATGACGCGCCCCGCCGCCCTGTGGTAAACCGACGCGCCCCATGTCCAACCGCCCCGTCGATTTCGAGCGCATCCACGACGCGCTCTCGTTCACCCGCAGCCGGCTGCGCGGACGCGCCCTCGTGCAGACGCTTCTCTGGAGCGCGGGGGGGCTCGGCGCCGGATTCCTCGCGCTCGTCGTGCTGGCCGCGGGCCTCTCCGGCGGCCGCTCGTTCCGCCTCTTCGCCTGGACGCTTCTCGGCCTCGGTGCGGGGGCGCTGCTGTGGCGGTTTCTGTGGCGGCCGTGGCGGCGGTTCGCCGACGACGCGGCCGTGGCGGCGCACCTCGAGCGCGGCCTGCCGGACCTGAAGGACGGCCTCATCGCCTCGGTGCAGTTCGCGCGCGAGTGGGATGCCCCCGGGCAGCAGACGCCCGAGCTCGTGGCCGGGCTGGCGCGACAGGTCGAACATCGGCTGTCCGAGGTCGATCTCGCGTCGCAGACGCCGCTGCTGCCCGCGAAGCGGCCGCTGCACGTCGCCCTCGGCGTCGCGGCGCTCTGGCTTCTGCTCGGGCTCGTCGGCCCCGCGTGGCTGACGCGCGGCCTCGGCACGCTGCTGCCGGCCCGCACGGCGGAGGGCGCGCGCCTCGTCGGGCCGCTGGTCGGCGATCTCGAACTCACCCTGATCTACCCGCCCTACATGAAGCGCTCCGATCGCGTCGTGCCCAACTCCACGGGGGACTTCGAGGCCCCGAAGGGCACGGTCGTGCAGGTGCGCGCCACGACGCTCGCGGCCGCGCGGGCGCTGGCGATCGTGCAGCCCGGCGCGGGCCCGGACGGTGGCGCCGTGGAGACGCCCCTCTCGCTCGCGGACGCGCGCGACGGCACCGGCCGCTGGACGATCACCACCGGCGGCAAGTGGCGCTTCGTGGTGGTCTCCGAGGACGGCGAGACGCAGGCCGAAGCCATCGAGCGGCACCTGCGGCTCGAGCCCGACCAGCCCCCCAGCGTGACGCTGAAGCTGCCCGCCGCCGACGGCGAGATCACCGATCTGCGGCCCATCCGGGTCGAGTTCGAGGGCGGCGACGACCACGGCCTCTCCAAGGCGGCCATTCTGCTGACGCTGGAGGCCGACCCCGACCACCCCGAGCGCATCGACCAGCCGGGCGTCTCGGGCAAACGCATCGACGGCGGGGACGAGATCGACCTCGCGCGCATTCAGGCGACGGGCGGCGACCGCATCGGCATCAGCGTCGAACTCTACGACAACAACGGCGTCGACGGTCCGCAGCGGTCCGTCTCCGCGACCCGCTGGCTGACCATCCACTCCCCGCAGAAGAAGCATCAGGAGGAGATGGAGAAGCTCAACGGCCTGGTGGACGCCTTCGTCAACGCACTCGCCGACCGCCTGGAGATCGACTACCGGGCCGACGCCGATCCGGCGACGAAGGCCGCGCTCGCGCCGGTCACGGAGCGCGTGCTCGCCTACTTCAACGCCACCGAGAGCGCCGCGAAGACGCTCGCCGAGATCGTCGCGCGCCTGAAGGACGACGCGCTGACACCCAAAGAAGTGCAGCTCGCGCTCGCCGGCCGCACGGGCTCGCTCGAAAAGGCCCTCGGCGCCGAAAAGCCGGTCATCACCGTGCAGACGCAGGGCCTCGCCGGCAAGCAGGACGCGGCCATCCGGGCGGTGTCGCGGGCCAACGAGGCCACCATCGAGCAGGTCGAGCAGACGATCGTGCTCATCGAGGCCCTCGTCGCCCGCCTCGCGCTCGAGGAGCTCATGGCCCTGACGGACGAGATCAAGGCCTCGACGCAGCGCTTGCGCGACCTCATCGGCGAATACAAACGCGCCCCCTCCGACGCGCTCAAACAGCGCATCCGGCGGGACATCCAGCGCCTCAAGAGCCGCATCGAGGAGATCCGCGAGCGCATCGCCAAGCTGCGCCAGAAGCTCCCCGAGGAGTTCCTGAACATGGACGGGCTGAAGAACGACGAGGTCCAGAAGGGCCTGGAAAAGACCGAGTCGCAGCTCGATCAGATCGACAAGATGCTCGAAGAGAACCGGCTCGACGACGCGTTGAAAGCCATCGAAGAGATGGAACAGTCCCTCGAGGAACTCTCGAAACAGCTCGACGAGGATCTCGACGACCTCAACGAGGAGTCCAACCCGGAGATGCAGAAGGCCATCAGCGAGCTGATGGACCAGACGCGGGACCTCATGCAGCAGCAACAGGGTCTCAACGACGAGACGAACGCCGCCCTCAAGGAAGAGGACGACTGCATCGCCCGCATCCTCGGCGAGACGCTCGCCGCCCCCTACGGTTCGCTGAAAGAGCGCGGCGGGCGCCTGCGCGGCCTGATCGAACGCGTCGACCCCGTCGACCTGCCCCCGTACATGCAGAGCGAACTCGACGAAGCGCGGGGCCGCATCGACCAGTACAACGACGCCCTCACCCGGCCCGAACTCGTCGACGCGATGGAGATGGGCGAGCGTCTCGTCGACAGCCTCGAGACGATGGAGCGGGCCATCCGCATGGCCGGCACCGAGCCGAGCGCGGCCACGCACGACGCGCTCGCGCAGGGCAAGGCCCTCGGGCGGGAGGTCGCCCGGGATACGGCCGCGCTGCTCAAGCAGTTCGACGTCATCAAGCGCCGCGAGTGCGAGCCGAAACCGCCGCCCATGGCCGGGCCGACGATGCCCGATCCCCAGGGGCAGCCGCAGCCCGGCGAGACGGGGGAACCGCAGCCGCAGCCGGGCCAGCAGGGCGGCCCGCCGCAGAATCAGGGGCAGCGCCAACGGCAGGTGGCCGAGGGCGCCCGCCGGTTGCGCGACCGCATCGGTCAGAGCGGAGAGCGCATCCCGGGCATGTCCCCCGAGATGGGTCAGAAGGCCGGCAACGCCGCGCAGGCCATGGACAAAGCCGCCGAGGGCCTCGACCGCCAGCGCCCCGGCGAGGCCCGTCCGAGTCAGCGGCAGGCCATGAACGAGCTCGAGGGCATCATGCAGGGGCTCAAGCAGGCCGCCTCGCCGCAGCGGGCCGACCGCGGGCAGGGCGAGCGCGACGGCGAAGGGCGCCGCATGTCCCGCCGCAAGGTCGAGATCCCCGGCGCCGACGCGCACGAGTCCCCCGCCGAGTTCCGCAAGGACCTCCTCGACGCGATGAAGGACAAGGCCCCCGAGGCCTTCGAGGAGCAAGTGAAACGCTACTACGAGACGCTGGTGGAGTGATGCGCACCCCCTTGGTCCATGGCGCCCGCGCCGCACTCTGCCTGGCCATGGCGCTGTTCGTTGCGCTGCTCGTCGCCGCGCCGATTCGCCCCGCGCACGCCGTCGACGGCGAGACGGTCACGCGGCTCGTCGACCTCGTCGAGGGCTGGCAGGTCGTCGAGGCCCGCGCCGAACTCGATGCGCTCCTGAAGACGGAGCCCGGCGATCCGGGGCTGCAGTACGTCCTCGGGCGCGTGCTGTTCTACGAGGGCAAGTACGACGAGGCCTTGAAGGTCATGGACGCCGTGCTCGCCCGCATCCCCGAGGGCGAGGCCCCCGTCTACCGGCGTTCGCGCGACGAGATCGCGAAGAACGCCGAGGCCCTGCGCGGTTTCGACGAGTACGTCACCCCCGACGGGCGGTTCCTCATCCGCACGAAGGGGCCGGACAAGCTGCTCATCCCCTGGCTCGTCGAGGTCCTGCGCGGGCAGGACGACGCGATGGCCCGCGACTTCGAATATCGCACCACGGGGCAGGTGCTCGTCGAGATCTACCCGGACATCAAGTACCTCTCGATGGTCAGCCCCCTGACGGAGAAGGACATCGAGACCTCGGGCACCATCGCGCTGTGCAAGTACAACAAGCTCATGTTCACCTCGCCGCGCGGCCTCGTGCGCGGCTATGGCTGGCAAGACACCGTCAGCCACGAGTTCGTGCACTACTACGTCACCAAGAAGTCCGCGGACACCGTGCCCATCTGGCTGCACGAGGGCATCGCCAAGTTCCTGGAGGCCCGCTGGCGGGCGGAGCCCGGCGTGCCCCTCGACCCCCCGCAGGAGGATCTTCTCGCGCGCTCGCTGGCCGCCGACAAGCTGGTCACGTTTCAACAGATGCACCCCTCGATGGCCAAACTGCCCAGCCAGGAGGCCGCCGCGCTCGCCTTCGCGCAGGTGCACATGGTCATCGACATGCTGTGGCGCAAGAAGGGCTTCACCGCGCTCAACGCCCTGCTCGACCGCCTGCGCGCCGGCATGGCCCTCGACGCGGCCCTGGACAAGACCTACGGCTACGACCTCGACGGCCTCTGGAAGACGTGGAAGGCCGAGATGCGCAAGCGGGGCTTCAAACAGCACCCCGGGCTCGTGCAGACGTCCCTGAAGTTCAAGCGACCCGGACAGAGCGACGCCGACAGCGGGGAAGACATCGGTGCGACGGACCACGGCATCGACACCATCAAGGACAAGAAAGTCAAAGACTTCGCGCACTTGGGTGAGTTGTTGCGCGCCCGCAGCCGCCACGTCGCCGCGCTGAAGGAGTATGCCAAGGCCACCGCCCTCGGGGGCGACGGCAACCCCCTCGTCCAGAACGGCACCGCGGCCTCGCTGCTTGCCACGGGCCGCCCGTCGGACGTGCCCGGCGCCCTGGAGCGGGTGAAGGGGTACTACCCGACGTTCCTGACCACGTTCTTGCACCTCGGCGAGGCCTTCCTGAAGCTCGAGCGGCGCGCCGAGGCCATCGCCAGCTTCGAGGACGCCCTCGGCATCAACCCGTTCCATCCCCGGGTGCACGAGGCCCTCGCCGAGCTCTACACCGCCGCCGGGCAGGCCGAGGCCGCCGCCCGTTCCCGCCAGGCGCTCACGATTCTCCAATCCATGCTCAGGTGACAGGACATCCGATGACCGACTTCAACAGCGACGCGGCCCTCGAGGCCGTTCGCGACGCCGCCCGCGCCCGTGCGGCCATCGTCGAGCAGGTGGGCCGCCGCATCGTGGGGCAGACCGCCGTCGTCGACGAGATGCTGGTGGCCCTCTTCGCCCGCGGCCACTGCCTCTTCGTGGGCGTGCCCGGCCTGGCCAAGACGCTGCTCGTCAGCACCGTGGCCGAGGCGCTGGACCTGAAGTTCAGCCGCATCCAGTTCACGCCCGATCTCATGCCGAGCGACATCACCGGCACGGACATCCTCGAAGAGGACCCCACCACGGGCAAGCGCAGCTTCCGGTTCATCCGGGGGCCCGTCTTCGCGCAGATCCTCCTGGCGGACGAGATCAACCGCACGCCGCCGAAGACGCAGGCCGCGCTGCTGCAGTGCATGCAGGAGGGCAAGGTCACCGCCGCCGGACGCACCTGGCCCCTCGACCCCCCGTTCCTCGTCTTCGCGACGCAGAACCCCATCGAGCAGGAGGGCACCTACCCCCTGCCCGAGGCGCAGCTCGACCGCTTCATGTTCCAGATCGACGTGGGCTACCCCACCGCCGACGAGGAGCGCGAGATCGTCAAACGCACCACCGGCGCCGCCGAGGGCACGCTGGAGAAGATCCTCGATCCCGAGCGCATCCTCGCCCTGCAGGCCCTCGTGCGCCGCGTCCCCGTGGCCGACCACGTCGTCGAGTACGCCGTGAACCTCGCCCGGTCGACGCGCCCCGAGGACCCCGCCGCGCCCGCCTACGTCAAAGAGTTCCTGTCCTGGGGGGCCGGCCCGCGCGCCAGCCAGTACCTCGTCCTCGCCGGCAAGGCCCGCGCCCTGCTCGACGGCCGCCTGACCGTCTCCCGCGAGGACGTCCGCGCCCTCGCCCCCGCCGTCCTGACCCACCGCGTCCTGACGAACTTCCACGCGGAGGCCGAGCGCGTGACCGCCAAAGAGGTCGTGCGCCGGCTGCTCGAGGGCGCCGCGACGGGGGGGTGAGTTCCGGGGGGGCCGGGCGGTGGGGGGCCCGAAACGCCCCCTCGGCCGACCTCGCGGCGGTTCCGAAGTCGTGCGAGAATCCGCGGCCGCATGCACGAACTCCACATCGGTCCGACGACGCGCCCGACTGCCCGCTTTTCCTTGCGCCCGGTGCGGCGCTCGTCCGCGCGGCCCCTCTTCATTCCACCCCACGACACCTGCTCGCTGCCCGCGGCCGTTCTGCCGCTCACCACGCATGCCGGGACGCAGCTGACCCTTGCCGAACTTGCGCAGAGACACCCGGATGCGAGGCTCCGCGAGGCGGCATTGGTCACCCCGGGCAAAGACGACACCCCGGCAGCCACCGCGCCGGCCGTCTGGATCGAAGGCCTGGACGAGCCTGCACTGGACGCGTTGCGAAGAGCGTATGACCTCCTGCCGGGTTACCGCATCTCCGCAGACGAACGCGTGCACCCGATGGCCTCGGACGCGGGCGCGCTGTACCTCGTGCCGCTCCCCCGGATCGTTCTGCAGGACCACCATGCAATCGCCGACAACTCGGATCCCACGCTGAGTATGGCGGGGCTGCTGGACGACTTCGTCTCGCAGTTCCTCGACGACGAAGACACCCCCCTGCGGCATCTGCGCCTGGCGACGGGCTACCTGTATCAACGAGGCCTGTATCGTCTGTTGCGCCTTCTGGCCCGGCACCCCGAACTCGAGATTCACCTGCTCTTCAGCGGACAGACGGACCGCGCATCGGCCACACTGCTCACCGGGCAACTCACGGGCCAGATCCAGGCGGCGGTCGACGCGGCCCGCGACCATGACCTCGCCGACGTGTGTCGGGAGGCGCTGGCGGCGGGGCGCCTGAAGGTTCGCGTGTATGCCGACACGTTCCTTCATGCGAAGCTCTTCGTGGGGTGGGACAAGCTGAACAAACACGGATTGCCCCACGTGGGGCACGCCAGCGTGGGCAGTTCGAATCTCTCGGGTGGCGGGCTTCACTCCGGTGGGAATCTGGAGTTGAACGTCAGCCTGCAGACGCCGGAGATGGTGAAGCGCTTGATGGACTGGTTCGAGGCTCGCTGGGCAGAGGCCGACGAGCCACAGCCGGCGCTGCTGGAGGTCGTCGAAAAGTGGCGGCCCGAGCCGGAGCCGGTGTTTGAGACGCAGGGGCTGAAAGACGTCTGGACCGCCGGTCATGACCGCCGCCTGGCCCCGCCAGAGGCCTACCTGACGCTGCTCGCGCAGCTTTACGGCCGGCGAGTGGAGCAGATACGGCCGATCGATGTTGCCCCGTTCCCGGATGTGCCTCGAATGCTCGATCCCAGCCCAGAGCAGGTCGCTGGCGTGCAGAACCTCGCCTACCGCCTGCGCGGCACGCGTCTCGGCTTCCTGGCCGACTCGGTGGGCCTCGGCAAGACCATCACGGCTCTGGGCACGGCGTGGCTTCTCGACCGAGCTGGTGTGCTCGGGCCTGCGGCCGGTCGACCTCGCTGGGCCGTGATCGCACCTCGCAAGCTGTTCCATCAGTGGCGCTCGGACGCGCACCGCATCGGGATGACCGAGCCGCTGGCCTGCCTCAACCGACACAAGCTGGAGCGAGAGACCGACGCCCGGGCGGTGGAGACGCTCGCGGGCTATCAACTGCTGCTCGTGGACGAGGCGCACGAGGTGCTGCGCAACCGCGGCAACAAACTCTGGCGGCACCTGCGCGCGTGGCTGCGCGACCACCCGACGGCGATGGTGTTGCTCATCAGTGCGACACCGTGGAACAACAGCCGCGAAGACATCTTCAGTTACCTCGCGCTCGCCTGGGCGGACGACCGTCGGCTCCGCCCCCACTTTCCGGCGCTCGACGTGGCCCCGCTCGCCACCCATCTGGATCTGTTCAATGGCGCTGGCGCCAAGGGGGCGCGGGCGTTCGTGGAACTCGATCAGTCACGTTACGATCAGCTCTTCGGCGCCGCGTTCGTGCAGCGCACGCGCAATTCGGTACAGAGACGGTACGGTGGGGCCCCCGACTTCCCCGAGCGCGGCGAGCCCTTTGCAGAGACCACCCCCCCATCAGAGGCACACGATGCGTTCTTCGTGGCCTTGGACCGAGCCCTCGCCGGCGTTCGGATTCCCTACCGCGAACCTTTTGCGGCCATGCAGCGGGCGCTGTCCGAGGTCGCAGGGGACAAGGTCGAAGCCCCGCCTGCCTCGAACCTGCACGGTTCATTCGTTTTGCAGCTCTACAAGCGCGCAGAGAGTTCCATCTATGCGCTGGCCATTTCTCTGGCGCGGATTGCCACCCGACTCACGGCCTTCGAGACGACCCTGACGGAGATCCAGGGGTCGTCGGACCCGAAGTCGGCGCTGGAACATTGGCTCAACGAGGTCTACCTCCGGATTGATCCGCTGGCGGCGGTCGCAGCGGACGCAGCGGACGCAGTCGAGTCCGAGGACACGGGCGACGCCGAGCCGGACGCGGACGCCGAGGCGTTGGACGAACCGGGCTTCCGCCTTCGGGCGCAACCGACGTCGGCCGAGGAGCTGCGCCGGCAGAATCTGAAGGGACTGCTCGACCGCGTCACGCCCGCCGAGATCAAGGCGGCCGTCCGGCACCTGATCGACGGCGAGATCGCCAGTGATGTGGCCATCTTGACCGAGTTGCGCGGCCATCTGTCTGCGGATCTGGATCGCTCGGACCCGAAGCTGCAGGTCCTGCTCGAAGCGGCGAAGCAGCACTACCACAGGGGGCACAAACCCGTGCTGGTCGCGGCGTACGCAGACACCGCACTGCGCGTCTTTCTACGCCTGGTCGACCGCTTTCGCGACGCGCGCATCGGCCTGGCGCTCGGCGGCGGCGAAGCCTGGGTCCATCACCCCGGTAGTCATCGTGCCGACGATCTGTCGGACACGGAGTGGACGTTCTCCTTGGGCCTCGTCGGGGTCGACCGACGTCATCGTCTGCTCACGAGCCCGCCCGGGCCCCGGGCGCAGCTCGTTGCGCGCGATGATTTGCTGGCCGCGTTCGCGCCCAAGGCGCAGCGGGATGTGGACGGCATCTCACGGCATCGCGTCGGCGGCGAGATCGACATTCTCGTCGGCTCCGAGGCGATCAGTGTCGGCCAGAACCTGCAGGACTCGACGGCCCTCATCCACCTCGATCTGCCGTGGAACCCCATGATCCTCGAGCAGCGTATCGGCCGCATCGATCGGCGCGGGGGCGGCCGCGTCGAGGCGGTGGGCGATCGGAAGGTCGTGGACATCCACTACTGCTGGAGCACGGCGGCCGTCGAGTCCGAGGTGAATCTGCGCGAGCGCCTGAAGGAGAAGACGAAGGGCGCGATGCGGGACACGCACTTCGACGAGCTCCTGCTCAAGGAGCTCATCGAGGAGACACGGCAAGCGCGTTCGGAAACGGAGCGCCGCGAGCGGGCCGCCCACGTGCTCGGCAGTCGTCAGCGCGCGCTCGTGGAGGAGCGTGAGCGCGTGGAAGGCACCAGCGAGACGAGCGGCTCGGAGATGGACGGGCTCCGACTGCTCTCGGAGTGGCGCGCGGCGCATCCTGGGGCGGTGACCCGGAGTTCGACGCCCGGCGCGGCGCTGGCGTGCGGACAGATCGGCTCGGGCGACGGCCCGTCGGCGCAGTGGCTGCTCACCCTGCGGCTCGTGCCCATCGGTGCGAACGGTCGGCCGTTCTCCGAGACCGTCGGCCTGACGGCCCACGTCGCGCTGCCGATCGCGTTCGACGAGGCGAAGGCGGGCGCGCTCGGCCCCGATCTCGACGCGGTCGTCTCCGGACTGCTCGGCGCCTGCGCGCCATCCGTCGCGCCCGACGTGCCACCGCGTACCTGGAGATCGATGCTGTTGCACCTCGATCGGGCGGTGCAGGCCGCGCGCAAGTGCACACTCGCCGCACACAACGAGGCCGTCCGCCTGGACCGGGACCGCGCGCTGAAGACCAGTGGACCCCGCGACGCCGGCGAGCGGCTGAAGATCGCCGCCCGGAACGCCGAAAAGGCCATCTACGCGCAGGGCATACTGGAGTCGGACCTGCGAAGGATGCCCCGCGGACAACGCATCAGGACATTGGTCGGTCCGGCCGGCCTCCTCGCCCCGCACAACGTCTGGCGGCTTTTGCGGTCCGACCTCGACGAGAGCGCGGCCGAACTGCACCTCAGCCGCATCGCGGCGAATCCGCGGGCGTTCTGGCATGAATCGTTCGACGAACTCTGGGCGGCGCTGTTCGCGGACGTGGCGGACGAGACGCCTCCGGCGCCGACCGAGCCGGCGCAACCCGACCTGATCGCGAGCCTGACGACGCAGACCTGGCAGGACCTGCGGGTGGAGGTCCTGGCGGCCGCTTACGTTGCGGTTTGAGGGGCGATCAGCCCGCCGGGGGCGCGGCGTCGCAGCGCTCGGGCGAGCTTGTAGACGTGCGAGCCGGCGGTCTGGGGCCAGCGATCCGTCCCCGGTGCGTCCAGGGCGGCCGCACGGCGAATCGCGTCCTCGACCCCGTCCATGAACCGGGCGACGTCGGGTCGTGCCTTCTGCCAGGTGCCGAGCCTCGTTCGCAACGCCGACTCGAGTGAATCCGCGGTGGCCCGCTCGGCAAGCGTCCAGTCGTCCACGTGCAGCCAAAGCCAGAACTCGAAGCAGGGTCGGCTGACCGCCAGCGCAAAGGCACCGGCCGCCGCTTCGGCGGCGATTTCACTGATCTGGACCTCGCCCCAGCGGTCGAAGTCGATGACCGCCCAGAGTTCGTCGCCGGCGCCGAGCTGAAACTTCTTCTTGAACGCCCGCAGACGCTCGACGACGTGTTTCGGTGCCGACCGGTTGTCCTCGCTCGTCGGCAGAACCTCGATGCGCACGCGAGGTGACTTGAACGCCTCGAAATACGCCGGCTCCGTCTTGGCGCCTTCCGTCGCGATCACGAACAGCGACGCGTCACGAACGTTGACTGCCCGGTCGAGGGGCCGCTTGATCCGGCCGCTCATCGCCAGCCGAGGTCCCTCAGGTTGCCGAGGAACGGGATGGCGCCGAAGCGTCCCGACAGGTAGCCCTTCTCGATCTCCAGGTCCTTCCGGACACGGAATTCGGCCAGCGAGGCCAGCGAGGCGCGGCCTCTTGCGTCCTTCGAAGTGAACCAGATCTCGTCGCGCCGAAGGACGTCCAGATCGAGCAGGTGTGTATTGTGGGTCGTGAAGACGAGTTGACCCGACGCCTGCGCGTCACCGAAGTGCCGGATGAGCTCTCGCGCCAGAACCGGGTGCAACTTGCGGTCGATTTCGTCCACCAGGTAGACGCGGCCGTCGGCCCCGGGCCCGACGATGGGCAAGAGGTTGGCGAGCCGCCGCGTGCCCGCCGACTCGTCCGTGAAGTCGAACTCGACGTTCTGACCCAGTTCGTCCCGGCGGTGCGTCTTCAGCCGCACCATCACCACGCCCCCGGCCTTGCCGCGGCAGAGCGTGAACGTCTCGCCCTCGTCGTCGGCCACGGAGAGGGTTTCCCCGCGCTCGCAGGCTTCGACGAGCCGCTGTCGTTCTTCCTCGGGGAGCTCGCGTAGGCGCCCCACGTCGAAGGGCTGCTCCTCCGTCGTCACCTCCACGATGCCGGTGTCCGCCGCGCCGAGATACGGCCCGAGCAGCGCGCCGAAGTCGGGGTTGTCCCGCGCGTGCGTCGGCAGCGCGACGTAGTGCGCCGTCGCGGGGATGGGCACGAGGACCTCCGAGAACCAGCGCCGAACGACCGCGAAGAGCTCTACGTTCCGCTCGGCGCCCTCGGTCAGGAAGGGCTGATTCATCCGGGTGCCCGCGGCCAGCACGCCGAAGAGGCCGCGCTTGAGCTTCGGCGTCGCCCGGCCCTGTTTCACGGTGGTGATCCCGTCGGCGGCCGTCGTCCGAACGAAGACGGCCGCCTCGCGCCCGTCGCCCTCGCGGGCGTAGAGCCATTCATCGTGGATGCGCCGCGCGTCGTGGACCACGCCGTACTCGTACTCGGCGTCCTCGTGCCGAAACACGATCTCGAAGCGTGTCGGCTGGCCGCGCAGCGCCGAATCGAGCCGAAACGGCGTGTGGCGGAGGGCCTGGTCCACCCGAACCCCGTGAAGGACCAGCCGCTGAAGCGCCATCGCGGCCTCGACGAAGCGTGTCTTGCCGTGGCCGTTCGCGCCATAGAGCGCCGCGAGCCGGAGCGCGCGACGGCCACGCCCCGCCGCCGCCTCGGCCTCCACGACGTGCCCGGGATGCGAGCGGTCCGAGGACGCGACCATGCTGAGCGTCGCCAACTCGGCGAAACAGGCGAAGTTCTCGACGCTGAACCGAAGGAGCATGAACGGCGGACCTCCACCGAGGGAAACGGCGCGTGCGCGGCTTCATATTCGCTCGAATCGCGTCTAATCAACAAATGCCGAGAAAAAATCACGCCATTCTACCATTGAAGCCACTTGAACGCGTCACCAGGTCAACGCCTCCGGCGCGGCACCGAACAGGCGCCGCAGATGGGCATATCTGTCCCGCTGACGCCGCATTTCATGCCAGACGGTGGGATGCTGTCGCCGAGCGATGCTGCTCGCGCGTCGCGCGAGTTCGTCTGTCGGGGCGGCCTCCGCTTTGCGCTGAACATACGCCTCGAGGTGCCGGTTGTAGTCGTCGAAGGCGGCACGGCGCGCCTCGGCCAGATAGTCCCGCCGATTCAGCCCGAGGATGTCGAGCGTGCGCCTCGCGCGAAGCTCGTCCGACCTTGACAGGCCGAGGGTCGGGACGAACAAGAACGTCTCCCTGAGATCGAGTTCGAGGAATCGTTCCGGATGTTCGGACCGAGGGTTGACGAGCACCGCCGTTCCGGGGGGCGGCGGCTCGGGCACGGCGTCGCGCTCACGGATGATGACGACGAGTTCGCCCCGATGGTCGAGCACTTCCCACCGGTTGCTCTTGGGCCCATTGCAGGGGCCGCAAGCGTAGACGTAGTTGAACCAGTCGAAGGTCAGCTCGGGGAAGAGGCTCTTCGGCGCAATGTGCTCGACCTCGTCGGCGACGGAGTCTTCGCAGTAGGCGCACCGTCTCGCCCCGGAACACATTTCGGCCAGCTTCGCTCTCACGGCTCGAAAGGTGGCGTTCGTGGCGGTGTTCCGCTTCTTGAACTCGGACTTCGCCGCTTCGACTCGACCCGGGTAGTCGGCCACCGCGTTCACCGACTGCTGGTAGCCGCGCAGTGCCGTGGTGGTGTCGGCATCGAGCGTGAGGTCCGGCAACCGGATCACGACCCACCGCCCGGAAGCGACCGATTCAGCAGGCTGGCCGACGTGGGAAACATGCTCCGCAGCGTGTGTTGCTCCCGAGTCTCGTCATCGGTGAGGCCTTGGTCGAGGTCTTTTCGATTGAGGAGCGCCAGGCGTTCGAGCTTCTGTTGGCCCTCTTCCGAGCGCGTGAGACCCTCCCCGAAGGCGCCGGAGGCGTAAGCGTCCAAGACGCTGCCGTAGACCACCCGGTTCAGCTCATCGCCGACGAGCAGGCGCGAGGTCTCATCAGAGCCCGGCCGCGCGAGCAGAAACACGGATCCACGATGGGCAGCCTGGCACACGAGCGGGCTGTGCGTGGTGACGATGAACTGGACGTTCGGGAAGCGGGTCGTGAACCAGCGGCCGATTCGTCGTTGCCACGTCGGGTGCAGGTGGGCGTCGACCTCATCGATGAGCACCACGCCGGGAGTGACCACGCGGATCGTGTCTCCCGCCTCGAACACGCTCTCCGCGCCGTAGGTGGAGACAAGCTGTCGAATCAGCTCGAACGTCATGCTCAGCACCGATCGGTAACCATCGCTCAGCTCGTCCACGGGCAGGATCCGGCCCGCCGCGTCGACGAACTTGACACCTTTCGAGTCGATCGAGCTCAGCCGAGCGCCTTCCGGAAGGAATCCGGGCTGATTGACGAACGACTTCAACGCTTCGATGAGCTTGGCGTCCGGACCCTTCGGCCTCTCGAGCTGGCGGAACCGGAGTTCGCGAAGCCACTCCAGGCACTCCGTGAGGGCGACGGACTCGCCGAACACGGACAGGTGTCGCGCCAGCCGCGGGCGCGAGTAGTAGAGTTTCTCCAGGTCCTTGTCCCCGCCTGCAAAGCGGCGATACGGCCCGTAGGCGGCGCTGAACCAGCCCCGGGCCCCGCCCCAAAGGGTTCGTTCAGGTGCGATCTGGACGGAGGCGGTTGAGACCGACACGACGGTGTCTGTCTCTCGGATCAGTCGGAGGCCGACGTTGGGGTGCCAGTTCTTCGGGGGCGCACCGCTTCCCGAGAGCGCATCCCACGTAGCGTCTCGCTGCGCGACGACGTGCATGGTTCCGGACCGCGCGCCATGCCTCAGCCAGGTCGACCAGTCCTGCCGAAGCGCGGCCGCCTCGCCAGGCCCGACCAACGTGAGCGCGGCCGCCCGAAGGAAGGTGCTCTTGCCCGAGCCGTTGTCCCCGAGAATGACGTTCCAACCGGCCCCGGTGGCCGTCGCTCCAGGGGACCAGGCGAGTTCTCGGAACCCTCGGATGTTCTTGAGATGGATCGCCTTGAGCTTCATGAGCCGAGTTGTGCGACGCGCGACGTGTGACGTCAAGCCTTCCCCCCGGCCGCCGAACCATCCTAAAACCGCCCCAGGACTACCCCCGGGGCGATTCATCACCATGGCCACCGTCACCGTCGCTCGCGAACCGCTCGCCGACGAGCTCGCCCGTGCGCTCGCCTCGCGCGAGGCGTTCGACCGTTTTCTGGCCGAGCGGGGCTACGTGCCGGCGCCGGAGCTCGTGGCGCCGAACCGGACCACCCTCACGGGGGCGCGTCCCTTCGCGCCGCGTGCGTCGGCCGACTCGCCGGAGGTCATCAACGCCCCGCGCCTGCTCGTCCTGTGGGCGGACACGCTGACGCACCGCGCGCTCCCGGGCTCGAAGCTGCGCATCCTGCAGAAGGACGCGGTGCACTTTCGCGACCGCGTCTCCATCCGCGACCCGGTCGAGGCGCCGGACCTGTTCTTCCTGGCCTCGCCCGAGTTCCTGCTGCTGTTTCCGCTCGCCGGTGACCCTTTCGCCCGGCGACAGCGCTTTACCGTCGCCCAGTTGCGCCAGAGCAGCATCCTGGCGAGCCGCTTCGCCGCGCTCTCCGCCACGGCGATGGCCGGCTGGGTCGCGCCGCCTCCGGGCACGACCGCGGCCGACGCGGATCCGGCCGACTCCTGGGCGGACCTCGCACCACCGGGCCGCGCCTACGACTTCGACAAACACCTGTACGGCGGCGGCGCCCTCGACGCGGAGTTCGTGGCCTTCATGGGTCAGGAGCGCCGGCGTCTGCTCGAGGCCGTGCTCGACCCGGGCCGTCACGAGGCCGCCCTGGGCCCGATCCTTGCCGCCCTCGGCCCTGAGCTGACGGGTGCCGTGCCGCCGCCGTCCCTGGTCCACGACACCCGCCTGCGCAAACACGTGGTCGCCGTGGTGGACACCGTGCTGCTGCGCCTCGTGCTCTACCGTTACCTGGAGGCGCAGTACGCCGGCATCAGCCCCGAGGAGCGTGCGCAGATCGGCTTCGGCTCGGCGCCGGACCCTTGGCCCGACTCCTGGGACAGTCTCGTCGCGCAGACGGCCGACGTGAACCTGGAGCGCCACGACACGCTGATCAAGAAGGCCGTCAAGACGGCCGACGCCACGCGGGCCGGCACCACGGCGAGCGCGACGCAGCTCGCGTTCCTCTTCGACGCGGTCATCCCGAAGGCGTCCGTGGAGGTCCATGCCCCCGAGGCCTTCAAGGCGGGCGTGATGGCTCGCAGCGAGCACTACCAGCAATCCGCGGGGGGCGACCTCCACCGCGGGCGCCTCGCCGAGGCGGCGGACGTGCTGATGCGTTTCGTGCTCGAGGACGACGCGTTGCGCAACGCCTTCGCCACGCTCATCGAGGGCACGCGCTCCACGCGCTACTCGTTCCAGTACGAGGACCTCGACCCCCGCGCGTTCCAACGCTTCTACGAAGACACCATCGGCACGGACGTGGTCGTGGACATGGTGGACGGCAAACCCCGTGTCGTGCCCCGTATGCGGAACCGCAAGGAGCAGGGCGCCTACTTCACGAACGAGACGGTCTGCGCCTGGCTCGTGAAGCGCACACTCGGACGCTTTTATGAAGACGACTGGCTGCCGGCGCTGCAGCGGCTGCTGCCGGGCAAGAAGGCCGCGCCGGCGGACGAACCGGCCGCGGTCGCGCTCGTCGAACACCTGCGCCGCCTGGGCGCGCTCCGGGTCATCGACCCGACCTGCGGCGGGGGCATCTTCCTGCGCGCGGCCTTCGAGTTTCTGTCCCGGGCGCGCGAGCAGATCGCCACGGAACTCGAACTCGGGCTCCCGGAGTCCCTGCTGGCCACCCTGAAGGCGGATCCGCTCGCCCGCATGTTCGTGGACGACGTCGACGCCGAGCCGGGGCAATGGGAGTGGCACGTACTGCTCCACGTGCTCTACGGCGTGGACATCGACATCAAGGCCATCAACGTGGCCTCGAACCTGCTCACGCTCTCGGCACTGACGTACCGGCCCCGGGGGCTGAAGTTCCCCTCGTTCCTCAACACCAACCTGAAGCACGGCAACGCACTGGTCACGCCGCTGGCCGAGCGGGAACGCGTCGCCTTCGCCGCGATGCACGCGCAAGCGCTCGGTGAACTGGTCGGGCAGCGCCGGCGCCTGCGCGATCCCAACCTGCCTCACGCGGAGTGGTCGGCGCTCCACCGCCGCGTACTGGAGGCGACGAAGCCGCTGGTCTCCGGTGAGGTCGCGCGGGCCTGGGGCGACGTGTTCGGCGACCCGTCGGCGTCGACCGACGGGGACCGCGTCACCCACCGCCTCGACGAGGTCGGCTGCTTTCTGTACGAGGCGGAGTTCCCGGAGGTCTTCTTCGACGACACCGGCGCGCTCCGGGCAGATGCGGGCTTCGACGTGGTCGTGGGCAACCCGCCGTGGGAGGAGCCGGCCGCCGAACTGAAGCACTTCCTGCCGGAGTACGACCCCGACTACCGCGAGCTCTCGGGTCGCGCGTCGCAAGAGCGCGAGGCGACGCTCCTCGCCGAGCCCCACATCGCCGGGCGCTGGCGAGCCTTCGAGCAGTCCGTGGCCGATTACAAAGCGCTGCTCACGCGCTCGGGCTACACACACCAGCGCCGGGCCGTGCGCGGCAAGATCCCCGGCGCCCACACGAACCTGTTCAAGTACGCCACCGAGATGGCCCACCGCATTCTTCGCAGGGACGGCGCGGACGGGGCGGGCGCGGCGGGCCTGGTGGTGGACGGCGGCCTGTGGAACGACCTGGCGGCCAATGGCCTGCGGGCGATGCTGCTCGACGAGGCCCGTCTGGAGGCCCTGTGCGGCTTCACGAACACCCGCGGCCTGTTCCCCGACATCGACGGCCGCATGAAGTTCGGCTGCGTCGTCTGGCGGCGCGGCGGCCGCACGGGCCCGTTTCCGGCGGTCTTCATGCAGCTCGAGTGGGAGGACCTGAATCGCTTCGACCAGCACGCGGCGACCCTCGACGCCGAGGCGATTCGCACCGACCCCCGCGACAGCTACCCCATCCCCGAGGTGCGCGGGCCGGAACATGCGGCTGCAGAGCGCGCGCTGTCGGCGCAGCCGGTGCTGGGTGGGGCGCCGTGGGATGTGGACATCTACTCGCGCGAGCTGAACGCCGGCGAGCAGCGCCACTACTTCCACCCCGAGCACGCGCACGGCCGCCTGCCCGTCCTGCAAGGCGCGCAGTTCAACCACTGGGGCGTGCACGATGCCGAGTTGCCCGAGTTCTGGGTCGACCCCTCGGACGACCCGTCCGGGGCGGGTGCCTTTCTGCGTGCGAAACAAGAGGGCCGCATCCTCGCCGCCATCGCCGAGCACATCGACGCCGCCAAGGACAAGGACCGCGCCGCCCGCGAGTGGGTCCGCGCCCGCACGGGCAGCCCCGAGCTGCCGCCCGAGTGGGTGCGCCTCGACTGGGACGCGCCCCGGCTGGCGTGGCGAAGCATTGGCCGCAACGACGACCGGCGGACGCTGATCACCGGCATCGTCCCGGCCCGCGTCGCCTTGACAGACAAGGCGCCATTCGTCCGCCCGTTCCGCCTGACCGCGACCGACGATGGTCCGCAGTGGACTCTGCAATTCACCGGCGCCCAGCTCCTGTACCTGGCCGGCATGCTCTCCAGCTACGTCTGCGACGCAGTGGTCCGGACACGCGTAGCCAAGACGGACGTCAAGGCGTACTTGGTCCTCGGCCTGCCCGTGCCCCCCTGGAGAGACACGCCGACCCACCGCCGCATCGCCGAGCTCGCCGCGCGCCTCACCTGCCGCCCGGCCACGCCCGACCGGCCGTGGGCCGACTACACCGCGCTCGCCGCCGAGCTCGGCCTGACGCCAACGCGCGACGCCTTGACCGACCCCCACGCCCGCCGCGACGCCGAGGTCGAGCTCAACGCCCACGCCTGCGGCCTCTACGGCCTCGACCGCGACGCGTTCCGCTTCCTGATGACCACGCTCTTCGACACGCCGAAGCACCGCGACACGCACTTCGAGTTCCGGGACGCGATCGCCCGGGCAGGGGTGGGGTGGGGGCGGTGACGCGGGGGCCGGGCCGATTCAGGTCGCCTGCGACGATGGGGCGTTGCCGGCACGCCCACGGAGCAGGTTGATCGCGCGCCGAGCCTGATCAAGGGCGCCGACGGCCTCAATCCGCCCGGGGGGCGTTCTTGGTGGTCCGCGGCATGCCACCTGCGCTTCAAGCGACAACCGTCCTCGCTCAACAGCCGCCAGACTCGGTCGTGCGACCCCGGCTGCTCGGGACTCTCGACGCCCGGATACCGCGCCCGGACGTCGCTGCATGCCTCGTGAAACACCGCGTAGCAGGCACGGCTGACGACCGTTCTCAGACTCGCTTCGCCCGATGCGGTTGCGAGGCGCCGGCCGAGGTGGTCGAGCCACCATCGGACGTCTCGCCTTCGGGCGAACCACGGCCGAGGGCTGCCGCGTCGACCACGGTGCCGGCCGTGCGTTTCGCTACTCGCAGGCCGCGATCCCGGTGCTCGTTCCACAGACCCGGCCCTCATCGCAGATTTCCTTGAGCTCACCCTCATTCCCACAGCCGTCCAGCCAGACGACGTCGTTGCCCCGGCAGGCGAAGTCGAACTCGGGCATGCACTCGCAGACCGCCGCCCCGGTCTTGGCCCCGCACCCCATGCCGATGTCGTGGCAGCCGTCAATCTCGTCTCCGGGGTTCCCGCAGGAGTCCGACCAGTAGACCGACCAGTTCCAGCACATGCGGTCGACGTTGGCGGTACACTCGCACTGCGCGACGCCCGTCGAGGTACCACAGGGCTGGTTGGAGGCGCAGAGATCCGCGAGCTCCTCCGGCCCGCCACAGGAGTCGAACCAGATCACGTCTCCCCCCAGACAACCCTGCGATGCATGAGACGTGCACTCACAAGTGGCTCGTGGGCCCGCATCGACGCACGTGGCGCCGTCGCCGCAGAGCTCCGCCACGTCTCCTCGCCGACCACAGGAGTCGAACCAGTAGACGGAGCCGTCCGCGCAGTCCTGGTGGTCATCTGCGGCGCACGCCGGAGTGCACGCGGCGCCGCCACCGCCTTCGACGCACGTCTCGCCATCCGCGCACGCCTCGAGCAGGGCGCCGCGCACGCCACATGCGTCCATTGAGAAGACGTTTCCGCCGACGCACCCGCTGTGGTGGTCCGGAGTGCAGTTGCGACACTCCGCTTGTCCGTTGGCTTCGACGCAGGCCTGGTCCGGTTCGCACGGTTGCAGGAAGTTGATCAGACCGCCACAGGGGTCGAACGCCGCCACGCCGTGCAAACCGGAACGGTCGCCGACGCAGCCCGAGCGCGGCGGCCCGTCGCAGCCCGCGTTGCAGGTGGCCCCGAGTCCTTGGGCGCGGCATCCGTTCTGCGCGCGGCAGTCCCTCACCAGCTCGCCCGGACCCCCGCAAAGGCTCTCCCACCGGACCTCCGCTCCGTCGACGCATACCTGATTGAGGCCGGCGGGGCAGTCCGGCTCACAACGAGTGATGTCACCGTCGTGCACACATCGTTCGCCGGCGGGGCAGGTTTCGATGAGATCTCCGCGCACCCCGCAGGAGTTGAACAGGTAGATGTCACTGCCGGCGCACTCCTGAATCACACCCTCCCGGCAACCCTGGACACACGCGGCCTCGTTCTGTCCTCGGGTGCAGGTCTCGCTCTCCGTGCAATCCACGGCGAGATCCTCGACCTGACCGCAGGAGTCGACCCAATACACGTCGAACTCCCAACAGTCGGTACGAGCGTGCGAATCGCACCGGGGCGTGCACCGGGCGAACGCGCCGTCCACGGTGCAGTCGTCTCCCGGCGCGCAGTCCGCGACCAGCTCGCCTTGCCCTCCGCACCTGTCGAACCAGTACGCGTCTCCGCCGACGCACGCCTGGTGGTCGTTCGGCGAGCAGTCCCGCTCGCACGTGGCCTGGCCGCCGCCGGCGGCGACACAGAGAGTGCCGGGCGGACACACCTCGACCGGGGACCCCGGGCCGCCGCACACGCTGGCCAGGTAGATGCTGTCGCCCACGCAGGCCTTGTCGTCGCCCTCGTCCGTCATGCCGTCGCAGTCGTCGTCGACGAAGTTGCAGACCTCCGGGGCGGGCACGCAGGGGCAGTCCCCCGCGGTCTCGCAGCCGTTCGAGTCGACGCCGTCGCAGTCCGAGAAGCTGTCGTTGCAGCGATAGACCGCGCAGGCGTCCTGGCTGCAGGTGCCCACGGCGTTCGGGAGCAGCCCCGGACAGTCCAACGTCGTCACGACGCTCGCGCACACCCCGACTGCCGTGCAGCTCGGCTCGACGACGAAGAGGCCGTTCCCGTTGCAGAGCCGGCTGGCCGCACCGCAGTCCACGCCCGCGCAGCGAACGACCACGCCCTGCGAGAAGTGCGTCACGTAGGCGAGCGCGAGTTCGCCTTCGATTTGCGTCGGGATTGGCCGGAAGACGCCGTCCGAATCGGTGAACCAGACGGTGAGGCCCTCGCCGGATCCCCAGAACGGCAGGCCGATGAGCACGGGGAACGCGAAACTCGTTCCGGCCGGCCCGAACGTGTAGACGGGGCCGGAGACCGCGAGGCCGGGGACTTCGACCAATGCCGCGTCGATGGTCACGACCGTGTCGACCGCCAGCGACGCTCCGGGAATGAGGAGGCTCGCTGCGCCATGGTGGAGGGTACCGCCCGCGACGGCCCGAACGAGGCTCGTGGTGGGCTCCGGGGGAAGCTCGAAGCGTGGGCCGCCGTCGTGGCCGGGCCAGCCGCCGGCCGGCCCCGCATCGGCCGGCAGAACCCCGCCACCGGCCCCACCGCCGACCGACGGGCCGAGGTCGGCCGGAAGAACCCCGCCGCCGGCCCCGCCGCCGACCGGCGGGCCGAGGTCGGCCGGCAGAACCCCGCCGCCGACCGGCTGACCCGCGTCGATGGGTGGGATCTGGCCGCCGGCGCCACCGCCGACGGGCTGTCCCGCGTCGATGGGTGTGATCTCGCCGCCGACCGGCGGGCCGAGGTCGGCGGGCAGCACCCCGCCGCCGGCGCCACCCCCGACCGGCGGGCCGAGG
>JAKLJY010000093.1 GCA_023150895.1 Myxococcota bacterium | reverse complement strand
CAGGCGGCGGCGGCGAGCCCACGGGCGGGAGCACCGGCGGCGCGGCCGGCGGCGGCGGCGAGCCCCCCGACGCGGACGCCGGCCCGCTGACCCCCGACGTCGGTTTCACGCCCGACATCGACGATGTGCGCATCAACGAGGTCGACTGCCACGGCAACGACTGGGTCGAGCTGGCAAACCTCACGGGCGAAGACATCGACCTCGGCGGCTGGGTGCTGACCGACAGCCTCGAGGACGTCCCGCTCGAGGGCCACGTCTACATCATCCCCCCGGAGACCATCCTGCCGGCCAACGGCGTGTTCGTGCTCGAACAGGCGGACATGAGCGATGGCGTCGAAGGGTTCGAGTTCGGGATCGCATGCGGCGAAGAGGACCTTCGCATCGTGCGCCCGGACGGCTCGACGGCGGACTACGTCGTCGTCCCGGAGCGCGAGAGCATCGCCACCTTCGGGCGCCTCCCCGACGGCATTGGTGACTTCGGCCACACGATGGCCACCAAGGGCCTGCCGAACCAGCCCTTCGTCGATCCCGTGCCCGTCCTCTTCGACCCCATCGCGGGCGGCGTCTCGACCATCGAGCTCTTCATCGCGCCCGCCGACGTCCAGCGACTCGTCGCCGATCCCCGGGTCACGGTGCCGGCCGAGGTCACGGTCGACGCGCCGACGGCCCCCGCGCTCATCGGGCCGCTCCAGGTCGGCGTCCACCTGAAGGGCCGCATCGGCAGCTTCCGCCCCATCACCGGCAAGGCCGGCTTCAAGGTGGACATCAACGAGTTCATCCCGAATCAGCGCCTGCTCGGTCTCAAGGAACTGACGCTGAACAACATGGTGCAGGACCGTTCGGCCATGAGTCAGTACGTCGCCTACACGCTTTTCCGGGCGATGGGGGTCTGTGCGCCCCGCGTCGGGTACGCGAAGGTCTACGTCAACGGCGAGCTCTACGGCCTCTACGCCCACCTGCAGAACTACGACGATCTGCTGTTCGCCTCGTGTTTCCCGGACACGCAGCACGTCTACGAGGGCCGCTACGGCGAGGATCTTCGCCAGGATCTCGTCGGCCGCCTCGACGTGAAGGAGGGCAACCCCGAGGAGCGCGCGGACATGCAGGCCATCGTCGACGCGCTCGACAACCCGCCGGACGGGGACATCTACGGCAGCGAGGGCGCGCAGGCGCTCTTCGACTGGGACCGCATCATCACCACCATGGCCGTCGAGCAGTACATCGGCCACTGGGATGGCTACTCGCCGACGCGCAACAACTGGATCATGCACATCGACGGCGAGGGCCGCCTTTCGCTGCAGCCCTGGGGCACGGACCAGTGTTTCGGCCGCAACAACAACATCTACGAGGGCCAGGGACGTCTGTTTCAGGCCTGCATGAACAACGTGGGCTGTCGCAACGCCTACGAGGGCAAATTCGGCGACATCATGCGGGTCGTCGACGAGTTGAACCTCGAGCCGACGATTCGCCAGGTCTTCGACATCATTCGCCCCTGCGTGGCGGAGGACCCCCGCTCGCCGTATCGCGAGGCCGGCGTCGCCAACTCCGTCAACGACCTCGTGAACTTCCTGAACCGCCGCCGTGCGGACCTCGGCGCACAGTTCGAATGCATCCTCGGCGAGAACGCCGATCCGGACGGCGACGGTTTCCGTTGCGAGACGGACTGCGCGCCGGACGATCCGGCGATCAATCCCGGCGCCGTCGACGAGTGTCGCGATGGCATCGACCAGGACTGCAACGGCGTTGCGGACGACGACGCGGGCTGCCCGGACTGCGAGACGGTGATGCGCGGCGACCACCGCTATCTGGTGTGTGTCACGCCCCGCAGTTGGCAGGACGCGCAGTCGCACTGCGCCTTCTTCGGCTCGAGCCTGGCCGCGCCGGACCACCCCGCCGAAGCCGAGTGGCTCTATGGCAAGGCCCACGCCATCAGCAACCAGGACTTCTGGATCGGCCTCAACGACCGCGACTTCGAGACGAGCTTCACTTTCCTCGGCGGCGCAGGCTCCTCCGTCGGCCCGTTCCCGTGGGCCGAGGGTCAACCCAACAACGCCGGCGAAGAGGACTGCGTCTACATGACCGCCGCGTCCGGCCTCTACGACGACTTCAACTGCCTGCGGCAGAAGGCCGTGCTCTGCGAAGACCTCTGCGAGTTCAACGGCGACCGCGACCGCGACGGTTTCAACAACTGCTCGGCGGACTGTGACGACGGCGACAACACCGTCTTCCCCGGGGCGCCCGAGATTTGTGGCGACGGCATCGACCAGAACTGCAACGAACAGATCGACGAGGGCGAAAACTGCGACTGCTACCGCGTCTTCAACGGCGCCCACGCGTATCAGATCTGTGGCGGCGCCCGCACGGCCGCCGAGGCCCGCGCGGCGTGCCTGGCACAGGGCAGCGACCTCGTCGTCTTCGACACACCGGCCGAGGCGGCCTGGGTGCACGCCCGCGCGCTCGAGGTCACGGCGGCACCGCTCTGGATCGGCCTGCAGGACCGCTTCTCGGTCGACGAGTGGGCCTGGGTGGACGGCAACCCGCCCACCTGGCTCGGCTGGTCGCCGGCCCAGCCGGACGCGGGCGGTGCGCAGGATTGCGCGGTGATGCGCGCGGACGACGGCGGGTGGGACGATCAGCCCTGCGACCTGCCGCACGGGGCCATTTGCGAAGACACCTGCGGCGGGCGCCGCGTCGACACCGACGGCGACGGGTTCCCGGCCTGCGGAACGGACTGCAACGACGCGGAACGGACGATCAACCCCGGGGCGGCCGAAATCTGCGGCGACGGCGTGGATCAAAACTGCGACGGGATCGCCGACGACGGTTGCCCCTGAGAGGCTCGCCTCATCGCGTCCGCCGGGCCGCTCGCGTGCCCGGTCAGGGCTGCCCGGCGGGCGTTCGGACCATCGAGTACCGCTGCATGAAGTCGGCGTACCCGGCCGCCGAATAGACATCGCCCTCGGGCGCCCAGCGGCCGGAGAGCTGCACCACGCCGCCCCGCTCGGCGATGCACAGCTCGCTGAAACAGATGTCCTCGCAGTCGGGGGCGTCGGGCGGCGGCCCTTCGCCGTAACACACGACGGTCTCACCGGGCGGCGCGGGCCCGCGCCAGACCGTCGCATACAACCCGTCCGCCCGCGTCTGTTGCGGCAGGGGGACCGCCCGGCGCGGCCACGGTGACGTCGCCTCGAGCGCGTCCACGACGTCTGCGTCCTCGAGCGTCTCGTCGAGCAGGTGAATGACCGCGCCGTCGCTTGCGACCTGGGTCGGGGGCACGGTGTACGGCGTGCCCGCCAGCGTGAACCGCAACCGCACGACCTCGCCCGTGCCGAGCCGCCGGGGCGCGTACGCTTCGACGAGGAGGGTGCGGCCATCGCCGCCGATCAGCGTCCAGGGCCCGCCCCCGGCGAGCACGGCGGGCCAGACGTCGACGGGGGGCGGGACGGGCGCCGGCGTGCTCGGTGCCGCGCTTGCGGCGATGACGGGCGGCGGGGCGGCACCGCAGCCGGCCGCGAGGAGCGCAACGGCGGGCAGCGCGCGCCGGAAGGCGGTGGGAGATCGATTCGGTTTCATCGGTCGAGACGGTATCACGGAGCGGTGACGCGATGTCGCGCCGCCGACGTCGGGGGCCTTGCGGCGAGCGCTCCGACGCGGCAGTAATGCGGGTCATGCTGCACTGCAACCGTCGCACGCCAGCCCCAGGAGCGTGTCTTGGTAACCACTCCCGTCGCCCGTTTCGTGTCTGCCGGCCGATCCCGGCGTTGCTCAACCTTGCAATACTTCCAGGTATTGGCGCGGTTTCGCGCCTTGAGCTCGGCCGACACCCACTTCCCGGCGGTACCCGCAGTGTCGTCGGCCCCCCGCGAAGGGGCCTCGACACCGGTCCGGGTTACCAGAACACGCTCCTAGGAGCGCTCCTCGGGCTCTGCCTCCTCGCCTGCGGGAGCCGCCCCGCCGCCCCCGAGACCCCGTCTGCCCTGCCGGTGCCCGTGCCGGCGTCGGCGGCGCCCGAGTCCCCGCACTACACGACGTACCCCATGGGCGAACAGTACCGCGGCGAGCACGAGGGCAAGGCCGCCAGCGGCCACACGCTCCGGTACTTCACGGCCGACGAGCGCGCCCGTCTCGAAGTCCGCCCCTGTGGCGGCCGGCTGTGCGACGTCGAGGGTCGCCCCCTCGACCCGGACCTGCCCAACCACCCCGGCCGCAGCGGAACGCTGATGTACGCCATGGCCGGCGACGGGCGCATTTATGGCACCTTCGACTTCACGCTTCATGTCATCCATCACTCGAGCCTGCTCGCCGGGGCGCCCGCCGCGTGCGCCGGCGACATGCTGCTCGTCGACGGCGAGGTCATGGAGATCGACAACGTGAGCGGGCACTACAAACCGCCGGCCGAGGCGCTCGATCAGGTCGTGAAGCAGCTTCGTACGCTCGGCGTGGACCTCGCCCGCACCAAGGTCAACTACTTCGGTCTCCCCGATCGCCCGCCCCCCGCCCCCTGAGAGAGTTCGTTCACGATTCGCATGTCCCCCGTCGTCGCCGCGTTGTACGCGAAACACACGTTCTTCGGCCTCGTCGCGCTCATTTCGCTCGTCGTCTCGCTCTCTGCGCGCAAGGGTGGGCGACTGCATCGACGGGCCGGGCAGGTCAATCTCTTCGCCATGGCGCTCGTCCTGCTCAGCGCCGCAGGCCTCGCGGCGCACGTCCTGTGGCGCGGGCCGGTCGTGCATCAGGCGCGGGCGTGGGCGTTGTTGCTGCTCGTCGTGCTGCTGGCGGAGCTGCTCGTGTTCGGCATGCGCGTCCTGAAGTGGCGCAAGCCCGATCACGTCCGGCCGGGCGATCGATGGCTGACCCGTGCCACGGGCCTCGCCGGCCTCGCGGGGCTCCTCTTCAGTTTGCTGGCGGAGGGCGGCGCCCTGCTCGGCGCCCTCGGTTTCGCCGGCGTGCTGACGGCCATCTCGCACAACCGCCAGCAGGGCGATCCCCCGCGGGCCAAGGCGCGCCTGGCGGCCCACCGGGGCAGCCTGCAGGCCGCGACGCTCGGCGTCGTGACCGCCCTCGGTGCGGTCCACTGGGACACGATCATGCCACCGGCGCCGCCGAAGGGTGAACGGGCACCGGCCACGTCCGCGTCAGGTGGCGGGCACCCGTCCGACATAGATGTGCGCGGCGCCCATGAAGAGCCTGTCCGCCACGACGTCGACGAGCCCCGCTGAGCGCATGAGATCGCAGAACGCGGCGGCCGGCGGGAACGCGGCGATGGACGTCTGCAGGTAGCGATACTCGCGCGAGCCCGACAGGAGCGCACCGAGGCGCGGCACGATGTGGTGCACGTGCAGCCGTGCGAGGGCGCTGTCCGGCTCGCCGAGCTCCAGGATGCACACCCGCCCCCCGGGGCGCACGACCCGGGCCATCTCCGCGAGCGCCCGCGGGCGGTCCGGGACGTTGCGGATGCCGAAGGCGATGGTGACGCCGTCGAACGTGCCATCGGCGAACGGCAGGGCCTGCGCGTCGCCGACCTCCAGGGAAACCCGCGCCGCGAGCCCCTGTGCCGTGACCTTCTCGCGCCCCACGGCGAGCATCTGCGTGCTGGGGTCGCTGCCGACGACGGTGGAATCGGGGTAGGTGCGGGCGAGCGCGAGCGCGACATCGGCCGTGCCCGTCGCGAGGTCGAGCAGGTGGGCCCCCTTCGGCGCGGCCACCGCGCGAACGAGCCGGCGCCGCCACCCCTGATCGAGGCCCCCGCTCATGATGCGATTCAGCAGGTCGTAGCGCGGGGCGATGGCGTCGAACATCTGCCCGCTGCCGGGTCGGGCCGGCGTGGTGGTCGTGAGATCGGTCACGGGGTCTCTCCCACCGGGGCGAGCCCGAGTCCACCGGCGAGGGCGGCGAGTCCGGCTTCGTCGAGCGCCTGGGGTCCGTCGCTGCGCGCCCGCGAGGGCTCCGGGTGGGCCTCGACGAGCAGCCCGTCCGCGCCCGCGGCCACGGCGGCGCGGGACAACGGCAGGACGAGATCGCGCCGACCCGTCGCGTGGGAGGGATCGACCACGACGGGTTGATGCAGGGCATGTTTCAACAACGCCACCGCCCCGAGGTCGAGCAGGTTCCGCGTCAACGGATCGAACCCCTGAATGCCGCGTTCGCAGAAGATGACGGCTTCGGCGCCGGCGGACAGCAGGTGCTCCCCGGCGAGGAGCCAGTCCTCGATGCGCGCGGCCATGCCCCGCTTGAGCAGCACCGGCCGGCCCGTGCGGCCCACGGCGCGCAGCAGCGCGAAGTTCTGCATGTTGCGGGACCCGATCTGGAGCAGATCGGCCACCGCGGCGACGGATTCCACGTCCGCCTCGCTGAGCACCTCCGTGACCATGCCGAGGCCATGGGCGTCCGCCGCTTCGCGCATCCACTGAAGCGCCGGCGTGCCGTGACCGGAGAAGGCGTAGGGCGAAGTGCGGGGTTTGAACGCCCCGCCGCGCAGCAGGCGCGCGCCGCTGCGAGCGACCAGGGCGGCGGCCGCGTGAATCTGCGCTTCGGTTTCGACGCTGCACGGGCCCGCCATCAGCAGGCAGCCTTCACCGAGCACGGCGCGTCCGAGCGACACCGTGCGCCCCGCCTGCGCGTCGACCCGGGGGTGCGGGGACACCGGCCGCAGCACATCCGCCACGCCGTCAATCGCGAGGATCTCGTCGCGCCCGATCGGGGGCGAGTGGGGGGCGATCTCGAGGCCGGCGACCTGACCGGCGGCCCCGTGGAGCCGGCGGGTCCACTGACCTTTGCCCTGGAGCGCGGCTTCGACCGTCGGCAGGGCGGCGGGGCTGCGCAGCGTCACGAACATCATGGGCGTGCTGGACATATCGAACTCACTTCGACCGGCGCAGGGCCGTCAGGACGACGGTTTGGAGGGCGCGGCGGGCTTCGCCGTCGGGGAGCCGGGCGATGTGGCCGGCGGCGATCTCCGCCTGCTCGGCCGCGTAGGCCCGGGTGGCCTCGACACCGCCCGTGCGGCGCACGCGCGCGACGAGCGTCTCATCGATGCCCGAGCCGCCCTCCGAGATGCGCCCCCGGATCTCGTCGGCGAGCCCGGCGTCCCGCTCGACGGCCACGACCAGCGGCCAGGTGAGCTTGCCCTCCCGCAGATCGGCGAAGGGCGTCTTGCCGGAGGCCGCGCCGTCGCTTTCCAGATCGATCGCGTCGTCGACGAGCTGGAACGCCATGCCCAGCGCCACACCCGCTTCGGCGAGGGCGGCGAGCGCCGGTGCGGGCAGCTCGGCGACGGTGCCCCCCGCCCAGAGCCCCCAGCGGAAGAGCGCGGCCGTCTTGCCGTGGATGACCTCCAGGTAGGCGGTGCGGCTCGGCTCGAACCGACCCCGGCGCTCGAGCTGCAGTGCTTCCGCGCGGACCATCTCGGCGATGACGTCGAGCAGGGCGATCAACACCCCGTGCGGGGCCGTCTGCGCCACCCGCCGCAGCGCGAGCGTCAGCAGATGGTCGCCGCCGAGGATGCTGGCGCTGTTGCCGTACAGCACCCGCGAGGCCGGGGCGCCGCGCCGATCGGTGCCCTCGTCGATGACGTCGTCGTGCAGCAGCGTCGCCGCATGGACGAGCTCGACGGCCAGCGCGAGATCCCGCACGGTCCGATCGAGGCCGCGTCCGCCCAGGCGCGCCGCCAGCAGCACGCAGAGCGGGCGGATGCGCTTGCCCGGTCGGTTCAGGAGCCAGGCCGCGGAACGCTCGGCGAGATCGAGCGCCGCTCCGCGCTCGGCGTGCAGGCCGAGCAAGGCGACTTCGAGTGCGTCGAGGTCGTCGGCCAGCCAGTCGCGCAGCTCGGACAGGCGGGCGCCGAGCGCCTCCGCGCCCGCCCGGGTCGCCGCCGACGCCAGGGGATCGAGGGTCGGCTCGAGCGCCGGTCCGGCCGAGGAGAGGCCGCGGGGGGCGGGGGTGTCCATCATGTCGACTCCGAGGGGCGAGCAGCGAGAACCGCCGCTCGCGAGAGAAGCGCCCGGCGGTCCACCTTGCCAGTGGAGACGCGGGGCAGTTCAGAGAGAAAGACGAAACGATCCGGGCATTTGTGGCGGGCGAGGTGGGCGTGGCAGTGGTCGCGCAAAGCCTCGGCGTCCAGCGCGCCGCGGGCGCGGACGAACGCGACCGGGCGGGCGCCGAACCGAAGGTCGGGCGCTGCGACGACGGCCGCCTCGAGCACCGCCGGATGACGCGCGAGGACCGCCTCGACCTCGGCGGGCGAGATCTTGGCGCCGCCCGAGTTCACGAGGTCGTCGACACGGCCCTCGACCGTGACGGCACCGTCGGCGGTGATCGCCCCCGTGTCGGCGGTCCGCAGCCGGCCCCCCGGCGCGACGGGTCCCCGGACCACGAGCCGACCGTCGTCTTCGGTCTCGACCCGGGCGAACGCCAGCGGGGGGCCGACGCCAGCCGTGTCGTAGGCGCCGGGAAACCACGTGGCGACCTGCGCGGCCGTTTCGGTCATGCCCCAGGTGAGGCTCAGCGGCAGGTCGAGCGCGCGGGCACGCGTCACGAGCGCCGCGGGCGTCGGTGCGCCGCCGACGAGGACCGCGCGGACCCGGGGCGAGGGCCGCGCACCGGACGACTCCAGGGCCGAACAGACCTCGGCGAGCATCGACGGCAGGAGCGACACCAGGGCGCAGCGCCCTTCGACGAGCGCCGCCGTGATCGCCGCGGCGTCGAATCCCGCATGGAGCTCCACCGTCGTCGCGCAGAACGCCGCCCGCAGCAGAATCGACAGACCACCGATGGCGTGCAGTGGCAGGCAGGCGAGCCAGCGATCGTCGATCGCGTGCCCGAGTCGGAGCGTGGAGCCGAACGCCGCGAACGCGAGCTGCGCGGCGGTCAGCTCGACCGCCTTCGGCCGGCCGGTGGAGCCGCTCGTGCACACGACGATGCGCGGCGCCTCGAGGGGCCAGTCGGGGGGCTCGGAGATGTTCACGTCGGTGTGAAGATCGGAGCCGGGCCGCACACCCTCCGGGAACAGCGCCTCCGTCTCGAAGACGACCGACGGCGCGGCAGCCAGGAGCGCCGCGGCGCGCTCCTCGGGCGTCGCGCGGGCACTCAGCGGGACGACCACGGCCCGCCGCCACAGGAGCGCGTGAAACGCCACGACCCAGCGCGCATCGGGCGGCCCGGACAGCCCGACGCGGGCGTTCGGCGCGACGAGGGCGAGGGGCGCTCGGGCGGAAAGGCCCGCGGCCGCTGCGCGCAACGCGGCATAGGTGAGCGTCGCCCCGGGCGTCACGAGCGCCAGCGCATCGGGCCGCGCAAGCGCCGCGCCGGCCAGCGGGTTGGGCAGGGTCAACATGGCGACACCCCCAGCCCGGGGACCCAGGCAGGCGACAGATGCCCGCCGTCGACCTCGGGGAAAGGCGCCACGTCGTCGTGCGGCTCGATCGGGGCGCTCAGGCCGGCGGCCGACACGGGCGCCCCGCCCGCCCCGAGCGCCGCCGCGAGGTGCAACGCGCCCCACCGACCGATGGCCGACTCGAGGGCGCACGTCACCACGACCTCGACCCCGGCCCGGCGGCACTGCAGCGCCGCCGCGCAGGCTTCCGTCCACGAGGCGAAAAACGCCGGTTTGATGACCGCGACATCCATCGCCTCGCACAGCAATGCGGCATGCACGTCGCGGCCCGACGAAAGGGCCTCGTCGAGCGCGATGCGGACCGTGGTCTCGACGCGCAAGCGCGCGCAAGTGGCCAGATCGCGGCTCGGTTGCTCGATGAACGCCGGGCCGATCTCCGCGAAGCGTCGGACGGCCTCCAGGGCCGCCCCCCCGCTGTACGCCCCATTCGCGTCGAGGCGCAGCGCGACGTCGGGCCCGACCGCGCGACGGATGGCGTCGAGGCGCAGCAGATCGGCGTCCACGGAGGTCGCACCGACCTTGACCTTGAGCGTCGAATACCCCCGGGAGACCGCCGAACGCGCGGCCTCCGGCGAGTTCACGAGCGCATGAACAGGCACGCGCTCGGCCCCCGGCGCCTCGGCGGCGAGGTCCCGCAGGGGCAGACCGTCCGCCTCGGCCGCGAGCGAGAGCACCGCCTGGCTGAAGGCCGATTGCGCCTCGACGCAGTCGCCGACCAGGGCGTGATAGGCGTCCGCGTCGTCGCAGACCCCCTCGGCTGCGGCCAGCGCGACCGCCGGATCGCACGGCCCTACGGTGCCGGCGGAGCCGAACCCCGGCCAGGGCGCAGCGTCGCCCCACCCGAAACGGCCATCGGCCGACTCGACGCCGACCAGCCACCCGACGCGGGCGGCGAACCGACCGGCGGACGTCTCCACCGGCGCCCGGAACGGCAGGTGGTACCGCCGGACGTGCACGCGGCGAATCGCGATGCTCACGTTGCGCCCCCCCCGCCGGTGAGCCACGCGCCGATCGCCAACAGCGCCGCGTAGACGAGACCCGTGCGCGCCGCCCCGCCGAGGTGCGGGTTGAGGGCGGCGCCGTCTTTGCGGTGAATCGCCGCCAGCTCGCGGAACGCCAGCGGCAGGCTCAGGAGCGGCAGCAGCAAGGTGAACTGCCCGCGCGCGTTGTAGACGAGCGTGAGCGGCACGGCGTACGCCAGGGCGAGCAGCGCCACGTACTCGGCGCGAGCGAACCCGACGCCGTACCGGACGACCAGCGTGCGCTTGTTCGCCCGGGCATCCGTCTCGCGGTCGCGCAGGTTGTTGACCACGAGAATACAGGTCGCCAGCGCACCGACCGCCAGCGAGGCCAGAACCACGGGGAACGGGACGGCGAACCCTTGCACGTAGTAGGTGCCGCAGACCGCGGCGATGCCGAAAAACAGCATCACGAAGAGGTCGCCGAGCCCGTGGTATGCGAGCGGCATCGGGCCACCGGTGTAGGCCAGCCCGCACGCGACGCTCGTCAGGCCGAGGGCGACGAGCGGCCACCCGGCGCGGAACACGAGGAAACCGCCCGCCGCGATCGCGAGCGCAAAGGCCAGCGCGCAGCCGGCGAGCACCTGGCGCGGCGTGAGCCAGCCCCGCTGCGTGGCGCGGGCGGGCCCGAGGCGCTGGGCCGTGTCGGCGCCGCGCCGGAAGTCCTCGTAGTCGTTGAAGAGGTTGGTCCCGATCTGGATGAACACCGCGCCGAGCAGGGCCGCCACGGCCGCACCGACATGGGCGACCCCGTCGCGGGCGGCGAACGCCGTGCCCACCAGGACGGGGGCGATGCCCGCCGTCAGCGTCTGCGGGCGGGTGGCGAGCAGCCATACGCGCAGCGACGACGGACGGTCGGACGGTGGGCGGTCGGACGCAGCGTTTTCGGCGGTCGGGTTCATGATCGCGTGAACATCCTCAGGGCAGGCGCCGAAACTTGCGGAAGTTGGGCTTGCGCTTCTCGCGGTAGGCGTTGCGGCCCTCCTGCCCCTCTTCGGTCATGTAGTAGAGCATGGTGGCGTTGCCGGCGAGCTCCTGCACGCCCGCCTGCCCGTCGAGCTCGGCGTTGAACGAGCTCTTGAGCAGACGCAGCGCCAGCGGCGAGAGGGCCAGCATCTCGCGGCACCACTTCACCGTCTCGGCCTCGAGGTGCTCGAGCGGGACGACCGTGTTGACGAGGCCCATGGCGAGCGCCTGTTGCGCGTCGTACTGCCGGCACAGGAACCAGATTTCGCGCGCCTTCTTCTGGCCGACGCTGCGCGCCAGGTAGCTGGCGCCGAAGCCACCGTCGAAGCTGCCGACGCGCGGCCCCGTCTGCCCGAACATGGCGTTGTCGGCCGCGATGGTGAGATCGCAGACGACGTGCAGCACGTGGCCGCCGCCGATGGCCCAGCCGGCCACCATGGCGACGACGGGCTTGGGCAGCGAGCGGATCTGCTTCTGCAGGTCGAGCACGTTCAGGCGGGGCACCCCGTCGTGCCCGACGTAGCCCTGATCGCCGCGCACGCGCTGGTCACCGCCGGAGCAGAACGCCTTGCCGCCGGTGCCCGTGAGGATGATGACCCCGACCTCGGGGTCCTCCCGCGCGTCCGTGAACGCCGCCTGGAGCTCGAAGAGCGTCTTCGGGCGGAACGCGTTGTGGACCTCGGGGCGGTTGATGGCGATCTTGGCGATGCCCTCGCCCTTCGAGTACTCGATGTCTTCGTACGAGCCCACGCGGACCCAGTCGACGATGTGTTCACTCATGTGTTCTCTCCCGCATGTAGACGGCGAATGACGATGTGTCGGGGGGGGAATCGTGAGCCAAAGCGTCCGCGACGGCGGCCCACGCGGCCCGGTGCCGGGCGAGGTCGTCCGCCCGGTCGATGGGGCACGCGATCACGTCGAGGCCCGTCGGACGGCGGGCGCTCGCGACGAGGGCTTCCCGGAGCCCCGCGAGGTCTTCGACCCGCGTGAAGCGCGCCCCCGCTGCGGCCGCGACCGCCGCGAAGTCGACGACCGGGGGCGTCAGGAAGAAGCGCTCGAAGGCCGTCGGGTGCTCGGCGATGGGCAGGAAACCGAAGATGCCGCCGCCGCCGTTGTCGACGACGACGAGGGTGAGGGGCTCCGTTCGGCCGCGCGTGGCGATGAGCGTGCCGACGTCGTGCAACAGGGCCAGATCGCCGCACAGCAGCACGACTCGACTGCGGCGCCCCATCGCCAGGCCGAGCGCCGTGGCGACGGTGCCGTCGATGCCGGCGGCGCCGCGGTTGGCATACACCGGATGGGCCGTCGGCAGCGCAGGCGCGAAGGCGTCGACGTCGCGGATGGGCATACTGCTCGCGACGTGCAACGCCGCGCCGGTGGGCAGGTGTTCGGCCACGGTGCGCGCGATGGCGCCCGCCCAGAAGCCGTCGGCGCAGACCCCGGCGAGGGCCGCCTGCGCCACGGCCTCGGCCCGCTTCCAGGCGGCCGCCCAGGCCGTGCGGGCGACCGACGCGGGGACCTCGCCCAGCGCCGCCGCGAGTGCATCGAGGGGCGCCGTGACGACAAGCTCGGCGCGGTGGACCGGATCGTGGACGTCCCCGCGCGGATCGACGTGCAGGACCCGCGTCGACTTCGGCAACCCGGCGAGGAACGTCAGCGCGGTGCGCGATGTGGGGGCGCGGCCGAGGCGCACGACGACGTCCGGGGGGAACCCGGCCAGGAACCCGGAGACCACCGGCGCGCGCAAAAGGGCTTCACCGCTGGTGATGACGGAGGTCGTGCCAGCATCGCCCGCGAACCGGAGCTGGCTCGTGGCGTCGGCGAGCACGGGACACCCGAGCCTCGCCGCCGCGGCGATCAGGCGCCGCGCGTCGGCGGCCGTCAGGTCCCGATCCGGGGCGAGCGGCCCGGCCACGATCAACGGCCGCTCGGCGGCCTGCAGGGCGGCGACGAGGGGGGCGAGCGCGGCGAGCGCGGCGAGTGGGGCGAGCGCGGCGGCGGGCAGCGCGACCGGCGACCGCGCGGGACGTCCGATGACCTCCGGCGCCCACAGCGGCTCGCGGAACGGCACATTCAGATGGACCGGGCCGGGCAACGGCCCGCGCGCGAACGACAGGGCCCGGGCGACGGCGAGGGCGACCGGCGCGAGGTCCGGCGCCGTCGCGGGGCTGCCGAGATCGCGAAAGTGCCGCACATGCACGCCGAACAACCGCTGCTGATCGACCGTCTGCGACCCCCCGCAGCCGTGCAGCTCCGCTGGACGGTCCGCCGTCAGGATCACAAGGGGCACCCGGTCTTCCGACGCCTCGATGACCGCCGGCAGATAGTGCGCCGCGGCGCTGCCCGACGTGCAGAGGAGCGCCACCGGCGCCCCCGTCGACCGGGCAAGACCGAGGGCCACGAAACCGGCCGTTCGCTCGTCCGTGAACACGTGCAGCCGCAGACGACCCTCGTCATTCGCCGCTTCGGCGAAGGCCAGCGTCAGCGGTGTGTTGCGGGAGCCCGGCGACATCACGACGTCGTGAACACCGGCGTCGAGCGCGCCGGCCACGAGCGTCGCGGCAAGGTCCGCGTTGAGGCGGGCGGTGCTCAGCATGTGCGCAGCGCCTCCGCGGCCGTCCGCAGCTTGAGCGCCGTCTCACGCCATTCGGCGGCCGCGTCGGAGGCCGCGACGATGCCGGCCCCCGCGAAGAGGCGCGCGGTCTCGCCGGCCAGCTCCGCGCTGCGGATGCCGACCGCGAAACACCCCCGCCCGTCGTCGGCGAGCCACCCCACCGGGCCGGCGTAGGGCCCGCGATCGAAGCCCTCGAACTCGCGCAGAAAGGCCAACGCCGCCGCGCGCGGGGTGCCGCCGACGGCCGGCGTCGGGTGCAGCGCCCGCACGATGTCGTACAGCGAGAGGCCCGGGTGTGCGCAGCCCGCGATGGGGGTATGCAGGTGCGAGACCCGCGCGAAGGTGCGCACCTCCGGGGTCGCCGGGTACCATGGCCCGGGGGGCCACGTGACCGATTTCAGGCTCTCCAGGATGGCCTCGACCACGATGGCGTGCTCCTCGCGGTCCTTCGGGCTGTCGAGCAGCGCGGACGGGGGCAGGTCGCGGCGGGACGTCCCGGCGAGGGCCTCGGTGTACAGGACACCCTTGACGGTGCGGCTCGCCAGGCGCTCCGGCGAGGCGCCGACGAAGGTGCGGCCGTCCTCGTGCGCGGCGAAGGCGAAGGCCTCGGGCTCGGCGGCCCGCAGCGCGCGAAACGTCGCCCCGGGGTCGAAGCGCCGCCCCGGGGGGGCCGTGCGCGTTTCGACGCGGGCCAGCACGACCTTGCGCAGTACGCCGTCGGCACACCGGGCGCGGGCCTGCTCCACCCGGGCGCAGAAGGCGGCATCGGGCGCGGCGGTCGGCACGTCGTCGGTGGGCGCGGTCGCCGTTTCGGGCTCGATGCGCCCGGTCTGCCCGGTCTGACCGGTCGACGGCGTTGCGGCCGGTTCCCGCGGCGCCGTCTCGAAGGCCCCTTCCGTCGCCACGAGCCGTGCGGGCCGCCAGAGAGAGCGCTCCATCGCGAAGCCCGGCGCCCCCACGCGCAGCTCGAACATGCCGTCGCCGGACGCCACGAAAGCCGCGTCTCCACCCGGCGGCGAAAAGAGAAACGCACGCATGCCCTCGCGGACGGCCCGGTCGAAGATCTCGACCACCGTGTCCACGTTCGGCGCTCGCTCGGCGTTGTTCACGACATCATGAACACCATGAGCCTGCGCCTTTGTCAATGCCCCCGCGCGTGCGCCGCACCGCAGGCCATGCGCGAACGATCGACGAGACAGCCCTCGACAGCGGCCCCCGCGCCCGCTAGAAAGTCAGGTCAGGAGCGTGGAGTTCACGAGATGAAGAACAACCCGGCACACCAGAGCCACGGCGAGCACGCCCACCGCCCGGCCCCCGATCCGCTGACCCGGGCCGTGCTGCAGGTTGCCCACGCCGCGGGCGCGTTCATCGAGTACTGGGGCTTCAAGGCCATTCACGGCCGCATCTGGACGCTCCTCGCCCTCCACAAGGAGCCCCTGCCGCAGAGCGAGATCGCCGATCTGCTCGGGGTGAGCCGGTCGCTCGTCTCCACCGCCATCGCCGAGCTCACCGAGTACGGGCTCGTCCGCGCCGTGGACGAGCACCGCAACGCGCCCTACGAGGCCGTGATCGACATCTGGCCGACGATCGCCGACGTGCTCCGCTCCCGCGAGTGGATGCTGCTCGAGGGCGCGCGGGTCGCCCTCGAGGCGGCCATCGAAGAGGCCGAGATCGCCGCCACCGCCCCCGTGCCCGGCGAACCGCTGCGCTGGGACGTCGACCGCCTGCGCATGTTGCTCTCGCTGACGGAGATGGCGCAGGGCTTCCTGAAGATGGTCATCGCGCTGCGCATGCCCCGCGCCCCGGACAACCTCGGCGGCTGGCTCGGTCGTGCGCAGAGCCTCGTCGCGCGCCTGCGGGGCGGGGTCGGGGCGGTCGTCGCGCGCTGAGCCGGGCCCCCCCGTTCGAGTTTACGCCGTCGTGAACATCAGGTCGTCGCGCAACGCGGCGGCCCCCTCGCCCGTGGCCAGTCCGATCTGACGCGGATCAAGCGGCCGTTCATCGCCTGCGAACCGCCGCCCGTCGTGGGGTCCGATGGATGACGCATCGAGCGCACAGGTCCCCCATGTTGCGGAAGTCGACTCGAATCGGCGGTTTGCTCTTCGGCGCACTCGTCGCGTGCGAACCGGTCTTGCCGGGCATCGACGCGGCCGTCGGGCCCCCGGTCGGGGGCGGGCTCGACCCCCTCGCCTGCCTGCGGGGCGATCGGCGCCTCTGCGTCGTCGATGACCGCCCGGGGGCGCAGACGTGCGGCTGGCAAGAGGCCTGGGAGCCGTGCGTGGCGTTGCAGGACTTCTGCGGCGACGGCCTGGACAACGACCGCGACGGCGTCACAGACGAAGGCTGCGTCCGGGGCCGAAGCTGTGGCCCGGGCCACGGGGGCGCGTGCGAGGGCGCCCACCAGACGTGCGTCTTCGGCGATTGCGAGGACGACGACTGGGACCTCGAACCCCGGCGGTGCACCCGCGCCGAGGCGTGCCCGAGTTTTGCCGGTTGCAGTGAATTCGGCATATGTGCCGGTCGCACCTGCGAATCCGGCGAAGGGGAGTGCCCCCCGGGCACCGTGTGTGCGGAGGGCCTCTGCATCACCGTCCGGTGTCCGCGCGACGACTTCGAACCCGACGACGCGCCGGGCGCCGCACGGCCCGTCGTTGCGGGCACGTCCCACCTGCGCTCGCTGTGCGCGGATGACGACTGGCTGACCGTCGACGCCACCGCGGGCCACGCCTACCGCCTTTCGTTCGACCCACCGATCGGGCACCTGGTCACGATCGGGGCACAGCCGAGCTTCGTCGAGCCCGCGCGGGCCGATTTCGTCGCCGAAGCGGACGGTCCCGTCCCGATTCTCCTGCGACGCGGGCCCCACGCGGCGCGAAACGGCGTACACCCCGCGATCACGGTCGGTCTCGAGGCGCTCGGTCCCGCGCTGCCGGCCTTTGCCCCCTGCGACCCCGACGGGTCCGCCCGCTGCGCGCTCGGTCACCGATGCAGCGTCGCGCCGGGGCGCATGGAGCGGCTCTGCCGTCCCGAGCCCCGCATCGAAGCCGTGGCGTTCCACGCGCTCGGCGACTTCGCCAGCGCCGGCGTGATCATCGTCGCCGATGCCGACGCGCCGCCGAAGGCCGTGGAGGTCGTGGGGGCCGACGGTGAGCGGACGGGGGGCGTCGTCCTGTGGGTCGACCCCCTCCCGAACGGCCGCCATGCCCTGGGTTTCTACGACTACGACCTGCCGGCCCACGAGATCGCCGGCCCCGTCGCCCTCGCCGTGACCGACGCGTTCGGCGCGATCCGCTGGAGCGACACCGACCCGACCCTCTCCCCCCCGCGCGTGGCGGGCGAGGGCACGCGCTGCGACCCCGCCGGAGCGATCCGCGTCTGCGCGCCGGGGCTCGTCTGTCCGGGCTTCGATTCGCCCGACGCCCTGCGCTGCATCGCCGCGTTCTGAAGCGCGCGCGCCCCTTGCACCGGCCGCGCGCCTGCACGATGCTGCGCCACCATGGCCACGCCCACGACCCCCGCCGAGCTCGTCGCCGATCTGACCCAACGCCTCGACGCCGCCCTGCGCCGCGCCGATCTGCTCGAGCGACGCATCGCGGCCTGGGAGAGCGAGCTGGCCCACGTCAAGGCCGAGCTGCGCGACTTCACGGGGCAGGCCGCCGCCGCCGGGCAGGAGTCCGAGCGGGTCGCCGAGCTCGAGCAACGCCTGCAGAAGCTGGAGAGCCGCAGCCTGCAGGCCACCGCCCGGGCCGCGCTCGCCGCGCCGGTCACGCGCGCCCTCGAGCCCCTCAAGCCGGTCATCGACCACGGGCCCGCCCGGGAGGACACATGTGCGCTCGTCTTCGCCCGGTGGGAGCCCCTCGAAGCCCGCGCGGGCGACCCGGTGAAGCTGCGGGTCCGGTGCGACGGCTTCAACGCCGGCGACGAGGTCGAGTTCCTGCTCAGCGAGCTCGGCGTGCCCGAGGGCACGCATCTCGAGCCGGTTCGGCTCAAGCTGCCCCTCGACGAGATGGCGGAGGTCACCGTGCAGTGGACGCCCCCCCGCCCGGCGAAGGACGGCCACCGCGAATTCACCTACGTCGCCCGCGGCCGCGGGCAGGAGGCCCGCTCCCCGGTCCTCACGGTTCGCGGCTGAGCCCCCCGAAAGAGGCCATCGCCCCCATGTCCACCCGCTCGCTCAGCGATCTCTTCATCGGCATCGCCGGCATCATCGGCGCCGGCAAGAGCACCCTGGCCACCGCCCTCGGCCGCCACCTGAATCTGCCCGTCTACTACGAACCCGTGACGGACAACGAGTACCTGGCCGATTTCTACCGGGATACGAAGCGGTACAGCTTCGCCACCCAGATCTACCTGCTCAACCGCCGGTTCCAGCAACACCAGGAGATCATCTGGCGGGGTGGCGGCGGGGTGCAGGACCGCACGATCTACGAAGATGCGGTCTTTGCCAAGATGCTGGTGGACATCGGCCTGATGGAAGAGCGCGATTACACGACGTATGTGAATCTCTTCCGCAACATGAGCAACTTCATGTGCCGGCCCAACGTCATCATCTACCTGGACGTGTCGCCGGAGCGCAGCATGGAGCGCGTGCGCATGCGGAGCCGGGACGTCGAGAGCGGCCTGACGCTGGAGTATCTGCAGGCGTTGCACGCCGAGTATGGCCGGTTCATCGAGTCGATCTCGCGTACCGTCCCGGTCATCCGGGTCGACTGGGACCGCTTCCGCGACGCGGAGGAGATGGCCTCGGTCATCGAGCAGGAGTACCTGCACGCTTCGTTCCTCCGGACCGCCCGTTGGGAGCCCACGCGGGGCTGACGCCGCCGTTTTCCCGCGCGCGTGATCTCTCAGATGGGCTAGACTCCCTCGGTTTCCCTCCCGGAGCGTCCATGGCCGATCGCGCCGCCCCCGACACCCCCGCGCCGCCGCCCGACCTCCTGCCGGCCGTTCAGGTGCGACTCGAGGCCCTGACGCGCAAGCTCGACCTCATCGAGCGCCGGGTCGCGCACCGGGAGGCCGTGCTCTCGGGACTGAAGGGCGACACCGCCCCGGTGGCCGGTGCGGGCGAGGCCCTCGCAGCGGACTTCGAACGCCTCGCCGACCTCGACGACCGCATCGGACGCCTCGAACGCCGCGGTTTCGGGCCGACGCCGGGCGGCGCCGCGCTCGACTTCGCCCGCTTCGACCCCGCCGAGGCCCGCCCGGGCGAGACCGTGCAGCTCACCGTCCGGGTCGAAGGCTTCACCCCGGGCGACACCGTCGAGTTCGTCCTCCTCGACGTGCTCGCCGAGACCGAGCTGCCGCCCTTGTCCGTGACGATCACCGAGGTCCACCCGGCCGGTCTCGCCGTGCCGTGGAAGATCCCCGAGCGCCCGGCGGGTCAGGCCGGCGCCTTCCGCTTCACCGCCCGCGGGCGCGGCTGCGAGTCGCGCTCTCAGGTGCTCACCGTGCGAGGCTCCTGACATGTCGCTCAACCCCCTGCGCGACCGCGCCGTCGGCCACGGCAACGCCTCGGGCCGCATCCGCGGGGCCGTCGTCGGCCTCGTGACGAACAATACGGACCCCGACAACCGCGGCCGCGTCAAGGTCCGCTACCCCTGGCTCGACGACACCATCGAGAGCCACTGGGCGCGGATCGTGGCCTTCTACGCGGGGCCCGGGCGCGGCGGGTACATCGTGCCCGAGGTCGGCGACGAGGTCGTCCTGATGTTCGAGGACGGCGACCCCAACCTGCCGTACATCGTCGGCAGCCTGTGGAACGGTCACGACGCCATCCCCGGCCCGGGCAACCCGGACGGCAAGAACAACACCAAGATGTTCCAGAGCCGGTCGGGCCACAAACTGATCTTCGACGACACCGAGGGCAACGAGAAGATCACGCTCGTCAACAACAACGGCAAGCTCAAGATGGTCATCGACGTCGCCGCCGACTCGATCACCATGCAGGCCGACACGGGCGACATCTTCTTCAAGGCGCCCAACGGTCCGATCACCATGAACTGCAAGGACATGAAGATCACCGCCTCGAACAGCACGGACGTGCAGGTCGGCGATGGTCACGTCGAGTCCTCGCAGAACCGCACCGAAACGGTCGCGTCGAGCTGCAGCGCCACCGCGAAGGACGCCTTCACGATCGCCACCAAGGTGCTCTCCGTCAGCTTCGGCAGCGGCAGCGTCTCGGCGGCGACGACGAGCATGAGCGTCGACGGTCCGAGCACGCAGACGGTCGGGCAGATGGAGTTCGAGGGCGCCGTCGTCCACCGCACCACGGGGCCGGAGACGCTGACGGCCGGTCAGCTCGAGGTCCACGCCAAGCAGGTGCAGTTCGTGCTCAGCGGACCGGCGACGATGACCACCGCGCTCACGGACATCGCCAGCAACTCGGACGTCGCCATCGAGTCCGCCGCGGTGCTCACGGTCATGGGCGGTCTGGTCAACTACGACGGCGGCGCGAGCATCAGCGTGGCCGCGAACCTGGTGACGCTATGCTGAAACCCGAGAGCCGCTTCGTCGACGAGGACGACGTCCTCGACGGCGTCTTCATCGGCGTCGTCACGAACAACAAGGACCCCCTCAATCAGGGCCGGGTCAAGGTGCGTTTCCCCTGGCTCGACGACGAGATCGAGAGCAACTGGGCGCGCCTCGCCACGCTGTACGCCGGCAACGGTCGCGGCAGCTACTTCGTGCCCGAGGTCGGCGACGAGGTGCTGCTCGCCTTCGAGCTCGGCGACATGAACCAGCCGTTCGTCATCGGCTCGCTGTGGAACGGCAAGGACGTCCTGCCCGAGCCCGGTCACCCCGACGGCAAGGACAACCACAAGGTCATCGAGACGCGCTCGGGCCACAAGGTGACGTTCGACGACACGCAGGGCAACGAGGTCATCTCGATTGTCGACAGCAGCAAGAACAACCGCTTCGTCATCGACGTCGCGGCCGATGCCATCAGCATCACGGCGGTGACGGGGGACATCTTCATCAAGGCGCCCGCCGGCTCGGTCAACTTCCAGAGCAAGTCGCAGGGCGTCAACGTCTCGAACAGCAAACAACACACCACGGGGGCCAATCACTCCATCAAGGTGTCGAAGGGCAGTTACACGCAGACGATCTCGAGCGCGAAGTCGCTCTCCGTCGGCGGCGGCGCGAGCCGCAGCGCCAAGTCCATGGCCGCGTCGGCCACCACCAGCGCCTCGGTCTCCGGCGGCAGCGCCTCGTTCGAGGTCAAGGACGCCGGCACCATGACACAGTCCGGCCCCGTCACGCAGACGATGGGCTCGGTCAAGCGCACGCTGAAGGTCGATATGGAGAAGTCGCCGGTCAAGACGTGGACGTGCGGCGTCTCCACCTTCCATGCCGATCAGATCGTCTCCATCGAGGCCGCGGCCATCACGCTCACCACCGGTTTGCTCAATGGCAAGGCCGGCGGTGGTCAGTTCTCTTTGCTCGGCTCGCCCGTCGTTCACATGGGCGGTCTGTTGAACTTCAAGGCGGGTCAGATCGCCTTCAAGCCGGGCGGCTGAGCATGAGCGCCGCACCCCCTCCGGGCAAACCCGTCACGCACGTCCACCACGACGGCTATTTGGCCATGTTCGTGCCGGACAGCGATCTCGGCGGGCTGCACTCGTTCCACTTCGTCGTCAAGCGCACCTATCGCTGGACGCACGACGAGATGATGGCACCGACGCCCTGGCAGGAGACCATCCTGCAGGGTGATCGCTACTTCGACGGCGGGGGGCCGTTCGACGCCTCCCTGGCGGCCGAGAACGAGCTCGGTCCGCCCAAGCCCGGCACGGACGTCCTGCTCGAGGCCAACTGTTACGCGCCCGGCGGCGAGGCCACCTACTGCCGGCCGTCCGTAACCATCGGCGCCGAGACGCGCGAACTCATCGTCATGGGCGACCGATTCGCGGTGCTGCGCCCCGGACACAAGCCGGTCTTCACCCCGGCGGCGAAGTTCTCCGTGCTGCCGATCCGCTTCGAGCTGGCGTATGGCGGCGTCGACCGCCAGCACAGCATGTCGCCGTTGCTGTGCCCCACCAACCCCATCGGGCAGGGGTTCTTGCTCGCGCCCATCGAGGGCGAGGCCCCGCGCGACCGCTGGACGCCGCTGCCGAACATCGAGAACCCGTCGGCCATGATCACGGTCGACTCGCTGCTCGTCGCCCACGCCGATCTCCAGAACGTCCGGGCCCCGGCCGGTTTCGGCCCCGTGCCGCGCCACTGGGAACCCCGCGCCGGCTTCGGCGGCATGCCGGCGAGCGCCAAGCCCCTGTGGACGCTCTTGCACGGCACCGAGTCGAAGGTCGGCCAGGTCTTCAAGGAGCTGCAACCGCAGTTCTGGAGCTGCGCCGCGCCGGGCATGATGTTCCCGAAGCTCGAGGGCCACGAAAAGATCGTCCTGCGCCACGTCACCCGCGACCGGGAAGAGACCTCGCTGCGGCTGCCCGTGAGCAAGCCGAAGCTGCGCGCCGGCTTCGACGACCTGCCCTTGCAGGACGTCAGACTGTCGCTCGCCACGGTGTCCATCGCCGTCGAACGCCGCGAGGCCACCCTGGCCTGGCGCGGCACGCTGCCGTCGCCCTCCGGGCTCACGCTGGACAAACTCCAGCGCGTCCCCCTGGAGGTCGACGGCGAGCTCGTGCTCCCGGCGCCGCTGGTCGGCACCGGCTTTCCCCTCGATCTCTTGAAGGCCAGCTACCCCGGAATGGAGCTGCTGGACGTCAAGGGGCTGCCCAAGCCCGGAGGCGACGCATGAGGATTCGTGCGGGAGGTGGCGGCCGCCGCATGCGCGGACTGGCCGTCGGCATCGTGACCAACATCACCGACCCCGAGAAGATGGGACGGGTGAAGGTCGGGTTCCCCTGGCTGGACGACACGGTCGAGTCGAACTGGGCGCGCGTCGTCGGCTGGTACGCCGGTGGCAGCCGCGGCACGATGTTCATCCCCGAGATCGGGGACGAGGTCATGGTCGGCTTCGACAACGGGGACCCGAACCACCCGTATGTCATCGGCGCGGTGTGGAATGGCAAACACAAGGTCCCCGGACCCGGCAATACCGACGGCAAGAACGACCACAAGTGGTTCAAGTCGCGGTCGGGGCACGACCTCGAGTTCCTGGACAGCCAGGGCGCCGAGAAAATCCGCCTCGTCGACTGCAAGGGCAAGAACAAGCTCATCTTCGACACCGCGGCCGACACCATCACGACCGAGTCGCCCAACGGGTCGATCACGATCAGCGCGTGCAAGACGATCCAGATCGACTGCGTCGACCTGAAGATCAGCACCTCCAAAGACCGCGGCCTGACGGTCGGCGCGGGGCACACCGTCACGGTCGGCGCGAGCCGCTCGGTCAGCGTCAGCCAGGGCAGCATGACGGAGACGGCCGGCAACTCGTACACGCTCACGGCCGGCAGCGTCTCCACGTCCACCTCCGGGCACTCCGCCATGGCCGCCGGGGCCATGACGATGAACAGCGGTGCCATGAAGTCCACCGTGAAGAACTGGCTGGACATGACCCAGTCCGCGGTGGTCACGCGCACGGTCGGCTCGCAGACGTCGAATGCCGATGTGTTCGCCACCGTAGCCAGCGACGGCGGCCCGTCCGGCGTGCTGACGCTGACGAGCGGACCCACCAAACTCCAGGGCGACGGCGCGGTCTATCTCAAGGGCAAGATCGTCTCGATCACCGGCGGTCTCATCAACATCAAGGGCAGCAGCATCCTCATCGCGAAGGACATCAAGGGCGGCAAGGCCCCCCTCGCGAGCTTCATGGGTGGTCTGTTGATGCTGAACCCGGGGGGCATCACCTTCCCCGCCGCCAAGATGCTCGACATGGTGATCGGGCTCGACAATCACACGACGCTGCCGGCACCCATCCCGCCGCCGGCCGGTCCCCTGCCCCCGCTGCCGCTGTTCCCGGCGCCCTTCGCAGGACCCATCCTGCTGAGCGTGCAGCCGACGGTGCTGGTGAACTTCATGCCCGCCGCCGGCTCCGGCGCGGTCGCCATCGGTTTCCACATGCCGCCGCTGCCGTGGCCGTGGCCGCCCATCACCTTCGGCGCCATCCTGAAGAGCGCCATCATGGCCGTGGTGCAGGCGCCTTTCATGGCGCTGCTCGAGTTGGCCCGCGGGCAGCTCTCCGGCCTCGCCGCGGGCAGCACCAACCCCGTCCTCAAGAACGGCTTCGTGCAGGGCTTCCTGGGGCAGCCCCCCGGCGGCGGCGGACAGGGCGGCAGCGACATCACCATCGGGCGTTTCTTCCCGATGTTCGGCAGCCCGCAGGCCTTCCTCGGGTTCCTGGCGCAGTGCATGCCCCTGCCCGTCGCCAATGGGCAGGCCACCATCGCCTCGCCCACCGTCAGCGCTTGTGACTCCCCGATGGCGCTCGCGATGCCGATGGGGGGCAACTCGTGCAGCGAGATCCCCATCGTACCCAACGCGTCGGTGCTCGGGTTCAGCAACGTGCTGACGGGCATGAGCCTGAGCCAGTTGCTCGGCGTCATGGCCTGGAACGCCGTCAACGCGGCGGCCGCCCACGGCCTGAAGAAGGGCAGCGAAGCGGCGGAGAACGGCGTCGCGCGCGCCATCAAGAACTCGAACAACCCCCGCCTGCAGAACGTGGCACAGAAGGTCAGCGACTTCACCGGCAGCAAACACTGCATGGCCGAGGGTCACCCGGTCGACGTGGCGAGCGGCACGGTCTTCAACACGCAGACCGACTTCACGCTCCATGGCCCGCAGCCGCTCGCCTTCACCCGCACCTACAACAGCAAGGCCACCGAGGCCCTGCGCGCCGACGACTTCGACTTCGGCCCGGGCTGGCGGCACGGCCTCGAAGAGAGCCTGATCGCCGACGCGGACGCCGCGGGCAACCGCAGCCTTGGTCTGCGCGACTTCGAGGGTCGCATCCTCGGCTTTGCGCACCCCGCCGAGGACGCGCAACAGAGCTTCCACCCCCTCGACCGCCTCGTGATGACGCGCGTCGACGGCCGCACGTTCTCCGTCGAGGGCGTCGACCGCGTGCGCCGCGTGTTCCGGTTCCCCGGGGGCGAAGCCGACAAGGCCCCGCCCGCCGGCTACCTGCCCGGCGTGGGCGCCGTGGCGCGCCTCGTCGAGATCGCGTCCCCCGGCGGACGCAGCGTGCAGCTCGAGTACGACGCCGAAACCGGCCGCCTCGCCCGCGTGCACGACGCGCACCTGCGCTCCGTAGCCTTCGAGCGGGACCGCGCCGGCCGCATCGTCGGCGCGACGCTCGTCCGCAGCGCCGGCCGCGAATGCAACGTCTTCCTCGCCGCGTATCGCTACGACGCCGACGGCCGGCTCATCGAACACACCGACCGCAACCGCAACGTCCGCCGCTACACCTATGACACCCGCGGCCGGATGATCAAAGAGACGGATCGCTGCGGCTACAGCTTCCACTTCGTCTACGACGAGGCCGACCGCTGCATCCGCACGCACGGCGACGACAACGCCTACTGGGTCGAGCTCGACTATCAGCCCGGCGGGGCCGTCACGACGGCCACCGACGCCTTCGGCGGCAAGACGGTCTACAAGTACGACCCGCGCATGCTCGTCACCGAAATCCTCGACGCCGAGGGCGGGGTCACGAAGCGCGAATACAGCGAGGAAGGCTGGCTCTGCGCGGTCACGAGCCCTGGGGGGCGGCGCACCGAAACGGCATACGACGCGCGCGGGCGGGTGGCGGTCGAAACGGACGGCGAGGGCAATCGCATCACCTGGACGCATGACGAACGGGGGCGAACGACGACACGCACGGACGAGTGCGGTCGCACCCGTGTCATGGTGTGGGACGATCGAGACCTGCTCGTTGCGGAGTCGAGCGGTGACGAAGCGCTGGTGCGCATGGAGTATGACCATCGAGGGGACAGATGTCTCCTCGTGAGCGCGGACGGTGCGGAGCGTCGCTACGCCATCGGAGAGGATCGCTTCGTCGAGAGTGAGAGCCTGGCCGACGGGCGCCTCATCGAATACTCGTATGATCTCTGCGGATGCGTCATCGCCGTCACCGAGACGTCACGCGATGGCAGCGTTCGCCGCGAGACGGCGTACCTTCGAGATCCCGGTGGCCGGCTGACGGGCGTGGATCACCCCGGCGGCGGCGTGACTCGCTTCGAACTCGACGGCGAGGGACGCATCGTTCGTGACCGAGAGGGCACGCGGGTCGTCACGCAGCGCTACAACGGCATGGGCCAGCTGATCGAGAAGATCGATGCACTCGGACGGACGACGCGCACGGAGTACGACGTTCATCAGTTCATCGTAGCCGTCGTGGGCCCCGACGGGCGCCGCTGGGAGTGGACGCGCGACAAGCTCGGTCGAGCGCAGCGGCTTCGGAGACCGGACGGAAGCGTGACCACGTTCGTCAACGACGCGGACGGTCTTCCCGTCCTGGTCCGCCAGAGTGATGGCCGAGTCGTGGAGCGTCAGTACGATCAGCGCGGCGCGCTCATCGGCGTCACCTGGTCGGACGGGCGACGCACCCGGTACGCCTACGACCCCTCAGGCCGCCTCGTGCTCTCGGAGACGGACGGTGAGCGGACAATCCGGCGCGCCTACGATGCCGCGGGGCGCATCCTGCTCGACCAACAGGGGGACGAGTGGATTCGGTACAGCTACGACGCAGCGGGCCGGCGAGCACGGCGGCTGACGTCGTGGGGAGACGAGCAACGGACCCATTGGACGGCACTCGGCCAACTCGAATCGCTCGACGATGGCGACGGGGGTCGCTACATCTTCGCTCCGGACTCGCTCGGACGCCGTCGGAGCCGGACCGGCCCGCGCGCTCTGCGACAGACGTGGACGCACGACGACGCAGACCGTGTTTCCGAAGCGAACCTCGAGACGTCCGATGGTCGGCGACTCCGGGAGCTCAGAGTCGATTGGACTGAGGCCGGCACGGTCCGAGATCTGCGCGTGGCGGACGGCCATCGAGGCGTGGTGCGCCACCACGCGTTCGAGCAGGACGCCGCAGGCCGCCTGGTATCGGTCGCGGTCGATGGGCGGCCACCCCGCGCCTGGCAACACGATGCCGGCGACAACGTCACACAATGGCCGGACGGCGAGGCTTTCGAGTTCGATGCGAAAGGGCGGCTCGAAGCGGGCCCCGGGGGCAAGCGCTTCCGCTTCGACTCCGCCGGGCGCCTCGTCGGCGTCTCCGGGCAGCGTGGCCGAAGGAGCCTCTGGTACGACGGTCGCGACCGCCTGGCGCGGGTGCATCTCGAGGACGACCGGCTCGTCACCCATGAGTACGATGCCCTTGGCCGCCGCGCGCGCACCGTGTCCGAACGAAAGGATGGGGTCGTCGAGGAGCTCTTTTACTGGGACGCGGATCAGCTCGCACGCCGCGTCGTGCGCCGACTCGGTGCGGAGCAGCCTGAACGCGACGAACGCTACGCCTGGGATCTCGACCGACTCGAACCCCTGCAGCGCATCGTCGTTCGGGACGGCAAGTCGGAGCGTCAGATCTACTCCGTCGATCAGCGCGGCGCATGCGTCGGGTTGGTCGGCGACGACGGACGCGCGCTGTGGTCGGCGGAACTCGACGCCTTCGGGCGATGTGCCGAGTTCGGTCGCGAATCGGGCGAACAGCCCCTTCGACTGGCCGGGCAGCTCTTCGACACCACCACCGGATACGCCCACCACCGTTACCGTGTCCATGACCCGGAGAGCGGGCGGTTCCTCACCCCCGATCCCATCGGCATCCTGGGGGGATACAACCAGTACGGCTACCCCGCCGATCCCATCTCTCAGACCGATCCACTGGGTCTCGCCGCTTGCCACGACAGCGGCAACCGCGGGGTCGAGCAGGCCAAGAAGGATCTCGCCGCCGCCGGCTACACCGTCGTCGGCCAGGAGGTCACGATGATGGTCGGGAATCCCCCGAGCCGCATCCGGGCCGACATCGTCGCGGTCGACTCGTCCCAGAACATGCATGTCTTCGAGGTGAAGAACGGGACGGGACGTCTCACGCAGAATCAGGCGGCTTCGGGGGCCTTCGACATGAGCAACCCGGCCAATCAGAACGGCGCGATCAGCACGGGGAACTCACAGAACTTCACCGTCGCCACGGACAACCGTCCGAACGTCGGCCCACGCAACTCGACCCAGTCGGCGTCATTCAACGTCCTGAAGTACGACGTCTGACCATCGCTGGAAGGAATCCCATGTCCGACGAAGCCTCCCATCGAGACGCGTTTTTCGCTGCGCTGAAGCCCGGATTCGCCACGCTGCCGTTTCAGACGGCCAAGGCGTCGGCCAGCAAGGATCGGGTCAAGCTGAAGTGCCCGAACGGCGCCACGGGCCTCATACATGTCTCGACCTTTCAGGGCGGCGCCCCTGCGGGCGGGTTCCAGATCCAGTCGTCGGCAATGGTCCATAGGGGACCCCTCGACGCGCTCCTCGGGGCGATGACGGTCCGGCGCGCCCCGCGGTTCGCGACCGACTGTGTTTTCAACGCCGCGTCGCAGGGCTTGGGGGGCGGCCTCCATGCAGGCATCGTCCGCCCTCAGGACGACCCTGCCGCGGCCGCGCGCCGAGTCGTCGACGAAGTCCGACACTGGTATTTGCCACTCATCGACGGGTTCACGGGTGCATGGGGTCAAGCCCTCGACTTCGCGCTTCGGGAGCTCGACCAGAAGATCCACCCCTTCGCAGCGTCGTCTCCCAGTCCGCTTGCCTGCGCCCTCGCGCTCGCCGCCCTCGCGCGGCGACCGGATCGCGTCCCCGACATCACGGCAGCGGCCCGACACGAGTGGTGGCGATTTGGAGCGGAGTCGGTGGGAGACCCGGCGGCCTTTTTCGAGCGCGCAGTGACCGAACGAGACCGCCTCGGTCTTTGAGCGCCTCCGGCTGCCCCCTCGTGGCTGATCCCGCGCAGGTCCGCGCCCTGCTCGAGGTCGTCCGGTCGAACCCCGACGACGTCATCGGGGCCACGACCGACGCGCTCGTTCGCTTCGCCGGCGACGGCCTCGACCGGCTCGCGCTCATGGACCTCCTGTGGGCGCTGCAAGTCGAGACCGAGGCGCTGTCCGATGACGCGCTGGGCCTGATCGGCGACGTGGCCGACACCCTGCTCGGTCAATGCCGGCCGGAACACATCATCCGGCTGCCCGGCGACGCCCCGGGGCAGACGGCCCTCCTCGAGGCCGCCGCCGAGGCTGCGCGCCGCTGGCGGCCGCCCTCGATGCCTTCGCGATGAGACCGAACGCCGCCGACGGGCTTGGGGAGCGCAACGGCCGCTGGCGATGACGCGGCCGGCAGTGCTCCGTGCGCGAGATGCGTGCACCGGCGAAGACGCGAAGCGTCGGTTCAGCTCACCGCATGGAATTGCCGTCACCCGCGGCCGTCCACGACCCGGTCCGCGCCGAACCATGTGTCGTCCGGCCGGCTCACGGCCATGCCGAGCGCGTGCAGTGTGTCGAGGGCTATGGCGAGCAGACCATCGTCGGCGTCCGCGCCTGTGTTACCGGCCGTGTTTCGCCGTGTGAGGGCGCGCCCGCTCACGCCGGACGTCTCTTCGAGGTCGTGTCGGAGCCGCTCGACGACCTGCGCGACGGAGGGAGCCTCGGGCCGGCGTTCGCCGAGTGTTTCGCCGGTGGGCAACACGAACCGCAGACGCGGGGCAGTCTGCCGCGGGTTCTCGACGTGCAAGAACAGATCACCCCGGTGGATCATCTGATGGTGGACACTGCACAGACAGACCAGGTTTCCGGGGCGGTGGTCCCCGCCCGCGGCGCGCGGCCGGATGTGATGCAGGTCGAGCCACAGGCGGTTGCGGCAGTGCGGCACGGCGCAGCGGTGACCGTACTGTTCGAAAAGGCGTCGGCGGGTGGCCGGCGGAATGGCGTGTGTCAGGCGCGGCGCGGGGTCGGGCTTCGTGAGGTCGACGGAGATTCGACGCCGACCGCCCGCCTGGCGCGAGGTCGTCACCGTCCTCGAACGCAACCGGGTGCTTGGATGGCACATCCGGAACCCGCTCAATCCGTCGACCAAGCGACTCATCGCGGTCAGCGTCGTCCGGGTCGCCGCGAAGGAGGTCATCGTCCGCACGCGCGAGCACGTGTACCTGCGGTGGTGGTCCGAACCCGAAACGAAGTACGTATACCCCTACCGCGAGGAGAACCGGCAGACCTACGTCCTCGTGCCCGATGGCCTCGGCGCCTGGCGCATTCGCGAGAACCTGCGCCCGCCGCCGCGACAGTCGGCCCCGCATCGTCGGCCGACCGCGGCGGCCACGAAGACCCGCTTGCCTTCTGGTTGACACGCGCCCGCGCGAGGGTAGGATCGCGACGATGCGGACGAACCCCGACAAAAGCGACGCACGCGCTGGCCTGCCGAGGGGCGGTCAGGGCGCGCGCTTGCGGGTCGGTTCGTCAGTTCGCACAATGCGCGTTATGAAAACCGAACGACAACCCCACGGAATTTAACGCGTTTCTGACGTCCCCGCCCAGCGTCCCCGCCCCACACCTCGTTTTCTTCCGCCCGCCCCCGTGTCTTTCCATTCGTTTCGACACATCACACCGGGCCGCTCGCGACACACACGCCGAACCGCATGACACTTCACCGGCAGCGCATGACACGCCCCGCAGGACGGCCCCGGTGTCGCAAATGAGACCGGACATCACACCTGCGAACACACGCTGCGAGTCCACATCCGTCGCTGAAACCGGGCCATGTGTCGCAAGCGCCCGCGTCGCAAACCACTGGCACCGGCGTTTCGCCGCCGATGGGCGACACAGGACGGGTTCGAGGTCGCGTGCCCCCCCCGCCCCCGCTACCCCTCGACCTTCACGAGCTGCACGGTATTCGCGTCCCCTCCGGCGGGGACGGCGGCGATGACCGCGATGACACTCCCGGGCGGGGCGAGGCCGAGCGCACGGGCCTGCGCGACGGCGAGCGCCGACAGGGCCGCCGGATCGGGGTCGGCCGGACGCGGCACGACGCGCGGCACGAGGCCCCAGTGCAGGGCGAGGCGCTGCGCGACGGCCTCCGTGGGGGCGAGCGCGAGCACGGGGCAGGCCGGGCGGTACTCGCTCAGGCGCTCGGCCGAGGCGCCGTCGCGGGTGAAGCTGACGATGGCGCTCAGGTGCATGCTCGTCGACAAGACCGCCGCCGCCCGGGCCGCCGCGTTGGAGAGACGCCACGCACCGTCGAGCCCGGGGACCTCGGGCAGGGGCACGCCGGCTTCGACCTCTCGGGCGATGGCGTCCATCATGGCTACGGCCTCGACGGGGTACTGCCCGCTGGCCGTCTCATTGCTGAGCATGACGGCGTCCGTCCCATCGAGCACGGCGTTGGCGACGTCCGAGACCTCCGCCCGCGTGGGGCGCGGCGTGGCGACCATGCTGTCGAGCATCTGCGTGGCGGTGATGACAATCTTCCCGCGCCGGTTGACCTCGCGGATGATCCGCTTCTGCAGCAGCGGCACCTTCTCCGCGCCGAGCTCGACACCGAGGTCACCCCGGGCCACCATGGCGCCGTCCGCCGCGTCGAGAATCTCGGTCAGACGCTCGATGGCTTCGGGCTTCTCGATCTTGGCAATGACGGGCGTCGCGCCCGCGAGGGCCTTGGCCTCGAACACATCGGCGGCGGAGCGCACGAAGGAGAGGGCCACGAAGTCTACGCCGAGCGTGCCCACGGCAAAGGTTACGTCCGCGCGGTCCTTGTCACTGAGCGCGGGGGCCGAAAGCGCGGCGCCGGGCAGGTTGAGGCCCTTGCGGTCGGAGAGCGGGCCGCCGATCTCCACCACGCATCGCACGTCCGTCGCCGTCGTGGCCTCGACCCGCAGCCGCAGGCGCCCGTCGTCGAGCAAGACGACGTCGCCGGGGACGACGTCGCGCGGCAGGGGCTCGTAGGTGATGGACACACGCTCCGCCGTGCCGGGCTCGTCGCGCGTCGTGAAGGTGAACGTCGCCCCCGGTTCGAGCGTGATCGGCCCGGCCGCGAAGCGCCCGATCCGCATCTTCGGGCCCGAGAGGTCGGCGAGCACGGCGACGGGGCGCCCCGCGCGTCGAGCGGCCGCCCGGACCTCGGCGCAGAGCGCCGCATGCGCCGCGTGGTCTCCGTGCGAGAAGTTCAGGCGGGCGCAGTCGAGCCCGGCGGCGAGCAGGGCGTCGAGCGTCTCGGGCGTGCGGCTGGCGGGGCCGAGCGTGCAGACGATGCGGGTGCGGCGCATGGGGCGTTCTCCGAGCGGTCGGGTGAGCGCCGGAGCGTAGCCGAGATCCGCCGACGGGCGTGCCGTTCCGTCGAGAATCGGGTGAAATCCCGAGCCGAAAGCGGGCAAAATGCCCAGCCATGCGGACCCCCCGTGCACATGCCCTCGCCCACCGCTCGGCAACTGCCCGGGTCGGCCTCGTGCTCCTGGCCGGGTTCGCGTTCGGCTGTGGCGACGGCAGTCTGTCGAAGGGCGGCGGCGCGATGGACGCCGACACCGCGCCTGTGACCGACGTCGGGGGGCCGGCCGAGCCCGATGCCCTGGCGCCCGCGCCGGACGCAGCCCCCGTCGAGCCCGATGCGCGCAAACCCATCACCGACGGCGCACACACGCCCCCCGACGCCGCCGGGCCACCGACGCCCGACGCGGCCAATCCGGCCCCCGACGCCGTGACGCCCGCCCCCGACGCCGTGACGCCCGCCCCCGACGCCGCACCGCCCGCCCCCGACGCCGCGGGGCCGCCGCCCCTGCCCGACGCGGACGCCGACGGCGTGCCGGATGTCCTCGACAACTGCCCCGCCGCCCCCAACGCCGAGCAGGTCGACCGCGACGGCGACCACCGCGGCGACGCCTGCGACGCCCGGCCCGACCATCTCGACCTGCGCCTGACCCACGGCGTGCTGCTCTACTTCGGCAGCGCCCCGGTGGGTGACCCGGCGCCCGGCCCGAGCCAGTCCGGCCAGAGCAGCGCCGGCCAGGCGGCCAGCGACGCCCACGTCCTCACCGGTCGCCTCATCCCCTGAGTTCCAGGAGATTGCCCGTGCCCCTTCGCCTCCCGCGCCGCGTCTGTCGTCCGTTCCTCGGGGCCGCCCTGGCCGCCACGGCCGCTCTGCTGCCCGCGCTCGCGCCGGCTCAGGACGGCGTCGCCCCGCCCATCACGATGACCTACCAGGGCTCGCTGACGGACATCGGCGGTGTCCCGGTGGAGGGCGAGCGCACGTTGACGTTCCGCCTGTACACGCAGGCCCAGGGGGGCGAGGCCGTCTGGTCCGAGCTTCACGAGGGCGTCGAGCTCGACGGGGGCTGGTTCTCGGTCGTGCTCGGCGATCTGGCGCCGCTGCCCGCCCTGCGCGCCGAAACGCTGTACCTGGGGATCACCCCCGAGGGCGACGCCGAGCTGCTGCCGCGCATGCGTGTCGGGGGCGCGCTGCGCGCCCGGTTCGCCGACGAGGCCGCGCAGGCGCACGACGTCCGCGGCCGGGACATTCACCCCAACTCGGTCGCCATCAATGACCGGCCGGTCATCGACTCGACCGGGCGCTGGGTGGGCGAGCCCATCGTCGTCGTCGACCAGAACGGCGTGGTCGGCGTCCCCGGGCCGCAGGGCCCCGCCGGCCCGCAGGGGCCCGCCGGTGAACCGGGCGCGCCGGGACCAGCCGGACCGCAAGGTGTTCAAGGCGAAGCCGGCCCCGCCGGACGCGCCGGTGAGGCGGGCCCGGTCGGCGCGCCGGGGCCCCAAGGTCCGGCCGGCGAGCGCGGCCCGGCCGGGGCGCAAGGTCCCATCGGTGACCCCGGTCCGCGCGGCCCGCAGGGGCCCGCACCCGATCTCGACGAGGTCGCCGCCGCGCTGTCGAGCGATCCCGCGTTCCGCGAGACGCTGGCCGCGCTGCTCGTGGCCCAATACGCCGCCGATCTGACCGGCCCCGCGGGTGCG
>JAKLJY010000092.1 GCA_023150895.1 Myxococcota bacterium | reverse complement strand
CCGGGCTTCGGCGGCGTCGGCTTGCGCTTCGGCGGCGGCGGCCGTCGCGCGGGCGGCGCGGGCGCGGGCTTCGGCCTCCCGCGCGTCGCGCAGGGAAGGATCGCGCTCGGCCTGCGTGAACCCCGAGGCCGCAATGGAGGACAGGGCGTCGGTGACGGCGGCCGAGCGATCCCCCGCGGCGCGGGCGTGCTTCAGGTGCGTGAGCGCCGCCTGCAGGTCGCCCGCCTCGTAGGCGAGCAGGCCGAGCCCGGCGAGGGCACTGGCGTTGTTCCGGTCGGTCGAGAGCGCCCGCTCGAAGGCGGCCTTCGCCTCGTCCGGGGCCTCGCGGTCGAGCGCGGCGCGGGCCTCGGCGACGGCGGCCCGAGCGTCCGCTTTGCGCGACTCGAGCGCGCTCGTGACCACGAAAGCGACGCTGCCGATCACCGCCGCGGCCGCGCCGACCCCGAGGAGCATCCAGGCCAGGCGTTGCCGCCGCACACGCCCCGCGACGTCGTCCCCGCAGGCCGGGCAGACGGGGTTCATCTCTGCGAAGCCCGTGCAGCGCGTGCAGATGGGCCGATCGCAGCCGGAACAGCGGCCGCTGGCGGGTCGGTGCTTGTGCAGGTAGCAGGCGTTCAAGGCGACGGGCTCCGGTGACGGCGAGAGGCTCGAAGGCGACAACCGCGGCGCGGCGTGCGAACATGCCCGGCCGCTCGCGGGTCGTCGGCGACGCCGTCAGCGGTATCGGACGACACCCTCCGATGTAAAGAGAAAGACGGTGCCGCCGAAGTTCGCCATGTGTTCGACGGGCATGGACGGTTCGATCGGCGTGAAACCGATGATCTCTTCGGAGATCGGGCCGAAATCGAGCAGCCCGCGGTCCGTCGCCACCAGGATGCGCTCGCCCTGTACCTCGACCGCCGTCACCCGTGGGGGCCCCTCCGGCGGCGCGGGGAAACCGTACCCCGGCGGCAACACGCCGCTGCCTTCGTTGAGGGGGGCCCAGACGTCCTGCTGTCCTTCGGGCGCCGCCGGCTCGGGGACCGACAGGAAGAGCCCGTGGCCGGCCGTGCCGACGATCAGGGCGTCGTCGAGGCTGCGCAGGACGGTGATCGTCGCGTCCGCAGCCAGGCCGGTGGCGGCGACGTCGAGCCCCGGCGCGCCCTGGGCCCAGGCCGCGGTGGTGGGCATGTCGCCCTCGAGTTCGGGCAGCGTCGAGGTCCACAGGCCCGTCCCCTCGCCGCCGAGGAGCATCCGGGACCCGGCGCGGAACCGGTGCTGCGTGACCGCGAGCAAGGGGGCCGACGGCGCGCCGACGAGGTGCGGGCGCTCGACGGTGGGATCGCAGACCACGCCGCTGCGCAGGCCGACCGGCGTGGCGAGCAGGAAGTCGCCCGCGACGGCCTCCATATGATTCACGGGGGGACAGTCGGTCTGTAGCTCGTTCTGAGAGCCGGAGAACGGGCCGAAGAGAACCCCCCCCATGCCGTCGCCCAGGCTCGCCACGAACGCCCCGTTCATCAGCCCGAGCGCATGGAGTTCGAGGACGCGCGGGAACTCGTCGTTCGAGAGCCAGTGCCAGCGCAGCCCCTCGTCCTCCTGATCGGCGCCGAGGTACCACAACCCGAAACGCTCCGTCGGCGGCAGTGTCTCCGCGCCGGCGCCGGCGGCGTAGAGCACCCCGTCGAAGTCGAGGGTGTCGCGCACCCGGACCAGGCCGTTCTCCGAGGCGCTGCGGTCTTCGTAGAGCCAGCGGCGCCGCTCGACGGACTGTTTGATGGCCGTGAACGGCACGACCCGGAAATACATGTCGTCGTCCGTCAGGGGCGTGGACTTGGTGAAGCCATACTCGACCACGAAGGGCGTCCAGGTGCGATTGGAGTCCTCGCCGGGCGGGAGCTCCGTGCGGCCGATGTCGAAGCGGCCGACGAACGTGGAGCCGCGATAGACCTTGGCGACGGCCCGCGATCGGTGAATGTCCGGATCGACGCGCCGCGCATCCGCCCCCGGCGCGGGACCTGCCACATCGGGCGAAATGTCCGGCCGTGCGATGACCGTCAACACACCGACGCCGATGGGGTAGTGTCGACTGCCGTCGGCGGCGGTGTAGTGGTAGGCAAGCCCCTTCGGGTAGGCACCGAGCGGATTGCGGAGACGAAACGCGAGGCTCTCCGGCTCGGCGCCGTCCGCGGAACGCCGCAGCAGCTCCACCGTGACGGCGTCACCGTTCGTGGCCTGGCAGACGCGGCCCGGCGCGCCTTCGCACGCGACCTCGGAGGCCGCGCCCGTCGCGAGCTGCCCGACCGAACGACGGCCGGTGTCCTTCCCCCCGAGGAAGGCCGGCCAGTATCCCGTGTCTGCGCCGAACCCGCTCGCGGGGGCGATCGAGAGATCGCCGGCGTGCACCGGCACCTCGTCGTCGAGCGGGCTCGAGCCGGCGCTGCCGGACGGAACGGAACGGATCATCGCCGCCATGTCCACCTCGCGGCCGAACAGATGATTGATGTCCGTGTCCGGCCCGCCGATGGAGAACACCATGTCGAGGTTGTGGATGCGCTCGAACGGGGCCGTCTCGGGGTCCTGATACTGCCAGTCGAGCAGGACGCTGAGATCGTCGCGCGCCGACTTGGCGACGAGGCGCGTCGTGCCGAGGTCGTAGAGCGGCCGGTCGTCGTCGGGCGTGAACGGCGCATACTCGGCGATGTAGCCCGCCGGCGCCGAGGGACCGCGGACCGCGTCGCCCTGGAAGTCGACGCGCATCGTCTCGGCGAGCACGCGTTCGAAGGCATACTCGCCCTTGGCGTCGGAGACGGTCGTGTGGGTCGGCGCGGCGTCGGAGGCCCGCGTCAGGGTGACGGTGACACCGGCGATCGGGGTGTCCGTGGCCGCGTCGAGCACCGTGCCCACGACCACCGTCCGCACCCGTTGGTCGATGGGCGTGAGTGTCAGCCGGTCGAACCGCAGATCCGAGGCCACGAGCGCGAACACGGTCGTCGCACTGTTGGGCTGATATCGCGCGGGCGTGCGGGCATCGCGCAGACGCAGCGCGTATCGGTAGTCCTCGGGCTCGACGATGAGCGGAGCGGAGGGCCCGAAACGGCCGTCGGCGTCCGTTTCGCCGACGGCGGCGACGAGGACGGGCTCGAGTCCTTGTCCGAGCGGCGGATCGCGCACGACCTCGGCGACGATGCCCTCGATGGGGAGCCCCGTCTCGATGGAGCGCACGACGCCGGCGAGGGTCACCTCGACCTCGCCCACCCCGAGCGTCTGCGCCTCCTCCGTCGCGTCACATGCACCGAGGCCGGCGGCGGTGAAGAGCGCCGCGAGTGTGAAGAATGCCCACCGGGTCATCGTATGCATCAGAAAAACTCCGCCAGCAGACCGACCTTGAACGTGTCCGAGACCGACTCGCGGTCGTTCGTGGTGACCTCGCGCCGTTGCAGCGCGACCGCCACGGCCGGCGAGATCTGCGTCCACGGTTTCAGGTAAGTCATCGAGTGGGTCAGCTCGAGCCAGTAGGTGTTCTCGGCGTAGTCCGTCGAGGTCTTCACTTCGGTCTCGAAGTTGCCGGTGACCACCGTCGACTCCGTGTTCACTCGGCCGCTGTTGCGATACAGACGCCCGCGCAGGGTGAACTTGCCGACCGGCAGATCCCGCGCGATCACATCGACCGTGGCCTGCAGGCCCGACGTGCCGTTGACGATCTCCGCCTCGATGGGTTCCTCCGGGAACTGACTGTTGAGCTTCTGCGCCGTCTCCTGACTGTAGATGTACGGCAAGTACTCGAAGCTGCCGTCGAAGGCGAACCACTCGCCGGCGGCCAGGGAGATCTCCAGCTTGGCCGACGCCCCGAACTGCAGGACGTCCTTCTCTTCGTTGAGAAAGACGGACTCGCCGAGGCCGTTGCGGCGGTAACCGGAGCTCTCGATCTGATCAATGATGAACTTGGCGTTCAGACCCGGCTCGACGGTAAAGAGCGTGCCACCGTCGGCGTCCCCACTGTCGAAGACCCAACGATGGAGCGGCAGAATGCCCTTGAGCGCGTCCGCCTCGACCCGGTACTGCCGGTCGAGCGTGTCGCTGCGCGCCGTCGGGCCGTCCTCGCCCTCGACCTCGCTCTGGAGCTGGAAAGTCAGATAGTCGAAGTAGATGCCCGAGCTGAAGTACTCGAGGTACGTCTTGCGGAAATACAGCTTGGCATCCATGAACCCGGACGAGTTGGGGAAGATGCCCAGCGTCAGCAGGTCGCCCTCGACGCGGTCGAGCTCGGCGTGCAGATCGGCCGGCGCGTTGTCCTTCAGGCCCGGGGGCGGTGCCGGGGGCTCCGCGGGGGGCGCGGCGGGACCGAGCGCCTTCTCGGCGACCTGCATGATCACCGCGCCGAGCATGGCCTTGTAGAGGTCGGCTTCGGCGGCGGCGGCCTCGGCCTCGGCGGCCGCAGCGTCGGCGGCGGCCTCGGCTTCGGTGGGCGGCGGCTCGGCGGGCGGCGCCTCGGCGGGCGTCTGGGCCCGGCCGGTCAGCGGCGTCGCGGCCAGCAGGGCGAGGGGGGCGATGCCCCGGATGAGGCGGGTCATCGGCGCGTCCCCCCGACCTGGACGAAGAAGAGACCGAGGTTCTCGGTCATGACGTAGAGACGCCCGCCGGAGACCACGAGCCCGTTGATGCGGGCCGCCGCCGGGAAGTGATGCACCCGATCGATGGTGAATCGCTGCGCCTCGACGCCCACGGAGAACAGACCGTCGTCCGTGCCGATGAAGAGACGTCCGTCGTAGGCCGCCAGGGCGCGGATTTCGGGGGGCGGCTCGGAGGGGAAACAGTCGACGGTGTCGGGATGCTGCCCCGGCCCGCAGTTCAGGCTGATCCACTCCGCACCGTTTTCGACGGGGTAGAGCAGGGCGAGCCCGAAGGCCCCACCGACCCAGAGGAGGCGCTCGTAGCTCTCGATGGCGCGCACGCCGAAGCCCTCGCCGCTGAGCGCATCGCTGTTGATCGACGGGGTGGCGTTCTGCCAGGTCGCCCCGGGCGCGGCCATGTTGCGCGACCACAGGCCCGTCTGGCCCGTCGCGACGAAGAGGAAGACGTCCCCGCTCTCTTCGCCGGCGAGGACCCGATAGTTCGTCATCGCGTGGATGGTCCCGAGGGGCGTCGGCGGCGGCGGTGCCAGCATCTCCGGCATCGGCGGCGCCTCCATCGGGGGCTCGGCGTCGAGCACGCGGAAGCGCCGGACCCGGACCGGGTTGGGGCAACCCTCTTCGTCCTCCCCATCGGTGCACAGGGGCTGGCCGTCACACCGATCGGCCGCCCGCGCGCAGCGACCGTCGTTGCAGAGAATGCCATCGCAGAACCCGGCGCAATGCCGCTCGTCGGTGGCGTCCCCGCAGTCGTCGTTGCCGTCGCAGAGCTGCTCGCGGAGGACGCAACCCGGGGGTTCGCCGCAGACCAGACCGTCACACCCCGGAGACAAGCACGCGGCCTCGTCGCTGCCGTCGTTGCAGTCCGCCTGGTCGTCACAGACCTGCGCGAACGCGACGCAGCCGTCGTCGTCGCAGACGAAGCCGTCACAGGCGGGCAGCCCGCAGTGGGTCTCGTCGGCCTGATCGGCACACTGCGGCGTGCCGTCGCAGACCTCTGCTCGGGGAACACAGACGTCGCCGTCACACAGGATGCCGTCGCAGACCTCGGCGGGGGGCGCGGCGTCGGGCTCGGGCGCGGCGTCGATGGCAAAGCCCGCGTCCGCCGGGAGGCCGCCATCGGGCGGCGGGGCCGCATCGGGCGCGACGCCGCCGTCGGGGGCAGGCCCCGCGTCCGCGCCGGGCCCGGCGTCGGCGCAGTCGCGCTCGTCGGTGCCGTCCCCGCAGTCGTTCTGGCCGTCGCACTGGAGCGCGGCGTCGACACAGACGCCGTTGTCGCACGCGAGCCCCTGGCACTCTTCTCCCGGCGGCAGGCAGTTGGCCTCGTCGTCCCCGCGCGGGCAGTCTTCGATGGCGTTGCACACGCCCTCGATCGGCACGCAGCCGCCCTCTTCGCACTGGAACCCCTCGCAGGGGCCACCGCACTCGAGCTCGTCGCGTTCGTCGGGGCAGTCGGGGCGCCCGTCGCAGCGGGCGTCCGCGGGCAGGCAGGTGCCGTCGCCGCATCGATAGCCGTCGCAGGGGTTGGCACACAGGTCCTCGGACTCGTCGGCGCCATCGGCGCAGTCGTTCGTCCGGTCGCACAGATACGCCTGCGGCGCGCAGGCGCCGTCGCTGCACCGCAGGCCGTCGCACGGTTCATCGCAGTTCTGGTGCTCGTCCTCGCCGTCCGGGCAGTCCCGCAGGCCGTTGCACACGGCGCCGCCGCCCGCGCAGCTGTTGTCGTTGCACCGGAAGCCGTCGCAGGGCGCGTCGCAGTTGGTCTCATCCTCGCCGTCGGGACAGTCCTGGGTCCCGTCACAGGCGTACTCGCGGGGCAGGCAGGCCCGGTTGTGACACTCGAAGCCCTCGCAGGGCGGGGCGAAGCAGTTCTGTTCGTCCTCGCCGTTCGGGCAGTCCGATGTGTCGTTGCAGACGGACGCCCAGGGGACGCAGGTGTTGGCTTCGTCGCCGCATCGGACCCCCTCGCAGAGGCCGCCCTCGCAGAGCTCCGGCGCCTCGTCCTCGCCCAGAAAACAATCCCAGTTGCCGTCGCACAGGCTCTCGTGGGGGGCGCATGCGCCGTCGTCGCAGAGGCGGCCGGTACACGGCGGGACGTTGCAGAGGCGCTCGTCGAGCCCGTCGCGGCACTGCTCCACGCTGTCGCACAGCTCGTCGAGGGGCGCGCAGTACGTGCCCTCGTCGCAGCTCAGACCGAAACAGTCCGGCGTGCACCCGGCCTCGTCGATGCCCTCGGGACAGTCGATGTAGCCGTCGCACACCGCGCTGTAGAGGCGACACATGCCACCGCAGACGAACCCCGGGCAGCCCTCGGGGTTGCAGCCGAACTCGTCTTCCCCGTCGGCGCAGTCGGCCTCGAAGTCGCACTGCCACGCGCCGGGCAGACACTGCCCGGTGTTGCACCGGAACTCACCCTCGGCGCAGAGGCGCGCGTCGCCGTCGCACGCGGCCTCGTCCGTGCCGGACGGACAGTCGAAGAAGCCGTCGCATTTCCACTCCCAGGGCAGGCACGCGCTGGCGTCCTCCGGCCCCGTGCACATGTAGCCGGCGCAGGTGCCGTCCTCGCGGAGACGACCCGGGCTTTGTCCCACCAGCGGACACCGCAGGCGCACCTCGTCGAACCGGCGCAGGCCGCCCTCCGTGCCGGCGAAGATCGTCCGACTCAGCCCGACGCTCGTGGAGTACAGAAGCGTCACCTCGTCCTCGCAGTCGGCGCCGAGCGGCGTGCCGTCGTCCCGCGTCGGCCCCCCGAGCTCGTGGACGAGGCCCGCCCGCGCGCCGAACAGGCGCCCGCCATCGTACGCGAGCGCGGTGATGGGCACGGTGTCGGCCAGGATGCGCTCGAAGCCGGTGCGGCGCTGTTGATCCTGGCGCAGAACCCAGATGCCGTGGGGCATCGTCGGGTCGTCCGTGCCGGCCGCCACGACGAGGCGGCCGTTGACGTCCAGCGCGGCATGCACCTCGCGGATCGGGCTCGGCTGCATCGTGCCATCGTTTGCGAGGGTCGTCGCCGTGGCGGCCCGGCGGTCTTCCCACGCGAACACGCCCGCCTGGATGTTCTCGTCGAGCCCGTTGAACGGCAGGACGCGGAAATAGACGTCGTCGCCCGTGCGCGGGTTGGGGTTCTTGAAGCCGACCTCGACGAGCAGAACCGTCCACGTCCGCAGCTCTTCGGGCAGGCCGATCTCCGTCACGTCGTAGGCGGCGACCCGCTGGTTGCCCTGGAAGACCTCGACGCGCGCGCCCGAGTTGTTGATGTTGGCGAGGTCATTGCCGGCCGGATCCGGCCGCTCCGGCTCGGGGAGGAGGACGGAATAGACCGCAACGCCCACCGGATAGTGACGAACCGTGTCGCCGGCGCCGTTGATTTTGTAGTCATAGTAGTAACCGAGGCTCTTCGGGTACTCGCGCAGGAAGAGCTCCTTGTTGAACGTCACGACCTCCGGCTCCGACCCGTTCTTCGAGTCGTTGTCGAGGCTGGCCACCACGCAGCGGCGTGCCTCCCCTTCGCCGGGGACGATCCCGTCGGCGTTGTCCGTGCATCCGTAGAGCGCGGCCTCCGGGCCGGCCGGGTGCTCGACGACATGCAGCGGGGACTCGTAACCGACGATGGTTCGCCCCGGGTCGCCGGGCTCGCCGTTGAGAAACGCGGGCCAGTAACAGGTGCCGGCGCCGAAGCCGGCCTGGGGCGAGATGGAGAGCGCGGCCGAGCCGAGCGCGGTCTCGGCGCCGCCGAGGTGGTTGACGTCGCAGGTCGCGTCCGGGAGCAGCAGGTACCCGTCCAGATCGACGGGCGGCCGGTCGTCGTCCGGCCGGTCGCGGTTCCAGGTGAGCACGATGCGCAGGTCTTCGTTCTCCGCCGAGCTGACGAGGAAGATGGGGCCGAGATCCACGAGGCCCGAGCCGGGCTGCGGGACCTCGTCCTCCCGGCGCACGGGCACGACGCGCTCGACGGGGGCGTAGGCGCGCGGCTGGTCGCCGACCCGCGCGTTGCCCGCCGTGATGACCATGTCGTACTCGCGGGCGGGCACCCCTTCGAACCGGAACTGGCCGTCGACGCCGGTCTTGGTGCTGAAGGGCACCTCGCCCGTTTCGCGGATCGCGAGCGTCACGAGCGCCTCGGCGATGGGTTGCCCGTTCCGGATCGCCTCTTTGACCTGGCCCGTCACCGCCGTGCGGTAGTCGTTTTCGAGCCGGACCATGAGCAGCGTCGGCAGCGTGACCGGCTGGTCCTTGAAGGCGTAGACGCCCGTCGCCTCGGCGCTCCGGTAGCGCGGGGTTGCGGACACGTCCCGGACCCGGACGCCATACTCCCACTTCTCGACGTCGAGCTCGACCGCGGGAATGAGGAACCGCCCGGTGGCTTCCGTCAGGACGGGCGCGACGTCGGTGCTCGCGTCGGCCTCGCTCTCGCCGGGTGACGCGCCCGCGTCGGCCCCGAGGGCCCGCCGCACGATCTCGACCTGCATGCCCTCGAGGGGCAGCCGGGTCGTGGCGTCGACGACGTCACCCTCGACCGAGACGACGACCGGGCGAACGAGGCGGGTGGAGACGCTGTTCTCACCCTCGGGCACGCAGCCGAGAAGGAAGAACAGGGGTGCGAAGAAGAAGACGATGACGATGATGTGACGCAGCGCGGCCCGCGGCGGCTTCTTTCGGGGTGAAGCGGTCACTCAGAACACCTCCTCGAGGCCGGTCTCGGTCCAAAGCAGCGTCTTCAGGCGGTCGAGCACGCGCTGGACGCGCGGGTCGCCGGCGAGTTGTTGCCCGATGCCCTCGACTCCACCCCCCGACTGCATGGCCATCGCCACCTGCTGGAGGATGGCCTGGTCGTCCGTGAGGGCGGCGAGCGCCTGCTTCAGCTCGGGATCGTTCATGACGAGGGCGCGAAGACGCTCGGGCTTCAGGCGGGCGGCGGCGGCCCGGGCCTTTCGGGCGCGCTCCCGGGCTGCGAGGGCGGCGTCGACGGCGGAGTCCGGGGCGGAGGCCAACGCAGCCCCCGCGGAGGAAAGATCGGCGGGGGGGGCGACGGCGGGGACCGCCACGGCGGCCGCGGGCGCGACGACGGCGGGGACCACCGCCGCAGCCTTCGTGTCGTCGGGGACGACCACCTGCGTCGTCCGACCGGCCGCAAAGCGGACCTGCGTCTCGTACGCCCCGATCCTGACCGTGCGCCGCCCCGGCATCGCGCGCAACGCGACGACGGGCGGCAGGTCCGCCACCGGGTCGCCGTCGATGCTGACCGGGACGCCGGCTGCGCCCCCGCGGATGCTCAGGTCGCCCGTCTGCCGCTCCATGGCCGCGAGCTGGTTCATGGCACGACGGCGGACGTCCTCCGGCGCACCGGTGTCGGCCAGGATGGCGGCATAGAGTTGGTGCGCGCGCGGCACGCGACCCTCGTGCAGCGCGGTGACCGCCAGGGCCTCCAGCGCGTTGGCGCCCCCTCCGGCCGCCCACGCATCCCGGGCGGCGGTCTCGGCCTCCATGAGCTTGCGGGCCTTGAACGCCTTGCCGAAGCGGGCGAGCGCGGCCTCGGCGGCGGCGGCGTCCGCGGGTCCGGGCTCGGCCAGATCGAGCGGCGCGGCGGCGGCCGGCGCCACCGCCCAGGCCACGAGCAGCGGCACGGCGGCGATCGTTCGACGGAGCACCCGAGCCGGGCCAGAGAACCTCGTCATGGTCGACTCCCGGTGCGGTCCGGTGGCGTCCACCCCCTCCGGCGACGTCGACCGGTCGTTGCGACATGTTCGGGAACGCCTCGGGTTCTATCAGGGGTCACCCGGGGGTGCAAGTCGGGCCACGGCGCGCGCGGGGCCGTCGGCCGCTCCCCGTCGCCCTTTCGAAAAAAAAAGCGAGCGCCCTGTCGTGACGCCCACGCGGCCGTCGCCCCACGGACACACCCCGCTCAGACAGCGACAACCCCAAGGAGAGACTCGATGAAGACCCTCAAGCGCCTCGCCGCCACCGCCCTGACCGCCCTGACCACCCTCGTCTGCGCCCACGGCGCGGCGCAGGCCGAGGCCCCCCGCGAGACGCAGGTGGCCGATCAGGGCTGGTACTGGCTGACGGGCGTCGACGCCGCCGCCGTCACGGCCAAACTCAACCAGGGCTACCGCCTGGTCGACCTGGAGGTCGAGCAGGGCTCGCCCGCCCGCTTCGCCGCGGCGTTCGTGGCCAACAACGGCAGCTTCCAGAGCGGTGCCTGGTGGTACTACGGCATCACCGAGGCCCAGCTCTCGGACTACCTGACGCAGAACCAGGCCCGCCTGGTCGACCTCGAGACCTACTTCGTCAACGGCGCGCGTCGCGTCGCGGCAGTCATGGTGCCGAACACCGGTGCGCAGGCGAAGTCGTGGTGGTGGTACTACGGCAAGACCTCGGCACAGATTGCGCAGCTCGCCAATCAGAACGGGGCGCGCGTGACGCACATCGAGAGCTACGTCGAAGGGGGCGTCCGCAAGTATGCGGCCATCATGATCCGCAACGCCGGCGCGGATCAGAAGAGCTGGTGGCACTACTACGGAGTGACCGCGGCGACGGTCTCGCAGCACCTCGCCAACAATCAGGCGCGCCTCGTCGACATCGAGCGCCTCGCCGACAACAGCTACGCGGTCGTGATGCACCGCACCGCCGGGGAGAGCTGGTGGTGGTACTACGGCCAGACGATGGACGACGTGAACTTCCAGGCGAGCCGCAACGCCGCGCGGATCTTCGACGTCGAGTCGTACACGGTCAACGGCGCACGGCGCTACGTCGCGCTCATGGTCAACAACGGCAATGCCCTCGAGACGCGGGTGTCTTCCTATCTGCGCAGCCGCACGGACGGGCAGATCGGTCTGTATGCGAAGCAGGTCGGCGGCGGCGTCCTCGGCGGTGTGAATCATGAGATGCGCTTCGAGCCGGCGAGCAGCATCAAGGTGCTGCACCACCTGACGGCCATGGAGCGGGTGCAGGCCGGCAACCTCGGCCTCAACACCCTGGTGCCGGTGTGCATGGATGGACAGGCGACGAGCTGCCCGAACACGATCGCGGCCTGCAACAACGTGCAGAACACGACGCTGCAGAACGTGCTCGCGCCGATGATGCAGAACTCCGACAACCGCTCGACGCAGGCGATGCGCGAGTTCCTCGGGCAGGCGAACATCAACGGCACCGCCTCGGACCTCGGGCTGACCGACACCCTGATTCAACACACCATCGGGTGTGGTCCCGACATGATCGCCAATCACAACCGCACCAGCCTGTCGGACCTCGGCGAGCTGCACGAGGACGTCGCCGCCGGTCTGTTGAACCAGGCCACGCGGACGACGTTCTACAACCTGATGTCCAACGGCAGCCAGCAGATGACGGCCATCATCAACGCCGAGGGCGCGTCGCTCGGCAAGAGCGCGGCCACCATCGCCGCCTTCCGGGCGCAGGTGCGCAACTCGTGGAAGGGCGGCAGCTACGGCTGGAACGGCGTCCTGTGGCGGAGCTACTTCGCCGAGACCCGCCTGCCCTTCAAGAGCGCCGGCGTCGTGACCCCCCGCGAGTTCGTCCACGGCGCGTTCATCGAGGCGGCGAGCAGCATCAACCCCGACGACATCATTGCCGCGGGCGCCGAGACGCTGCGCGAGCAGGTGCGGGCGGCGCTGGCGACCTGGTGAGGCGCCGCATCGCCTCGGATCGCCCGACGAGGTCGGCCCCATGGGTCGTCCCGTCGGGGTTGACCAGGGTGAATCGGTCTGTGACCGCGAAGGGCTCACCCCACTCGGCCCACTCGGCCCGGTCGGCCGCGTAGCCGTAACGCTGGAGCGGAAAATCGTTGGTCAGGGGCAAAAGCCCCCGCGCCGCCAGCGCCTCGCGCAGGGCGGCGTCGTCGTTTGCGACGCCCGGACGCCGCCGCAGGTTGATGACGAGCGCGCAGGCCTCGCCCTCGGAAAGACACAGATCGCGGAGCCGCTCGCAGAGGTCGAGCAGGCCCGGATCGCGCTCGACGAGGTGGTGGTTGACCGAGAGCTTGAGCGTCAGCGGGCGGCCGAGGGCAGCGAGCCACGCCCGAAGCGCCGGCGTCACCCGCGGGAGGCGGACCCCGTTGGTACACACGACGAGCCGCCGGCAGCGCGGGTGCGCGCGGGCGAGGGCCACGAAGGCGTCGAACCGCGGGTGTACGGTCGGCTCGCCGCCCTCGAGCTGCACCTCGAAGTCCTGATCATCGGGCAGCAGCGCGGCGAAGCGGGCCTCGTCGAGAAACGTCCCGCCCCCGGGGTCGCTGCACGTCGAGCACCACGGACACGCGCGGTTGCAGTGATTCGTCAACGCGAAATACAGCCGCCACGGCCGCGCCGGCGTCGGGTGGTCGAGGGGGGCTGGCGTCGGCCACCGGGTCTCAGGCAAGCGCCAACTCGGTGCGCAGGGCCGCGAGGAACGCCGCCATCGTCTCTTCGCGAGCCATCGCCAGTGCGCGGCCGGCGGCCGTGTTCATGGCCGGGCCGAGCTTGAGGAGCTTGCGGTCGAAGTGATCGAGGCTGAACGCCTTGTCGTCGAGCGCGCGCCCGGAGCGGGCGAACGGATCGGCCGGATGCCACAGCGCCCCGCCGAAGCTGCCCCCCGTCGCGAAACACCGCGCGATGCCGATGGCGCCGATGGCATCGAGGCGATCGGCGTCCTGCAGGACGGCCGATTCGAGCGTCGTCGGCGCGCGCCCGCCGGAGAAGCTGTGCTCCGCGACGGCCGTGCGGATGACTTCGGCGCGGTCGCCGAGACCGACGTGTGCGGCCGCCCCGGGGATGAGCGCCGCCGTGCGCTCGGCCGTGGTCGCCGAGTCGGGGTGGTTCTTGGGCAGAAAGACCAGATCGTGCAGCCAGGCGGCGGCGATGCAGACCTCGACGTCGGCGCCCTCGGCCTCGGCGATGTGTTTCGCCGCCCGCGCCACCCGACGGATGTGCCCGAGATCGTGCGCCGGATCGCGAAGGTGCGGCTCGTGCGCGATGTGTTGCGTCACCAGCGCCTCGAGGCGCTCCCAGAGGGGGTCGAGGCTCATCGACAGACCTCGTCGTAGCCGCGCATGAACTGGCGGGTGTAGTCCCAGGCCGCGATGTAACCGCACAGGATGCCGAAACACATGCCGAAGAGGCCCAGGTACCAGGCGAACTCGTTCAGCGGGCCCCAGATGCCGGCGAACGCGCCGAAGGCCGGGATGCACGAATACATCAGGAAGTTCGTCTTGAGCTTGCCGAGGAAGTTGCTGGCGATGTTGATGCGGTACTCGGCCATGAACCGGCGGATCGTCACGACCCAGAACTCGCGCAGCAGGTAGACGAGCACGAGGGCCTGCGGGTAACCGGGCGACTGGCCGGCGACCAGAAACAACACCCACGTCTCGAAGACGAGGTCCGAGAACTGGTCGAGCACTTCGCCGAGGCGGGACACCTGGCCGGTGGCCCGGGCCACCATCCCGTCGACGAGGTCCGTCAGGCCGGCGATCGTGCCGATGACGAGGCCGAGACGGGCGTCCACCCGGAAGTAGAGGTAGAGGGCCACGCAGACGAGGACGATGCGGGAGAGCGTGATGAGATTGGGGAGCTTGCGCAGATCGCGTTTGAACGCGGAGATTTCGGACATGGCCGCTGATTACCCGATCCGGCGCGGCCGCGCCACCGGACACGACCGGGGACCGCCGCACCCTTGCGACGCGGGTCGGGGTCGCGTTATGGACGGGCATGTCACCGCTGCGTCCCCTCCGGTCGACCTCCTCCGCGCTCGCCGCCGTGCTGACGCTCGCCCCGTGGCAGGCCTCGCACGGCGCCGACGAACCGCCCGTCGTCCCCGCGCCGGTCACACCGGCGGCCCCGGTGCGCGCACTGGAGGCGGGCGCGCCGCCCGCGGCGAACCTGCGATACCAGACGGGCATCGAGATGTACGTCCGGGGTGACTTCGCCGGCGCCGCGCGCGAGTTTCGCGTGGGGGTCGCGCTCGCCCCGGGCTCCGCGAAGCTCGCCTACAACCTCGCCCGCAGCCTCGAGCGGGCCGGCGACGTCCCCGGGGCCATCGCCGAGTATCGGCGGTATCTCGTCCTCTCGCCCGCCGCGGCCGATCACAGCGAGGTGGAGCGCGTGATCGCCGTCCTCGAGGGAGAACGGGCGAAGGCCGCCCCCGCGGGGGCCGCCCCGTCGAGCGCGTCCGTCGGAACGGCGGCGCCGGCCGGCGCGGAGCCGGCGCTCTCCGGGCGTGAACTCGCCGCGTGGGGCTGCGTCGGCGGGGCCGTCGTGGCCGCGGTCGTGGGGGTCGTCTTCACGACGTCGGCGGTCGGCGCGCGCGACGACGCCGCAGCGCTCGGCCCCGACGACACGGCGCGCCACGCCGCGCTGAAGGACGACTACGAGACCGGGCGGCTCGGGGCCGGGCTGGGTTTCGGTCTCGCCGGCGGGGCCGCGCTCGCCGCGGGGTTGCTCTTCTGGTGGCCGTCGTCCCCCGACGAGAGCGGCCGGCCCGTCGCGAGCGCCGATCACGGCACGTTCGGCTGGGCGTGGAGGTTCTGATGTTCGTTCGTCGCGTCGCCGACCGCCTCGCGATCGCCACGGCGCTGCTCGTCTCGGCGGCGTGCGGGGAGTTTCCGGCGCTGCCGCCGGCCGTGACGGACGCGGCAGCCCCGCCTCTCCCGGACGGTGGGGCCGACGGGTCGACACGCCCCGCGGATGCCGTGTCCGTCGACGGGCCCCCCGCGACCGACGCCGCACCGGGGGATGCGCAGGGGACCCCTGATGGGCACGCGCCCGACATGGCCCCCGCCGTCCCTGACGCCGCCGGCCCTGCGCAGGATGCGGTCCGTCCCCCGCCCGACGCCGCGGGGATCTCCGACGTCGGGGGCCCGCCGGGTCCCGATGCCCATGTCCCGCCGGCGCCCGATGCCCACGTCCCGCCGGCGCCCGATGCCCACGTCCCGCCGGCGCCCGATGCCTACGTCCCGCCGGCCCCCGACGCGGCAGTGATGCCCGTGCCGGACGCGGCGGCGATGCCCGACGCGGCCTTGCCGGACGCGGCCGTGCCGGACGCCGGCCCCGCATGCGAGCCCGTCACCGAGGTCTGCAACGACGTCGACGACGACTGTGATGGTGCGGTCGACGAAGACTTCGACCACAAAGGCGCGCCCTGCATCGTCGACGCCCCCGGGCGGTGCGGCGCCGGGGTCTTCGGCTGCATCGTCGGCGTGGATGCACCCGTTTGTGTGGGGGGGGTCGAGGCCGCCGCCGAGACGTGCAATGGCCTCGACGACGACTGCGATGGAGAGATCGACGAGATCTTCGACCTCGAAAGCGACGCGCAACACTGCGGCGCCTGTGGTCGTCGCTGCGATCCGCTGCCCCACGGGCGGGGGCTCTGCGCGCTCGGCGAGTGTTTCCTCGCGCGCTGTGACGCCACCTGGCACGACGAAGACACCCGGATTGAAAACGGCTGCGAGCTCGAGGAACCCGGCCGGGTGCTCTACGTGCGTGGCAACGGCGACGACGCCAACGCGGGGACGAATCTCGCCCCCCTCGCCACGCTCGCCGAGGCCGTCGCCCGCGCGAACGCCGCCCCCGATGCCGACCGCGTCGCCGTGATCGACGTGGGGGAGGGACGCTTCGCTGCCGGGCTGAACGTACGCGCGGACTTCCTGACCGTCCGGGGTGCCAGCCGCGATCGCACCCGCCTCCTCGGCGGTCTCCGCATCACCGGCGATTACACCCGGGTCCAGGATCTCACCGTCGACGGAGAGGGGGTCGGGCGCGGCATTCACCTGACCTGCGGTGAAGGCTGTGCGGTCGTGTCGACGGTCGTGGAGAACGTCGGCCCCGCACCCGATCCCGACGCGCCGGCCGGCTCGGCGATCGCTGCGATCCGCATCACCGCGGGCGACGACCACCTCGTCCACGGGAATGTCCTGCGTCGCATCCGCGGCTCGACGCCGCCGGTCGTCCCGTTCGGGGCCGAGCAGGGTTGTCGCTGGGGGCATGGCTCACAGGCCGCCGGTATCCTCGTCGAGGCCGGGGCGGCGGGCAGTCGCCTGCAGTCCAACGTCATCAGTGAGGTCGAGGGGGGGGCCGGGAACGCACAGGAGCGATTCTCGTGCGATGCGGGCGGCCTCGGCGGTCTCGGGGGGCCGGCCTATGGCATCTACCTGGCGGATCGCGCCGGCAACTGTCTGCTGGTCGACAACCGCATCGATACGGTCGTCGGCGGGGCGGGCGGGGCCGGTCAGGCGGGCCTGCCGCTGGATCCGGCGCCGCCCGATGCCGGCACGCAACAGATCCTGCGCGCGCCCGACGGAAACGGTGGCGGCGGCGGACTCGCCGCCGGCATTCGCATCGAGAGCGCCGGACATCGCTTGCGGGGCAACGTCCTGAGCGGCATCACGGGCGGTGCCGGCGCGCCCGCCGGTGGACCGATGGGCGAGCCCGGCCCGGACGCCATCGGGGTCGGGGTGTATTTCCACCCGTTCGGTGGTGGCGTGGAGCTCCCCCCCGACTTTTTCGAGGTCCTCACCGAGAACGAGCCGGCGCTCGACGTCGACCTCGACGAGAGCAACGTCTACGAGGGCGAGGCCATTCACTACTGTTTCGGCCGGCGCGTGGACTGGTCGAATCGGCGGTTCACGGGCGCACTGACCCCGACGAACCTCGGTCGCCTCGTCCTGGTCGACTGTGATGGCTCGACGGTGCGAAACAACGTCGTCGAGGGTTTCGTCGGGGCCACGGGCCAGCCCCTGACCGAAGGGCACCGGCCCACATCGGGGGGGCAGGCCGCCGCCATCCTGCTCATCGGCACGAGCGGGGCCGAGATCGCGGGCAACCTGATCGAGGGTGTCATCGGCGGCCACGGCGCTCAGGGGGCGTTCGACGTCGAGACGATCTCCTTGCTCTCGGCCGGCGGCGACGGCGGGGCGGCGGCGGGCATCCGTCTCATGCGCTCCGACGCGAACGTGCTGACCGACAACGACATCACCGACATCCGCGGTGGCCGCGGCGGACCGGGCGGACTCGGCGGCGGCAACGGCGGCAATGGCGGGCCCGCCGCCGCCCTGGAGCTGACGGCCGACAGTGATGGCAATCTGCTCGCGCGCAATGTCCTGCGCGACGTCCTCGGCGGCGAGGGCGGTCCGCAGCGGTTCTTCATCGAGTCGGCGCCGGCCGGGGCGCCGGAAGGCACGGCCGTCGGCGTGCGCATCGGCGACGAGGCGAGCCGGGCCGTGACGCTCGACGAGACGAACACCTATGAGGGTTGGCCCATCACCTATCTCCACCGCTCGCCGGGCGCGAGCGTCTCGGCGCGCCACTACTCGACGTGCAAGGCGATGACGAACCTCGGACAGTTCGTCGTGCTCGACAGCCCGGGGGCCACGCTGACCGATGTGGCCGTCACCTGCGAGCCTGCGCCGGGGGAACGCGTCGAGCTCGTCGGCGAACCGGGCGCGGCGTCGTACATGCGGCAGAACGGCCGCGCCGGCGGGGCCTACGCCGCCGTCCGCATCGAACGGAGCGACGCCGTTTCGGTCGATGGCCTGCGCATCGACAACGTCGCCGGCGGGCCGGGCGGCCACACCCACATCGGCACCCGCGGCGGAGACGGTGGCCTCGGTCTCGGGGTGTTCATCGCCGACTCGGACGGTGTGACCGTCTCCAACGCCCACCTCTCGCGGGTCCGGGCCGGCAAGGTCGCCGACGCGCGTCCGGGGGTGCCCGGCATCGAGACCCGGGGGTTCGCCGGGCTGGCCGGGGAGGCCGTCGGCGTCTACCTCACCCGCAGCCGGGGGTTCGCCCTTCGGCATCTGTTGGTGCACGACGTGACGAGCGAGATCTGGGCGTTCGGGGTGGTCGCCGACGCGGTCGGGCAGGACAATGTCATCGCGCAGGCGACGATCGTGAACATCCGGGGCGACAACCGGACGGCCGAAGATCAACCGCCACAGACGAACGTGACCGCCGCGGTGCTTCTGCAGGGGGCGGCGCCCGGTCAGCTCCGGCTCGAGAACGCGGTCGTCGCCGATGTCTCCGGCATCCCGGTGATCGTAGGCGGCGGTCTGTCGATGACACGGACGGCGGTCTGTTTCCGGGGTGACCGGCAGGTGTTCGCGTTCGGGCCGCTGTCCGTCGACGGGCCATTCTGGGAGAACCCCGAGCCGCTCTTCCTCGAAGGCGCCGAGCCGCCCTACGGGCTGGATCCCCGCTCCATGTGTGTCGACCTCGGCACGGGACCCTGTGTCGACGAGCCGGCACCGGAAGGCCTCGATTGCCTGCCGGACGTCGGGTACGAGGGCAACTCTCCGCGCGGGCAGATCCGGATGCCATAGCCGGCGGCAGCGCCCCGGTCGTCTACTCGAGAAGCTCGACCGCCGGGCGGGAGGGGCGCGCTTCGGGCTTCGGCCCAGGTCGTTGCGCGGCCGGCGTCACGTCGAGGAGCTCGTGGGTGTCGTCGTCGCTCCGGGCGGCGGCGGCCGGGCGCGCGGGCGCGGCGGCGGGGCTGCGCGGATCATCGGGGTCAATCAGGCCCGGGCGCGCGACCGGCGGGGCGGACGGCCTGGGCACGACGTCGGCCGAGGGTGGGATGGGGGCGGGCTCCACGGGCGGTGGGGCGGCCCGCGCGGGCCGGGGCGCCGCCGCCGCGGTCGCCGTCGCGGGGGTCGGCGCCGTGATGTCGAGCACCACGTGGTACTTGACCCGCTCTTCCGCCGCGACGGCCTTCAGATCCACGGGCAGGGCCTTGGTCGCGTGTCCGGCGAGCTCGAGGAAGACGGTGTCCGTATCGCGGGGCAGCGTCACGCGCAGCGGCGTCGTGCCCAACGGCCGCAAGGCCGTGCGCACGTTGGCGCCCGCCGGCGTCGACTCGATCTCGACCGCCACGTCCGCCGGCGGTGCGTTGGCCGCGGTCTCGCCGGGGCCCGGGCCGGAGGTCGGGCCGGACGCCGGGGCGCTGCCGGTCCTGACGGGGGCGGCCTCGTCCGGGTTGGCCCGCAGCGCCCACCAGAGCCCCAGCGCGAACAGCAGCGCCGCGCCGCCGAGGCCGACAAAGAGGCCGGGCTTGCGGGTCCGCGCGGGGACCGGCAGGTCGATGGTCACGGCGGCCTGCACCTCGGGCGGGGGGGCCGGTCGCGGGTTCATCGTCGCGCGCGCCGAGGGGACGCCGGGCATCGAAGGCGGCCCGCTCATCGAGTCTTCCTCGGACAAGAGACCGAGGCCGCGCCGCACCTCGCGGACCGCGGCGCGCATCTCGGCGGCGCTGCCGAAGCGGTCGTCGGGGTCTTTGGCGAGCGCACGCATGACCACCGCCTCGATGGCGGCGGGGATCTCGAGGTCCGGGCGCGCCGTGCGGAAAAGCATGGGCGGCTCGGTCAGGTGCATGCGAAAGAGCTCGTGCGTCTCTTTGCCCTCGAAGGGCAGCCGGGCCATCAACATGCGATACATGACGACGCCGAGCGAATAGAGGTCCGTCCGCGCGTCCACCCGGCCCATCGCCACCTGTTCGGGTGCCATGTAATGCGGCGTTCCGCAGACCTGGCGCTGGTGGGTCACCTCGGAGCTCAGATTGCTCAGCGCGCCGGCGTCCGTGTCGTCGCCGTCGTCTCCTTCGAATGCCTTGGCGATGCCGAAGTCGAGCACCTTGACGAAGTCTTCGTCCTCGCCGTGATTGCTCAGCAGGAACAGATTCCCCGGCTTCAGATCGCGGTGCACGATGTGCTTGCGGTGGGCGTGGTCGAGCGCTCGCAAGACCTGCTCGGAGAGGCGCAGCACGCGCTCCGGTGCCATGGCGCCCTCCCGCTTGAGGGCCTGATGCAACGGGACGCCCTCGAGCAGCTCCATCACCAGGAACAGACCGCCATTCGCGGATTGCCCGTAGTCGTGGACGACCGTGATGTGGGGATGACTCAGGTTCGACGCGAGCCGCGCGCCGCGGGCGAACCGCTCGGCGGCCGAGGCATGCGTGGGCGGCAGCAGCTTGAGGGCCACGTGACGGTGCGTCGCGGCGTGCCACGCGACCCAGACCGTGCTGTTCATGCCGCCGACCCCGAGGAGGTCGCGCAGCTCGTACCGCTCGGCGACGATCTGTCCCGAGAGATCCTCGACGGTGTTCTTGCCGTGTGTCGGGCAGCGTCGCGTCTCGTCGTCGAAACGCTCGAAACACTTCGGGCACAGGCGTGCCATGGGGTCAGTTGCCCTCGGGCGCGGGCGCAGACGCCGCGGCGGGCGGGCGGAACTCGCCCCCGGCCGTGTACAGCACGCCGAGCGAGACGATCTTGCCGGCGGCCGTGTCCACCCGCCAGGCCTCGATGTCGGCCGGCGCTTCGCCGGTGTTCGGGTCGAAGTTCAGGGGGCCCGAGGCGCCGTCGAAGTCGATGCGGGCGTCCGACGCGGCGCGGAGCGTTCGCACACCCTCGCCGAAGTCCGTCGGACCCACCGAGATGACCTTCTGCCCGCCCGTCATGCGGCGCAGCTGCCGCGCGATGTCGGGCCCGCCCGGGGTGGCATCCCGCCCGGCCCCGGCGATGGCGAGCGCGAGCAGGTAGGTCGCATCGTACGCCTGCGCGTTGAAGATGGACGGGGCCGTGTTCCACTTCGCCCGATAGGCGAGCTCGAACGTCTGCGTATTGGGGTTGTCCGGCGTGGCCGGGGCCGTGCCGAGGATGCCCTCGAGCACCGCAGCCGACTCGACGCGGTCGACGAGGGGCGCCTCTTTCATCCCGTCCGTGAGGATGAACCGCTTGCGGATGCCGGCGCGCGTGCCGGCGAGGTTCAGAAAATCGACCCCGTCGTCGAGGAAACCGACGAGGACCGTCACATCGGGCCCGAAGGCTTCGAGACCCTGCACCGCGGTGGCCAGGTCACTGCCGAGGCTGGCGTCCGAGTAGGTCTTGGTGAAGTAGGTCGTCTCTTCGCACGACGCCGCCGCGCACCAGCCGTTCTGGATGACCGTGCGCAGGGCGTTGCCATAGGTGTCGTTGCGATTGATGACCGCGACCTTCTCGAGGCCGCCGTCGCCCGCGGCCTTCTCGGCCAGCAGGTACTGTGCGATGGCGTTGCCCTGCAGGTCGTCGCTCGGGGGCGTGCGCCAGACCAGCCCGTCGTCCGCCAGGGTGGTGATCGAAGGGGACGTCGCCGAGGGGCTGATGAGAACGACCTCGGCGTCGTGCGTCACGGCGCTGAAGACCTCGATGAGGGTGCCGCTCGCCGCGGGGCCGACGATGGCGGGCACCTGCCCGACCTCGATGAGATGGGTCGCCGCGCGCTCGGCGAGGTCGTTGTCGGCCGTGCCGTCGTCACAGGCGAGCACCGCGAGCTTGCGTCCGTCGATGCCACCGACCTGATTGATCTCTTCGACCGCCAGGAAAATGGCGCGTTCGACGGGGCGGCCCGTGGCGGCGAGGGCGCCCGTGGCGGGCGAGAGCGCGCCGATGAGCAGCGCCTTGCCGGCCCGCACCTCGGCCTCGCTGGCCCCGACGAGCTGCGGACAGAGATCGTTGACCAGGGGGCTCGGGCCGCCGGCGTCGGGCGCCTGGGCGCTGCCCGAAACGCAGTAACCGGACTGGCAGACGCGCCCGCTGCCACAGGACCCGTTGCCGCTGCACTCGTCCTCGAAGTCGAGGCCGAGCGAGCACCCCGTCGCGCCGCCGGCGAGGAGGGCGAGGATCGCGAGCGGGCCCGCGGCGCGGCGAAGGGACGGACTCAAAGGGAACCTCCCAGCGTGAGACCGAGGCCGCCGGGCAAGGGGATGAGGCCGAGGGTCGTCGCAGCGTCGTCCGCCGGGCCGCTCGCCGGTGCGCCGGGGCCGTCCGCGCCGCTCGTCAGAAGAAGCCACGTGCCGACCCCGGCCATGGCCAGCCCGGCGCCCATCAGGATGTCCGCCGCGAGCGCCTCGCTGCGGCCGAGGGATTGCAGGTTCTTCTTGTCGGCGACGTTGTCGGCCTCCCGATACTTGTCCTCGACGGTGTAGGCCACGACCCCGAGCGCAGCGCCGCCGAGCAGCGCCGCCCCGCCAATCCCGAGCAGCGTGTACGCCGCGATGCGCCGCCCGCCGGTCTCGGGCTCCGGCGCCGGGCGCGCGGGCGCGGGGTCGTCGTCCGTCGGCGACGCGGGGGGTCGTTCGCTCGGGGGCGCGGGCCGCGGCGCCGGGGGGTCGAGGGGCTCCGCCGGCGCCTGCGCCTTGAGGGCCTTGATCCGCATGGAAGCGCGTTCGACGGCGGTCGGATCGGCGTCCTCGGCGACGATGTAGCGCCGGTAGAAGTCGATCGCCAGCCCGCTCTCGTTGAGTTTGCGATCGTACACGACGGCGATGTTGTACAGATAACCGGCCGACGGGGACGCCCGATAGGCCTTGAGATACGCCGACACGGCCTGCTCGAAGCGCCCCGCGTCGTAGTGGGCGCGGGCCTCGCGGGCGAGCGCCTCGGCGGCCTCGGTGTCGGCCGCCTGCGCATACACGGCCGCCGGGGCCGGCAAGGCGAGGGACACGGCGGCGGCGATGCGGCGCGACGGGCGCATGGGGGCTCTCTCGTCTCGACTCTACGGGTAGCGCGGGCGGGCGACCGTCGGGCACTCTAACACCGATGTCCCGGGGGGGACATCTTTCACGGCCGCCGCGCGCAACCGCGCGCACACCGCGGGAATCTCTGGTACCGTCCCGCCGTTTTCGTCGACGCCCGGTCCCGGTCGCCTGGCTGCCGGCCGCCCAGGCCCAAGCCCCCGCGTCGCCCGCGTTCGTCGTCGCCGCCCGGAGGATGCTTCTCGATGCGCCGTCCCCCCGTCTTCGTTCGTCATGCCGCCCTGCGGCGCCTGGTCTTCGTCGCCGTTCTCGCCGCGCTCGGTGCCGCCGCTGCGTCGGCCGCCCAGGCCCAAGCCCCCGCGTCCGCCCCCGCTTCGGCCGTCGGGCTCCCCATGCGGTCCGCGTCCGAGCGCTCGCAGCGCATCGCGGACGAGCTGCGCAGCCCCTTCTGCCCCGGCAAGACGCTGCTGAACTGCACCAGCGGGCAGGCCTTCACGGCGCGTCAGGAGATCCGCGACCGCCTGATGGCCGGCGAGACCGAAGAGGCCATCATCGAGGACTTCCGCGCCCGGTACGGCGAGAACATCACCAACCCGCCGCAGCCGTGGTACGCGGCCGTCGGGCCGTTCGTGCCCGCCATCGTCGGGGTGCTCGTGCTCGCCATCATCACCTGGCGGTGGCGCAAGAGTCGCGCCGGCGAAGCCCCGGCGGCACCGGTCGAGGCCGCCGCCGCGAGCCCCGACGCCGATCGGCTCGCCCGCCTGCGCCGTCAGGTCGCCACCGAAGAGGACTGAATCGCCCGATGTCGTTCGTTTTCGTCGCCACCGCTTCTCGCACCCGCCCGTCGACCCTGCGCGGTCCCGCGCTCGCCGCACTCACGTCGTTGCTCGCCGTCGCCTGCGCGTCTCAGAATGAGGCGCCCGTCGTCGGGAGCGCCCCGGCCGGCGCCCCCGGCAAGGCGGCCGGCCCGGCCATGGCGCCCGAGCAGACGGCCCGCATCGTCACCGGTGCGGGCACGCCCGCGTCCGCGGCCGGCTCGCTGCCCGAAGCGATGCCGGGGGCGGGGTCGATGCCCGCCGGTCACCCGCCCGTCGGGGCCGGCGGACCCGCAGCCGCGGCCGCCGTCGATCCGCATGGCGCGCCGAACCCGCACGGCGCCGGCACGGCGGTCGGCGGCGGCACGGGCGGCACCCTCAAGGGTCGCATCACGCTGGATGCCGCCGTCGCGGCCGACGTCAAACCGGGCAGCGTGCTCTTCATCATCGTCCGCAAGGACGCCGGTGAGGGTCAGAAGGGCATGCTCATGGCCAGCAAGAAGCTGGAGGTCGGTGGGGCCAACATGTTTCCCCTCGACTACGAAATCGGTCCCGAGAACGTCATGATGGGGGGCAGCGCCCTCGAAGGTCAGGTGCGCGTCGAAGCGCGCCTCGACCAGGACGGCGACGCCATCAGCAAACAGCCGGGCGACCTGGTCGGTGCCCGCGCCGGTGCCGTCGCCGTGGGGGCCACCGGGGTGGACTTCGCCGTCAGGGAGAAGCTGCCGTGACGTCGCTCAGGACGGCCTCCGGCGTCGCCTCGACCACGTAATACCAACCGACGACGTCGAGCGGCACGTAGGCGGCCAGCAGCCGCGCGGGACGCCCGTCGACCTCGCGTTCGATCTCGACGACGCCGCTGCCGCCGGCGCGCACCGCGGCGACGATCCCGGGGACGTCGAAGTCGAAGAGTTCGAGGCCCTCGTCCTTGCCGCTGGCGTTGGGAAACCGTCGCCCCGCGTCGGCCGTGTCGATGACCTTGCGCCCGTCGTTGCGCAGCAGGCTCTGCCGCACGGTGGCCACCGAGGGCAGATGCAACGCCGTCTCGACCATCTTGGTCACGGTGATCTCCACCCCCGCCACCCCCAGGAACCGGCCGTCCTCGGACCACAGGCCCTCGGTCACGGGCAGGACGAGGTCGTCGCCGGCGGCGTCCGTCGTCGAGTCGATGTACGGCGCGCCCCAGCGCTTGCCCCGCTGGTGATCGGAGATCTGATAGAAACCGGCGGTGCGGACGTCGTATCCCGGGGGCAATGCGTCCATGCCGGGGAGCATGAAGTGGACGCCCTCGGGGAGGCAGACGTAGGCGTAGTCGATGGGACCCTTTCGTTCGGCCAGGAGCTGGCGAGCGAGCGACGGCTCGGGCACGCTGCGCCCGCCGGTCGCGGCCTCGACGAACATGCGGCGCATGTGATGCCGCAGGGGTTCGAGCCGCTGCAGCGTCGGCAGAAGCTCGGCCTTGCGGGCTCGGGCGTCCGGTGCCAGGCCGATGACGGGGTGCTCGAGCGACACGGGCCAGCGGTACGACGTGCGTCCGAAGTCCGGCGGGCGGCGCGCCTCGGACGCGAAGTCGTCGTCGAAATAGAGCGCGGGCGCGGCGTCGCCGGTGCGGGGGGGCTCGGGCCCCGTCAATGCCCAGATCGCCGCCGTCCGCAGGCCCTCCAGCGCGCGCTCGAGCTTGGCGAACTCGCCGTCGATGCGGTGCGCCTGCAACGCGACGCGCCCGAGAAAAGCGGTCACCCGCGCGCCCCGCTCCCGGGCCGCGAGCTCGGCGGCCGCGCTGCGCCGGTCCGCCTCCGCCCGGGCCTGCTCCGCGAGCCCTTCGCGCCAGAGCGCCACGCCCGACACGACGCTCGCCAACGTGATGGACCCCAGCAGGACGCCCAGCGTCGCCTGCCGATGGCGGCCCATCCAGCGCAGGACACGCTGCACCGGGGGATCGGGCAGGGCGAGCACGGCGTCGCCGCGCAGAAACCGGCGCACGTCGTCGGCGAGGGCGGAGACCGACGCGTAGCGCGCCTCGGGCGCCCGGGCGGTGGCGCGTCGGATGATCGCCGCGAGCTCGCGGGGGATGGTGTTGCCCGGCACGATGTGCTCGAGCGGGACCGTCCGGCCCTCGGCCGCCGACGCGAGCGCGGCCTGCCCGGTTTCGCCCGGGACCGCGCGCCGCAAGGTGACGAGCTCGAAAAGGATGACGCCGAGCGCGTACTGGTCGCTGCGCCCGTCGAGCTGGTCGTTCAGGCCCCGCGCCTGCTCCGGGGACATGTACCGCGGCGTGCCGACGATCTGGCCCACCCGGGTGAGACCCGGCTCGTCGACCGGCGTGGCCTCCGCGTCGGGGCCCGGGAGGGGCTCCTCGGGTCCCCCCATGCGGCGGGCAACGCCCCAATCCATCACGTAGACCTCGTTGAACGGCCCGACCATGATGTTGGCCGGCTTGAGGTCCCGGTGCAGGATGCCCCGGTTGTGCGCAAACGCGATGGCGTCGCAGATGCGCAGAAAGTGGTCGAGCAGCGTGGCGGGGGCATGCGCCTCGTCGAACGCCTTGCCCGCCGTCACGATGGCCGCCGCCTCGCGGATCAGCGCCGCCAGCGTTCGACCCTCGACGAGCTTCATGGCGTATCCGAGGTGCTCGCCGTCGGGCGACGCCTCGATGACGTGCACGGGCACGATGTTCGGGTGGTCGAGGGCCGCCGTGATGCGGGCCTCGCGCACGAAGCGCGCCCGCACCTCGGGGTTGCGCGGCGTCGTGAGCAGCTTGAACGCGACGTCCCGGCCGAGGGCGAGGTCCGTGGCGCGATAGACACAGCCCATGCCCCCGCGGCCGAGGACGTCGCCGAATTGGTATCCGGCTTCGGCTGTGCCGGCCTTGCCCGGCTCGACGAGCGTGGGCCGGCCGGGCGGGATGCTGGCCTCCACCGGCGCGGCGAGCCGGGGCAGGTCGGGGGCAAGGCCGAGACCCGTCTCGGCGGCCCCCGTGACGTAGGCGGTCATGACCGCGGCGCGCCGGGCCACGGTCACGACGCCCGCCGCGACCAGATGGTCGAGCCAGACGCGGGGATCGTCCGTGCCCGTCGCTCGCTGGACGCGCCGCAGCACCTCGGCCGCGTCGGCGCCGAGCTCCGGAGTCAACAGGTGGGCGAGGATCGCATGCGGCATCGTCCCGACAGTCTGAACCCGTCGCGCCCCCGCCTCAACCGTCGCCGGCGTCAGACCCGCCGGCCGCTCGGGGCCAAAACGGACAGTCCGTGCGCGACGAGGTCTTCGGGGTGATTCACGTTGGCGAAGGGGGCGTCGTCGGCGAAGTCGACCACCGTCGCATCGAGGGCGCCGACCAGCGACTTCAGGCTCGGGCGCCCGCGGGCCAGTCCGGTGGCCACGGTATCCAGCGCGCGGGTGTGCCAGAAGCCGGCCAGCGTCTGCAGGTGCGGCCCCGTTCGGGCCACGACGACGTCCTGATGGGCGCGCGCGGCGGCGAGTCGGCGGATCGTCGCCGCGTCCAGGGCCGGCAGATCGCACGCGGCGACGAAAACCCAGCCCGCCGGCGCATGCGCAAGGGCCGCATGCAGGCCGGCCGCCGCGCCCTTGTCCGTGTGGGCGTCCAGAACCACCGGCAGCGGGGTGTTCATCGGGTGCCGCGAGACGAGCGTGACGGGCCCCACCTCGTCCGTGAGCAGCTTGACGAGGCGCGCCAGCACCGTCTCCCCGTTCGCAAAGGCGAGCGTATGCTTGGCGACCCCGCCGAGGCGCCGTCCCTCGCCACCGACCAGCACGGCCGCGGTGGGTGGCATCATTCCTCCGCCCCCCCAGCCCCGCTGCGCAACCCAGCCGCGCTGGGTGGGGGCGCCGCGCGGCACAGGGCCAGGAAGTTGCGGAAGATCACGGCGCCGGTGTCGATGGGGCGCAGTTCGGCGCGGAGGCGGGCTGCGGTGCCGGGTCCCCGCTCGGCGTCGATGACGGCGGCGCGCTCCTCCAGGTAGTACGCCATCATCGCGACGTCGAACTCGGGGTGGAACTGGAGCGTGCGGGCGAAGTCGCCGTAGGCGAGGGCCTGGAAGGGCGAGTTGGGGTTGCCCGCCAGGATGAGCGCCTGCGGGGGGGGCTCGAGCACGGCGTCCTGGTGGGACTCGAACGCCGGGAACACCCCGGGCAAGCCCTCGAAGAGCGGATCGTCCTCCTCGGTCAGAATGTGAACGAGCCCGATCTCGCGCCCCTGCGGGTTGCGGCCGGTGCGGCCCCCCATGGCGTGCGCCAGGAGCTGATGACCGTAACAGACGCCGAGCACGGGACGCCCGGCCTCGACGACGGCCCGCATCCACGCGCCGGCCGCCTCCGACCAGGGCTCGCGCTCATGTACCGTCGCCGGACTGCCCGTCACCAACAGGGCGTCGACCGCGGCCGGATCGGGGTAGGTCGACACCGTCCGCGCGTCGATCACCGTACACGCGTCGGCCCCCACACCGAGCCCGGCCATGAACCAGTGCTCGAAATCACCCCGCACCTCGCGCAGCGCGGAAAACGTGTCGCCCGTCTTGAGAATCACCGGATGCATGGGCGAAAGATACCGCGCCCGACGGAAGAGAGTCGCCGTGTTCTCAGAGATCCCCTGGTGGATGCACGTCCTGCTCGTCGCCTCGGGATTCGTGGCGGGGTTCGTCAACACGGTCGCCGGCGCGGGCTCGGCCCTGACGTTGCCCGCCCTCATGTTCAGCGGGGTGGACGCCGCCGTGGCGAACGCAACGAACCGCGTGGCGGTCGTCGTGCAGACCATCGGCGGGACGACGGCGTTTCATCGGCGAGGCGTGCGTCCGTGGCGGGACTGCCTGTCCGTCGTGCCGGCCCTGGCCGCGGGCGGTCTGGCCGGCGCCTGGGCGGCCCTGCGCGTCAGTCCGGGTGGCCTGCAGGTGGTCTTCGGCGGCCTCTTCGTCGTGCTCGCGGTGCTCCTCCTGGCGAAACCGCGTTGGCTCGTGCCGCCGAATCCCGGGCCCGGCGAGACGCACCCCCACGCCCGATCGCCGGCGGCGCAGCTTCTGTTCTTCGCGACGGGCGTGTACGGCGGCTTCGTTCAGGCCGGCGTCGGCATCCCGCTGCTGTTGCTTCTCGTGCGCTTCGTCGGCCTCGACGTCGTGGCGGGCAACGCCGGCAAGACGGTGCTGACCGCGGTCTTCACGCTCGTGGCGTTGCTCGTCTTCCAGGGGGCGGGCGCCATCGACTGGGTGCGCGGCGCCGAGGTGGCCGTCGGTAGCCTGCTCGGCTCGCTCGTGGGGGTCGAGGCCGCCATCCGGCTCGGCGTCGAGCTCATTCGACGCGCGGTCGTGGTCGGCCTCCTGCTGGCGGCCGGACGCATGCTCGGGGTGTATTGACGGGCGTTCTCGCGCCCATGCGGAGGCGCCTGAGGCCGGCCCGGTCAGCGCGCCCCGAAGAGCCAGCTCAGGCCGTCCGTCCGGGGCAGCTCGACTTCGGCCCGGACCCGTTGACCGGGGCGGAACAGGCCGTTGGGGTTCTCGAGGAGCGTATCGAGCGGGAATGTGCCATCGGACCGCGCGGCGGGTCCCGCGCGCTCGAACGTCACCGGGATGCGCGGCTCCTTGAAGCCTTCGGGGGTCAGGATGGCCTGCCGGGCGGCTTCGACCTCCGCGAGCGCCTCGGGGGGGACCCCGAGCCGCGCGGTCACGCGGCTGACGTCGCCGAGCACCAGCACCGGCTGGTCCTTGCGCAGGGTGCTGCCCACCCGCAGATCGGGCAGACCGAAGGTCAACACGAGGCCCGCGCGCGGCGCCTCGAGCGTGACGAAGAGCTTCTTCTCCGCGGCGTCGCGCTGGGCGATCAACCGTGCGAGGCGTTCGACGTCGGGGGACACGCCGGGCGCGGCCGGTCGCCGTCGGACTTCGCGCGTCAACGCGGCCCGCTCCCGTTCGACCGCCACGGCCGCCTCGTCGACGGACCGCCGCGCGGTCGTGACGGATTCGAACGTGGCCTCCCGTCGGTTGTAGGCGGCGTTGGCGTCGTCGAGCGCCGTTCGCGCGGCGGCGAGCGCCACCTCGGCCCGCGACAACGCGGCGAGCTGCGCGGCATCGACCCGTCCCCCGGCCCGTCCTTCGGCCCGCACGGTGGGGGCGGCGGGGTTCTCGAGCGCTGCGATCTGGGCCGCGAGGCCGGCGACTTCGGCCTCGACGTCGAGGTCGACGAGCGTCAGGAGGGCGTCCCGGGCCGAGACGCGGTCACCCACGCCGACGAGGAGCTTCTCGACGCGGGCGCGGACGGGCGCGGCGACGGGCTGCTCCTGCGAGGGCACGATCTCGCCGACGAGCGTCGCGCTGCGTCGGATGGGCGTGAGCTTCAACGCAAACAGGGCCCCCGCGATCATGAGCACGGGGATGGCCACGAACCACGGCCAGACCGCGCGTCGTCGCGGCTGCGCCGGCGTCGGGCTGGCGGGGCGACCGGGGACCGGGGGATGCCGGCCCGAGCGCGCCGCGGGCTCGACGGGCGGGCGCTCGCGCGCCGCGCGGGCCGTGGGGACGCGATTCGGGACGGGCGGGGCCGCCGGAACGGACTCGGGGACCAGTGGTGCGATCGCCGCTTCCGACGGCGGGAACATCTCGAGCGAGGTGGGATCCTCGCCCGTCCGCGCGAAGTGCGCCGCATCGAGACGCTGGAGATCGTCCGCAGACATCATGATCTGCGCCACCGGGGCCTGCGCGCGGACACCGGAGTCGGTGGAGATCTGCAACGTGCCGAGACCCTGCGGGACCTCGTCCGTGGCGGCGACGTCCCCGGCGTCGACGACCCGCAGGCGCAGGACGTGCTCGCCGATGGTCAGCACGTCGCCGTCGCGGGCCGTGCTGATGCCCTCGACGAGGGTCTCGTTGAGCCGGGTGAGATTCTCGCGGCGCAGGTTCACCACGTACATCAGCTCGGGCCCGTAGGCGTCGACGCGGACGTGCTGTGGTGCGAGCCCCGGACCGTGAAGGTTCACCGCGCAGTTCAGGCGTCCGATGGTGGTCGACGAGCCATAGGTCGCGAGCGAGCGGCCGGCGTTGGGCCCCTCGACGAACTCGAGGACGAGCTGAACCGGCCCTTCGCGGTAGCTGAACAGAAAGCGGATGTCCGTGGCACCCATGCGCAGCACGTCGCCATGGCGCAGCGCGACCTCGACCATGCGCTCGTCGTTGACGAGCACGCCGTTCGTACTGCCGAGATCCCGCAGGAAGAGCTCGCCGCCCTCGGCGGCGATGTAGGCGTGGTGGGCCGAGACGGAGCCGTCGGCGAGCACGATGTTGCAGTCCGGCGAGCGGCCCATCGTGAAGTAGCGCCCCTCGGCGAAGCTCTGCGGCGCGATGGCGTACCAGTCGATGCGCCCGTGCGGATCGTACACGTAGAGGTTGGCGCGGTAGGCGCCGCCGGGGAATCCGCTCTCCTCGGGCGCGGGCTGGCTCTGGTTCATCGGGCGCACAATACGGGACGCCGGGCTCGGCGGCCACTTCCCGACGCGGCCCGGCGCTTGACACCCTCGCCCGGGGTGCTTATCTGCCGCCGCCGAAGCGTCGTCCATTCTCCGATTCGACAGGTCGAGCGATGCCCATCTACGAGTACGGTTGTGATCAGTGCGGTCAGATCATGGAGGTCTGGGCGAAGATCAGTGATCCGCCGCCCGCCACCTGCGGCACCTGCGGTGCACAGTCGCCCCGCAAGCTGGTGAGCCGCACGGCGTTTCATCTGAAGGGCGGCGGATGGTACGCGCAGGGCTACGGCGCCGGCGGCGGGAGCGCGGGCGCGTCCGGTGGCGCGAAGACGGGGGGCGGCTCGGCGCCGAGCTCGACCGGGGGCTCGAGCGAGACGGCCGCGCCCTCGAGCACCCCGTCGACACCGTCGTCGAGCCCGGGTTCGAGCAGCACGACGTGAGGCCGGTGCCGGTCGCCGCCCTGGTCGCGCTCGTGCTCGGCGCGTGCGACGGCGAGGCGGTACGGCCGGGGGCCGACGCGGCCGGGGGTTTCGGCGGCGGAGGGGGCGCCGGTGCGCAGGGCGGCGCGGGCGGTCGCCCGTTCGACTGTCCGGGGCGCGCCCCGCAGGTCCGGCTCGGGCTCGGGCACCCCATCGTCCCGTTCCCGGAAGGGGCCGCGGTCGTGTTCCCGTTCGAGACGGGCGGGCAGGGGGCCTACCACGTTCAGTTCTCGCTCGGCTTCGAGGGCCCCCTCGACCCGGATCACGCCGATCTCGACGTTCGTCTCCAACGCGGAGACTGGACGCTCTCGAGCTATCGCGCGCAGGACGTGCTGCTCTCGACGGTGGGGGGGGTCTGCAGCTACGACAACCTGCGACTCGTTCTCGTCGACGAGGGGGGCGCCGTGCTGGGCGTCGAGCGGCTCGACCCGCTCGTCGGCGAGACGGCCACGCTCTCGGTGACGCTGACGTCGGCCGGGCAGACGGCCTCCCTCCGGCAGTCGGTCACCTTCGGGGCGCTGCAGGACGACGGATATCTCGACGCCGGCCTGCGCTGAGCCGAAACCACGCAGGCGGGCGACGAGGCCTCGAACGGTCGTTCAGCGCGACGCGCGCACCGCGTCCACCAAGCGAGACAGGCCCACGGCCACGGGCACGCTCGGCGCGTACCCGAGCGCCGCCCGCGCCGCCGCGATGTCGGCGAGGGAGTGACGGATGTCGCCGGCGCGCGCCTCGGCGAACGCCGGGCGCTCGGGGCCGCCGATGAGGTCCCGCAGGTGGCCGTAGAGCTCGAGCAGGGACGTCTGACCGCCACCCGCGATGTTGAAGACGCGGCCGCTGATCCCCGGCTGCGTCCCCGCGAGGAGGTTGGCTTGCACGACGTCGGCGACGTAGACGAAGTCCCGCGTCTGGCCGCCGTCGCCGAAGATCGTCGGCACCTGCCCGCGCAGGAGGCGGTCCACGAAGATGCTGATCACGCCCGAGTACGGGCTGCCGGGATCCTGCCTCGGCCCGAAGACGTTGAAGTACCGCAGGGTGACCGTCTCGAGGCCGAAGAGCTCCGCCCAGACCCGGACATACTGCTCGCTCGCGAGCTTCTCGATGGCATAGGGCGAGAGGGGGCGGGGGGTCGCCGTCTCGCGCAGGGGCATGTCGGGGTTGTCACCATAGGTGGCGGCGCTGCCCGCGAACACGACCCGCCGGGCCCCCACCGCGCGGGCGGCCTCGAGCACGTTGAGCGTCCCGCCGAGGTTGACGAGGTTCGTGTCGAGCGGTGTCTCCACCGTGCGCTGCACCGAGGCAATCGCCGCCTCGTGGTAGATGAGCTCGCAGCCGGCCGCGGCGGCCTCGACCGCCTCCGCGTCGGCGACGGAGCCGACGATGAGCCGCGCGCGATCCCCCGCCGCGGCCAGATTCTCGCGCTTGCCCGTCGAGAGATCGTCGAGCACCACCACCTCGTCGCCCCGCGCCACGAGGGCATCGACGAGGTTGGATCCGATGAAACCGGCGCCGCCGGTCACGAGCACGCGCATGGAGAGCTGCCTTTCACCCGAGGCGGGTCGAATCGCCGTGTCCGACGGTTTCTGCGCGAAACCGCGGCGCCGGTCAACCCGGCACGGCTGTCAAGCGCGGACGACAGTGACAAGCGGCCGGGTGCGGCCGTGTGCAAAGGGGGCGCGACACCCCCGACGGGCAGACCCGTGTTTGGTGCTGGCACACGAGCTGCATTGCCCCCATCGCGTCCGACTCCGCCGAAACGGGACCGTCCACCTTCGCCGCACCGCAGACAGGAACGTGACCATGAAACCGACTTCGCCTTCGACCCGCCGCCGCACCCTGAGCCTCTCGGCCGCGCTGCTGCTCCTCGCCTGTGGCGGGGGCCTCGATGACAGCTCGTCGACTTCGACCGAAAGCTCCGGCCTCGGCGAGGCCGGCGGCGCGGAAGCCGCCCCGGAGCGCGGCGGCGACGCAGAGCGCCCGGCGCGCGGCGAGCGTCCGGCCGCAGGCGCGGAAGACGGCGAGGACGGCGCCGCC
>JAKLJY010000091.1 GCA_023150895.1 Myxococcota bacterium | reverse complement strand
CATGCGAGGGCCGAGACGACTGAGACGTGGCCGTCCCAGTCTGTGTCGCTCGGTCGCGCGAAATGTGCGACCCGCGTGTCTCGAAGGCCTGCCTTCAATGCGCGGAAGGCCTTGAAATCATTGAGCTCTGTGCGCCGGCATACCGCGTGCATGCGGAGCCGCCCGAGACCAAACCGAAGGACGCCCATGCTCCGCCCCGACCGTCACACCCCGATTCACCCGATGACCCTCATGCACCTCGCCTGCCTGGCCGCCGGGCTGGCACTCCCGGCCTGCGGCACGCCGGACGAGACGCTGGCCACGCCCGGTGACGACCCCGCGTCCGCCGGCGCCGAGCGGGATGCACCGGGCGATACCCCTGCGTTGGCCGGCGACCCGGACGAGAAGCTCCTCGATGGCGTCCTCACGCAGGACCGCCCCGAGGTCGGTCGACTGTCGGTCGGCTGCACGGGCACGCTCGTCTCGCCGGACGTCGTCATCACGGCGGCCCACTGTGTCGGTTACGGCAGCGCGACGGGCGCCGGCCGACGGGGCACGTTCACCATCGAAGCCGCGGACGGCAGCGAACACGACTACACGATCGCCCGCTATCGCAGTTACAGCGGACAGCTCGGCGCCGATGACATCTGTCTGATGCAGCTCGCGACCTCCGTGCCGGAGACCGTCGCGCGCCCGGCGCCCATCGCGGCCGTCGCGCCCCCGAACGGTGGTTCGCTGACCGTTTTCGGATATGGCTGCACGTCGCGTGGGACCCGGACCGACTGGCGCAAGCGCAAGGCGACCTTCGCGCAGGGGCGGGACACGGTCCACCTGTGTCCTGGGGACTCGGGCGGGCCGGTCTTCGACGACGCGCTCGGGGCGGTGCTGCGAATCAACAGCGGCTATTACCTCGGCGGCCGGGGCTCGGACATCTTCGGTTTCGTGCCGGGCCTGCACGCCGAATTGCGCACGCAGATCGCCGAGTGGACGCGCGACGGTGGCATCCCCGAGCCCGGTGATCCCGACGCGCCGCCCGCGCCGCGCGATGCCGTCGCCCCCGTGATTGCCGAGGTCTCGCCGGTGGACGGCGTGGTCGTTGCACCCCGCAGCCGCGCCCGCATCGAAGCGCGCATCACCGACGACGTCGCCGTCGCCGGGGCCTCGCTCGAGTGGGCGTTCAATGGCAAGAGTTACCCGTGCCCGACGAACCAGGAGAACGTGACCTGCACCGTCGAGGGCGACCGCTACGTCTGGTCCGTCTACGTCGTCAACGAGGCGGAGCGGCCGTTCGAAATCAAGGCGACGGATCGGGCGGGCAACGCGGCGACCTCGCCTCGACAGACGATCCGGGTTCAGACCGTCCGCGACGCCGTCCCCCCGAGCGTCGAGGTCCTGGCCCCGACGCCGGCGGACACGTGGCCGGCCAACAGCACGGTCACCGTCGCCGCCCTCGTCCAGGACGACGTCGGGGTTTCGAAGACCGAGCTCGTGTGGGCCTTCAACAACAACCGCTACGCCTGCCCGTCGAGCAGCCAGTACGTCACCTGTGTGGTCGACGGCGACGTTCGGACCTGGTCGGTGCGCGTCGGCACGGGCTCGCGTGCATTTCGCATCGAGGCCACCGACGCGGCCGGCAACGTCGGCCGGTCGCGCGATCTGTCGGTGCCGCTGCAGTGAGTCCACGTCGCCTGTCCGTGTTGCTCGTCGCCGCGGGTCTTGCCGGGTGCGATCCGAACCCCGGGCTCGACGACGACCTCGACGGCCGCCCGTGCAACTTCGGTGAGGTCAAGCCCTGCACGTGCGACGACGGGCGCTCGAGCACCGCGACGTGCGGCGCAGAACAGGTCTTCGGCTCGTGTCTCTGCGGCCAGGGACGCCCGGGTTTCATCGACGTCGAGCCGGACGCGGCCGTCGCCCCGCCCACCGCCGCGCCGACGGCCGCGCCCCGCCCGCCGCCGGCGCCCGACGCCGACGCCTGGACGCTCAGGCCGCCCCGGGATGCCGGATCCGATGACGAGCCGCAGACCCCGGATGCAGCGGACGAGCCGACGCTGGACGCCGCCCCCCCGCCGCCCCCGGAGCCGGACATGGGCCCGGATGTCACGACGCCGCTGACCTGCGCTCGCGCGCCGCAGACCGTCCGGATCGGCGGGCTGGAAATCTTCCGCTACGAGGCGAGCCACCCCCTGGCGACCGCGACGGCGGCCTTTCCGGGTGCTGAGCCGGTGCAGGGCGGACCCGTCGCGCCGCCCAACCCGGCCGACGCGTGCAGCCTCCCGGGGGTTCGCCCGTGGCACGCCGTCTCCGCGGCCGAGGCCGAGGCCGCCTGCGGTCGCATCGGGTGGCGGCTCTGCACGGCCGACGAGCTCATCGCGGCCTGTGGCGGGGGTGAGCGGGACTGGACGTTCGGCTCGGAGTTCGACGCCGGCGCCTGCAACGTCCAGCAGGCCTACAGCGCACCCGGCTCGGGCGTGGCGAGCGAGGCGCCGACGGGGACGTTCCCGCGCTGCCAGAGCCCGGAGGGCGTGTTCGACCTGACGGGCAACCTCTGGGAGTGGGCGGCAGGGGGCGGTGACCAATACGTCGGCGGCGGCTGGCGTCTGATCGCCGAGCAACACCGCGCCGAGGACGTCGTCTGCCGGGCGACGGTCCGCGCGGCGGCCGGCTACCGCGGCCCGGACGTCGGGTTCCGCTGTTGCCGTTAGGAGCATGTCGCCGTAACGCCCGCCGGCTTTCGTTTCCGGTTGACGGTCGGCCAAAGGGGTATATCGTTCATCGACGATGAGCGACACCCCGCCGTGCTGCCCTCCGCCCCGCGACCCCATCGACGGGATGCCCGACGACGCGATCGCCGACGCTGAGTTCGCCGCGCTCGCCAAGGCGCTCGGGCACCCCGCGCGGGTCAGGATCCTTCGGCTGCTCGTACGCAAGAACGCCTGCATCTGCGGCGACATCGTCGACGAATTGCCGTTGGCGCAGTCGACGGTTTCACAGCACCTGAAGATCCTGAAGGACGCCGGCCTCGTGCGCGGAGAGATCGACGGTCCACGGACGTGCTACTGCGTCGAGCCGGCGGCGCTTCGGCGTCTGAGCGCGTTGCTCGATGCGCTGAGCGGCTGCGCCGGTGCGTCCCGGCCGGCCGGGGAAAAGGCGAAAGAGGAGTGAGACGATGACTGAACCGAACCCGACCACGGTCACGAACGCCCCCGAGGCCGACCGACACGACGCCGTCCGCCAGGCCGTTCGCGAGCAGTACGCCATCGTCGCGCGCTCGGCCGGGACGACCGCCTGCGCACCGGGATGCTGCAGCCCCGGCGGGGACAAGAGCCTCGCGCTCGGGTACTCCGCCGACGAGCTCGCCGTGATCCCCGACGACGCAAACCTCGGCCTCGGCTGCGGCAACCCCCAGGCCATCGCAGCGTTGAAGCCGGGCGAGACGGTCGTCGACCTCGGCGCCGGGGGCGGCATCGACTGCTTCCTCGCCGCGCGGCAGGTCGGCCCGGAAGGGCGGGTCATCGGCGTCGACATGACCCCGGACATGGTCTCGCGCGCCCGCGCCAACGCGCGCAGCGTCGAGGCGACGAACGTCGAGTTCCGGCTCGGTGAGATCGAGCACCTGCCCGTCGCCGACGCGACGGTCGACGTCATCATCTCGAACTGTGTCATCAACCTGAGTCCCGACAAGGCAGCGGTCTTCCGCGACGCGTTCCGGGTGCTCAGGCCCGGCGGGCGGCTCGCCATCTCGGACGTCGTGATGCTCGCCGAGTTGCCCCCGGCGCTCGCGAACGACGTCGCCGCGTTGACCGGCTGCGTCTCCGGGGCCGCGACGGTGGCGACGCTCGAGGGTCTGCTGCGCGGGGCCGGCTTTCGTGGCATCCGGGTCGACGTCAACCCCGAGAGCCGGTCGTTCATTCGCGAGTGGCTGCCGGGCTCGGGCGTCGAGGATTACGTCGCCTCGGCCACCATCGAGGCCGTCAAGCCCGCCGCCGGCGCGTGCTGCGGCCCGACCTGCTGCTGACGGGCTTCGCCTCGGCGGCCGCGGGGTCGGTCACTGTCTTCGGCGGGTCCCGACGGGGCAGCGACCGGGAGCGCCCGCCGAGCGTGACCTCAAGGTGCGTCGCACACCCCCGGATTGCCAGACCCGGCAGGGAATGGCGTTCCATGCCGGCGAAGTGGGCGGTGCCCGCGGCGTAGACGTAGCCGCGCTCGAACGCGTCGGTTTCGAGAGCGACGTCTTCGACCGCGGAGCAGGCCGGGCAGGCCAGGCGCACGACATTCACCGCCGCCCACCAGTCGACGAGCGCGTCGAGCCACGCGTCGAACGTGAACGGCGCGCAGCACTGCCAGCAGGGTGGTGGTGTGACCGGCGCGACGGGCCCGCTCACGGGTTCACCGGCCGATCCGGAAGCGGGCGGGGAACATCGGGAAGAACTGCCCCACGAACGCCCCGGCGGCGATCAGGCCGATGGCCTCCCACTTCGACAGCTCGGGCCCCACCAGCCAGTAATACAGGCTGAAGACGGCGTAGAGCAGGCCGGCATTGATCAGCAGAGCGATGACCGGGGCGCGCACGCTCAGCCTTTCGATGCGGCCTTGAGAACCGCCGCCAGACGGTCGAGGCCGGTGGTGACGGCGTGCTCCTCCGGGCCGAAGCTGAATCGCACGTGACTCGCGAAGCGGCTCGCCCCGCGCTGTGCCCGCCGCCGGCCGGGGTTGACGTCGAAGAACTCGCCCGGCACGCAGATGACCTTCTCCTCGAGCATGCGCCGGAAGAGACCCATGCCGGTGTTCAGCGGCGGCGGCAGGTCGCGGACGTCGCCCCAGACGTAGAAGGTGCCCTCGGGCTCGCGGTCGACGTGGACACCCATGGCGTTCAGGCGCCGCAGGGCGAGGTCGCGCTTGCGGCGGAAGACCTGACGCAGCGCCCGCGTCTCGGCGAGGACGTCCTCGTCGTTCAGCAGCGGAATGGCGGCGCGCTGCAGGGGACGGGAGCCGCCCCCGTCCAGGAAGCTGCCGGCGCTCGCGATGGTGTTGATGGCGCTCTTTGGGCCGAGCGTCCAGGCGACGCGCCACCCCGGGTAGCGCCAGTTCTTGGTCAGGCCGTCGAAGAAGATGACCGGATCGGAGTCGACGTCCTCGACGTACCGGGCGGCGCTGACCATCGGCGGGCCGTCGAACGCGGCGTCGTTCCAGACATAGTGGCTGTAGAACTCGTCGATGAGCAGGGTGCAGTCGAGGCGCCGTGCGACACTGCACCAGCCGTTGAGCTCGTCGCCGAAAATGACCTTGCCCGTCGGGTTGCACGGGTTCGAGAGCAAGACGGCGGACAGGCCACGTCCCGCAATCTCGCGCTCGAGCTCGCGCAGCGAGAAGTCGTAGCCGCGGTACGGGTCGAGCAGGATGGGGATGGGGGAGAACAGCCGGAAGACGCTCAGGAGCTCTTCGTAGGCCGTGTAGTCCGGGAGAAAGTGCCCGAGGTTGATCTCCCCCAAGGCCGCCGCCGTGCGGGCGAGCGCGACGCGTCCGCCGCCGGAGATGCAGACGTTCTCGGCGCTGTACTGCGAGGGCATACCGCGCCGGTAGAGGCGGTTGTAGTGACCGGCGACGGCCTCGCGCAGCTCCCAGATGCCGGGCACCGGGGCGTACTCGAGGTCCGCGGGGTCGATGTCGACGCCTTCGATGCGCGCGGGCGCGCCCGGCAGGGTGCCGGCCTCGGGCTGACCCTGCCCCAGGTTCGCCCACTCGGTATTGCCGGGGGTGTAGCCGTGGCGGGCGGCCTCGGTCATGACGAAGATGACGCCCGTACGCGGGACGGTGCGGAACGCGCCCGGGCCGGCCGGCGGGCCGGCGAGCGGGGCGGGGGACGACTCGGGGTGGCTGTGCATGGCGGCGCAGGCTATCAGGGGCTCCCCAGCGGATCTATGCCGAAACGCGCGAGCAGCGCCGTCACGGCAATGAGCGGGAGGCCGACGATGGCCGAGTCGTCCTGCCCGTCGATGGCCTCGAACAAGGCGACCCCGAGACCCTCGAGCGTGTAACCGCCCGCCGAGCCGACGGGGTCGTCTGCGGCGACGTAGCGGGCAATCTGTGCCGGGGACAGTGCGCGCATCCGGAGGCGGACCGTCGTGAGGACGTGTTCGAACCGCCCGGAGTCCGCGTCGAGGAGCACGGTGGCCGTGTGGAGGGCGTGTTCGCGACCGGCGAGGCGTTCGAGTTGCGCGCAGGCCTCGGCGGGTGTCGACGCCTTGCGCAGAACCTCGCCGTCGATTTCCGGGGTCTGATCGGCGGCGAGCAGGAGGGCGTTTCGCCCCTTGAATCGGGGGGCGACGGCCCGCGCTTTGCCGACGGCGTAGGTCAGCGCCATCTCCGGGGCCGGCAGGGCCTCCGCGCCGGTCTCGTCGAAATCGGGCCGCGCGGTCTCGAATGGAACGCGGAGGCGGCGCAGGAGGGTGGCGCGATGGGTGGCGGTCGAACAGAGGACGAGGGTGTACATGGCCGCAGTATCGCCGCCGGTGCGCGGGCGGGAAACCGTCGTGCGCGTCGCGCGTGTGGGCTGCTCCCCGGGACGCGGAGCGCTACACTCGCAAGGGAACGAAGATGACGGCGGAGTCGGCATGCGACGGACGCTTCGGCGCGGTTCTGAGGGGCGACGGTGGATCGGTGCCGCGCTCGCGGTGGGGCTCTGGGCCTGCGGGACACCGGCCGACGGCGGCGGCGCCGGAGCCGGCGGTCAGAAGACCGATGCCGCCGGCGAGGGCCCGATGGACGCGACCGCGCCGCTCGACGCCTCGGCCGCCGGTGGGGGAGCCGTCGGCGACGCCCGGATCGAGCCCGGGACGGACGCCAGCGGGGGGACGCTCCCCGACGCCGCGCCCATCGCGGGCGATGCCGCCGTGCCGGCCGCCGATGCCCGTCCCGGCAAACCGGATGCCCGAGTCGAACCGGTCGACGCGAACGGCCCGCGGGTCGACGGTGGCTCATCGCCGGGGGACGCTGCGCCCGCGCGCGACGGGGCGCCATCGGGGGACGCTTCGCCCGGGACGGACGGGGCGCCGGTGGCGGACGCGGAGCCGTTCCCGGACGCAGGCGCGCCAGGAGCCGACGCTGCGCCGTGCGTGCCGTCGTTCGAGATCTGCAATGGCCTCGACGACGACTGCGATGGTCGAATCGACGACGACCCCCTCGACGCCGGCGCGGGCTGCCCGACCGGACTCCCGGGGGCGTGCGGTGCCGGGCTCGTCCTCTGCATCGACGCGATGCTCACCTGCGCGTCCGTCGTCGAGCCGACGGACGAGCAGTGCAACGGGGTGGACGACGACTGCAACGGCCTCACGGACGATGCGCCGGACGGGCTCGTGCTCTCCGAGCCCTGTTACGACGGACCGGAGGGCACCGCGGGGATCGGGCGTTGCCACACCGGCTTGCGGACCTGCGACGGCGGTCGCCTCGGGGCCTGCGTCGACCAGGGGCTGCCCGGACCCGAAGCGTGCAACCGCCTCGACGACGACTGCGACGGGCTCACGGACGCCGCCGATGTGCTCGACCTGCCCGGCGGGTGCGATTGCGCGCCGGGCGAGCACGCCGCGTGTTACGGCGGCCCCCTCGGGACCGAGGGCGTCGGCGTCTGCCGCGGCGGCGAGTGGACGTGTCTGGCCGACGGGGCGGCCTTTGGCCCGTGTGAAGGCGAAGTGCGTCCTCGGCCCGAGGCGTGCAACGGACAGGACGACGATTGCGACGGCCTCGTCGACGAGGCCGCCGACCTGCCGGGCGCCGGGGAGGCGTGTGCGGTCGGCACCGGGGCCTGTCGTGCCGAAGGGGTGGGGATCTGCGACGCCGGGCGGGGCGCCGTGCGCTGTGACGCCGTCCCCGGGTCTCCCGTCGCGGAGCGCTGCAATGACGTCGACGACGACTGCGACGGCGAGACGGACGAGGGGACGGGCCGGGGAGGCGTCTGCCGCGCCGGTGTCGGGGCGTGCGCCCGCGAGGGGCGCCTCGTGTGCGCCGCCGACGGTGGTCTGCGCTGCGAGGCGCCTGCCGGCGAACCCGGCGCCGAGCGTTGCAACGGGCTCGACGACGACTGCGATGGCGAGACGGACGAGGGCTTTGCCGTCGGCGCGGCCTGCTCGGCCGGGGAAGGCGCCTGCGTCCGCGCCGGCCTGATTCGCTGTGCCGCGGACGGCAGCGGTGCGTCCGTCTGTGACGCGGTGCCGGGGGCGCCGACGCCCGAGCTGTGCAATGGCCTCGACGACGACTGCAATGGCGCGATCGACGATGACACCCCGGGGCTCGGGGAGGCCTGTCAGTCGGGCGCGCCGGGCATCTGCGGTCCCGGTGAACGGGCGTGCCGCGACGGGGTCCCGCTGTGCGAGGCCGTGCTCGGCCCGGCCCCCGAGACGTGCAATGGGCTCGACGACGACTGCGACGGGACGCCCGACGACGCGCCGGGTGGCTGTGCCTGCGCCCCCGGTGCCGAGCGCCCGTGTTACGGAGGCCCCGTCGGCACGGCGGACGTCGGCCGGTGCCGCTCCGGGCGCCAGCGGTGCGCGGCCGACGGCAGCGGCTGGCTGGCCTGCGACGGCGAGATCCGGCCGGCGGACGAGACCTGCAACGGGCTCGACGACGACTGCGACGCCCGGGTCGACGACGTCGCCGACGCCGGGCTCGACTGCTCCGCCGGGCTCGGCGCGTGCAGCCGGAACGGCGTCTTCGTCTGCGACGCGGCGACGGGGGCGCTCGTCTGCAGCGCTCGCCCCGGAGCGCCGGCCGCCGAGACGTGCAATCTCATCGACGACGACTGCGACGGCACCGCCGACGACGGCCCCATCGCGGGCACCGGCGGCGCCTGCGCGACGGGGCTTCCCGGGGTATGCGGCGCCGGCACGCTCACCTGCATGGCCGGGGCGATTCGCTGCGTGGGCGCCGTCGCGCCCGGGGCGCAGGCCGAACGCTGCAACGGACTGGACGACGATTGCGACGGCGCCGCCGACGATGATCCCGTCGACGCCGGGGTCGCCTGCAGCATCGAGCAGGGCGGATGCGCCGCGGTCGGCGTGACCGTCTGTCAGGGCGGCAATCAGCTCGTCTGCAACGCCCAACCCGGCGTGCCGTCGCGCGAAATCTGTGACGGCCGCGACAACGACTGCGACGGGCAGGCCGACGAGCAGCTCGACTGCACGGTGTACCGTTCGTGCCTCGATGCGCTCGTTCGGGGGGCCCGTGCCAATGGCGTCTACCGCGTGCAACCTGCGGGAGCGGGGGGGGCCGTCTACGACGTCTTCTGCGATCAGTCGACGGACAACGGGGGCTGGACCCTCGTCGGGAGCGCGCTCAACGTGGCCCTCGACGACGTGCGGGGGGCGTGGCATCCCGATCTGACGACCATGGGTCCGGTCGCGGCGCGGACGTCGGTCTGGGACGGCCTGCGTCCCCTCGGCGAGCAGTTCGACGTCCGCTTCGCGTGTCGCGACGCCCCCTCGGCGGACGACGCCCCGCTCACGGTGGACCTCTCCTTCTATCGCGTCCCCTGGTACGCGCAGATCACCGCGGGGACCGACGCCGAGACGTGTTTTCTGCCCGGGGAGACGGCCTTGCCGCTCGCCCCCGCGCGGCGCAACAACCTGACGGGCGCGCTACTGCCCCGCGGCAATCAATACGACTACGGGTACGCCGAAGGCGAAGATGCCTGCGACGCCCCCGACGACTTCGCCATCGACTTCGACGACCGCGGCAAGGACAGCCTGCAGTCCGACGGGACGGATTGGGGTGAGGACGACAATGCCCGGAAGTGCGGGCGCAGCGGCCTCGCCGGCGGACAATGGATGCTGCTCGTGCGCGAGCGGCGCCGCATCGGTGTCCTCGGTGCGGACGTGACGGGGGCGTTGCGGGCGGCCGGGTTCTCGGCCGAAGCCCTGCCGTGGAACGCCGAGACGGCGGCCCGCCTCACGCCGGAGACCTACGAGACGCTCTTCATCGGACGCTACACCGCGGCGTGGGGGGTCGTGACCGAGGCCGTCACGACCGCGCTGCGTCGCTTCAGTCGGTACGGCGGCAACCTGGTCACCGAGTCCGACGGCCTCGCGCTCTTCGGACAGGGGTATGCGCCGACGTTCCGGGCGGCCGCGGGGGCGGTCGCTCCGCTCGGCTTCTCGGCCTACCAGACCGGCGCCGGCGAAGTCCGGGGCGCCAACACCCCGGTTCTCCCCGCGGTGGTACAGGATCCCCTCCTGGCCGACCTGCCGGTGCCCTTCCGCGCCGGGGGCGGGACCGAGACGTTTCACACCCTTCTGCCGGTCGGCGGGGGCGCGCCTGCCGATACGCGCCTGACGACGGTCGCGACCTTCTCGGGCAACGGCACGCCGGCATTCCCCAACGGCAGCCTGACGGCCATCGCCCGCGGTCGGCGCTGTGGCGGCAACCTGATTCACTCGACGTTCGATTGGGGGGACGCGCCGGACGACCCCAATGTCCGGCTCCTCGCCCGCAACCTCGTCGCCGAGTCCGTCCGCCCGCCCTCCGCGGCGCTCGAAGACACCTGCCGTGAGCCCCTGCGGCCGGACGTTCTGGTCTGTGGCGCGTCCGCGCGGGACGCACAGGCCTTCATCCGCGGCGGCAGCCCCCTGCGCGTCGTCGCCGGCTGTGCGCCCGACGCCCGCACACAGGCGATGCTGGTGACCCGCGGCGGCCTCGCGAGCCTGAACGCGGCGGTCGTTCGCACCTATCTGGCGGGCGGCGGGATCGTGATCACCGAGCAGGGCAACAGCGACGAGATCTACAACTGGGCGTTCGATGCGTTCACCGTTCAGGCACCCGTGCGCAGCGGCGCGTGCCGCGACAACGTCATGCCCGCCGTGCAAGCGGGTCTCTTCGACCCGTTCTGGGAGGAGAACCGCTTCGAGGCGACGCCCGGGGGCGACACGGGCTGCGGCTACGACGTCTCCGCGTTCCCCGGTCTCGTGCCCCTCGGCGGACCGATGGCGGGCGTGATCACGCTCGGGTATCGAGACCTGCCCGGTCGGGGCCGCGTCTGGGTCGTGGAGAGCGACTGGTCGGAGAACGACGGGGCGCTGTCGGCCGCGTCGGCCGGTCTGATGCATCACATGATCACGCACGGGCCGCGGCCCCTGACGATGAACGGCATCCAGCACGCGCTCGACCCCGACGCCCTGGCCGCGGGCGGGTTCGAGCCCTGTTACCAGGGCGGCTACGACAGCGGCCGGCTCCTCTTCGACGTTCAGCAGGCCTGCGATCAGGGGGTGTTGATGCTGGCGTGCCGGCCGACCGGGGCTTTGACCTGGCAGCTCGGCGCGATGGCGGCGCGGGCCGACGTGCTGTTCGACGTCGGGGCGGCCGCCGACGCGGTCCACCCGGCCAACGGCGTGGACTGGTACTTCGCCGGTTCGCCGTCCTGGGGGTTCGCCCCGACGGGGGCGGGGGTCAACCGGGCGCCCTGCGACACGAGCGCCGGGTCGCCCGACGACCGCCTCTGCTGGCAGACGGGCAACAACACCCTGAATCGGGGGGGGCGCTGTGGGGCCGCGACGGGCCTCGGCGCCGGATGGGAACGCGTCGTCTTCGAGCGGCCCGGCGGCCTGTAGCCTGGGGCGTCGACGCCGGCGTCAGCGCATGAACTCGACGTTGACGACGAGCCCACGCCCCGGCCCGTTGATGCTCGAACCGTGCACGCGATACGCCGCGTCGGTGGCGTTCTCGAAGACGAGCGACAGCGCGAACCGGTCGGGGATGCGGAGACCGGCCCGCACGTCGAAGCGGTCGAAGCCGGGCGTCCCGCCCCGGGGGATGCGCGCGTCGATGGTGTCGCCGTATGAGAGCTCGTCCTGCAGCGCGGCCCACCACCAGGTCGCGCCGACATACAGGCCGTCGCGTGGTCCGTGCCAGGAGACGTCGACGTTGCCGTTGAGGGGCGCAATGCGGGACAAGGGGACACGTTTGCGGTCGGCCACCTGATCGGCGAGGCCCCGCATCGGGTTGTCGGACTCGCCGCGGGTGTAGGTGATGCCGGCGCCGAAAGCGAAGCCGTGCGGCAGCCGGCCCTGGATGAGGCCTTCGAGACCCTCTACGACCGCGGTCCCGTCCGTGTTGACGAGCTGCAGCGGCGCGCGGTTGGCGCCACACTCGAAGTTGCCCGGCGGGCAGGTCGCCCGTCGGCGCTCCATCGCGCCGTCGATGGTCGTGCGAAACGCCCAGGCCTCGATCAGACCGCGGCTGCGCTCGAAACGAAGGCCGGTCTCGACCGTGAGGGCGCGCTCCGGTGCGAGGGCCGGGTTTTCGAGCTGGTAGCCGCGGCCGGTCGCCTGGCGGGCCGTCAGGTCGTCCAGGTTCGGGGGACGCACGCCCTGTTCGACCGCGCCGAGCAACGTGAGCGTCCGAAAGATGCGCCACTCGGCGCCGCCGTTGAAGACCGCCATCGTCCAGGACTGGTCGACGGCGGCCGACGCCGACTCGGCCTCGGCGGGCGCTTCGGCGCGCGCAAACCCGACGCGGGCGCCGCCCCGGAGGGTCACGCGCTCGTAGAGCGTCAGACTCGGCTGCGCGTAGACCCCCGCTTGAAAGAACCCGCTCTCGTCGAGGTAGACGCCACGATCCTGCGGGAAGACGGTCGATGCGCCCGTCGTCGACGACGTGAAGATCGTCCAGGCGCGCGAGGTGATCGCTTCCCGCGTCGCGGACGCGCCGTAGTCCGTCCGGAGCCGAAGCGCCGCCGTCCCCAGGGTGAGCGTCGCCGTCTCGGCCTGAAGGTATCCTTCCAGCATGTCGACGTCGTCGCGACCGATGAGCGTCGTGTAGGAGAGCGGACGCTCGAGGCGCCGTTTTTCGTGATAGCGCTGAAAGCCGAGCCCGACGGTGAGCTTCTGCAGGCCATCGAGGCCCGGGCTGAGCTGCCCCTTGCCGTAGACGTGCGTCCGGAACTGCTCGTCGTACTGCATGCACTCTTCGGCCGTGGCCTCGGGCGGCGGGCACAGATCGGTTCGAGGGGCGTCGTACTGCCGGTAGACGTAGGCCGCCGCGGTGAGTCGGTCGCCCCCCCCGAGGGCGTGGACGAGGCGCGCGTCGGCCGTCAGTTCGTCGAAGCCGGTCCCGTGCTGGAGGCGCCGGGGACCGGCCTCCGGCGGCGGCACGCCCTCGCGGTCGACGCAAAGCGTGCGTCCGTCGACCTCGAAACAGGGGGACTGCGGCTCCGTGCCCCTTGGCCCCTCGATGGGGCCACCGGCCTCGAGGAGGTCGAGCGTGCGGGCCCCGAGGCCCGCGAGCACCGCGGTGTCCGGTCCGAATTGCACGTCGAACTCCGCGCGTCCTCCGCGCTCCCGGTCCTGCGTCGCGTGGCGCAGCTCGAGCCGGGGGTGGAATCCGAGGCCGTCGGACCCGCTCTCGAGGCGGGGTTCCCGCGGTGAGAGCAGGATCGCGCCGCCGATGGCCTCGCTGCCGAGCAGCACGCTCGCGCTGCCTCGAACGACGCGGGCGCGCTCGACCGTGGCCGGGTCGACCGTGAAGAGATACTGGTTGGGGCCCTGACGGAACAGCGCGTGGTTGAGGCGGAACCCGTCGAACTGCAGGACCGTCCGTTGGCCGGTCAGTCCGCGCACGTAGGGCGAGGCCTGGCCGTGGCTCGTCTGCTGAATGGCGACCCCGGGCACGGCTCGCAGCGCCTCGGGGACCGAGCGCGCCTGGCGCTCCTCGAACTCCGTGCGCGAGACGGTCTGGGCGCCGCGACCTCGCGGACCCGGTTCCGGCCGACGTCCCTTGACCTCGAGCACCTGCGCTTCGGCTGGGGGGACGGCGTTCGCCGGGGCCGGATCGCCCGCCGGGGCACTGCCATACGCCGGTGCGCTCGCCTCCGCCGGCGTGCTGCCCGGCGGCGAGGGGCTCTCCGGGGCGGTCGGGACCGCAGACGCCTTGCCCGTCAGAGCGAAGAGGCATGGGCCGAAGAGGGTGAGCAGGCGGCGCGGCACGCGGGGACTCTAAGGGACATCGCCCGGATGGTCGACTCGCGAAGATACGGATACGCACGCGGCCCTTGCATCGCTTCGGCGGGCGGGCAGACTGCGTCCATGTCCGCCCTTTCGGCAGTCTGGTCGTCGCGCCTCGGCGACCTCTCGATCGAGCTCGACGCGGAGGGGGCGCTCACCCGGCTGTCGTTCACGCCGCCGGCGCCGGGGGCCGCCGCGCTCGTTCGTCTCCCCGATGAGCACCCCGTCGCGCGGGCGCTCGCGGCGTATTTCTCCGGTGACCTGACGGCCATCGACGCGTTGCCCGTCGCGCCGGTCGGCACGGCGTTTCAACGACGGACGTGGGCCGCGTTGCGCGCGATCCCGGCCGGCTCGACCTGGTCCTATGCCGAGCTCGCCGCGGCCGTCGGCAGCGTCGCGCGAGCGGTGGGGGCGGCCAATGGTGCCAATCCGGTCGCGCTCGTCGTCCCGTGCCATCGGGTCATCGGTGCAGACGGATCGCTGGTCGGCTACGGCGGCGGCCTGTCCATCAAACGCTGGCTCCTGCAACACGAGGGTGCCTTGCTCTTGTAGCGCCGTGCCGAGGGTGGTGTGGTTGCGCCATGAAACCCGATTTCGACGGCGTCGAATCCGATCCGCTCCTCCTTCGGACCATCCGCGACGCGATCATCGGCGACGACCGGGTCATCGACGGACCCTTCGGTCCGCGGCGGGTCACCTACGCCGATTACACGGCCAGCGGGCGTTCGCTCGCGTTCATCGAGGACTTCATCCGGGCCGAGGTGATGCCGCTCTACGCGAATACGCACACGGAGACCTCGGGCACGGGGCGACAGACGACCCGCTTTCGTGAAGACGCTCGGCGCCTGATCCTGCGGGCGGTCGGCGGTGATCCCGAGCACGACTGCGTCATCTTCACCGGCTCCGGGGCAACGGGGGCGGTCAACAAGCTCGTCGAGGTCCTGAATCTCCGGCTCCCGGCCGATCTCGACGCGCATTACGGCCTCTCGGCGTGTATTCCGGTGGACGTGCGCCCGGTCGTGTTCATCGGACCGTATGAGCATCACAGCAATGAGCTGCCCTGGCGTGAGTCCATCGCCGACGTCGTGACCATCGACGAAGACCACGACGGCCGGATCGACCTCGTGCATCTCGAGGCGGAGCTGCGCCGGTATGCGGCTCGCCCGCTGCGCATCGGCTCGTTCAGTGCCGCTTCCAACGTGACCGGCATCGTCAGCGATACCGTCGCCGTCGCTGCGCTGCTGCGGGCGCACGGGGCGCTCTCGTTCTGGGACTATGCCGCGGCGGCGCCCTACGTGCGCATCGAGATGAACCCCGACGGCGCCCCGAAGGACGCCATTTTCCTGTCGCCGCACAAGTTCATCGGCGGTCCGGGGACGCCGGGGCTGCTCATCGCGAAGCGGGCGCTCTTCCGGAACCGCGTCCCGACGCAGCCGGGCGGCGGCACGGTCAGCTACGTCAACCCGACGGAGCATCGGTACGTCGATGATCCGACCCATCGCGAGGAGGGGGGCACGCCCGCCATCATCGAGAGCATTCGGGCGGGCCTCGTCTTCCAGCTCAAGGAGGCCGTCGGGGCCGAGCGGATCGAGGCACTCGAGTCCGCGTTCCTGACGCGTGCCGTGGCGGCCTTCGCGGCGCACCCCGCGCTGCACGTCCTCGGCAATCCTCACGCGCGGCGGCTCAGCATCGTGTCTTTCCTTTTGCGGTACGTCGACCCGCAGGCCCCCGATCGCGAGATGTATCTGCACCACAACTTCGTCGTCGCGCTGCTCAACGACCTCTTCGGGGTGCAGGCCCGGGGCGGCTGTTCCTGCGCGGGACCCTACGGACACCGCCTGCTCGGCATCGACGTCCACCGGAGCCACGCATTCGAGTGCGCCATCGTGGCCGGGCACGAGGGCCTGAAACCCGGCTGGGTCCGGGTCAACTTCAACTACTTCATCAGCGAAGAGACGTTCACGCACATTCTCGAAAGCGTGGCCTGGGTCGCGGACCACGGCTGGAAGCTGTTGCCCGCCTACCGCTTCGACGTCGAGACTGGCCAGTGGCGCCACCGTGGCCCCCCGCTTGCCCCGCCCCTGAGCCTCGAAGACCTGACCTACCGGCACGGCCGCCTCGCCTGGGCCTCCCGGCAGGTCCACGAGACCGAAGAGGCCCTCGTCGCCTATCGCGCCGCGGCGGACGCCGTGGCCGCCGAGGCGCTGCGCACGGCGGCGATCGACGGGTACCCGGGCCTCGCAGGCGAGACGCTCGACGCCCCCGAAGAGGCGCTGCGCTGGTTCCCGATGCCCGCCGAGGTCGTGCGGCGGATCGTCGCTCTCGACTCGACGGCGGGCGCCGGGGTCTGATGCCCCGACGGAGGTCCGCGGCGGCGAAGTCAGCCCCGGGCGCGCGGATTCGGGGCGGAGAGGGCACGCACGGCCGCCTCGAGCCCGTCGAGCGTCAGCTCGAACATCGGGAAGATCTGCCCGACCAGCGTGATCGTCGGGTGGCCCCACATGCGCTGGGAAAGCGGGTTGAGCCAGACCGAATGCGTGAAGTGGCGCTTCAGGCGGTCGAGCCAGACGAAACCCGGCTCGTCGTTGTTCTGGAAGTAGTCGATCGCGCCGTTGCGGGCCGTCAGTTCGTACGGGGCCATGTGCGCGTCGCCGACGACGACCAGGCGTGTCTCCGGGCTCAGCCACCGGAGCAGTTCCAGCGTGCCCATGCCGTCGTTGAGCCGCGCAGACTTATAGAGATTCTCATAGACGCAATTATGGAAGTAGAGCGCGTGGAACTCGCGAAAGTGGCTCGCCGCGTGCGCCGCGCTGAACAAACGGGACACGAGCATCGCAAACGGATCCATGGACCCGCCGACGTCCATCAGGAGCAAGAGCTTGAGCTCGTTGTCCCGGGGCGGACGCATCACAAGATCGAGATCACCGCAGTTCTTGGCCGTCGCCTCAATCGTGAGATCCAGGTCGAGCTCGGTGCGCAGCTCATTGCGGCCGAGTTGTCGCAGCTTGCGCAGGGCGACGCCGATCTGCCGGGTGTCGAGCACGAGATCGCTGCGATAGTCGCGAAAACGCCGCTCGGCGGCCACCTGCACCGCGCTGCGGCTGCGACCCTCGCCGCCGACGCGCATGCCCGACGGGTGGACGCCCCCGTGCCCGAAGGGGCTGCGGCCCCCGGTGCCGACCCATTTGCTGCCGCCGTCGTGGCGCTCGTCCTGTTCGCGCAGGGTCTCCTCGAAGCGCCGTTTCAGCTCGTCGAGGTCCAGGCGCTCCATGGCCGCCAGCTCCTCGGGCGACAGTGACGGCATGGGGAGGGGATCCGCGAGCCACTCGTCGACCGCCTTGACGAGCGCCCGGGGGGCTTCCGCGCCGAGGAAGAAGTGCGTGAAGCACTGATCGAAGAGGTCGTAGTACCGCTCGTTCTTGACGAGCGTGGCCCGCGCGATCGCGTAGAAGCGTTTGAGATCCGCCGCCACCAACCCCCGGTCGAGGGCCTCGACGCAGGTCAGCCACTCCCGCGTCGTCACCGGCAGGCCGTTGCGGCGCAGCAAGTAGAAGAACTCCAGGAACAGAGATTCCCCCAACTCGCCGAGGTCGCCGTCGGGCGGCGCGTCCGGGGTCAATGCCGGGCCCAACCGCGCCCGCGGCGCGTGACGGCCTCGACGTCCTGCTCCTTCTTCAGCAGGGTGCCGAGGTACGGGATGCGGGCGGCGAGCGTCTCTTCGTCCAGCCCGCCTCGCAAGAGCGCCCCGAGCCAGTCGATGAGCTCGCTCGTCGAGGGCTTCTTGCGCAGCTCGGGCAGCGTCCGCAGCCAGTAGAACCGGGCGAGGGCCTCGTCGAGCAGCGACTGCCGGACCAACGGATGGTGGACTCGCACGATGCGCGCCATCAGGGTCGGGTCGGGGAATGCGATGAAGTGGAAGATGCACCGGCGCAGGAACGCGTCCGGCAGCTCCTTCTCGTTGTTGCTCGTGATGATGACGAGCGGGCGGACCTTGGCGGTATGGACGTCGCCCGTCTCGATCACCGTGAAGCTCATGGCGTCGAGCTCGTGCAGCAGGTCGTTGGGGAACTCGAGATCGGCCTTGTCGATCTCGTCGATGAGCGTGACGCACGGCGCGTCGGCCAGGAAGGCCCGCCCGAGGGCACCGAAGCGGATGTATTGCCGGATGTCGTGGATGTCGCGGTCGCCGAATCGGCTGTCCTGGAGTCGCTGAACCGCGTCGTAGACGTACAGGCCGTCGATCGCGCGGCTGGTGCTCTTGACATGCCAGGTCAGCAGCGGGCGCTGGAGCTGTTCGGCGACGGCGCGGGCGAGCAGCGTCTTGCCGGTGCCGGGCTCGCCCTTGATGAGCAGGGGGCGTTCGAGGACGAGGGCAACGTTCACGGCCTCGGCGAGGTCCTGCGACGCGATGTAGCGCTCGGTCCCGGTGAAGTTCGCGATCACGGTGGAGTCTCCTGGGTCGGCTCTGAGGTGCAAGGGGCGGCGCCGGTCTGGGACGCCGCGCGCGTCGCCGGGGGGAGGATGCCAGCCGGCCGGCGCGCGTTGCAACGGCCGCAGGGGGGGTCTACAGTGCGGTCGAAACGGGGGACGTCGTGGCCGATGGTGAGAAACCGAGCTGGCGTGAGCGGGACCGCGCGAAGGACCGCAACGAATCGGTCCGTGCGCCCCGCGAGGGCCGGGCTTCGCCTCGAGTCGCGACGGCGACGGCGCAGTACAAGCGTCAGCTCGACGCGCTGTTCGACCGCGGCGAGATCCCGGCGCATCTGAAGGACAAGCTCCCGGCGCCGGAGGCCCCGGCCGATCCGGCCGCCCGCGAGCGGGTCCGCCTGACACGGGCGGTTCGCACGGGGGTGAGCGGACCCGCCCTCGTCGCGGCCCTCGATGCCCTCCGGACGGCCCTTGGATCGGTGCCCGAGGACCTCGAACTCGTCCTGCGTTTTCTGGAGCATCCGTCGGACGCCGTGCTGCAGGAAGCGCTCGCCCGGGTCGAGCGCGCGCTCGACGAAGGGCTCCCGTTTCCCAAGACCGCTCGCAAGACGTGGGTCACGCGCCTCGAGGGCGTGGCCGTCACCTCTTTCGATCCGCGGGTGCAGTCTCGGGCCGCCGCGCTGGCCGCCCGCATGAAGTGAGACCCATGTCCCTGCTCGTTTACGGCGCCTATGGATTCAGCGGCGCGCTCATTGCCCAGCGCGCGGCCCGCCTCGGCCTGCCGCTCATCGTCGCCGGTCGCGACGCGCAGCGCACCGGGACGCTCGGCGAGGCGCTCGGCGTGCCTTCGCGCGTATTCGACCTCGACTCGCCCGCGGCCCTCGACGCCGGCCTCACCGGGGTTTCGGTGGTCCTTCACTGTGCCGGGCCGTTCTCCCGGACGTCGCACGCGATGGTGTCCGCCTGCTTGCGGACCGGGGTGCACTACCTCGACATCACCGGCGAGTGGCAGGTCTTCGAGGCGGTCGCCGCCCGGACGGACGAGGCGCGCGAGCGGGGCGTCATGCTCATGCCCGGGGTCGGCCTCGACGTCGTCCCGACGGACTGCCTCGCGCGCCACCTCGCTGCGCGCTTGCCCGGGGCCGTGCGCCTCACGCTCGCGCTCCACACGAACGGACGCCTCAGCCACGGCACGGCGACGACGATGCGCGAGAACCTCGGCGAGCAGGGCGTCGTCCGGCGGGGCGGGCGTCTCGAGCGGGTGCCGGTGGCGGATCGCAGCCGCACGTTCGACCTCGGGTTCGACGCCGGTCTCCGCACGGGTATCCGCATGCCGTGGGGTGACGTTGCCACGGCCTGGTACACCACCGGCATCCCGGACATCGAAGTCTTCGCGTGCGTGCCGACCGCCGCTCGAATCGGCGCGCGCGTCCTGCCGTGGTTCTCGGGTCTCGTGTCGTCGAAGCCCGTCCAGCGGTGGATGAAGGCCCGCATCGACGCGGCCGCCGCCGGACCCGACGCCGCCGAACGGGCCCGGACGATTTTCTACGTCTACGGAGAGGTCGCCGACGCCGATGGCCGCACCGCCGTCGCTCGGCTGCGGCTGCCCGACGGGTACGATCTTACGGCGCAGACGGCCGTCGCGATCGCCGATCGTGTGCTGCGCGGCGAGTGGAACCGGGGCTTTCAGACGCCGGCGCAGGTCTACGGGCCCGATTTCCCGCTCGAACTCGAGGGCGTCCGCCGCGAGGAGGCCTGAGCACGCAGCGTCGAGAGGCGCGCGCGCAGGTAGACCGCCGCCGGCTCCGTGCGGCCGTCGGGGTGACGGACCTCGTATGGGGCGTCGGTCGTCGACGAGCGCGTCGCGAATCGCTCGATGAAGGCCTCGGGTTCCCGCGTCGCTTCGGGGCCGCCCGCGGCCGACCACTTCGACCTGAGGTGTGCCACGGCCTCGGCCGGGGCATGGGCCACGCCGTTGCGGAGGAAGACCACCGGTGCCGACGCGAGGTCGGTCAGCAGGGCGTCAATGTCGATCGCGGGCGCGGCAGCCGGGGCGTCGGGTGGCGGGGGGCCGGCCGGGGCATCGCCGCCCGGACCGAGCCCACCCCCGAGGGGAATGACCCGCAACCGCGCGAAGTCGCTGCCGACCAGGTAGTTGATCAGCGCTTCGACCTCGAGCAGGTAGGGCTGCCCTTCGGCGACGAAGGCGTACCGGCCGCCGTCCGCGACGACGACGTCGAGCGCGGCTGGACCGGCGTGCCCCGGGGCGGGTTCGACCACGACCCGCACATGCCCGCGGGAGACATCGCCGAGCCGCAGACGCCAGCGCCCGCCGAAGCCGGGGAGGGGGGCGACCCGCCGTTGCGCGACTTCGACCACGACGCCGGGCGCGACGGTCGCGGGCGGCGGCGCGGCGAAGGGGACGAAGGGCACCTCAGGCCCCGTGCGTGAGGGCGGTGGCCAGGCGGGGCAGGGAGTGCTTCACCCGGTACCCGATGCCGCGATGCCCGTCGTCGAACGTTTCGTAGACGTGCGGCACGCCGGCCGTCGTCAGGCGGGCGTGGAGGATTCGGTTGCCATGGTGGAGGTGGTACTCGTCCCGTTGCCCGCAGTCGAAGAACAGGAGTTTCAGGCTGCGGAGAACGTCGGCGCGCCCGGAGACGAGTGCTACGGGGTCGCGCAGCTTCCAGCGCGCGAAGACCTCGGGCCGGATCTCCCCCGTCTCGAGGTCGAACGGCAGGTCGAAGGCCCCGGGGCGGTCGGCGCTCGGGCTGTAGAAGGCGCTCATGGCCACGACGTTGACGGCCGGAAACGCGGACCCCGGGAGCTTCGGGTGACTTCGCCAAGTCGAAAGCCAGCCTTCGAGACCGCCGGCCTTCCGCAACGCGTCGATGGCGCCCGGGAAGTCCGCGCCGTAGCAGTATTCGAAGTAACAATCGCCGGAATGCGACGCCGCCGCGGCGAACGTGTCCGCGTGTTCAATCGCCATCATCAGCGCGCCGTAGCCGCCGGACGACTTGCCGAACACGCCTCGATGTTCGCGCCCGCGCAGCACCGGCAGGGTCGCCTCGGCCCACGGCACGAGCTCGTCGGTGATGTGTCGGGCCCAGGGGCCCACGGCTGGCGAGTCGACATACTGATTGCCGCCGAGCGCCGTCATGCCGTCCACCATGACCACGACGCATGGCGGCATTTCACCCGTGGCAATGAGCGCGTCGAGGGTGTCCGGCAGGTTCGGCTGATAGAAGTCGTAGTTCAGAAAGCTCAGGCCCGTGCCCGTGAACCCGGCGAGGGCGAAGAGCACCGGAAACCGGGCACCCGTGCGGGCGAACGCCGCCTCCGGGACGTAGACCGGAATCCGCCGCGTCGGCGAGTCGCCGAGCGGATTCCCGCGCAGCAGCGTGCTCTCGAACGTGTGTACCGTGACCGGCATGGCACTCAGCCCCGGCCGCGGCCCGACGGCCGCCCCGGCTGAAACGGGGCGAGGCCCGTCTTGTCGATGATGGCCGCTTTGAACTCGCCCGTCGTGCTCTCGGTGCGGAGCCGGACGAGCTCGCGGGCCGACTCGCCGATGACCGTGCGGAGGGGCACGCTCTCGGCTTCGACGGCGTCGGCGACCGCGCGCGCGACCTCTTCGGGATCACCCTTCGGTTGGTCGGTCGCCTGGAGCGTCTCGGCGAACGCAATGAGCTGGGGTTCGTAGATGGCGAGGCGGTCGGCGTCGCCGACGGGCTTGACGGCCGGCCCGCCGAGGTCGGTGTGGTACGCCCCGGGTTCGAGGATGCCGACCTCGACGCCGAAGGCGCCGGCCTCATAGGACAGCACCTCGGCGAAGCACTCCTGTGCCCACGCGCTGATGCCGTAGGGCCCCATGAAGGGCACGGCCGCGCGGCCGAGACCCGAGGTGACCTGCAGAATGCGTCCGCGCCCTGCGCGCCGCATGACCGGCAGGACCGCGCGGAAGAGGCGCAACGCGCCGACCACGTTCGTGTCGAGCTCGGCGAGCAACTGCTCCGGCTGACAGGCCTCGAGGGGGCCCATCACGCTGTAGGCCGCGGTGTTGACGAGCACGTCGAGGCGGCCCTCGCTGCGCTGGAGGACCTGGTCGACCGCGGCCCGGACCGAACTCTCGTCGTCGACGTCGAGGCGCACGGTCTCGAGGGCGTAGCCACCCTGGCGGGCGAAGTTCGTCAGGGCCTGCGCGCGGTCGGCGTTGCGGTCGGCGGGGTCGCGGAAACCGGCGAACACCTTGTGGCCGCGACGGGCGAGCTCACGGGCGGCCCGGAAACCGAATCCACTGCTGCAGCCGGAGAGGAGGACGAATCTCGTTTCTGACATCGTGCTTTTCCCCGCGCCCGTCGGGCCGGGGTCCGCGGTCGGTGGTCTGTCGAAACCGGGCGGGGCGCGAGGGTGCTCTCCGGGGGCCGGCATCGGTGGTCGAACCCTCAGCATATCGTCGCTTGACGTGTGCGGGAATCCCTGTCATTGCCGCCGACGTTCCATCCGGGCGGCGGCCGCCCCTCCAACCTGCGGGCGGACCGTCACGACATGCATCGACGACGAGCGACGACGGGAAGAATCGAGGTCTCGTGATTCAGCGTGGACGATCGGGCACAGGCGCAGTTCGCCTGGCGGGCTTCATGGGCTGGGCAATCGCGGCGCTGGTGCTCGCCTTCGCGGTCTTCGGATGTGCCGCGCCGCCCCTGACGCTCCGTCCGGCGGCCTCGCCAGCGGACGCGAGCGGTCGGGCGGCGCTTCGGGCGGCCGTGGAGGCATACTACACGGCGGTCGGGCCGGCCGAGCTGCGGGCAGCGGTCGAGGCTGCCCGGGCGATCGCCCCGGAGGCGGCGCTCACCGCCGAGATCGAGGCCGATCTGGCGGTGTTCGAGCTCCGTCGCTTCGACCAGTTCGACGCGCTCCGGCGGGCGCTCCTCGATCCGTCGAATGACCAGTCGCTGCTCCATCTGCACACCCTGGGTGAGCTCGAGTGGACGGCCGACGAGAAGGCCCGGCTGCGTCCCGTGCTCGAGGCGCTCGTCGGCGGCCATCCATCGGCGGAGACCCGCGCCCTCGCCGCGCAGATGCTCGCGAACCTGGAGCACTTCCAGGGGCGCTTCGAGGCGCGGGACGCCGCGCTGGCCACCCTGGGCACGCCGCTCGATTGGGCGGTCGTCGGCACCTGGGACAACGACCAGGGTAAGGGATTCGACACCGAGCAGCCGCCCGAGCGGGTCATCGATCTGGGGGCGCGCTATCCCGGAAAACTCGTCGAGATCGGCTGGCGCACGTCGCCCGTCACCGACCCCCGCGGGCCCCTGGACGTGGCCGGGCTGCTCGATCCGGTACGTTGGCAGGTGGCCTACCTCGCCGCCGCGGTGACGGTCCCGGCTGCGGGCCCGTACGAGCTGCACTTCGGGACGTCGGATCCGGTCAAGATCTGGGTCAACGACGTGCTCGTGTTTCAGGTGCCTGCCGTCGCGGACTGGCTGACGCAGGGGTTCGTGGTCCCGGTGACGCTGCCGGCGGGCGTGAACCGCATCCTCGTCAAACAGGCCCACGAGGCCGGCAGCTGGCTCTTCGATGGGCGCCTCACCGGGCCGGGCGGGGTGGTCGTGTCCGGGCTGAGGGCCGTCCCCGCCGACACGCACTATGCCGACGGCCCACCGCCGGTCACCGCACCGATCGAGCCCGAGGCCATCGTCGCCCGCCGGCTCGCGGGTCTGCCCGAGGGGAGCGCGCGCCTGGCCCACCATGCCGCCGAGTGGGCGGAGCGGCTCGGCTTGCGGGTCCTGGCGGTCGCCCGGGCGGAGGCCTTCGCCGCAGCCCACCCCCGAAGCCTGACGGCGCGGTACCAGCTTGCCGGCGCGCTCTGGGACAACCAGGAGCGGGGGACGACCTCGGACCTGCTGACGGCGCTCGCGCAGGAGGCGGGCCCGGCGTTGCCTTTCCTGCGGCTGAAGATGGCCCGGTTCTTGCGCCAGCAGAACCTCACCGAACAGGCCCGCGCGGAGATTCTGGCGGTGCAGGCCGCCCACCCGGACCGGCCGGCCGCCGCGCTGCAACTGGCCGATCTCTACGGCGACGAGGGCTGGACGGAGGATCGCTGCACGCTCCTTTCGGCCCTCGACGCCCGTTTCCCGGACTGGCCCTCCGTTCAGATCGAGCTCGGCGACTGTTGGGAACAGCTCAAGTTCTTCCCGCAGGCCGAGCAGCTGTATCGCGAGGTCCTCGCCCGGGCGCCGAACGACGTGACGATGCTGCAGCGCTTGCAGTGGCAGGCGCTCGGCAACGAAGACTTCGACACCGCGCTCAGCCTCGCCCACCGACTGACGCAGCACTGGCCCCATCTGCGAAGCTCATGGGAGCGCCTGGCGGAGGCACAGCGCCGCGCGGGGGACGTCGTGGGCGCGGAGGCCACGTTGAAGCGGCTCGTCGAGCTCGTCCCGACGGCCGCCGTCGGCCACGCCCGCCTCGCCGAACTCTACTATCAGAACGGGCGGCGCGACGAAGCGCTCGCCGCCTGGCAGCGGGCCCTGGAACGCGATCCGGAGAACGAAAAGCTCGCCCACCGCCTGGACTTCCTTGCACCCGAAAGCCGCGGCGCCTGGGCCGCCGACGTGCCCGACGAGGCGGCCATCGCCGAGGCGGTCGCCTCGAGGCCCGACGTGAAGGTCGCGCCGGCCGCCGACGTCCTGTACCTGCTCGACGACGAGGTCACCGCGCTGCGGGCGGACGGCAGCACGGTCAACTACATCACGACGGTCGCCCATGCGGTCAACGATGCCGGGCGTGACCGCCTCACGCATCAGACGCTGCGCAGCGACGGGCGCGCCCGCATCCTGCACGCCTACGTGGTCGATGCCGCGGGCAAGCGCACCGAGGCGAGCACGATTCGCGGGCGCAGCGTCCGCTTCCGCCAGCTCGGCGTGGGCAGCACGGTGGTCCTGCAGTACCGCCTCGACTCGCCGCCGGACGGGTACCTCGCGGGTCACATGGCCCGCCAGTGGTGGTTCGCCGGGACGGCCGCCCAGGCCCGGGTGAGCCGGTGGGTGCTGTACGTGCCCCAGGGGACGCCGCTCATCGAGGAGCGACGGGGCACGTCGGAGCGCAGCGAGCGCGCGGTGGGCGACCTCGTGCGGGTCGAGTGGTCCGCCCGAGACGTGGCGCCGGTCATGCCGGAACCGTCGATGCCCACGCTTCACGAGGCGGCCGCGAACCTCGTCGTGAGCACGGTCCCGGACTGGGGCATGTTCGTGCAATGGGAGGCCGCCCTCCTGAAGGACGCCTTCCGCGTCGGTCCGGAGGTCGAGGCGCTGGCGAAACGCCTCTTCGAAGGTGCGACGTCCCCCGCGGACAAGGTCGACCGCATCCAGGAATGGCTGATGGACGAGATCCGCTACCAGCAGGACTACGAGGGCTTCATCGCCGGCGTCAAACCCCATGCGGCCCCGGTGGTCGTCGCGCGCCGCTACGGCGACTGCAAGGACAAGGCCGTTCTCTTCATCACGCTGGCTCACCTCGGAGGCATCAAGGCGCACTTTGCCCTCGTCCGGACGCGCGACGCCGGGCCGGTGCTCCGCAAGGTCCCGATGCAGCAGTTCAACCACGCCATCGTCTACGTGCCGGCGCAACCGGGTCTGCCGGAGGGGCGCTTCTTCGATCCCACCGTCGAGCTCCTCGATCTCGACGTCCTCCGACACGACGACCAGGGCACGACGTCGCTCGTCCTCGATCCGGCCCCCTTCCTGGCGGGCCGCGCCGCGCCGGACACGCGGCCGGCGTTCGAGTGGCGCGAGATTCCCTATCAGGCGGCGGCCCTCGACACGTCGACCGTGGCCAGCCGCCTGGCGCTCGCCGAGGACGGCAGCGCCGCCGGACAGGTGACCATGACCGCCCGCGGGCGCGTCGCGTCGTCGCTGCGGCGAGCGGCGCGCAATGCGGAACAGCTCACGCAGATGCTGCAGCAGCAGATCGGCGGGACGCTGGCGGGCGGACGCATCTCGGACGTGGAGACGGGCGATCTGACGCACGTCCGCCAGCCGGCCACCCTGAACTTCAAGGTCGCGGCCCCCTCGGCGGGTCGACGCGAGGGGGACGAGCTGCGGGTGAAGATCCCCGTCGGCTGGAGCGCTTCGGCGTATTTCACCCTCGGTGAGCGTCGTTTTCCCCTGCTCCTCGGGGCGCCGCGGACACTCGTCTGGACCGTCGACCTCGAGGCACCCGCGCAGGCCCGGGTGAAGCGGCTGCCCCAGACGACGCGCATCGAGTCGCCGTGCCTCACATTCGAACGACAGGTGAGCGGCGAGGGTCGCCAGGTGACCGTCCGACAGACCGTCGCCATGACCTGCGAGCGGGTCTCACCGGCCGACTATGCCCAGCAGCGGCGTGCGGCCGAGGACATCCAGCGCTTCCTGGACGAGGACGTCGTCTTTGCGATGGGCAAGGAGCGCCCCCTGCGCTGAGCGCGCGCGGGGTCGGCGGCGACCGCTCAGCCGCGGCGGCGGCGCCGGCGAACGGCCGCGAGCGCGAACGGTGCGGCGAGCCAGAGCGGCGCGCCCACCGGAAGACCACCCGTCGAGACGGTGCAGCCACCACTCTTCGAGCCGGCCTCGGCGTCGCCGTCGGCAGGCTTCGAGCCGTCCGGCTCGACCACCGCCGCGTCGTCCTGCGCGACGGGGACCTCGGCGTCCGGAGCGACGGGGTCGGCCGCATCCGGAACCGGGCCGGCGTCGGGCGGGACCTGCGCGTCCGCCACCGCGGCGTCCGGCGTCGAGGCGCCGCCGCAGGTGTTGTCTTCACAGGCGACGCCGTCCGGGCAGTCGCTTTCCATGAAACAGCGCCCCTCGACCTCGCAGCGCCACGAGTTCGGGCAGATGCCCTTCGACTGGTAGTTCTCGTTGATGCAGTACGTCGGCCCCGGCCCCGGCAGATCGTTGCAGACGGTCGTCCCGGGGCAGTCGTCCTGCGTGACGCACTGTTTGAGGCAGTGCGGGCCGCGGGAGGGGATGTTCACGCAGGCCTCGCCCGCCGCGCACTCGCTGTCGTCGGCGCAGGAAACACAGATGTCGCAGCCCCCCTCGCCCTGATCCGGGCTGCAGGTGCCGTCGATGCAGAACATGCCGCCGCCACACTGACCGTGGGACTCGCAGGCGCGCCGGAAGTCCGGGTCGGGCACGCACATCGGCAGGTAGTTGGCCTCCCGATCGCTCGACGCCTGACACAAGATGCCCTCGCGGGTCTGCTGGCAGAACACCGAGCTGCACACCATGCCCTCGGGGCAGGCGCCCGGCGTGCCGGGAATGCACTCGCAGGAGCAGAAGTCCTCACCGCCGCCGGAGACCTGCACCTGGCTCTGGCAGCGCACGTCGTCCCAGCGGGCGCCGCACTCGGCGTTGCCCGGCACGCAGACGGCCGGCTCGTTGTCGTTGAGGCGCCGGCAGTCGAAGCCGAAGGGGCACTCTTCGTCGCCCCCGGGGCAGCGGGCCGTACAGATGTTGGCGTTCTCGAACTGACTGTCGACGGTGACGACGCACACGTCGCAGTCCGGGGCGCAGGGCTGCCCGACGTCCGTCGCGGCGGGGCGGGGCACCTGGCAGGCGCTCGAGCCCTCGGCCCCGGCGACGGGAAGACACCGCATCGACCCGAGGCACTCGGCGTCGGCGGCGCAGGGCGTGGCACAGCGGCCGTCGAGGCAGAGCGGGCAGCTCGCGTCGTCGCTGCAGGCGGCCCCGGCGGCGGGGGGCATGTCCCGGGCGAGCGCGACGGCCGCGGCGGCGTCGATGCGCCCGTACCCGAAGCCCTGGCTGAAGCCGCGTTCGTCGTAGGCGAACTCGGTGGCCAGATCGATGCCGAACTGCTGCTGCCACGGGTTCTTGTCGGCGCGGATCTTGGCGGCGGTGGCCTCCATGATCACCTTGACCTGCTGTGCCGTCAGGCCCGGGTTCACGGACAGGATGAGGCCGGCGAGACCGGAGGCCACCGGGCAGGCGGCGCTGGTGCCGCCGAACCCGGTGGTGAAGTCCCCGGCGCTGTATCCCTCGGCACCCTGGAAGTCGGTCGTGGCGATGCCGTCCTCGCCGTCGAAGCAGCCCTGGCTCGGCGCGGCGATGGAGATGACCGTCCCGTAGTCGCTGTAGCAGGCGAAGTCATCCTTGCGGGTGCTCGCCGCCACGGTGATGACGTCGGGGTAGCTGGCGTACGGGTTGGCGTTGGCCGGCGTGAAGAAGTCGTTGCCGGCGGCGAAGAGAACGGCGATGCCGAGCCCGCCGCGCGCCTCGCGGGTGACGAAGAACAGCGCCTCGCGCTCGGCCTCCGAGAGCGGGAAGAAGCGCGTCAGGCTCGGCCCCCAGGAGTTGTTGATGACCGAGACGCCGTCCTCGCCGGCCCGGCGGAAGGCCTCCGCCGTGCTGAGGGACCGGAAGCCCTGGTCGGCGATGATGCGCACCGGGTAGATGGAGCAGTCGGGGCAGACGCCGGTGCCGTTGAGGCTGTTCCCGCCGCGCGCGGCGCTCAGGCCGGCGACGGCCGTGCCGTGACTCTCCCGATAGGGCTGGTCGCCCGGGCAGGACTGCGCCGGCCCCGCCCCGTCGGGAGAGCTGCTGCAGCCGGCCTCCGGGATGGCGTCGTTGCCCGCGGCGTCGAAGCCGGGGACGAGGTTGGGCACGAGATCCGGGTGGTCGAGGTCGAAACCCGTGTCGAAGATGGCGATCCGCGTCTCGGGCGTGCCCGTGGTGATGGCCCAGGCGGCGTTGGCCTGAATGTCGCCGCGATCGTCGGCCGACTCGAGGTGCCACTGCGCGCCGAGTTCGGGGTCGTCGGGCATGCCGAGGGGTTTGACGTGGCGGATGAGATCCGGCTCGGCCCAGGCGACCTCGGGGAGGTCGACGAGCGCCCATGCGGCCCGGATGGCGTCGCCGTCGACAGCGCGCAGACGGGCGACGCCGGGCAGACGCGTCCACCCCACGAACTCGACACCGGCCTTCTCCCAGGCCGTGGCAGGCACGACGTCGCGCAGGCGGGCGGCGAGGAATCCATCGGTGAAACCGACGCCGGTCGCCCGGCTGAGCGCGGGCCAGACGTCGGCGGCGAGGCCGCGGCCGAGGAGCGCGCGGGCGAGCGTCTCCAGCCCCGCGGCGTCCGTGCCGGGGACCCGCAGCATGACCCGGTCGCGCAGCAGGTGGCGCGCCTCCGCCGGGCGAGGGGCCTTTGCGAGGGCCGTGGCCTCGACGGCGAGCCGCGCGACGTCGACCCCGGGGGCGGGCGCGACGAGCAGCCACTCGGCCGAAAGCTGGAAGCCCACGCCCCCGCGCTCGCTCCCGCCCGCGGAGCGCTCGGGTCCGTTAGGATACGCACGCCAGGACCAGCGGTCGGCGGCAGCGGGGCTCGCCGCCAAGGCGACCCCGGCGGCAAGAGTGAAGGAAATCGAGTACTTGGAGAACACGCGGTGGCTCCGGGCCGTTGAATGCGCGGCCCTCGGGAGCAATGTCCGTGCCGTTCAGGCGCCCGGCAGGTCCAGCCGTGCCCGCAGCGCTGCGAATGGCGGCGACCAGCCGTCGCCGACGGCGTCCCGCATATACAGCGTCTCCCGCACCGGGGCGTTCGCCCCCCCGGCCGCCCGATGCGCGGCGACGAGAACCTGATACGTCGGCGCCCGGTCCGGTCGGGGTCGAACGTCGACCTGCCGCCGGACCACGAGCCCCGACGCGCCGAGGGCCGCCGCTGCCCGTGCGCCGCCCGCACCGTCCATCAGGACGACGAAACGGCCACCGGGGGCGAGGTGGCGGACCGCCGTCGCGGCATAGGCTTCTACGCCCCCGCGCAGCTCGAAGCGCCCGGCCGCCCGCTGGGGGTCGCTCGGCGGCGGGCCGCTGCCGACGGGCATGAAGGGCGGGGCGCCCGTGATCAGGTCGAAGGGCGCTTCACCGGCGAGGACGGTCGGGTCGCGCAGGTCGCCCTGCCGGACGGCGAGCCGCGCCTCGAGCCGGTTCTCGGCGATGTTGCGCAGGGCGAGCGCGAAACTCTCCGGGTAGGCTTCCACCCCGATGAACACCGCTTCGGGCAACGCGACGCCGAGCAGCATCGCGACCGTGGCCTTCCCCGTGCCGAGGTCGAGGCATCGCCGGGCGGCGGGCTGCTCGCGCGCGGCGAGTCCGGCGAGCACGACGTCGTCCGAGGCGGCCTTGTGGCCGTCGGGGCGCTGCCAGATGCGCAGACCGCGCGTCAGGACGTCGAGCCGGGCCGGGGTCACGGGAGGTCGTCGCCGAGCGAGTCCTTGATGCGCAGGTACGCCTCGTACCGGAACGGGCTGATCACCTCGCGCTCGACGGCATCCTTGATGGCGCACCCGGGCTCGCGGTCGTGAATGCAATCCATGAACCGACACTGACCGGCGAACTTCGCGAACTCGACGAAATGGTGCCGGACCTGATCGGGCGGGATGGCCCAGAGACCGAACGCCCGAATGCCGGGGCTGTCGATGACCTCGCCGCCGCCGGGCACCCGGAACAACTCGGTGTGCGTCGTCGTGTGACGACCGCGCCCGCTCTGCTCCGACAATTCCTGCGTCTTGTGGCCGAGGCCGGGGACGAGCGCGTTGAGCAGGCTCGTCTTTCCGACGCCACTGTGGCCGACGAAGATGCCGAGGCGACCCTTCAGCGCCTTCCGCACGGCGGCGAGGCCCTTGTTCTCCTGCGCCGAGGTGTAGATGACGGGCACGCCGAGGGGCGGGTAGGGGGAGAGCCGCTCGCGGAAGTCCTCTTCGTCTTCGGGGTCGTCGTCGAGCCAGAGGTCGGTCTTGTTGAAGACGATCACCGGAGCGATGCGCGCCGCATGGGCGGCGACGAGGTAGCGATCGATGAGACCCTCGCGGAGGGGGGGCTCGACGGCGCACACGATGAACATGACATCGACATTGGCTGCGATGACGTGGGGACGGTCGCCGAGCGCGTCGACCCGGACGAGTTCACTGCGCCGCGCGGCGAATCCGGTGACGACCTCGCCGTCGACCGTCACGTCGTCGCCGACGACCGCGCCCTTGCCTTGCCCCCGGGCGGTGCAGGGCCGGCGTTCGCCGTCGATCTCCACGAACATCACCGGACCCTTCCGTGTCACCAGACGCCCGGTCGGGCGCGGGCTCGCGGTCTCATCGGGGGCGGGGCGGGGCGGAGCCGGCGAGCGGCGGGGTCGGGGGCGTGGCACGGGCGCATCGTGGAGAGAACACCCCGCCGGGTCAAGCGTCGCCCTCGGTCGTCACATCCGACTTGCTTTTCGCGGCGGCGTCCCCATACTGCCGCGCGCTGATTTGAGGACCCGCGGTCCGACCGCGGGCGACGCTTTTCTGACCCCGTACCGCCCCCAACCGGAAGGCCGAAATTCATGATCACCGACCTCTCGAAGGTTCGAAACATCGGCATCAGTGCCCACATCGACTCGGGCAAGACCACCCTGACCGAGCGGATCCTGTTCTACACCGACCGGATCCACCAGATTCACGAGGTGCGGGGCAAGGACGGCGTCGGCGCGAAGATGGACTCCATGGAGCTCGAGCGCGAGCGCGGCATCACGATCCAGTCCGCCGCGACGCACTGCTTCTGGAAGGACAAGGTCATCAACATCATCGACACCCCGGGGCACGTCGACTTCACCATCGAGGTGGAGCGCTCCCTGCGGGTGCTCGACGGTGCCATCCTGGTGCTGTGCGGCGTCGCCGGTGTCCAGAGCCAGTCCATCACCGTCGACCGCCAGATGCGCCGCTACAAGGTGCCGCGCATCGCGTTCGTCAACAAACTCGACCGCCAGGGTGCCAACCCCTTCCGCGTCGCCGGACAGCTGCGTGAGAAGCTCGCGCACAACGCGGTCATGATCCAGATCCCCATCGGCGTCGAGGCCGACCTCAAGGGCGTCGTCGACCTCGTCACCATGCGCGCCTTCTACTTCGAGGGCGAGGGCGGCAAGGAGATCACCGAGACGGACATCCCGGCAAACCTCCAGGCGCAGGCCGAGGAGTACCGCGAGAAGATGCTCGACGCCGTCTCGATGTACGACGACGAGCTCATGGAAGCCGTGCTCGAGGGCAACCCGACGGTCGAGATGATCCGCCGCGCCATCCGCAAGGGCACGATCAGCCTCGATCTGACGCCGGTCATGTGCGGGTCGGCCTACAAGAACAAGGGCGTCCAGCTCCTGCTCGACGGCGTCGATTACTACCTCCCGAACCCGACCGACGTGTCGAACGACGGCGTCGACCTCGACCGCAACGAGGCCCCGGTCACGCTCTCGACCGATCCGTCCAAGCCCCTCGTCATGCTCGCGTTCAAGCTCGACGACGGCCGCTACGGCCAGTTGACCTACGTCCGCGTCTACCAGGGCACCCTGAAGAAGGGCGACACCATCATCAACATGCGCAACAAGCGCAAGGTGAAGGTCGGCCGCATCGTCCGCATGCACTCCAACGAGATGGAGGACATCGAGGACACCTGCGCGGGCGACCTCTGCGCCCTCTTCGGCGTCGACTGCAACTCGGGCGACACCTTCACGGACGGCACCGTCGAGATCGCCATGACCTCGATGTTCGTGCCCGAGCCGGTCATCAAGCTGATGATCAAGCCGAAGGACAGCAAGTCGCAGATCAACATGGGCAAGGCGCTCGGGCGCTTCACCCGTGAGGACCCGACCTTCCGCAGCTACGTGGACGAAGAGTCCGGCCAGACCATCATCTGCGGCATGGGCGAGCTGCACCTCGAGGTCTACGTCGAGCGCATGAAGCGCGAGTACCAGTGCGACGTCGAGACGGGCGCGCCGCAGGTCGCCTACCGCGAGACGATCAGCCGCAAGGCCGAGTTCAACTACACCCACAAGAAGCAGACGGGCGGCTCCGGTCAGTACGGCCGCGTCGCCGGTTTCATCGAGCCCTACGCCGAGGCCGACTACTTCTTCGAGGAGCAGATCGTCGGCGGCGTGATCCCGAAGGAGTTCATCTCCTCCTGTGACAAGGGCTTCAAGTCGATGATGCCCAAGGGTCGCCTCATCGGCTTCCCGGTGGTGAACATCAAGTGCGTCATCAACGACGGCGCCGCCCACGCGGTCGACTCGTCGGACATCGCGTTCCAGGAAGCCGCCCGCGGCGCCTTCCGCGAGGCGTACGCCAAGGCCGCGCCCGTGATCCTCGAGCCGGTCATGAAGGTCGCCTGCGAGGGCCCCAACGAGTTCCAGGGCGCCATGGCTCGCACCCTGCTTTCGCGCCGCGGCATGATCACCGGGACCTCCGAAGAAGAGGGCTTCTCCCGCACCGAGGCCGAGGTGCCCCTCGCCGCCATGTTCGGGTACTCCACCGAGCTCCGCTCCGCCACCCAGGGCAAGGCCGAGTTCACCATGGAGTTCTCGCGCTACGCCCAGGTGCCCAACGAGGTCGCCGAGGAACTCAAGAAGAAGTACGCCGAGGCCAACAAGCTCGACAAGTAAGGGCGGTTGCGGATGCCCGCCGCGGAATTGCTCTGATCGAGCGTCCTGCGGCATAGTCGGCACACGCTTGTCACAGACCGGCCCGCGGCGGGCCGGTTTTCGCATTTTCAAGAAGGGGAGAACCATGAACATCGCAGAACGTATCCTCCTGGCGAGCACGCTCGTCTTCGGTTTCCAGGCCTGTTCGTCGGATGACGAGTCCACGGGCGGCGGCGCGGACGCTGCGGTCGGCGGCCAGGCGGCCGGCGGCTCCACCGGCGGTAGCACCGGCGGCGAGGCGCACGGGGGCGAGCATCACACCGGCGGGACCACCGGCGGCGCGGGTGGAGAGCCCGTCGTCGGCGGCAGCGGCGGCGC
>JAKLJY010000090.1 GCA_023150895.1 Myxococcota bacterium | reverse complement strand
GGGCTCGGGCGGCGGCGGCGGGTCGACCACCGCGTCGGGCTCGGGCGGCGGCGGCGGCGGGTCGACCACCGCGTCGGGCTCGGGCGGCGACGGCGGCGCGGACACGAACGCATCGGGCTCGGGCGGCCGGGGCGGGTCGACGGACGCGTCCGGTTCCGGCGACGGGGCCGCGCCGTCCGTTCGTTCCACGGCGCCCCCCGTGTCGGCGGACGTATCCACGGCGGCGCGCGTCGACTCTCCCCCACAGGCGGCCAGAAAAAGCGCCCCCACGACCCGGGTCCAGACCGGGCCGCGGCCCCCTCCCCTGCGCATCCTGCTCATGTCGCTCCCATTCGTCGGCGTCTTTGCACCCGGTCAGTCGGCCCAGTCGTCGACGGCCTGACCGACGTAGATCGTCACACGCTTCAGCGTGCCCGGCGCATGCGGCTGCCCCTCGAGGGCCCGCGCACGCGTCAACCAGTCCTCGAGGCGCAGCCGGTTCTCGCGCAGGTACCCGCTGACCTCGTGCCACAGGGGATCGTCCGTCGGCACGTAGAACGTGAACGTCGCGCCCCCCGTGAGGTCTTTGAGCGAAGCCGCGTGCTGCCGCATCCGAAGCTTCTTGCACAGCGCGCCGACGACCGCCGCGAGGTGATCGTAGATGGCGGCCTCGTAGCCCTCCACGTCGTCCCAATGGATGTGGTAGCGCCGCGCGCCGTAACTCGTCACGCCGCCCTCCTCGCGCTCTTCGAGCTCGCCGCGCGCGCGGATACGCCCGAGCAGCGCCTCGACCTGTCCCTCCGGGGCTTCGAGCCTGTTCACGAGCCGCTCGAGCGTGAACGGGCCCTCGCGGTACAGCGTGACCTGCACGTCGTGCTCGGTCAGCTCGTCGGCGACGGGGGCATCGACCACCCGGTACGCCTTCTTCGCGCCCCGCCCGCGCGCCTCGATCAGCGCGGACTTCTGCAAAAACGTCAGCACCCCCTGCAGCGTGTCGTTCTTCGTGCCCCGGAACGCGTCCGTCAGGGCGTCGGCGCTCGTCCAGCCGTCGGGGCCGGCCTGTTCGTCGATGACTGCGTGCACGCGTTCGAGCAGCGTCCGGTGCCCCGCGTCGACGGCGACGCCCGCCCGGTGGGCGTCCTGCAGTTTGCGCATGCGGTCGCGAAAGCCGTTCATCGTCAGGCCGAACGACGCGGCGATGGCCTCCTGCGAGACACCTTCTTCCCGGAGCACCTGCACCACGTCGAGCAGCGTCTTCCCGGCGATGTCCGCGAAGTACATGCGCAGCGGGTTCTTGGAGGCCAGCGTGGCGAAGAGCTCGGCCACGAGGGGCACGAGCCGGGCCTGCAGGCCGGCGAAGTTCATCTGCGGTGTCGGTCGATCGGCCACGGCGCGTCTCCCCCGGATGCCCTCGGAAACTATGCGAACTCGAGGCGGAATTGCCCCCCCGAAATCGTTGGGGGCACTGTGACCCCCGCGGTCACACCGTACCCGCCCGGCGCACGGGTCGAACCGGCGGGCCTCGCGCCGCCGCGCTCCGCCCCGCCGGCCAGCGGACGGCACGCCGCGTGCAGCGCCGGCGCACGACCCCGAGTGCCTCCCCGCCCCCCCCCCGTCACCGGAGCCCCGATGCCCGCCCACACCCGTCGCCGCCCGCCCTCGATGCCCCTCCCCCGCCGGCCCGCCCTCGCGGCCCGGTCGGCGTCCCTGATCGCCCTGCTCTCGGCCTGCGGCGAACACACCGGCGACGATCCCCACGCCCACGGGCCGGACGCCGCGCGCGCCGACGCGGCCTCGGCCGGCCCCGAAACCCCGCGACCGGCGCACATCGAGCCCGGTCCCGGCCCGGAGTTGCCGCAGCCGCCGCTGCTCGTCGACCGGGATCCGGCGCCCGACGTCCTCGACGTCGAACTGACGGCCCGCGAGGCCACGGCCGAGTACCTGCCGGGCCGCCCGACGGCCGTCTGGGGCTACGACGGACAGGTTCCCGGACCGCTGCTGCGCGCCCGTCGCGGCGACCGGGTCATCGTCCGCTTCCGCAACGACCTGCCGACGGCGACGACGATTCACTGGCACGGCCTGCGCGTGCCGCTCGAAATGGACGGCGTGCCCGTCGCGGGGGGCATCGCCCCGGGCGGTGCGTTCGTCTACGACTTCGTCGTGCCCGACGCCGGGACCTTCTGGTTCCATCCGCACGTGCGCTCCGACGAGCAGGTCGAGCGTGGCCTGTATGCGCCCATCATCGTCGACGACCCCGACGAGCCGGCGGCGCTGACCGGCCTGGCCGAGCGCGTGCTCGTGCTCGACGACGTGCTGCTCGAGGCCGACGGCACGCTCGCCGACTTCGACTATGCGGACGACGACGCGCCGCTCGGGGCGCACGCCGCGCACATGGGCACGGTGATGCTGGGTCGGCAGGGCAACCTGCTTCTGGTCAACGGGGCCGCGCACCCGACGCTGACGCTCGACCGCGGGCGCCCGGAGCGGTGGCGCCTGATCAATGCCGCGAACGCCCGCTACCTGCGTCTCGTCGCGCCGGGGTGGCGGCTGACCCGCATCGCCGGCGACGCGGGGCTGCTGCCCGCCCCCGAGCCGGTCGATGACGGTGGGCTGCTGCTCGTCCCCGGTGCGCGCGCGGAGTTGCTCGTCGAGGCCACCGACGCCACGCCGGCGACCTCGACGCTGACCGCGCTGCCCCACGACCGGGGTCACGGCACCGGCGACGCGCCCGCGGTCGTTCTCGCGACCCTGAACGCCACGGGCCGCGCGCCCGAGGCACCGCTCGCGCTTCCGCAGGGGCTGCGAAGCATCGACCCCCTCGGCCCGCCGGCGACGCGGGCGACCCTCGTGCTCTCCGAGAAGGTCGCGAGCCCGGGCGGCCACGCGGGCCATGGCGACAGCGGCGCCGCGACCGGCGACGAAACGGCCGCCCCCGAGCCCGTTTTCCTCATCAACGACGAGGTCTTCCCCGACGTGACCCCGCTGACCGCCGCGGTCGGCGACGTCGTCGAGTGGGCGGTCGTCAACGACTCGGAGATGAGCCACCCGTTCCACCTGCACGGCTTCTCGTTCCAGGTCGTGCCGGGTGATGACGGTGCCGGCGCCCTGGCCGGCTGGTACGACACGGTCGACGTCCCGGGCAAGGGCACCCTGCACCTGCGATTTCAACCCGACGATCGCCCCGGTCTCTGGATGTACCACTGCCACATTCTCGAGCACGCGGAGCGCGGCATGATCGGGCTCGTGGACGTGACGGCGCGGTGATTGGCGCGAGTGCGACCCTTGTGCCACTGTAATGCCTCCGGAAAAGCTCGGGGGATGCGGGATGGAGCGGACGGGGGGCGGCCGACGCATCGGCCTGTCGATGGCGATCGGGCTCGTGGCCCTCGGGGGCGCACTCCTCGCCTGCAGTGACATCACGGCCACCAACCCCTACGACCCGGCGACGCCCGAGTCGCAGCAGGCGCCCGGTGCGCTCCGCGGCGAGGTACGGCTCCTTCGTTTCGCCGCACCCGACACCATCCTGAGCGCGGTGCTGGAGCTCCTTCCCCCCGACGGGGGCCGCGCCGTCGGACTCCGGCACCCCGACGCGGACGGGCACTTTGCCTTCGAAAGCGTCCCGGCGGGGCAGTACCTCCTCCGCGCCGCGCTCCCCGGTTTCGTGCCCGAGACCCGCTCGGTGACGGTCGTGCGGGGCGAGACCAGCGACCTCGGTGTCATCGCCCTTCAGCACGACGCCCAGGGACCGGACGCCGTCGCGTTTGCCGGCCGGGTGCGACTGCGGGGTGAGACCGATCACGGCGGCACGACGGTGCGTTTGCAGCTCGCCGGTCGCGATCTGAGCTACGCGACGCTGGTGACCGACGCCACGGGCCGGTTCGAGACACCGGCCTCGAAGATCGAACGCTACCGGCTGAACATCGAGCGCGAGGGCTGGCGCCTCCCCGCGGGAGAACGAACGTATGCCTACCGAGCCGATCCGGCGCTCCCCGGCGGCGGGCGTTTCGAGGACGAGGCCTCCGACGGGACGCCGCCCGACCTCGAACTCCTGCCGTCCGAGGCGCCGGTCTGCACGGACGGCGAGGTCGACGCCTGCGTCGAGCGGCTCGGGGCCTGCCTCGGCGGCCGCCGGATCTGTGCCAACGGCCAATGGGGGGCCTGCGACGCCCTCACCGATGAACTCTGCGACGGCATCGACAACGACTGTGACGGTCAGACCGACGAAGCCCTGACCGGGGACCGCGCCTGCCGCCTCCCCAACGCGGCCGCGACGTGCCGGGATGGGGCGTGTGTGGTCGCCCAGTGTCTCGGCGCCAACGTCGACGTCGACGGCAAGCCCTCGAACGGCTGTGAGTGCGCTCCGAGCGGCCAGGAGGCCGGCCAATGCGACTATCTGGACAATGACTGTGACGGCGCCGTCGACGAGGACATCTTCACCGACGTCGACCCGGAGAACTGCGGCGCCTGCGGCCGGACCTGCGCGTTTCCGCAGGCCACGAGCATCTGCGTGGAGGGCGAGTGTGCCGTCACCGGCTGTGAAGACGGATTCCACGACTTCGACGGCGACCCCCTCAACGGCTGCGAGGCGGCCTGCACGATCTCCGAGGGCGGCGCCGAACTGTGCGATTACCGCGACAACGACTGCGACGGGGTCGTCGACGAGGATCACCTGCCCCTGGACGAGAACGTGCGGCACTGCGGCACCTGCGGCAACGACTGCCGTCGCTTCGCCAACGGATCGTTCGGGTGTTCGAGCGGCCACTGTGTCGTGTTGAACTGCGAACCGGGGTTCCGCGACCTCGACGGGGAGGTCAGCACCGGGTGCGAATACGCCTGCCTGCCGACCAATGGCGGCGTCGAGGCCTGCGACGCGGCGGACAACGACTGTGACGGGCTCGTGGACGAGGACTTCGATCTCGGCACCGATCTCGACCACTGCGGCGCGTGCGGTGCGGCGTGTGCCACGCCCAACGCCACCCCCGTCTGCCGCGACGGGCGCTGCCGCATCGAGCGCTGTGACCCGGGATGGGTGGACGCGGACTCGAGCGCCGTCGACGGGTGCGAGGCGCCGTGCGAGGGCTCGACGGAGCTCTGCAACGGGGTGGACGACGACTGCGACGGCGACATCGACGAACCCTACCCGGAGGTCGGTGAGCCGTGCACCTCGGGCATCGGCGCCTGTCGCGCGCCGGGACGCTTCATCTGCTCACCGGACGGCGCCGGGGTACGTTGCGGGGCCACGCCCCTTCCGCCGGCGGACGAAACCTGCAACGGCGTCGACGACGACTGCAATGGGACAGTCGATGAGGGTTTCGACCTCGACCGGGACGGGTTCACCCGCTGCGGGGGCGATTGCGACGACACGTCCCCGGACGTGCGGCCCGGTGCCACGGAGTCGTGCAACGGCCGCAACGACGACTGCGACGCCCGGACGGACGAAGGCTACGACCTCGACGCGGATCCGTTTCACTGCGGTCGCTGTGGCGTGATCTGCGCGGGGGATGCGGCCGAGATGGCCTGCGTCGGCGGCCGGTGCGTCGTCGAGACCTGCGCCCGGGGCTTCTGGAACATTGACGGCCTGCCGGAGACCGGGTGCGAGTACGCCTGCGTGCCGAGCGACATCCCGGTCGAACGGTGCGACGGGCGCGACGACGACTGCAACGGCGTCATCGACGAGGACTTCGAGCTCGGCGGACCGTGTGATGGTCGCGGCGCGTGCGGTCAGGGTCGATACGAGTGCCGCCCGGGCGGGGACCGCGGGTGCTCCACGGCGCCCGGGGGCTCCGACGACCGTTCCCGACCCGAGACCTGTGACGGGCGCGACGAGGACTGCGACGGGGCCGTCGACGAGGACTTCGACCTCCAGGCCAGCCTGGAGCACTGCGGCCGGTGTCAGCGGGCCTGCGCACTCGACGGCGCGCTCGCGGCCTGCGTCGGGGGGGCGTGTACCATTGCCGGGTGTCGCCGGGGATTCCACGACATCGACGGCCTGCCGGCCAACGGGTGCGAGTACGCGTGTACCCCGTCTCCGTCCCAGGAGGAGGTCTGCGACGCTCGCGACAATGACTGTGACGGCCTCGTCGACGAAGACTGGCCGGTCGGCGACCTCTGCGTCGTGGAGGGCGAGTGCGGGCAAGGGGCGCTGGAGTGCGATGGCACCGGCCGCGGCGTTCGCTGCGACACGGCGCCCGGGTCGAGCGCGGACCGCAGCGTCCCCGAGCAATGCAACGGCCGCGACGACGACTGCGACGGGGCCATCGACGAAGAGATTCCCGAGGCCCTCGTCGCCGCGGATCCGTCGAACTGCGGGGGGTGCGGCCACGTCTGTCCGCAGCGTCCCGGGGCCGTCTCGGTCTGCGACGACGCCGTGTGCGGCTTCGCGTGCGCTCCGGGCTTTCTCGATGCCGATCGGATCGACGCCAACGGTTGCGAGCTCGCGTGCAACGCCAACCCCGAGATCATGCGTCTCACGGACGGCACGACGGAGACGATTCGCGCGGCGCTCGCCGGCCTGGGCCCCTGCGGGCGCCTGGAGCTGACCGGGACGTTTGCCCTCGACGACCCCGCGCCACTCCGCCTGACGACGCCGGGGCTCGCGGTCTCCGGCGGACCGGACGGCGCGACCTTCCTCGTGGCCGTCTCGAGCGACCGGCCCGCAATCGAGATCGCCGCTTCGGGCGTGCGCCTGAGTGATCTTCGGTTCGAGACGCCGGCGGACACCGCGCGATCGTTGATCGAGATCTCCGACGCGACCAGCGTGACGCTGGAACGACTCGAGGTCGAGGGCGGATCCGTGGGGTGCGGGGGCGCCTTCGAGACGGGCCAGCACGCGCTGATCCGGCTCGACGGCGTGACCGATTCGAGGCTCGACGGGCTGACCATCCTGAACCTCGGGTATCTCGGCGGTGATGGGCCCATCCCCGACGGCTGCCAGGGCACGACGCTCGCTGCGATCGACCTGCTCGCGAGCCGCAGAGTCACCGTGAGCGACGCCTTCGTGTCCCTGCGGGAGACCCCCCGGACCCCCGGCATCGGCCACTTCGTCTCACTGCGGTTCAGCGCCGACTCGGCCCTCATCGGGAACACATTTCAGTATCGGGCCCCCTACGGCGTGGATGCCGGCGGGCGCACGACCCCTTTTCGGGTCGTGTCTCTCGCCGGCAGCGACCGCAATCGCATCGAACGCAACCTCTTCGTCGGCGGCGACGGCTCCGCCGAGGGGGCGGTGGGCGTGTACCTCGCCGGCCGCGACAACCGCATCCAGTTCAACGAGTTCGGCCCCGAGGGTCACGGCGGCGCCTGCCTCGCGCTCGCCCTCGACGTTCAGAACACGGCGAACCTCGCGGTGACCAATACCTACTACGGCGGCGAGTTCATCCTCAGCGGGCAGCCGGAGGCCGTCGACCTCAACGGGTTCTCGACCACCGTCCCGCGCGATCCCATGAACCTGGGCACGGTCGTCGTCGCGAACGCGCGCGCCCCGGTCGTCCGAGGCGTGGCGATTCAGTATTCGGGCGGCGGCCACCCCTGCGAGGAGCCGCGGGCCGAGTTCGGCGCGCCCGCGGACCCGGACGACTACAGCGCCGGCATTCACGTGATCGACTCGACGGAGGTCGTCGTGGAGGGGAACACGGTCTCCGAGAACCCGGACCGTCAGCGTTCGCCGCAGTGCGGCCGCGCGGCCATCCTCCTGCGCCGGGTTCAGGGCGGGCGGATCGTCGACAATACCGCCTTCGAGCCGGCGCCGGCCAACGACCCCGCCCCCGGATGCACCCAGGGCGACGCTCGCCTGCAGGCGACGATCGCCTCGGTCGAAGGGGCCGGATTCAGGCTCTCGGACAATGTCGTGACGCAGCGGGACAACCGGGGGAACCTCCTGCCCGGCCGCATCGCGGTCGTCGCCGGCACGGAGGTCGAGGTCGGTCCGCACACGCTCACGTCGTTCGTCTCCACCGGCGACCGCGTGTTCGTCGAGTCACTCGTCGTCCACAGCCAGGCCGAGATCGCCTCGTTCCGGGGTCTCGTCCGCGGCCTCCGGATGATCGGCGAGGGGGCCGGGGCCTTGAACCTCGTCGCGGACGTCTCGGGCGAGCGCATGGTCCTCGAAGACACCGTCATCGGCCGCCCGGACTGCCCCGACGACGCCGCCTATTCCTTCCGCATTCAAGGCGATCACGCCGAAGTGCGGGGGTTCGCCGGGCACTGTCTCCGCAGCTCGCCGACCCTCGGGTTTCCCGGTGACCCCCAGAGCTGGTCGATGACGGTCCGCAACGCGCTCTTCGACCTCCGCGGGGCGCGCACGCCCATCTACCTTCGTGGGTACGGGACGTTCGTCTTCGACCAGGTCACCATCGCCCACGCCGGTCTGCAGGCCGATCCGCTGTTCTTCCTGGAGACGATTCAACCGGTCGTCGTCCAGAACGCCATCCTCAGCCACTTCCCGCGGCTCTTCGACTACTACGGACCCGCGCCGTGCTGCGGTCGCCGGCCCGAGCTGCGCCTCTCGCACACGGCCCTCTGGCAGATCACCGATCCGCAGCCCGCGAGCGCCCTCCAGGGCGCGGGCGTCGTGGTCGTCGACCCCGCGTACCGCAACGCCGCGGCCTTCGACTACACGCTGGCGCCCGGCTCGCCGGCGATCGATGCGGCCGATCCCGCGTTGCCGGTCGGGGATGAACCCGCGCCCAATGGGGGTCGGCGGAATCTCGGCGCGGAGGGCGGCACCGAACGCGCGACGCCTTCCCCCCGCTGAACCGCGATGACGACCCGTCGATTTGGGATTGACCGTGGCCCCGGGGCGCGCGGTCTCATACACCCCATGCACCCAGGCTCCGCCCCGCTCATGCATCTCATCGTCGCGCTCACTCCGGTCGCCCTGTTCGCCTGCGGCGGCGCTCGCGACCTGCCTCGGCCCCCGCAGGGCGGCGTGCCGCCCGAGGTCCACGTCGGCCTGCTCGTCCACGACCCGATCCCACCCGTGAAGTCCGTCCGGGCCTATCTCGGCGACGCATTTCGCCTGCAGACCGCGGCCGGCGAGGTGGTCCTCGGGCCGTCCGCCGCCGTGCCTGCGGAGCGCCTCGCCGACGCGGCGGGGCGAGTGGTCTCGGTCCTTTGCGACCTGCGCCCGCCGGTCCCTCCGGGGCCCCACGAGCCATTCCCGCAGGGGCCGGACGGTCGCCCGCTCGAGCGGCCGCCGGTGTGCGAGGTGCACGCGCTCGAGATCCCGCCGACGCGCTGACGGCCCCGCCGTCGGAAGCATCCCGAATTGTTTCGTGTCGACATTCATGCAATCCCGTATGTCCCTCGGCAACCCACCTCGAAGCGAAACGAACGGAAGACGCACATGATGAACTCTCGAATCTCGATGCAGCGGGCGCCCTGGCTGTTTTCCCTGCTCGCGGCGGCGCTGATCGTCGCCGGCTGCGACAAGGCGGACGAGGACGCGTCGGCAGACGGCGGGCCGTCCGCTTCCGGCGGCAGCGGCGGCGGGGGCGAATTCGTCCCCGGTGAGACCGTGACGGTGGCCGTCACCGCGGCGGAGGGCGGCGAGGTCGCCGCGGCGGACGGCAAGGGCCGTCTGGCCATCCCCCCGGGCGCGCTCGGGGCCGACACGACCATCACCCTCGACGTCGCGGCCCCCGTCGACGGCAGCGCGACACCGGTCTACGACTTCGGGCCCGACGGCACCACGTTCAGCACCCCGGCCACGCTCGCCATCGCCTTCGACGGCACCGTGCCCGAGGGCCAGAAGCCGGTCCTGGCCGTGTACGAGGCGGGCGCCTGGGTGGAGATCGAGGGCTCTTCGCTGGCAGGCGGGCTCGTCAGCGGCCCCGTGACCCACTTCTCTCGGTTCTCGGTCATCTTCGTCGACGGCGAGGCGATCATTCACTCCGAATGCGCCGACGTCGCGGCGGCGTTCGAGGCCTGCGGCGGCGATCCGACCGGGACGTGGACGGTCGACCGGATCTGCTCGGGCGACGGCAGCATCGGGTCCGATCCCTTCGACGGCCAGTGCCCGGGCGCCACGGCCGGTATCGACCTGCAGATCGACGGCACCATCACCTTCGCCGACGGCAAGCTGACCCCGCGCACCACCCGCACGGCGACGATCACGCTCTACGTGCCCAAGTCCTGTATTGGCGGCCAGCCCTGCGCGCTGATTGCCGACGAGGAAGAGGGCTGGACGTGTGAAGAGACCGCCGAGACCTGCGACTGCACCAAAACCGACGTCGACACGGACGACGAGACGGACGTCTCGGACTACGTGGTCGAGGGCAACGAGATCGTCCAGACCCAGGACGGCGAGACCAAGCGCCTGCCCTTCTGCGTACAAGACGGCCGCCTGACCGTCAGCGTGCCCAACGACGAACCGGGCAAACCGACGGTGTACTACTCCGGGACGATGTGATTCGTCTTTCGTCGGTGTGTGCGGCGGGCAGGCCGGATTGCCCTGCAGGATGGGGTCATGGTAACTCCTGACTTCTTCCGTACATCCCCGTTCGCCGTGTCACCTCCCGGGTGCCTGCCCGGACAGGGGTGCCCAAAATGCGCATCCGGCGCCGCCTGAACTCGATCGTGCTCGTCTCGGCGACTCTGACCACCACGAGCGCGCAGGCCGAGCCCGTCTCGCAGGTCGTCCCGTACAGCGGCTTTCTGGATCGGGACGGTGCGCCGGTCCAGGGCCAGGCGCGGCTCCGCTTTCGGGTCTACACCACGGCCGACGCCCCCGTCGCGGCGGAGGACGACCCGTGTGATGCGTCGGTCGCGCCGACGTGCGCCTGGCAGGAGGTCCACCCGGAGGTCTCCGTGCGCAACGGTGCCTTCCAGGTTCGCCTCGGGCGCCCGGCGGGCGCCGGTCAGCCGCGCGACCTCGCGCCCCTGTTGCGGCGGGGCGAGCAGCTCCACCTCGAGGTCGCCGTCTACGACGACGCCGGCCAGCGATACACGACACTCGGCCGTCAGAGCATCAGCCCCGCGCCGCAGGCGATCTTCACGCTCCAGCGGGACATCGCCGCGGGCACGCTGACCGCGGAGACGGTGGACACGCAGACGCTGTCGGCCGTCACCGCCTTTGCCGGGCGCCTCGACGCGACGGACGTCCATGCCGGCGCCCTCGCCGTCGAGCAGCCGGGGGGCGGTGCGCTGACCGTCACCTCGTCCGGGCTGCAGGCAGTGGGCGCAAACGGACAACCCGCGCCCCTCACCGCAAACGGCGCGGGGGGCGGGCTCGTGCTGTCCTCCGCCGGGCAGGCCGTCCAGATCCGAGGGCCCCTGGCCCTGTCTCCCGAGGTCGAGATCACGTTCGGGGGCGCACGGCCCTTCGCCGGGCTCCAGAACATGCAGGACGGCTTCGGCGCGGCCGTCTCGACGGTCGGCGTCCTGCAGAGCCAGGCCCTGTTTCTGGCCCCGAACGACGGCCGCCACGCCTGCTTTCTGACCAACGTGCTGTTCACCGACTACGGCGACAACTACACCCAGAACTGCGCGATCTTTCCGAGCAATGGCAACCTCGTCCTGCAGGCACAGGGCGATCCCACGAGCAACAACCGGGTGACGAACTGTCGAGCGCGCTGCCTCGCCTGGTGAGGCGCCGCCTGCGCGCCCCCTCGGGTGCCCGACCGATGCCCGCCGCCCCCGACGGCCGAGCGTTCACTCGCCGGGCGCTGGATCCGCGCCATCGGAGAGGAGCTGCGCGACGGCCCGGGCGCTGAGCGTGAAACCGGGCGGCACCGCGCGTCGCCAGACCGTCTCGCCCGTCGCCTCGTCGACGGCCGTGAGCGTCGCCGTCGGCTCGTCTTCGTCGGGCTCGATGTCGAGCACCACGCGCCAACGGGCGCCGTCGGGCGCCGCGATGCTCAGGCGTTGCCGGAGCCGCGCGCGCGCCTGCGCCGTGGCGCGCTCGAGCACCTCGCTCGCCGTCTTGACCAGGGTGGCGAAGTCGGCCGGGTTGAGCGGCTTGGGGTTCTTCTTGTCCCGCCCCATCGTCCACGGGCCGACCAGGGCCGGCTCGCTGTCGCCGACGCGGGTCATCGACACGGCCCAGCCGTCGTCGTTTTCGTTCTTCTCGACCCGCGCGATCCACCCGTTCTTCTTCCAGAGGGTGGGGTCGAGCTGTGTCTCGTCGGTTTCGGTCTGATCGTCCATCGCCCCATTCTACCATCGACGCCCGGCGCGCGGATTCAGGACCTCGGTTCAGGGCGGCGCCGGCGCGTCCTGCCGCCACAACGCACTGCCGACCACGGTCAGCACGAGGCCCGCGGCCATCATCACCGGGAACACCGGATGACTGCCGCGGGCGTCGAGACACCCGCCTCGCGCGTCGTGTGTCGCGCAGCCGGGGCTGACGACCGTCCCGACGAAGCCGCCGAGGATGAAACCGGCGCCCCCCCCGATCAGCAGCTTCGCGGCGAGCCGCGGCGGGGGCGGCGGTGGATCCAGGCTGTGATCGTACGCGGTCGTCGGGACCACCGGCGCCGCCGGTGCCGCGGCATCGATACCGGGCTCGGCGGCCCGAGCCGATCGCGCACCGAGCGAGAGGCACGCCCCCACGACCAAGGCCGCGGCGAGCCGGCCTGCCGGCGCCCCCGTCACGCCGGTCGCTCCACCTCGCCGCGTCCCTCCGGGGGCAGCGCGACCTTGCGGGCGACGTCCAGCGGCCAGACCCGCGCCGGGAACCTCGGCTGCACGGCCTCGAGCGCGACGAGACGCGCATCGCGCCGGGCCCCGGCGTTCAGGGGCGAGGCCGCCACGACCAGCGCATCCGGGAAGAATGCATACGCCGACACGAGGCCCTCGCAGGGCACGCCGTCGTGCTCCACGCGCTCGAGCGCACGTTTCAATCGCGCCGGTTCGAGCACCAGCGACCCGACCTCGAAGCCCACGAGCAACGTCGCGGGCACGCTGCCCAGCGTCAGCGGACGCGCGTCGACGAGGACGAGGCGCGCGGCGTCCTGCCCCTCGTCCCAGGCGGCTTCGAGGGCCGTCAGGGAGCGTCCGGGGCCGGGCTGGACGGGCGTCGAATGCACGGCGCACTCGTGCGTGAAATACAGGAAGTGCTCGCCGACGTCGGCGCCGACGAGCGTCGCCCGATCGACGTCCGCCAGGGCCGTCGGCCGCAACACCTTGCCGATGCGCGCGGGTTCGCCGCAGAGCGGACACTGCGACAGCGACACGCGAGCCGGCCGGAAGCGCCGCGTTTCGCGGTCGTATCCCAGCAGGTTGAGCAGGGCCGTGACGCCTTCCTGACTGCGGAAGGCCAACCGCCCCGCGATGGTCATCAGGTTCCAGCGCCCGATTTCGCGACCTTCCGTCGCCTCCCGGATCCGCAGGAGCGCCCCGTCGAGGACGTCGACGGTGAAGGCGCCGCCCGCCAGTTCCTGCCGGACGATCTCCAGGATGTCCGCGGCGTCCTCGAGCGCCGTCACGATGGGCGCGTAGAACAGGCGCGCGCCGGCGTGGAACGTGCGGGCGGTGTGCAGCGTCCGCAGGAACGGGTACGCGAACGCCGCCTCGATACGCAGATCGTCGAGGTGAAACGCGACGCGCAGGTCGTTCTCCGGGTCAATCCACTCGACCGCGACGCCGCGGTGCGCGCAGAAGTCCTCGATGCAGGCCAGGTACTCCGACGAGTCGGCCAGGATGAAGAGCTCGAGCGTCCCGGCGGCGACGGCGGGGGCAGCCTCGCCGAGCCACTCGTCGAAGAGTTCGCCCACGAACGGCGTGCTCGCCGGATCCATACGGCCGAGAAACTCGAGCATGTCGTACGTGCGGCGCTCGAAGCGCCCGAAGTGGGCCTCGAGGTGGGGATCGTGCCGCGCCGCCGGATCGGGGTCGCCGGGTTGCCCCGCGCGCACCCCGATCACGTAGCCGGACTGCACCTCGGCGATCACCGTCGTCCCGCGCCGCTCCCCGGTCTGGCGCTGGTAGACCTCGACGAGGGCTCGCCAGCCCGCCCGCAAGTCGAAGAACGTCCCGGTCTGGTCCCGGAAGTCGAGCTCGGAGCGGGCGGGCGGAATGCGGGTGACCTTGCCCCGCGCGTCCATCCGCCAGCACCGCGTCACGGCGGCGGCGGGCGCCTCGTCGGGGTCGATCTCCCTCAGTAGCGGTCCGGTGGGCTCGACCTCCCAGGCGATGTCGAACCCGACCTCGGGCAGGGCGTGGGCGTACAGCGCCCGGGTGGCGGCTTGCGGACCGGGTGCCCCGCACTTCGAACAGGCCTCGACGCGCAGGCTGGCGCGCGCCGGAAACCACCGCTCGGCGAGCGAGGCGGCGAAGACCTCGACGGGTCCGGCGGGCTCCCGACCATAAAAGGCATCGCGTACGACCGTCGGGGCCCCGCAATGGCCGCATTGATAGAGGACCTCGCCCTGGTCATACGCCTCGACGCCGTGCGAGCGGACGAGGGTCAGGCGCTGTTGGTGAAATGCGCGGCGGAACGCCTCGTCGGGCAATGGCGCCGCGGGTTTCGAGGCGCCCGCGGGCGTCTTTTTGCTGGAGGACATACCTTCACTGTATCACGGTCCCCGAGCCCGGCCGCATCGGCTTCGTAGCCGCCGGCCGCCCCCCCTTCAGGTCACCCCCGGTTCCGGCCGATGAGAGTGGCATGGCACTCCCCACGCCCGCCGAAGCCCAGGCCAAGACCGCGCTCCTCGTCCGTCCGGGACAGCGCGAGACGACACCCCAGGTCTACCTGCACGCGATCATCGAAGACGCCTCGACGGTCATCGACCTCGTGAACTTCATCAGCGAGACGCGTCGCACGGGCGTGCTGACGGTGGTCAGCGGCCCGCTCCGCAAGTCGATCTACTTCCATCAGGGCAGCGTCATCGCGGCCGCCAGCAATCAGCCGGAGGACCGCTTCGGCAATATCGTCCTGCGGCTCGGCCTCGTGCCGCGTGACAAGATGGAGCAGGCACTCCGCGAGGCGGGGCCGAACCGCCGGATCGGCAACGTCCTGATCAGCCGCGGGCTCCTCAGCCCCAAGGATCTGTGGCGGGTCGTCAAGTCGCAGATCGAGGAGATCCTCTTCACGGTGCTGCTCGTCAACACGGGCGAGCTGACGATCGCCCACTTCGACCCGGCACAGGTCCCGAACCGGACCGCCCTGAACACGCAGCACGTGCTGCTCGAGGGGCTGCGCCGCAAGGACGAGATGGAGCATCTGCGCGGCGAGCTGCCGCCGCCGGACCGCCTGCTCGTGCGCCACCGGCACGAGGCCGGGGTCACGCTGACGGACCTCGAGCGTCGCATGTACGACCTCGTCGACGGACGGCGGACCGTCTCGCAGGTCTGCGTCGACAGCGGCCTCGGCGAGTTCGAGTCGACGCGGATTCTGCATCATCTCCTGAAGGTCGGCCTCGTTACGGCGGCCTCCCTCGAGGCGAGCTTCGATCTCGCCGTGACCCAGGCGACCGTATCCGTGAGCACCATCGTCGCGGCCTACAACGAGGCCATCCGCCTCATCGATGCCGCCCTGCGCGAGGTCGGCCCCGGCGGCCTGACGCCGCAGGGCATCGACACGTTCTTCGACGACCTCGACCCCGTCCTCGGCGAGCTCTTCGACGGCGTCGTCCCGGCCGCGGACGGGCGCCTGCCCCCCGAGCGCATCTTCACGAACCTGAAGATCAGCCAGGCCAAGGAGAAGATGCGGCTCCTGCGCCGCGGGCTCTCCGAGTACGTGCAGTTCCTGATGTTCCTCGTGCGGGAGAGCGTCGGCGCCGCCGAGGCCGCGGGCGACGCCCACGACGGTCCGGCCCTCCTCGAGCGCCTCGACCGCCAGGTCAGACACCAGCTCCTCGGATTCGACGCGTGACGCCCGCCGTGTGAGAATCCGCGGCGATGTCGCGCAGCACGACGAACCGGGAACTTCGCGGGCACGCCGAGCGGGCCGCGCTGATGCTGATGTTCGTCATCGCCGGCGGCACCATCGGATATCACGAGATTGAGGGCTGGCCGCTCTTCGACAGCCTGTACATGACCATCACGACCCTCGCCACGGTGGGGTACGGAGAGGTCCACCCCCTCGGCGAAACCGGGCGGGCGTTCACCATCGCCCTGATTCTGCTCGGCGTCGGCAACCTCGCGTACGCGTTCGCCGGCACGAGTCACTTCTTTGCGGCCGGGGGCCTGCAGGCCTACCGACGGAGAGCCAAGATGGACCGCATGCTCGCCGCCCTGCAAGGGCACACGATCGTCTGCGGGTGCGGCCGCCTCGGGACGGCCATCCTCCACGAGCTGACGGCGCAGGGGGCCCCGGTGGTGGCCATCGAACGCAGCGACGAGGTCGTCCGGCGCCTGGCGGACGGCCCCCTCGCGAAGACCGTCCCCTACGTTCAGGGGGACGCGCAGGCCGACGACGTCCTCGTCGCCGCCGGCATCCACCGCGCCCACGCGCTCGTCGCCGCGCTCAACGACGACGCCAGCAACGTCTTCGTGACGCTTTCGGCGCGGGTGCTCAACCCCGCGCTCGTCATCTACGGCAAGGCCGATGACCCGGCGACGTTGACGAAGCTCGAACGCGCGGGCGCGAATCACACCTTCAGCCCGTCCTTTGTGGCCGGACACCGCATCGCCAACCAGATCATCCGGCCCGCGATCACCGAGCTGATCGGAATCGCCACGGGCAAGAGCGCGCTCGAGCTCGCCATCGAAGAGGTCGTCGTTCGGCGGTTCGGCCTCCCGACCGGCGTGCGGATGTCGCAGACGCCGCTCTGGGGCAAAACGGATCTCCTGGTGCTCGCCGTCAAAACGCACGATGGCGCGGTCGTGTTTCCCCCCCGGCCGGAGCAGGTCCTCCACCCCGACGACCGGATCGTGGTGATGGGCTCGCCGATCCGCCTCGCCGACGCCCTGGCGCCGGGCTGATTCAAGGCAGGGTGCGAGCAAACCCGGGTCATCTGAGACCCATATCGGGCGACGGTTCTCCTCTCTCGGGCGTCCTCTGCCGTAGGCCTAAGAGACAAAGACCCGGGAGAGTCCATGAGCACGCCGTCTGCCGCGAGAGCCCATCTGACCGGAGTGGAGACGTTTTTCGGCGACGAGGAGATCATCGTCTCGAAGACGGACCTCTCCGGCCGCATCACCTACTGCAACGACGTGTTCATGCGGGTCTCGGGCTACAGCGAACGGGAGCTGCTCGGCGTCCCGCACAGCATCCTGCGACACCCGGACATGCCGCGCAGTGTCTTCAAGCTGCTCTGGGACACCATCCAGGCGGGCGAGGAGTGTTTCGCCTACGTCGTCAACCGGACCAAGACGGGTGACCACTACTGGGTGCTGGCCCACGTCACGCCGTCCTACGACGCCTCCGGGCGGATGGTCGGCTTCCACAGCAACCGCCGGACGCCCGACCGGTCGGCGATCGACACGCTCGTACCGGTCTACCAGCAGTTGCTGGCGGTGGAGCGCGCCGCGATCAGCAAGAAGGCCGCCATCGAGGCCGGTGAACAGGCGCTCCAGGCGTTCCTCGGGCGCTCGGGGATGAAATACCCCGAGCTCGTCTTCTCACTGAGCGCCGCATGAGTGCGTCGGACACCGTCGCGACGTCCCCCGCAGCCCCCCGGACCCCCCACCGCCGCCGCACGAGAGCCCCCATGCAGACGCACGACGGACCTGAGACCCTCTTCGACGCCCAGAGCCATGCCCGAGGGAACGGCAGCCCCGCTGCCGCGGAGCCCGAGACCGGCGACGCCACCGCCCTACAGTCCTGGCTGGCCCAGGCGGCGGACATCTGCGAGCGCGCGGCGGACGGTGACCTCGAGGCCCGCCTGTTGCACGCCAGCGACGTGCCCGGTGAGCTCGGGCGCGTGCTGCGGGCCATCAACCGCCTGCTCGACGTTTCCGATGCATTTGCCCGGGAAGCCGCCGCGGCGCTCGACCACGCCGCGCAGGGCAAGTTCTACCGGCGGGTGATCCTTCGGGGGATGCCCGGCTTCTATCGGCAGGCCGCCGGCCACATCAACCGCGCCGAGGAGGAGATGGCCGCGCAGGCGGCCGCGCTCAAGGAGGCCGAGGTGCAGCGCCTCGCCCTCGCCGACGAGTTCGAACGCTCGATGCAGGAGGTCGTCGTCACCATCGCCTCGTCTGCCACGGAGCTGCGGACGACGGCGGAGCATCTCGCCGCGACCGCCCGCCTCGCGACCGAGCGCGCCCACGCGGTCGCAGAGGCGTCCCACGAGACCTCGGGCAACGTTCAAAGCGTCGCGAGCGCCACCGAGCAGCTCAACTGCACCGCGACGGAGATCGGCCGTCAGGTCGAGGCATCCGCCCGGTTCGCCGACGAGGCCGCCGCGGAGACACATCACACCAACGACACGATGGCTCAGCTCACCGACGCGTCCCAGCAGATCGGGCGCGTCGTCCGGCTCATCTCGCAGATCGCGTCCCAGACGAACCTGCTCGCCCTCAACGCCGCCATCGAGGCGGCCCGCGCCGGCGAGGCGGGCCGCGGGTTTGCCGTCGTCGCCAGCGAGGTCAAGTCCCTCGCCCGGCAGACGGCGCAGTCCACGGAGGACATCTCCGCTCGCATCCAGGGCATTCAGCAGGCCTCCGGCGCCGCCGCCTCGGCCATCGCCAGCGTCGCCGGTCGCGTCGACGAGATGAGCAAAATCGCCGGGGCCATCGCCCGGTCCATCGGCGAGCAACGCCTCGCCACGGAGGAGATCAGCCGCAGCGTCCAGCACGCGGCCATGGGGACCACCGCCGTCGCGCGCAACATCGAGGGCGTCACCGAGGCGGCGCAGGCCACGAACGACGCCGCCACGGACATGGTGCTCGCGGCCGACGAACTGTCCCGGCAGGCGGAGTCGCTTCAGGTCACGGCGCAACGATTCCTGACGCACGTCCGCGGACACCGCGTCGATGGCGCCGGTCGCCCGTGAGCGCGCTACTCGGCTTCGACCTCGTCGAAGAGCGCGTCGAGATCGGGGATCTTGACGCTGCGCCCGTCGAAGAGCGCGACGCCGTCCTGCGTGAGCGCACCGAGGGTGCGCGCCAGGGTCTCCGGACGCGTGCCGACGATGGCGGCGAGCTGCTGCCGCGTCATCGGGAGCTTGAGGTGCAGGACACCTTCGTCGTCCACGGTGCCGTGTTTGTGGCGCAGCTCGAGCAGCACCGTGACCAGGCGCGCCCGCACGGAGAGCGTGACGTTGTGCAGCAGGCGACGCTCGAGCTCCTGGATGACGTGGTGCTGACGATCGATGACGCGCCGCGCCAGGGTCGGATTCCGGGCGAGCAGGCCCTCGAGGGCCTCGCCTTCGACGGTGCAACCGACCAAAGGTTCGGTGCACTCGACGCGCAGCCGCGAGTCGAGCTGACGCGAAGGCAGCACCGCGAGCTCGCCGGGCTCCACGATGCGCACCAGCGCCGAACGACCGACGTCATCCGTGCGCCACACGGCCGCCGTCCCGGAGCGGATGCACATCGCCCCGACGTGCGGCCCGGCTCGATCCGCGACGACCTGACCCGCCGCCCCGCGCAATCCGGTGCGGTTCTTGTCGAGGACTTCGTGGGAGGTCGGATCGAGGCTCGTCCAGACGGAATCCGGATAGGCGGGGCAATCCCGGCAGCGTGCAGGTCGAGAGGCAGCCATGCGTCAAGTATGCCCGAATCCTGATCCTTTGCCGAGGGTCAAAGATTCGAATGACGCAGGTCAATTTTTCGGAGGGCCCGGCCGGATCGAGGTCGATCGATGAGCACGACGGACGCCATGAACGACGAGATGCAGAGCATCGTCCGCGAATTCCTCGTCGAGGCGCGCGAGATGCTCGACCGGCTCGACCAGGACTTCGTGGCCCTCGAGGTGCAGCCGGACGACCGCGCGGTGCTCGACCACGTCTTCCGGGTCCTGCATACGCTGAAGGGCACGTGCGGTTTCCTCGGTTTCGGGCGGCTCGAGGCGGTCGCCCATGCCGGCGAGCACCTGCTCGACCGCCTGCGGGAACGGGCGCTCGTCTACACCCCGGACATCGCCTCGGCGCTGCTCGCGGCCGTCGACGTGCTGCGCGCGCTGCTGACGCAGATCGAGGCCACCGGTCAGGACGGAAACGTCGAGATCGCCGCACTGAAGACCTGGATCACGAGCCTCGCCGCGGGCGACGGCCAACCGCGCGCACCGACTGGGACCGCGGCCGCTGCAGTCGTCCCCCCGGTGGCGGCCCCGGTGGCGGCCCCGGTCGTGGTCAAGCCCTCGGCCCCTCCCGAGGCCGCGGCGGCCATCGCCCCCCGACCCGTGTCGAACGCGGCCGAGCCCGCGGATCTCCGTGACGGTCCGGAGTCCCCGCGGTCGGGACGCGCCGCCGACGAGAGCATCCGGGTCGACGTCGGTCACCTCGAGCGCCTGATCAACCTCGTCGGGGAGCTCGTCCTGGCGCGCAACCAGATTCTGCAACACCCCGCCGTGCAGGCGGACGGCGCCCTGCAGCAGATCTGCCAGCGCCTCTCGAACCTGACCACCGAGCTGCAGGAGGGGGTCATGAAGACCCGGATGCAGCCCATCGGCACGGTCTTCAACAAGCTGCCGCGGGTCGTGCGCGACCTCGCGCTGGCGTGCGGCAAACAGGTCCGCATCGACATCGAAGGGCGCGAGACCGAGCTCGATCGCACGCTCGTCGACGCAATCAAAGATCCCCTGACGCATGTCATTCGCAACTGCGTCGACCACGGCATCGAGGCCCCCGAGGATCGGCGTGCTGCGGGCAAGGCCGACGAGGGCGTCCTGTCGTTGCGGGCCTTTCACGAGGCCGGTCAGGTCATCGTCGAGGTCGCCGACGACGGGGCGGGCATCGCCGTCGACCGCGTCCGGCAGAAGGCCGTCCGTCAGGGTCTCATCGCGCCGACACACGCCGAGCGGATGAGCGACCGGGAGGTCTGCGAGCTGATCTTCCTGCCGGGCTTCTCGACGCGGGACGCGGTGACGAACCTCTCCGGCCGGGGCGTCGGAATGGACGTCGTGCGCACGAACATCGAGCGCATCGGCGGCTCCGTCGACCTCGACAGCCGCGCCGGTCACGGCATGACCCTGCGCATGAAGTTGCCCCTGACGCTGGCGATCATCCCCGTGCTCATCGTCGGGGCGGCCGGCCAGCGCTTCGCCATCCCGCAGGTGAACCTCGTCGAGCTCGTCTCCGTCGGCGCGGACCGCATCGAGACGCTTCATGGGGCGAGGCTGCTGCGCCTGCGCGAGACGCTCCTGCCGCTCGTCGACCTGCAGGAGGTCCTCGGACTCTCCGCACCCGGCACCGGGAAATCGCCTGGGGACGACGCCGACGCACCACCGCGCTCGGTCGTGATCGTTTCGGCGGACGGCCGGACCTTCGGGTTGCTGGTGGACGACATCGACGACACGCAGGAGATCGTCGTCAAGCCCCTCAACAAGCTGCTCAAATCGCTCGGATGCTTTGCGGGCGCGACGATCCTCGGCGACGGAGACGTCGCGCTGATCCTCGACGTCCCCGGGCTCGCCCACCGGGCGCACGTGCAACGGCCGGACGCCAGCGAGGCCGGGCGACCGGGGGCGAGTGCCGGCGGCCCGCCGGGCGTGACGCCGGCATCCCTGCTCGTCGTCACCGCCGGGGCCCGCTCGCGGCTGGCGGTGCCCCTCGACTGCGTCTCGCGGCTCGAAGAGACGGATCGCGCCGCGATCGAGCGCAGCGCAGGCCGCGAGGCGATGCGATACCGCGACCGCGTGCTGCCGCTGCTCGACGTCGGCGGACGATTCGGCGCCGGCTCGGGGCCGCGCGCCACCGACGGTCAGGTCGACGTGGTCGTCGTCTCGACCGGCGGCCGCAGTGCCGGTTTGTTGGTCGACGGCATCGTCGACATCGTGGAAGAGGTCCTGGATCTCCAATCGGACGGCGCCGTCCCGGGCACCCTCGGGACCGCCATCGTGCAGGGCCGCGTGACCGACGTCCTCGACGTGCCGTGGCTGCTGACCCACTGGACCGCCGTCCCCTGAGGAGTCTCCGATGGCACGCCCGCTGTCCCTGTGTACGTTCCGTCTCGCCGACCAGGTCGTCGCCCTGCCCGCCCTGCGCATCCAGGAGGTCGTGCGGGTGCCGCGCATCACGCCGGTGCCCCTCGCCCCGCCGGCCGTCCTCGGCCTGATCAACCTCCGGGGTCAGGTGGTGGCCGCCGTGGACCTCCGCCGCCGGCTCGACCTGCCGCCCGTCGAACTCTCCCCCGACCGCGAGCCGCGCGGGGACGCCGAGACGGGTGCAGGCATCTGTGTCGTGGTCGAGACCGTCGACGGGCTCGCGAGCCTGCTCGTCGACGACATCGGCGACGTCGTCGAGATCGACGAAGCCCGCATCCTGCCGCTGCCCGCCACGCTGCGCGGTGCGCCGCGGGCCCTCGCGAACGGGGTTCTGCCCCTCGATGCCACCCTGGTCCTCGTGCTGGACGTCGACCGCGCCGGCGTCGTCCCGTCGAGCGAGGCGGCGTGACATGGTCCCGGACACACCGACCGGCGGCCAACCGATCCGGGTCTTCATCGTCGACGACTCCCGCATCGTGCGGCGACTGCTGACGAGCATTCTGCGGCAGGCGCCGGACTTCGAAATCGTCGGAGAAGCCGGCTGCGGTGCGGAGGCGCTCGAGATGATCCCGGCGGCCGCGCCGCACGTCGTGACGCTCGACGTCAACATGCCGGGCCTCGATGGCGTGGCGACCCTGCGAGCGCTGCGGGCGCGACAGCCGGATCTCCAGGTGGTGATGTTCAGCAGCGTCACGGTCGCCGGCGCGCGCACGTCGCTTTCGGCCCTGGAGGCCGGCGCCGCGGACGTCCTGGCCAAACCGTCCGCCGAGCACGGGCCCGATGCATTTCGCGAGGCCATCGGCGAGCTCGTGGAGCGGCTCCGGGCGGTGGCGCGCCAGACCGCCGTGCGCCGCGCCTCCGTCGGACTCACGCCGTCGTACACGCCGTTCGTCGCCCCCGCCCGCCGGGCGCTGACGCGCCTCGTCCCGATCGAGGTCGTGGTCGTCGCCACGTCGACCGGCGGCCCGAACGCGCTCGTGGAACTCTTCGGCGCCCTGCCCCGTGGGCTGCCCGTCCCGCTGCTCGTCGTACAGCACATGCCGCCGCTGTTCACCGGCCTGCTCGCGACCCGCCTCGACGCCTTGGGCGGCCCGCCGGTCCGCGAGGCGGCGGGGGGCGAGCCGCTGCGCGCCGGCGAGGCCCTGCTCGCGCCCGGTGACAAACACCTGGGCCTGCGCCGCGTCGATGACGGCGTCCATGCGCGGGTGTTCGAGGGCCCGCGCGAGAACGGGTGCCGCCCGGCGGCGGACGTGCTCTTCCGGGACGCCGCCGAAACGTTCGGCGCGGCGACCCTCGCCGTCGTGTTGACGGGGATGGGTGTGGACGGGCTCCGGGGCGCCGAGCGCATTCGCGAAGCCGGCGGGCGGGTGATCGCCCAGGACGAGGCGTCGTCGGCGGTCTGGGGCATGCCCGGCGCCGTGGTCCGGGCCGGGCTCGCCGAAGCCGTCCTGCCGCTCTCCGGTCTCGCGGACGCCGTCGCGGGCCGGGTCCAGGGACGCCGCCCGATCGGCCACGACCACCCCTGACGGCCATCGCGGACGGATCCGGGCGCAAGGCTTTCCACGTAGGGCGCCATACGCTATGACGCCTTCGCGCGCGGCAGACATCCAGAGACCAGATCGGCCGGGCCACGCCCGGCTCACCCCAACACCCGCAACCCATCCGTTCGATGAGACCCAGCTCGCGCGACCGAGGCCCCATGACGACGCCCGTCTTTCAGTTTCAGGAGATGCTCCCCACCGGTCACGCCGACACGCCCTGGAAGTGTCTGACCCGCGACCACGTCTCCACCGTCGAAGCGGCCGGACGCCGCTTTCTCCAGATCGAGCCCGAGGCGCTGACCCTCCTGACGCGCACCGCGATGCACGACATCGCCCATCTCTTGCGGCCGGGGCACCTCGCGCAGCTCGCAGCGATTCTGAAAGACCCGGAAGCCTCGGCGAACGACCGGTTCGTCGCGCGCGAACTGCTCTCGAATGCCTGCATCGCCGCGGGCGGCGTGTTGCCGTCCTGCCAGGACACCGGGACGGCCATCGTCGTGGGCAAGAAGGGGCAGTTCGTCCTGACGGGGGGCGGCGACGAAGCGGCCATCGCCCGCGGCGTCTTCGAGACGTACACGCAGGGCAACCTGCGCTACTCGCAGCTCGCGCCGCTGGACATGTACCGGGAGATCAACACGGGCAACAACCTGCCCGCCCAGATCGAGCTCTACGCGGTCGACGGCGATGCCTACAAGTTCCTGTTCATGGCCAAGGGCGGGGGCTCGGCCAACAAGAGCTACCTCTATCAGGAGACGAAGGCACTGCTGAACCCCAAGTCGCTGATGGCGTTCCTCGAACAGAAGGTCAAGTCGCTCGGGACGGCCGCCTGCCCGCCGTACCACCTCGCCGTGGTCGTCGGCGGCACGAGCGCCGAATACGCGCTCAAGGTCGCCAAGCTCGCTTCGGCCCGCGCGCTCGACACGCTGCCGGGCGAGGGCAATCCGCTCGGCCACGGTTTCCGCGATCGCGCGCTCGAGGCCGAGATCCTCGCCAGGACGCAGCGCACCGGCATCGGCGCGCAGTTCGGGGGCAAGTATTTCTGCCACGACGTCCGGGTCGTTCGCCTGCCCCGTCACGGGGCGTCGTGCCCGGTCGCCATCGCGGTCTCCTGCTCCGCCGACCGTCAGATCGAAGGCAAGATCACCGCCGACGGCGTCTTCCTCGAGGCGCTCGAGACCGATCCCGCGCGCCACCTGCCCGATCCGACGCCCGAGGAGCTCGACACATCCGGCGTCGTGCAGCTCGATCTGAACCGACCCATGGCCGAGCTGCGCGCCGAGCTGAGCCGACACCCGATCCGGACGCGCCTTTCACTCACCGGCACGCTGGTCGTCGCCCGCGACATCGCCCACGCGAAGATCAAAGAACGCCTCGACGCCGGGGGCGGGCTGCCCGAATATCTCAAGAATCACATGGTCTACTACGCAGGGCCCGCCAAGACACCGGAGGGGTACGCATCGGGGTCCTTCGGCCCGACCACCGCCGGCCGGATGGACGCCTACGTCGACGCCTTCCAGGCGGCCGGGGGCAGTTTCGTCATGCTCGCCAAGGGCAACCGCTCCCCGGCGGTGACGGCCGCCTGCAAGAAGTACGGCGGCTTCTACCTCGGCTCCATCGGCGGGCCCGCCGCAAGGCTCGCCCAGGCGTGTATCAAGAAGGTCGAGGTCCTCGAGTATCCGGAGCTGGGCATGGAGGCGGTCTGGCGCATCGAGGTCGAAGACTTCCCCGCCTTCATCGTGGTCGACGACAAGGGCAACGACTTTTTCGCCGAGACCCTCGGCGGCGGCCTGACCGTGCTCGCCTGAGCCCGGGTTCCACCGGAGGCACGACGACGCCGTGACGTCCCCTGGCAATGAGCACAGCCCGGCCCCCGCGCCGCAGGTGCACCTCGAGCACATCGCGGCGATCGCCTCGATCTCGACCGCCGCGCCCGTCGTGGAGCTCGTCGTGACCGTGCCCGGGCGCCCGGAGGTGACGATTCACCACGGGCCGGGCTTCGGCGCCGCACCGATGGCCACGCCGACTCCGGGGTCGGAAACGCCCGCGCTGCCCTCGCACCTCGATGACGGCACGCGCATCGCCTTTCGCCACGTCGAGTCGCTCGTCACGCCGACGGGCGAGTCCGTCGGCGAGCTGCGGCTCTTCGACGTCATCGCCCGCCGACTCTCCGTCCCGCAGGGTCAGACCGTGTCGCGGCTGGCCCGGCAGGCGGCGGACCTCGTCGCGCTCCTGCGCAATGGTCCGGAACCCTGGGGGCACCCCCCGCGCCGCGAACCGACGCCCCCGCCGCCGGCTCCGGAGGCCCCCGTGATGGCACCGGACCAGGGCACCTGGGACGCGCTCGTCGAGGGGGTCGCCGTGGTCGATGCGCAGTTCGCCGTCCGATGGGGCAACCAGCGCGCCCTCACGCAGCTCGGCGCGGCAGACCTCGACGCCGGGCCCGCGCACCTGTGGGACCTCGTCCCGGAGGCCGTCGGCGGTCCTTTCCACGCCGCGTGCCTGCGCGCCCGCGCGACGGGCACCACGGTCCTCGTCGAGGACTGGTTTCCCGTGCGCAATCGGCGGGTCGAGTCCCGCATCGTCCCGCGACCGCCCGGTTTCCTGCTCGTGATGCGCGACGTGACCGACGAGCGCGCCCTGGCGGCCTCGCTCAACGCCGCCCAGACACAGTACCGCGCGCTCTCGCAGCGCCTGCGCTCCGCGCAGGAGGACGAACGACGCCGGATCAGCCGCGAACTTCACGACGTCGTCGGGCAGGATCTCAGCGTCATCAAGCTCCGGCTCGAAATGCTCAAGAAGCGGCTCACGAAGGTGAAGGCCCGGGGCAACGACGCCAACGTCCTGCTTTGTCAGGACATCATCCGTGACACCGAGAACGCCCTCGCGGCGGCGCGGCGGCTCGCGACCGACCTCCGGCCGAGCATTCTCGACCAGCTCGGCCTCACGGCGGCCATCAAGTGGCAGGCCGAAGAACTCGAGCGGCGCACCGGCTTGCAGTGCCGGGTGCGCACCCATACCGCCGATGTCCGCGAGCATACGGGACGCGACACGACCGCGTTCCGGGCCCTTCAGGAGCTGTTGACCAACGTTCTGCGCCACTCCGATGCGCGGCGGGTCGACATTGATCTGTCCGAAGACCACGGTTCTCTCTACCTGGAGGTCCGAGATGATGGTAAGGGTTTTCCCTTAGAAGAGACCTCCGGCGCACATGCGTCCCCCCCAGAGGCACTCGGCCTGCTCGGCGTCCGTGAACGCGTCGGCGCCCTTGGGGGCAATGTTCAGATCGAGTCCAAAGCCGGCGAGGGCACGCGCGTTCGAATCGCCCTCCCACCCCCCCCACCGGAGCAAACGGAATGAAAGTACTCATCGCCGACGACCACGCCATCGTCCGCCGCGGCATCATGCAAGCCATCAAGGACGAGATGCCCGGCACCGTCCTGGGCGAGGCCTCCCGCGAGAACGAGATCCTCGACCGCATCGCCCGCGAGCCCTGGGACGTCCTGGTGCTCGACATCGGCTTGCCGGCGCGCTCCGGCCTCGAGGTCCTGAAGGACGTCAAGGGCAAGAAGCCCAACCTGCCCGTGCTGATGCTGACGGTCTATGGCGAGGAGCAGTACGCTCAGCGCGCCCGCGACTACGGCGCCTCCGGCTACCTCACCAAGGATGCGGCGCCCGAGGTCATCTGCAAGGCGATCAAGGACGTCGCGGCGGGCCGGACGGTCTTCTCCGAAGGCAGCGCGGTGCCGCCCCGCAGCGGCGATCCCAGCTCGCCCGAGAGCAAGCTCTCGGACCGCGAAGAGCAGGTCCTCCGCCTGCTCGCCTCCGGGTTGACCGCCAAGGAGATCGCCGCCCAGCTCAACCTGAGCATCAAGACCGTCAGCACGTACCGCACGCGCGCCCTCAGCAAGCTCGGCCTGCAGCGCACGGGCGAGCTCATCGCCTACGGCGTGCGGCGGGGGCTCGGCGCCTGAGCGGCCCTCGGGGTTGACGTCAGCGGACCTCGGCATTACCTTTGCGCGCCCTTTTTGTCCGGCGCCGAGGCCCCACGATGTCGAAATCGCCCCGAAAAAGCGCTCTGCCCCTGCTCGACGGCCTCGAGCTTGCGGGCAAGCGCGTGCTGATCCGGGCCGATCTCGACTCGCCCCTCGCCGACGGCAAACTCGTCGACGACGCCCGCATCCGCGCGGCGGTCCCCACGATTCGCTACGCCCACGAGCACGGGGCCCGCGTCATCGTAGCCGCGCACGCCGGTCGTCCGCGCGGCCACGAAGCGGGCCTCTCGATTCTCACGGCCGGTGACGCGCTCGCCGGGCTGCTCAAGTGCGAGATCCTGCTCGCGGACGACCCCGTCGGCGACGGTCCGACGAAGCTCTGCCGGGATCTCCGCGACGGGCAGATCATGATGCTCGAGAACCTGCGGTTCCACGAGGGCGAGGACCGCAACGACGACACCTTCGCGCGGCAGCTCGCGGCGCTGTGCGACGTCTACGTCAACGACGCATTCGCCGCCTGCGCGAAACCCCAGGCGAGCACGCTCGGCATCACCGCCTACGTCAAGCCCCGGGTGGCCGGTTTTCGCCTCGCCGACGAGGTCGACGCCCTCAACCGCCTCCTCCTGGCCCCGAAGTCCGATTTCGTCGCCATCGTCGGCGGAGCCCGTTTCAGCGAGCAGCTCGCGCTCATCGAGCGGATGCTCCCGCGGGTGGAGACCCTCGTCCTCGCCGGGGCGGTGGGCCTGACCGCCCTCGCCGCTCAGGGACGCCGCGTCGGCCAGAGCCGCATCGAGACCGCCCATCTGCGGGCGGCCGCCGAGCTGCTGACGCAGGCGACGCGGAAAGGCATCGAGGTGCTGCTGCCCGTCGACCACCTCGCGGTCGAGCGCTTCGAGCGCGCCGCGCCGGTCGTGACGGTCCCGGCGGTCGACGTGCCCGAGGGCCTCGCCGCGGTCGATCTCGGCCCGGAGACCGTCGCGCGGCTGATCCCCCGCCTCAAGTCCGCCCGGACGCTCCTCTGGCATGGCCCGGTCGGGGTCGCCGAGTGGCCGCAGGCCGCCCGCGGTTCGCTCGAACTCGCACGCGCGGCGGCCAGCGGCAGCGCCTATACCGTCGCGTTCGGTCCCGAGACGGGGCGCGTCCTGGCGGAGGCCGGCGTGTTCGCGCGCTTCGGGCACGTCTCGACGGGAGATGCCGCGACGTTCGAGTACCTCGAGGGGCGCGAGCTCCCCGGGCTCACCCCCCTCGGTTGGAAACGGAGCCACTGATGCGACGCCCGATCATCGCCGGCAACTGGAAGATGCACCTCACCCTGAGCGAGGCGCTCGCACTCGCCGCAGAGGTCCGCAATCGATGCGGCCGTTTCCGACAAGCGGACGTGGTGGTCGCGCCGGTCGGTCTGCACGTGCATCCGGTCGCCGCGCGCCTCGAAGGCTCGACCATCGCCGTCGCGGCCCAGAACTGCCACGCCGCCGCGAAGGGGGCCTTCACGGGTGAGTTGTCCCCGGCCCAGATTCGTGACGCCGGCGCTGCGTACGTCATCATCGGCCACAGTGAGCGTCGTCAGTTCTTCGGCGAGACGGACGAGGGCGTCGGGAAGAAGGGCCGGGCGGCCATCGACCATGGCCTCGTGCCGATTCTCTGCATCGGAGAGACACTCGCCGAGCGGGAAGCGGGTCGCATGCTCGAGGTCGTCACGCGTCAGCTCGACGCGGCCCTCGCGCCGCTGACCCCCGAGGAGGTCGCCGACGTGGTGATCGCCTACGAACCCGTCTGGGCCATCGGCACCGGCCGCACGGCCACGCCCGCCCAAGCGCAGGAGGTCCACGCGGCCATCCGCCGCCGTGTGGCCGAGAAGACGAGCCCGGCCATTGCGGAACGCGTCCGGATTCAGTACGGGGGCAGCGTCAAGCCCGACAACATCGCGACCCTCATGGCCGAGCCCGACATCGACGGCGCCCTGGTGGGCGGGGCGAGCCTCGAAGCCAATTCCTTCGTTCAGATCGTGACTGGCGCCCTCGGCGCGGAGAGCAACTGATGTTCGAGATCCTCATCACCGTGGTCCACGTCCTCGTGGCGGTCTTCCTCATCCTCGTCGTGCTCCTCCAGGCGGGGCGGGGCGGCGGCGTCAGCGGTGCGTTCGGCGGTGGCGCCGGAGCCGCCATGGGCCAACGCTCGGCGGCGACGGTGCTCGGCAAGATGACCGCGATCTCGGCCGGCATTTTCATGGTCACCTCGATGATTCTCGCCGTCATGTCCACGCCGACGGCCAACGACCCCACCCGCAGCGACATGGAGGAGATCGCGGCCGAGGAGAAGCCCGCCGAGGCCGCCGCGTCCGCCGCGCCCTCCGCCGGCCCGGCCTCCGCCGTCGCCAGCGAGGCCCCCTCGGCGCAGCCTGCGGCCAGCGAGGCCCCCCCCGCCGCGCCGTCGTCGGCCCCCTGATCGCAGACCGGCGGGTCGCGGTCTCGCGGCCCCCGAGTCCGTCGCCCAAAAAGAAAAAGCCCCGGCGGAAGTTCCGTCGGGGCTTTTTTCTTTCAGCCGGGGCTGCTGTGCGAAGGGGGGGACTCGAACCCCCACGGCATTTCTGCCACTAGCACCTCAAACTAGCGCGTCTACCAATTCCGCCACCCTCGCAAAGGGCGCGCCTTCTTCTCACGACGCCGGGGCGGTGTCAACAAAAAATTCGTACGCCGTTCGCTCGGGTCATCCCGCCGCCCAGGCCCCCGGGCAAAATGTTTGGATCAGCGGGGCCTGTGGTACGTTACCTTTCCTGTTGAACCCACCGCAGAATCGGAAACGCCTGCTCCATGATCCTGTGCCCCCAGTGCCAGACCATCAACGAGGTGGCCAGCACGCGTTGCGCCGGGTGTGGCGCCTCCCTCGACGGAGACGCCGCTGCGCTCGGCAGTGATCCCTATATCGGTCGGCAGCTCGGAGACCGCTTCTTCCTTCAGTCCTTCCTCGGCTCCGGTGAAATCGGCCTCGTCTACCGGGGCACCGACGTTTCGACGAACGCCGAAGTGGCGGTCAAGATCGTCCACCCGGACGTCGCCGCGAACATCGGCGATCGCTTGCTGCGCTCGGCCGTCGCCATCTCGCAGGTCCGGCACGCGAAGCTCGCCTCGGTCCTGGCCGCCGCCCGCGAGCCCGACGGGACGCTCTACGTCGCGACGGAGTATCTCCGCGGTCACACGCTCAAGCAGATGCTCGAGCACAACGGGCCGCTCGGCCCGCGCCGCGCGGCGGACATCCTGTTTCAGCTCGCCAGCGCGCTCGCTCCGATCCACAAGGTCGGGCGACCCCATGCCAACCTCAAGCCGGAGAACGTCTTCCTCGTCGAGCGCGACGGCAGCGCGGATTTCGTGCGGGTCTGCGACGTCGGGGTGCCCGATCTCTTCGGCGTCCGCAAGTCCGCCCAGGGCGCCGTCATCATCGGCAGCCCGAAGTACTTCAGCCCGGAGCAGGCGCAGGGACAGGCCGCGACGGTGCTGTCCGACCAGTTCACGCTCGGCATCATCGCCTATCAGCTCCTGACCGGGGCCTTGCCGTTCTTCGGTGCGACGCCCGATCAGCTCCTGGCCGCCATCGCTGCGGGCACGCCCACGCCGATCGCCCGGCGCACCCCCGGCATCCAGCTGCCGCCCAAGCTCGAGCAGATCATCCAGCGGTGCCTCAGCAAGACGCCGGGCGAGCGATACGCCGACCTACGGGCCCTGGCGACGGACGTCGCGGCGGTCATCAAGAGCACGCAACCGGAGGCCGCGCCGCCCCGCAAGAAGGGCTTCGTCCAGGCCTCGACCGTCATGGCGGATCCCGGCCAGATTGGCTCCCTGCAGGCCAGCGTCGAGGTCGACGACGACGACGACGGGGACGATCGGACGAGTGTCCGGGAGGTCCACTGGGGCAGCGAAAAGACCGGCGAGCACACGCCGCTCGTCGACGACCGCACGCCGGCCGTTTCGGCGGTCGCCGCCCTCGCGGCCACGACGCGGCCGAGCCCGCCGGCCCCGCCCCCCGCCGGGCGCCCGCCGCGCCCCCCGACGCAGAACGACATGATGAACGTGCCCCCGCCGCTCATGGTGACGGGTGCGATCGACTCCTCGGATCTCCAGGCCGCACTCGAGTCCGCGACCGCTGCGGTCGGTCGCCCGGCGGCCGCCCCGCAGGCGCCCCCGGCGACGACGCGTCGGCCCGCCTTCGACGACGACCTCCAGGCCGCGTTGGCCGCTGCGGCCGCCGAGGTCGGTGACGGCGCCGCCGCGCCCCCGGCCCGTCGTCCGGCGACGCCCGATCCCTTCGGTGGGGTGGACCTCGCCGGGTTGAACGCCACGCCCGCCGGCTCGGCCGCGGCGCTGGCCTCGGCGCCGTCGGCGCGTCCGAGCAGTCCCGGCGGCGTTCGACTGACCCACGAGATCATGAGCGCGATCGACGAGGAGCTCGTCGATGCCAGCGTGAGCATCCCGCCGCAGGCCGGCGCCCCCGCCGCGCCCCTCGCGACGATGGACGACCTCAAGGAGCTCAAGCGGCCCGTCGAGGGCGCTGCGGCCAATCGACCGGTCGTCCGCCCGGGTGCCGGCAACAGCAAGGCGAAGCTGGCGGCGGCCGGCTTGCTGCTCGTCCTCGGCGGCGGCGCGGGTGCCTATTTCCTCATGGGCGAGACGCCGACGCCGCCGGCGCCGCGGGTGGCGCCGCCCGCCACGCAATCCCCCGCGGCGGTCTCCGGTGGACCGAGCGCTGCGCCGTCGGCCGGCCCGAGCGGCGCGTCGTCGGCCGCCCCGAGCGTCGCCCCGTCGGCACCTGCGACGGCGAGCGCGGCCGCGTCCGTGCCACCCAGTGCCGCGGCCTCCGCCGTCGATCCCGACGAACCGGCGCTCGTCCGGAAAGCCCGCGAGGACGCCGAGAAGGCCGCCGCGGCCGCCGCAGCCTCGGGGGCGCCCGCCCCGCTGCCGACGAGCGTCTCGCTGACGTCCGAGCCGGCCGGCGCGACGGTGCTCATCGGCGATCGCAAGCTCGGGCTGACGCCGATGGACGTCCCCATCGATCCGGCCACGCCCCCGGTCTTCACCCTGCGGCTCGATGGGTACGAATCCGCCCAGTTCGCCGCCGATCCGAAGACCGCCACGCCCGGCAAGCCCTTCACGATCGCCACGAAGCTCGTCGCCGCCGGAGCCGCGCCCGCACCGGCGACCGCGGCCGCCACGGCGGCCCCCAGGCCCAAGCCCAAGCCCGCCCCCTCCGAGGGCAGCGCGGCGCCCGCGCCGAAGCCGAAGCCGAAGCCCGCTCCCAAAAAGCCGTCGGCCGAGGTCGAGGACCCGTTCGCCGAGTGACGGCGCCGGACGCGGACGCTCACGGGCCGCCCGGAACCGCCACCGACGCGCACCCGCGCGCATTGGCCGCCGGGATCTCGCCACGATCCGGGCAATGCGGTTAAGCTACCGACCGTCGAACGGAGTTCCACCGACCGGTTGGAGTGTGCGATGCGCGTGTGGCACGGTCTGAGCCTGCTTCTGTGTCTGGTCCTGGCCCTCCTGGGGCCTGCGGTCGCTTTCGGGCAGGCCGATGAGGCGACGGAGAAAGCCAAGGCGCTCTTCGCGAAGGGCAAGACCGAGCTCGACGCCGGGCGGTACCCGGAGGCGCTGACGGCCTTTCAGGAGGCCTACGCCCTCAAGCCCGTGCCCGCGATGCTGAAGAACATCGCGGTCGTCCACGAGTCCATGGGCAACCTCCCGGCGGCGGTGGAGAACTACACCCGCTACCTGGAGTCGTCCCCCAAGGACGCGGAGAAGATCAACGAGGCGGTCGCGGCGTTGAAACGCACGCTGGCGACGACCTGGGCCACGGTGGACCTGACGACGGATCCGGCCGGCGCGCAGGTCTGGGTCGGCAGCAAGGCCGGTCCCCCGCGCGGGACGACGCCGTTCCAGCTCCAGGTGCCGGCCGGCAAGCAGACGCTCGTGATCGAGAAGCCCGGTTTCCAGCTCGTCACGCGGCCGATCACGCTGAGCCCGGGGCGCACGACACCGGTCGGCATCGCCCTGCCGCCCCTCATGCCGATTCTGGTCGTGCGCAGCACGCCCGTCGGCGCCGAGGTGGTCATCGACGGGCGGGTCGCCGGCAAGACGCCCTTCAACCAGGCCGTGCTCGGCGGCGCGCACACGCTCGAGGTCCGGCTCGCCGGTTTCGCGACCCATCAGCGGCCCATCACGCTCGAGGCCATCCACACGGCCGCCGCGCCGCTCGTGGTCGACGTGCAGCTTTCGGAGCAGGCCGCCACGGGCTTGCTCGCCCTCACGGTCGACCGCCCGGGCAGCCAGATCCTGGTCGACGGCCAGCCCGTCGGCGTCTCGCCCCTGGCGTCGCCGCTCTCGCTGCCGCAGGGCCTGCACAAACTCGAGGTCCGACCGGACGACGGCGGCAAGGCCCACGAGGAGATGGTCACCATCACCGCCGGTGGGACGACCTCGACCCGCGTCACCCTCGGCGGGGTCGTCGCGCCGGAGCCGGCCGGCAAAGGCATCTCGGGGCGCACGTGGTCGTACATCATCATGGGCACCGGCGCGGCCGTGCTCGCCACCGGTGGCGTTTTCGGTCTCTTTGCCAGCGGCGCCGACGGCGACCTGGAAGACTGCCGCAAGAGCGCGACCTGCGCCCGGACGGACGCCGAACTCGACAAGGCGGACGACGTGAAGAGCAAGGCGTTGCTCACGGACGTCATGCTCGGCAGCGGGCTCGCCATCGCGGGTGCCGGCCTCGCCGTCTTCTTCCTGAGCGACGACCCCGGCAGCGCGCCGCCCGTAACGGTCACGCCGACCATCGGTGGGGCGGCGGCCGTCGGCCGATTCGAGTTTTGACGATGGGAGCGATCATGAAGTCTCGAGTCCGTTGGCTGGCGCTCTGTCTGAGCCTCGGCCCGGTCGTGGGGTGCAGCTTCATCCTGGACCCGGAGAACTGTTCGTCGGACGACGACTGCCTGCCCGGCGGGGCTTGCCAGAGCGGCATCTGCATCGGCGGCACGGCGCCGACCGGCGGGGCCGACGCGAGCACCGGCGGCGCGGGGGGCGACGGCGGTGCCGGCGGGAACGGCGGCCAGT
>JAKLJY010000008.1:62207-111015 GCA_023150895.1 Myxococcota bacterium | reverse complement strand
CGGTGTTCCTGCTGACGCGCATCGACGGTTCGACGTCCATCGGCGATCTCTGTGCGATGAGCGGGCTCGACGAACCCGAGGCGGTCGAGGTCCTCGAGCGCCTGCGAGGCAAGGGGCTGATCGTCATCGAGAAAGCGCCGCCGAGTCGGGCGCCGACCCGGGACCTGCCGCGGCTCGATGCCGCAAACGCCGCGCCGCCCCCGCGCGCGCCGGCGGCCGGGTTGCCCCCGCAGGCCACGCCGCGGCCGGCGCCGCGTGCGCCGGAGCCGACCGCCGGTGGACCGTCGCGCGAAGATCTGGCCACGCTGCGCCGCTACGGTCGGTTCGGTCACGTCCCCGCCGAGATGTACCGCAAGCCGGGCGAGGCGCGCTTCGGCGCATTCGAGTTCGACCGGCGGGCGCTGCTCGAGCCGTGCGACCTCTCGCTCGAACAAAAGCGCGAAGTGCTCTTTCTCTATCACAATGGTGACAAACTCGATCACTTCGAGTTTTTCGACGTCGAGCCGACAGACGACCGCAAGCTGCTTCGCAAGGCCTATTTCGCGTTCTCGAAGAAGTTCCACCCGGACGCCTTCTTCCGGAAGAACACGGGCACCTTCGGGGAGAAGCTCCACGCGATCTTCAAGTTCGGCAACGAACTCAACGACCGCCTTCAGGCCGACGACGGGTTGCGCGAGACCTATTTCCGGGTCGTTCTCGCGCGAAACACCGCCTACCGGGACGGGCTCGAGCGCGAGCGCGCGGCCCGGGACGCCGAGAAGTCCCGTCGCGAGGCGGCCGATGCCGAGGTCCGCAAGGCCGAGCTCCAGCAGCGTCTCGCAGAGCGCAAGGCCGCCCGGCGCGACCGCCCCGAGAGCAACCCCGTCGTCGGTCAGCTCGAGAAGGCGGATCAGTACTTCCAGGAGGGCATGAAGCTCTACCAGGAAGAGAAGTTCGTCAGCGCCGCCAACTCGCTGCAGCTCGCGCTCACGTTCGACCCGAAAAACGAGAAGTACCGTCAGGCCTTCGATCGGGTCAACGAGAAGGCCAAGCAGGTCCGCGCCGAGCAGCTCTGGAAGCAGGGCTTCATGCACGAGCAGCTCGGGCAGCTCAAAGAGGCCCTGACCCAGTTCCGCCAGGCCCTGGAGTTCTGGCGACGCCACGACTACCTCTTCCACACCGCCGAGGTCATGCTCCAGATCGGCGACGACCTCAACGCGGCGGCGGAGTACTGCCGTCTCGCGAGCGAGGCGGCACCGCAGAAGGTGGACTACCTCGTGACGTTGGGGAAGATTTACGAGTCGGCGAGTCTGCTGAAGCGCGCGCAGGCCACGTACGAGCGTGCGCTCAAGCTCGATCCGCAGAACGAGTCCCTGAAAAAGTCCCTCAAAGCAATCAAGCGAATCTAGGAGCGGGTCCGGATGGAACGCATCATCGGCATCGATCTCGGCACGACCAACTCGTGCGTGGCCATCGTCGAGGGCGGCACACCGGTCGTGCTCCCGAACAAGGGGGGCTACAAGACGACCCCGTCGGTCGTCGCGGTGTCCGAGAACGGCAAGCGCCTGGTCGGCCACATCGCCAAGCGACAGGCCATCACCAATGCCGGCAACACCGTCTTCGCCGCGAAGCGCCTGATCGGTCGGCGGTGGAACAGCCCGGCGGTCCGTACGATGGTCGACACGATGCCGTACACCATCGTCGAGGGCCCCAACGGCGATCCGCGCATCAAACTCCGCGACCGCGTCTATTCCGTCCCCGAAGTCGGCAGCATCATTCTTCAGGAGATGAAGATGATCGCCGAGGAGTACACGGGCGAGAAGATCGAGAAGGCCGTGATCACCGTGCCGGCCTACTTCAACGATGCGCAACGGCAGGCCACCAAGGATGCCGGCCGCATCGCCGGCCTCGACGTCGTGCGCATCATCAATGAACCGACGGCGGCGGCGCTCGCTTATGGATTCGGCAAGGAGGTCGACAAGACGATCGCCGTCTACGACCTCGGGGGGGGCACGTTCGACATCTCGATCCTGCAGATCTCCAACGGCGTCTTCGAGGTCCTCGCCACGGCGGGCGACACCTTCCTCGGGGGCGACGACTTCGACGGCCGGATCGTCATGGACTGGCTCGTGCTCGAGTTCGCCCGGGAGCACCAGATCGACCTGCGTCGGGACAAGATGGCCCTCCAGCGTCTCCGCGACGCCGCCGAGAAGGCCAAGATCGAGCTGTCGAGCGCGCGGGAGACCGAGATCAACCTGCCGTTCATCATCAGCACCGGTGGCAGCGACGCGCTGCACATGCAGAAGACGCTGACCCGCGAGAAGCTCGAACAGCTGACGGTCGACCTCGTCGAACGGACGATCAAGATCTGCAAGAAGACCGTCGAAGAGGCCGGCGAACCCATCGACGACGTCCTGCTCGTCGGCGGCATGACCCGCATGCCCATCGTGCAGCAGAAGGTCCGCGAGTTCTTCGGCAAGGATCCCCTCAAGGGCGTGCACCCGGATGAGGTCGTCGCCCTCGGCGCGGGCATTCAGGGCGCAGCGCTGCTCGAAGACAGCCAGAGCGTGCTTTTGCTCGACGTCACGCCCCACTCGCTCGGCATCATGATCGTCGGCGGGTTCTTCAGCGTGCTCATCCCGCAGAACACGACGGTGCCGACCTCCAAGAGCCACATCTTCACCACCGTCAAGGACAACCAGACCTCGGTGAAGATCCTCGTCCTGCAAGGCGAGAGCGAGCGGGCGGAAGAGAACGAACTGCTCGGCGAGTTCATCCTCACCGGGTTGCGGCCGGCGCCGAAGGGCGAGGTCGAAATCGAAGTGACGTTCGAGATCAACGCCGACGGCATCGTCTCCGTCAGCGCGAAGGACCTCGAGACCGGGCAGCAGCAGGCCATCACGGTGACGGCGACCTCGGGCCTGACCGAGGACGAGATCAAGCACATGATGGAGGAGAACCGGGAGTACCTCGTCGACGTCCGGACGAACGAGGAGCTCGAAATGCACCGGGTTTCGATTCAGCGCAGCGTCATGGAGATCGACCGCATCTTCCCCAAGGTGCGCACGGTGCTCGAGGGCTCCGACTTCGGTCAGGAGGCCATCCGCAAGGCGGAGGGCGTCCTCGAACGCGCTCGACGCGCGCTCGACGGCCAGGACGTGGCCGCGCTCAAGACCGCCAACGAGCAGCTCAGCCGGACGCTCAACATGTTCCGCGGTGTCGTGCAGAAGATCGGCTAGACAGGCGAAAACGTGGCCCATCCCGACGCGGAAAAGCGCGCTCAGGCGCTCCTCGAGCAGGGGGCGGGACTCTACGAGCAGGGCAAGCTCTACGAGGCCCTGTCGTGCTGGAAGCAAGTGCTCCAGATCGATCCTCAGAACGAGATCGCGACGGAGTACCTGCGCTTCATCGAGGACAACTTCCAGATCGGGGTCGACGCGTTTCTCGAACACCACGACCGCGAGCCCGATTCCATCGCGGCGCGCAGCATCGAGGCTCAGGAGTCTCTCGCGCCCGAGAACAACGACAGCTACGAGGAGCTCGACTGGTCGGAGATTCTCGACGACGGGCCTGATCGCAACCTGAAAGGCGCGACTGCTCGCCCCGTGCCGGAGGGCGTCTCTCAGGACCACGGGGATGATGACTTCTTCGCCGGGCTGATGGATCCGGAGCCGGCGGCGGCGGTGGTGCCGGCGCGCGTCTCCGAGGCCGCCTGGGGGGCCAACGACGAGCTCAACGACTCGGGTGTCATGATGTCGGTGCCGGTGCCGCCGCCAGAGCCGGCGCTCCAGCCCGAGTCCGATCCCCTGAGCCTGCCGGCGTCGCGCTTCGCCGCCCCCTACCGCGCCCCGGCCAGCGCCGACCTGCCGAGCGGCCCGTCGGAGAGCCTGGGGAACACGGGCCGCCGCCGTCGAACGAGCGTGTCCGAGGCCATGCCGGGAGCGACCGGGCGCCGCAAGACCGCTGGCCTCCGTGGAGGGGCCGGTGAAGAGGGGCCGGGGTCGTCCGGCGAGCGTCGCGGGGGCCGCGATCTGACGGACATGGCCGACGAGAGCATTCAGCGGGTGCTCGACGACGAATTCCGGGGCCTCGACGAGCCGACCGCCCGCTCCGGCTCGGCGCCCGGGCGCAAGGACGCGGGTCGCGCCGGTTCGGACGACGTCGACGATCTCGAGGCGCTGCTGAGCCGAGGGCTCGGAGAACTGCCGAGCGGTCCCGGCAGCCCGCGCCCGGCGGCGACCACGCGGACGGGCCGTTCGACGGGCGGGCTCGGCACCCCCGGCAGTCGACCCCCCGCGGCCTCGAGTCCCCCCCGACCGACGGGCGCCTCGCCGCGCCCGGCGTCCCCCCCGCCCCGGACGACGGGCGGCCCCTCGCCGTCCACCGGACGGGGCAGCGGACCTCAACGCATGCCCGACCGGGCCGACCGCTCGGACCTCGAGTCCCTCGTGCGGGCGGGTTTGGCCGATCTCGAGCGGGGCAGCGGCCCTCCGCGGCCCACCGCGCCCCCGGCCACGAGTCGCCCGCAGGCCTCAGCGCCCCGCAGCGCGGCCCAGAACACCCCGCCGCCGAGCGCGGGACTCGCGTTCTCTGCCGCCCCCCCCGGGGCCGATCTCGACGAACTGATGGTCCAGGCCCGGCGCAAGCAGTCCGTCGGCGACTTCACGGGCTCACTGCAGCTCGTCGAGCAGGTGCTGTCTGCCAATCCCGAGCACGTCGAGGCCCGCCGCTACCTGACGGAGAACACGGCGCGCCTGCTCGAGATGTACCGCTCGCGCATCGGCAAGCTCACCGCGCGCCCCCGCCTGCGCCTGCGCCCGCAGGAGATCATCTGGCAGTCGCTCGACCACCGGGCCGGTTTTCTGGTTTCGCAGGTCGACGGGCAGACGACCTACGAAGAGATCATCGAAATCAGCGGCCTCGCCGAGTTCGAGGCCACGCGCATCCTGGCCCGCCTCGTCGATCAGGGCGTGATCGGCTGACGCTCGGCGGCCGCGGCGGCGCGGTGCTCTCGCTCGTACCGGGCCACCCAGGCCACCAGATGGTCGGCGTACGTCTCGAACGGCGGGCAGAAGATGTCGGTTCGGGCGAGCAGCTCGAGCGTGCCCGCGCAGTCGTAGACGACGTGCGTGCTCAGGTGTTCGAGCAGCGCGACCTGGTGGGGGACGAGGCGGTCGAATCCGGGCATGCGCAGGAGGCTCCGCGCGGCCCGCGCAGCCAGGTTGCCGGCAAACGGAGCCGGCCGATGCGCGAGATCGCTGAGGATCTCGAACGCCTGTCGCGCGCTCAGCGGGTTCGGATCCGTCAGGTGGAACGTGCGCGACTCCGCTTCCGGCCGGCGCGCGATGGCCACTGCCGCCCGGACGACATAGTCGATCGGGACGATGTTGAGCGGCACGACCCCCGAGCCCGGGAGGACGAGCGGCACTTCGGCGGGCAGACGCACGAGGAGACGGACGAGGTAGTTCGGGCCATCGTCGAGGCTGTCGGGCTCGCCCGTCCGCGAGTGCCCGATCATGCCCCCCGGGCGGAAGACGGTGATGGGCAGGCGCGGCATCTGGTCGCGCAGCATGGCCTCGGCCTCGGCCATCGTCCGCTCGAAGGCCGTGCGAAATGATTGCCCGGCGAACAGGTCTTCTTCCCGGATCAGTCCGGCCCGGTCGCCGCTGACGAACGCGGTCGAGAAGAACGCGAACCGCTGGAGCGCGCGCATCTCGCCGGCGAGCTCGACGAGGCGCCCCGTCGAGTCGACGTTGTGGCGGCGCAGGGCCGCCCGGGGTCCGGCCTGGAGCGTCGCCGCATGGAAGACGTGGGTGACCTCGTCGAGCAGGACTTCGATGGCGGGTCCGGTGAGGCCGAGATCGGTGTCCATCACGCGTCCGACGATGATCGTGACGCGGGCGCGGGCCTCGTCGGCGAGGGTGTCCCGGAACGCGGTGGCCGCCGGCAGATCGTCGGGCGCAACGAGCAGGCGGGCGGTGCTGTCGGGGTGCTCGTTGGTCAGCCGACGCACGAGGCCCCGGGCCAGAAGCCGCGGAAAGCCGGTAATCAGGGCTTCGATGGGGCGGGTGTGCACGGGCGCGTCCATTCCTGCCAGAGGGCGGCGACCTGCGCCTCGGTGTGCGCCAGACTCTGACCGTTGTCAATCACATGGTCGGCGCGGGCCGCCTTGTCGGCGACCGGCATCTGACTGTCGATGCGTGCGTCCGCCGCGGCGGCGTCGAGCCCGTCGCGCTGCATCAGGCGGTCCCGCTGAATCGCCCGGGGGGCGGTGACGACGACGACCGGCCGGAATGCGTCGGCCCGACCCGACTCGAAGAGGAGCGCGGCGTCGTAGACGACGAGTGGCGCGCCGCTCGCGCGGGCCGCCTGGAGGCGCTCGAGCGAAAGGGCGGCGATGAGCGGGTGCGTGATGGTTTCGAGACGGGCGCGCGCCGCGGGATCCGCGAAGACCCGGGCGCCGAGGGCTGCACGGTCGAGCGCGCCGCCGGGGCCCGTGATGCCCGGCCCGAACGCGGCGACGAGCGCGGCCAGGCCAGGACTGCCCGGCGCCACGACCTCCCGCGCCAGCAGGTCGGCGTCGACGATGGACGCCCCCCGCGCGGCGAGCAGCGCCGAGACGGTCGACTTGCCGCAGGCGATGCCGCCGGTGAGGCCGATGAGCACGGTTCCGGGCTCGGTGTCTTCGGTCATGGGGCGCACGGTACCACGCCGCCGCTTGCCTGTCCCGGGCGGCTCTGTCAAGGTCCGGCGGTGCGCACGCTCCTCCGCCGCCTCGTCGCGTTCGGCGTCCTCTTTCTGCTGCTGTTCGTCCTCCCGTCATGGCCTCCGCTGCGGGTGCGGTTGTGGCAGCCGCTCGTGATGGACTCGGAGGCGCCGCAGGGCGAGGCCGCGTACGTGCTCGGCGCCGGCCCGCTGACCCTGCACGAGCGTCTCTCGGCGGCCGCGGAGCTGTACCACCGCGGGCGAGTCGCGCGCCTCGTCATCCCTTCGGATCCGACCCCCGCCCGAAGCGACCCCGTTTCCGGCGAGGCGCGCACGGCGGAGTCGTGGGCCCGCGCGTCGCTCGCCTGCCTCGGCGTCCCCGGCAATCGGATCTCGACGGTGACGGTCGAAGACGGCGCGCTCGGCACGGCGGCCGAGGCTCGGGCCGTGGCCGCGGCCTTCCCGAACGTGCGTCGGTGGGTGCTGGTGTCGTCGCCGATGCACCTCCGCCGGGCGCACCTCGCGTTCACCCGCCTCCTCGCAGAGGGGGTCGCCGTGACGCCGGTGGCCTCGAGCGCCGTGGCGGACGGACCGGACTTTCACCGACCCCTGTGGCTCGAGTATCTGAAGCTGGCGGTCTACGCGGTCGCGGTCTGGCGGTGAGCCCGCGGGCGACCGGCACGGGCGCATGGATCGGCCGGGGCGGTCGTGGTACAGAAGCGCGCCGTGCGTGCGCCGACCTCAAAATCGCGAACACGATCCCCTCGCCACCGCGCCGCGTGCGCCGCACTGGCACTGGGGCTCGGCGCCTTCCCCGTGCCCGAGGCCGTCGCCAGCGATCTCGTGGGCGCGCTTCGCTGCCGGACGTGCCACGCCGAGGCATACGAACAGTGGCGGCAAACGCCCCACGCCCGAGCCTTCGATCGCCTGGCGCCCGAGCAACGGCGCGATCCGCGGTGTACCGCCTGCCACGCCACGGCCGCAGACGAGGGGCTGACGGGTGTGCAGTGCGAGTCTTGCCACGGTCCCGGTCGGCACTACGCCGTCGACGCGGTCATGCGCGATCCCGCGCTCGCGCGTGCGGTCGGCCTCGACCGAGGGGACGCCGCCGGTGTCTGCACTCGTTGCCACACCGCCGACGGCCCGCGCCTCGTCCCTTTCGATCCCGATGCCGCCATGCCCCTCGTCCGTCATCGTCCCCCGCCGGGAGCTCACTGAATGTTCGGTCCTTTCTCCGGGTTCGCCCTCGCGGTCTGGCAGGTCCTGACCGGCCCGCGAACGCTGTCCGTTCTTCTCGTCTGGCTGGCCCTCGGTGCGGCCGCCGGGCTCGCCGCCGGTCCGGGGGAGCACCCCGCCGAGGGCGTGCTGCTGCACGTGCCCGCCGTTCTGCTGCCGTTCGCGCTGCTCGCCCGCTTCCGGTCGCTGGCGGCCTCGCTCTTCGCCGGCGGCCTCGTCGTCGCGCTCGTCGGCGCTCTGCTGGCCGGTCGCGACTTCGGGCGCCTCGAGGTACAGCCGGGCGCCGAGACCGAGGCGTACGAGCGACCGAGCGTGGCCCGGCCCGTCCGAACCCACCTCGGTGGCATCGTCCGCGCGGCGGCCGGTGACGAGAACACCATGACGGTCACCCTCGGCGCCGGGACATTCGAGTACGGGCAGGCGCTTCTCTCGCGCGTCGACGGTCGCGAACGACCGCTCGGTCCGTGGCAGATTCGTTTTCTCGAGACGATGCCCGGCCGCACGCCCAACCAGGCCCGCCTGCGCGCGACCGCCGCCGGGCTGCCTCCGCAGACGCTCACGCTGCGGGCCGGGGGCGCGGCGACGCTCCCCGATGGCGCGACGGTCTCCGTCGTCGCGCTCGAGCCGGACTACGGACAGGGCCTCGGCCCGGCAGCGCAGTTGAACGTCCGGGAACCCGATGGCCCGCCGGCCGGTCGGACGGATTGGTTCTTCGTCGAAAGTCCCGATCTCGACGCGCGCCTCGGGGCCGGAAAGTGGCGCTTCGAGCTGACGGCGGTCGAGGCGGCTCCCGGTTGGGTCGTCGACGTGCACCGTCGTGGCATCCCGTGGATTGCGGCGGCCGGGTGGGCGCTGATGGCCCTGGCGCTGGTGGTCCTCGTCGCCCGTCGTCCGGAGGCCGCATGATCCCCTCGGTCCTTGCGGCGCTCGGCGCCGTGCTCACCCTGCTCGCGATCTACTTCTCGGAGGCGGCCACTGCGCGCCGGTTCGCCGCCCCCCTGCTGGCGCTCATCGTCGGGGTCGGGGCCTTCGCGACGGCGAATCGCGAGGGCGGGAGCGGCGACCTGATGAACGTCGTGGCCCTCGCCCGCGCGGCGGACGGCGCCTCCGTCGCCACGACGGTCACGTTGCAACGGCCCGATGGCGGCCGGACCGTTCGCCGCGTCGAGCTCTCCCGGTCGTTGCCCGCGGTTGCGCCGACGCTGGCGGGGCTGATTGCGCTCGCGACGGTGTTGGGCGTCATCGGCCTGTCCGGGCGGCGGGCAGACACCTACGCCCGCCTCGGAGCGGCCGCGCTCGCGGGACTCGCCGGGGTCGCCGGGGCGGTGCTCTCGGCGGGGGGAACCGGAACCGGTGAGTCCGAGGTCCGGGCTCGCCTCGGAGAGCTCGTCTTGCGCGGCCTCGGGGTGCCCGCCTCGTTCACCGTACCGGAGGGGACGTGGCACTATGTGGCGGGGGAGGCCCTGCCGCTCTTTGCCCTGGCGGCCGCACTCGCTTTGCTGGCCTTCCTGCCGGCGCGCCCTCTCTCGATCGCCCCGAGGCTCGTCGCCGCGGGCGCCGCGTTGTGTGCGGTCGCCCCGGTCGTCGACATCGTCCTCACGGGTGGCTTCGCGTGGCGCCCGGCGACCGCCGCTCTGTGGGTGATCGGTCTGCTGGCGGCGGGGGCGGCGTTCGAGCGTGTCCCTTCGCGGGCCGCGACCCTCGCCGGCGCCGGCGCCGGCCTCGCCCTGACGCTGCTCTGAACCCCGGGCACCGCCCTGAACCAGACGAGGCCCCGTGGCCGATAACCCTCACGTCCGCTCCGTCGAGTTCATCAAGAGCGCCGTCGCGCGCAAGGACTGGCCAGATCCGACCGGGCTGCCCGAGGTGGCCATCGCCGGGCGATCGAACGTCGGCAAGTCGAGCCTCCTCAATCGCCTGGTCAACCGGCGCCGACTCGCCCGTGTCTCCAACACGCCGGGTCGCACGCAGCTTCTGAACTTCTTCCGCGTCAATGAAGCGTTCGTCGTCTGCGACTTGCCCGGGTACGGTTTCGCCAAGGTTCCGTCCGCCATCAAGGCGGGCTGGGGGCCGATGATCGAAGGCTACCTGGACGGTCGAACGCCGCTGCGGGTCCTGATGCTCCTCGTCGATTGCCGGCGCGAGCCGGGCGCTTGGGAGATCGGTCTGGCGACCTATTGCAGCCAGCGGGGCCTGGCGCTGCTGCCGGTGGTCACGAAGATCGACAAGGTGCCCAAGGCCCAGCGGTTCCCGACCCTGGCGCGCATCGGCGGCACGCTGGGTCTCCCAGCCGATCAGCTCGTGGCCTTCTCGGCGGAGACGGGGGAGGGTCTCGACCTCCTGTGGCGTCGCCTGGAGCGCCTCCTCGGCACGCAGGCCACACGCTCGGAGGTGGACGGTGCCGCCGAGCCTGCCCCCGGGGCCGAGCCGGCCGAGGGCAGCGGAGGCGTCGGGTGACGTTCGCCGGTCAGCTCCGCAGCATGGTCGCCGCAGACGCCGCCGCCGTGGCCGAGCTCTCCGCCGAGGCGGGCGCCGCGCGCTGGGACGCGCCGGCCTTCGTGCGGGAACTCGCCTTGCCGCAATCTCGCCTCAAGGTGGTCGAGGCCGACGGACGAATCGTGGCGTTTGCGGTCTGGTGGCACGTCGTCGACGAGGTTCATCTGCTCAACATCGTGGTGCACCCCGCGGGGCGTCGCGCCGGCCTCGGTCGCCTCCTGATGAACGCGCTGGTCGCCGACGCACAGGCCGTGCGGGCGCGCGCCCTGTGTCTCGAGGTGCGGGCCGGCAATGCCCCGGCGCTGGCCTTGTATCTGCAGTACGGCTTCGAGATCGTGGGCCGACGCCGTCGCTACTACGCCGACGGCGAGGACGCCGTCCTGATGGAGCGGGTACTGCACGCGTGATGGACCCTTATCGCACGCTCATCCGACCGCACTTCTTCCGCATGGATGCCGAGGTCGCGCACGAGGTCGTGATGGCGCGCCTCGCCGGGTGGCGTTGGGGGGGGGCGCTCGCCGAGGCGTTTCTCGCGCCGCCCGACGAACGGTTGACCGTGCGGCTCGGACCCCTCGTGTTTCGCAACCCCATCGGCCTCGCCGCCGGCCTCGACAAACACGGCGAGGCCGGGCATGTCTGGCCGTGGCTCGGTTTCGGCGCCTTCGAGATCGGGACGATCACGCCGCGACCCCAACCGGGGAACCCGCGACCGCGACTCTTTCGCCTGCCGGGCGACGCCGCGCTGATCAACCGCTTCGGCTTCAATAGCCCGGGGGTCGAAGCGGTCGTGCGCACCCTCGAACGCACGGCCGCGGACCATCGCCCGGACGTCCCGCGCGGTCTGAACGTCGGGAAGAACAAGGACACCCCCGCCGAAGACGCGGCGGCGGACCATCGCGCATGCATCGAGCGGCTGCGTCCGTTTGCGGACTATTTCGTCGTCAACGTGAGCTCGCCGAATACACCCGGTCTGCGTGCGCTTCAGCAGCCGGCGTTCATCCGGGCGCTCGTCGCGGACGCCGTCGACGCCGCTGCCGGCCGGCCCGTCTTCGTCAAGATCGCGCCGGATTGGGCGTCCGACGCCGCCCTCGAAGAGACCGCCGCGGCCCTGGTCGAGGGCGGGGTGTTCGGCCTCGTCGCGACGAATACCACCCTGTCGCGCGAGGGCCTAGGAGCGCCCTGCGACGAGGCGGGCGGCCTCAGCGGGCGGCCGCTGAAGCCTTTGGCGTTGACGGTGCTGCGCCGGCTCCGGGCCTGTGTCGGCCCCGCGTTGCCCATCATCGGTGTCGGCGGCATCGAGTCGGGCGATGACGTCTATGAGCGGTTGTGCGCGGGGGCCGACGTCGTCCAGATCTACACGGCGTTCGTGTATGGCGGGCCGTTGACGCCGCGGCGCCTTTGCGTCCGTCTCGGGGAGCGGCTCGCGGCCGAAGGGGTCGAGGATCTCGCCCGCCTCAGGGCGCGTCGTCTTCCGTCGGGCGGGGCCTCGGCGGCGGGGTCTGGAACGGCGTGAGATCGCCGGGGATGGCCTCGGGGTTCTGCGGCCGCGGCAGGGGATCGTCGCGTCGTGTCACGAGGAAGTGGCCGAGATCGTCCCGACGGTAGGCGACCTGCTCCTGCGTCACGCCCGCCCGCAGCGCCCAACGCTCGACCGGCCGGCGGCCCGTGCCCGGCCGGCGCTCGACGAGCCCCTCGGCTTTGAAGAGGTCGAGGGCGTTGCGGAGCACAGCGGTGGAGGCGGCCTCGGCCCGGCGGAGGTCGCCCTCGAGGAACTCGCGCTCCGCATGGGAGCGCGCCATGTCCGTCCAGGACTTGAGGTCCATGCCCGTCGTGCCGAGCGAACGCAGGGAGTCGGCGGCGATCCAGTAGCCCTCGACGAGGTGCAAGAGCGTCCCCCGCAGGAAGTCGAGCGTGGCGGGCATGGCGGCGTGGCAATGGCCCTGCGGATCTTCGGTGATCAGGCCCTCGTCGATGAGACGGTCGAGGGTCTCGCGGAAGTTCTCGGTGAACGACGTCGCGGTCTGGTAGATGAACTCGAGGCGAAACCAGTAACTGAGTCGGCGGGACTCCTCGCCGAGTTCAGAACGCGTCAAAGGACGGATCGCGGCGCGCAGGGCGGTGGCGACGATGGCATCCGGGGCGAGGATGCCCAGGACCATGTTGCGGTAGTAGTCGAGTTCGAGCCGGGCGCGTTCCGGCACGGTGTAGATGGTCTCGCCACCCCGTTCGGTCCGCTCCACCAGCTTGCCACGCAAGAGGAGGTTCACTGCCTCGTCGAGGAGCTGAGCGATGGCCTCGCCACGGACGCGAAAGCCCTCGCGGCGGCTGCGCTCGTCCGTGCCGGCAATGCGTCCGTGGTGGCGCTCGAGCGAGAACTGAACGGAACGCGAGAAGCGCGCGTTGCGTCGCTGGAGAAGGTCGACGAGAAAGCCGGCCATCTCGTGCAGCCTCGACGCCGACATGCCACGGCGGTCGTGGCTGAGCAGGCAGGTGCCGATGAGGGACGTCGGCGTGACGACGGTCGCCTCCTGGATGCGCCGCATCAGATGGTAGCCGAGTTTGCGCGTGACCTCGCGGAAGGTGTCGTCGGGGGCTCCCGCCAGACTTGGCGCGCCCATGCGCACGAGATACTCGGAGAGCCTGAGCGGCTGCTCGAACGTCACGTAGACGCGGCCGTAGCGTGACGTCAGGACCGTTCCGGCGCGGACGACGCCGCCGATGTTCTCGGCCTGCTTTTCGCCCCCGCTGAGCTCCTTGTGGTAGCTGCCCGTCTCGACGACGCGCTCGTAGCTGATGTTGATCGGGACGAACTGAAGGTCCTTGAACTCGCCCTGGCGAAGGCCCTCCATCAGCATCGACAGCATGCCCATCTTCGGAGGCAGGAGCTTGCCCGTCCGGCTGCGACCGCCCTCCATGAAGAACTCGACGGGGTAGCCCTCGCGGACGAGCTTCCAGAGATAGCGGCGGAAGACCACCTTGTAGAGGGGATCGCCCGTGAACGTCCGGCGCAGGAAGAAGGCGCCCGAGCGGCGGAAGAGGGTGCCGAGCGGGAAGAAGCTGAGGTTTGCGCCGGCGGCGATGTGCGGGGGGACGAACTCGTGCCGGAGGAACACCCACGAGATGACGAGGTAGTCGAGGTGGCTCTTGTGGCTCGGGACGAGGATCAGGGGCGCCGTGCGGGAGTGGCGTGCTGCCTCCTTGACGGCGCGCATGCCCTCTTGATCGACCTCGACACCGGAGTAGATGCGGTTGAAGACGAAGTCGAGGACGTGCCCGAAGGCGGTGATCACCTCGAAAGTGAAGGCGGCGGCGACCTCGCGGAGGTTGGCGCGGGCGCGCTCGAGAGCGGCCGCGGGGGTGAGGTTCAGCGCCTCGCCTGCCGCGGCGACCTCCTTGTCGAAGCCGACGCGGGAGACGATTTCCTGACGAATGCGCCGCCCCGACTTGACGCGGGGACCCCGCATCGCAAGGGCCTCATTGCCGAGGTGAACGGCCAGCACCCGGCGGATCTTGCGCGCGATGCGCTCGTCGCTCCACTCGGCGTGCTCGGCAATGACCTGCCGAAGGTTGATCGGCTCGCCGACGCGCACGGCCGCGCTGCGAAAGTGGCGAACGAAGTGTCCGAGCTTGCGCAGCGCGCCGGACGCATCCTGATCGCCGAACAGAATGTCTACCCAGGTGCGGCGCGCCGAGGGCGGATTCGGCGGCCAGAGAATGAGCTGGGGGAGCAAGAGCAGCGGCCGATCCAGCGTCCGCTGAAGCGCCACCATGCGCTCGATGAACGCGCCCTCGGTCTGGCGCTCCTGGGTCAGCCCCACCGCGCGCAGGAAAAGCAGGGCCGACTGACCCCGGCCGATGACCGTCGCGAGCTGGTCACCGGCGGGGGGATCGCGGCGGACCGAGCCCGTGCCCCGTCGCCAGAGGTCGAGCAGGTACGTCCCGAGGCCCCGGAAGAACGAGAGATTCAGCCCGTTCGCGAATCCGGCGAGCGGGAGGTCGTGTTTCAGGAAGACGTAGTTGAAGAACAGGTAGTCGAGCAGGCTGCGCGTCCACATGACGTAGACGACCTGACCTTCGCTCTGCAGGCGGCGCACCTGGTCGCAGCTCTCCGGTGCGAGGCGGATGTGGTCGAACATCCGCTTGCCGAGCCACCGCACGAGGGCGCTCGGGCGGGCCAGCATGGCGCTGCGAAAGGGCTTCGCAGGCGCGTCGCTGCGGCGGGCGGCGGCGCTCATCGGCAGGACTCCGCCCCGGCGGATGCAGGCATGCAGTAGGTTCGCACGAGCTGCGGGCCGGGCGTCGCGCAGCACGGATCGGCCCCGAACGCGGGATCGCACTCCGCCGGCACGGCACATGGTTGCAGACAGAGGGGCTCGGAGAACCCCTCGGGTCCGAGGATCTGCAAACAGTGCGTTCCTTCAGCGCACACATAGCGGGGTGGAACGCAGGGTTCACCCGGGCCGGGGACGTGCTCGGCGTCGGGAGGCAGCGGTGCGGCATCGGGCGGCGGCTCGGGCGCGGCGTCGGGCGGCGGGGCGGGCCTCGCATCCGCAAGCCGACCGGCGTCGGCGAGCGGCGCGGCATCGCCGAGGGCGAGGTCGGCGGGCCGGTCGCTCGCATCCTGCGACGGCGCGGCGTCGGCGGGGCGCCCCGCGTCGGCCGGAGGCACGCCTGCATCCGCAGGCGCCACACCGCCGGCGGCGGTCGGGGGCGATCGATGGGCGTCGGCACCGCGGCCGGCGTCGCCCTCGGGGCGGGGCAGGGCGTCGGGGGCGGCCGGACCGTCGTCGTTCGCCGGAAGCGGACGCAGCGGGGCGACGCGGGTCGTCGCGACCACGCCCTCGCCCCCGGTGGAGAGGTCACCTCCGACCGCCCAGGCCTCCCCGGCGACGAAGACGGCGTGCAGCGTGTAGGGTTGCAGCGCGGCGCTGCGCAGGGACGTGTACTGGCCGTCTGCGGCGCGCGCCCAAAGGGCGCCGTTCGCGCCGGACACCAGGGCCGTCCCGTCCTCGCGCACGAAGACCCCGTTGAGCGGAGGACCGGAGGGGGCGCCGTCGTCGACGAAACGATCCCCCTCGAGGCGAAGAACGCGGGCCCGGGTGATGCCGCCGACGGCCAGCACCGGCCCGCCGGCGCGGCCATGAACGGTGAAGAGCAGGTCGGGATCCGGGGTCGAGAGGCGTGTCCAGCGAGTTCCGTCCCAGCGCAACGCGACCCCGGCCTCGCCGACGACGTAGAGTTCGTCGGCGCTCGGTCCCCAGATCTTGTAGAGATTCGTCTCCGACGGAAAGGCCGGGTCCTCCAGGCGGGTCCAGGCGGCCGCCCCGCGCTTGATGAGCACCAGGCCCTTCTCGCCTCCCAGGCGGACGGATCCGCCGACGGCATAGTGCGTCGCGTCGTCGAGCGAGAGACCCCCCCAGAGCTGGGCCCGTTCGGAGAGCCCGGTCGGCTCGACGCGCCAGCCTCCATCCGTGCGCGCGAGTACGCGGCCGCCTTCGCCCACGGCCCGCACGGTCTCCGACCCGACGCCGAAGACCCACCAGAGCGTCTCGCCGGCGGGGATGGTCTCCAGAACGAGGGCGTCGCCGCGGACGCGATGAATCGTGCCGCCGTTCGGACCACCCCCGACGAAGTACATCGAGGTGGGGTCGTGGCCCCAGGCGCTCAGCACGGGGGCGGGGAGCGTGAGCACCTGCCAAGGGGTCTCGGGGGCTTGCGCGTCGGACACCGCCCCGTCCGTGGCACCCTGGCCGTCCGCCGAGCAGGCCGCGGCGAGCGAGCCGGCCAGGAGCAGCCAGGTGACGCGGGCATTCCGAAGGAGCATCGCGCCCGCTTATGCCATGCCCGCCCGGTCGGTACAAGGGCGGGGACGCGCGCTCAGCGGCGGCGCCGGCGCCGTGACAGCGGCCATGCCCCCAGACCGAGGAGCGCCAGCCAGGCAGGCGCGGGCACACGCGTGCCCGTGCGGCAGGCGCAGCCCGCGGCGTCCGCGTCCCCCTTGGAGATCCCGTCGTTGGTTGCGGGGGCGCCGCCGTCCTGGTCGTCGATGATCGCGGTCTCCGAGGCCCCGATCCCCGGGCCGACGTCGCCCAGCACGGGGGCCGGCCCGGCATCGGCGACGGGCGTGGGGCCCGCGTCGGCTCCACCCTCCGGCGACTCGGGGCCCCAGTCCGCCACGCACTGCGCCCCGCCGGCGCGGACCTCGCACCGTTCGTTCGGCGGACACTCGACGTTGTGGCACGGGTCCCCTGCGCAGATGCCGTCGGCGCACGCCAATCCGACTTCGCAAGTGACCCCGGCACACGGATCGCCGGCACACGCACCGTCGCGACACGCCTGTCCGTCGGGGCAGGACAGGCCGGCGCACGCGTCGGCGATGCACTGACCGTCCTGGCAGGACTCTCCGGCGGGGCAGCTCACCGTCGCGCAGGAACGGACGCAGCGGCCGTCGCGACAGAACTCCCCCTCGTTGCAGAACAGCCCGTCGCACGGATCCGCTTCACAGATGAAGTCGACGCACCGCTCGCCGGGCGCGCAGCCCGCCTCGAAGCAGTTGTCCGCCACGCACTCGCCGGGGTGGATGCAGATCTGCCCCGCCGGGCAGGCCACGCCGGCGCACGGATCGACACAAACACCCGCCTGGCAGACCTGGTCCGGGCCGCACGTCAGGAGATCGCACGGCTCGGCGCAATAGCCCTCGACGCAGACCTGCTGACCACTGCACTCGTTGTTGGCACAGGGGTCGACGCAATGACCCCACCGGCAGACCTGCACGCCCTCGCAGGGCGCGTCGTCGTCGACGTTGCCGTCGCAATCGTCGTCCTCGCCATTGCAGATTTCGACCGGCAAGTCGCCACATCGGCCGCACAGGTTGCGGACGTCCTCGTCGATCGTCCCGTCGCAGTCGTTGTCCTCCACGTCGCAGAGCTCGGCGGACGGCGCTTCGTCCGGGGTGCAGGCGAGGGCACCGTCGACGCAGACGCGGTGACCCGTGGCGCAGAGGCCGGGCTCGCCGGTCACGCAGGCCGCGCCGGCGTCCACCGCACCGTCGTCGATGGCCCCGTTGCAGTCGTTGTCGAGGCCGTCGCAGATCTCGGCCGACGGTTCGACGTTGGGCACGCAGTCGTTGTTGGCGTCACAGGAGAGGTGGCCGGCGGCACAGACCCCGGGGAGGCCCGTATCGCACGGCCCCGCCATCGGCAGGCCATCATCCGGGACCCCGTCGCAGTCGTTGTCGAGGCCGTCGCAGATCTCGTCCCCCGGCTGCCCGAGCTGCTCGCAGACGAGCTCACCGTCCCGGCAGACCGTTCGTCCGTCGGCGCAGAGGCCCGGGTTCCCGGTATCGCAGGGCATGTCCCCGCCGGGGTTGCCCTCGTCGACGATTCCGTCGCAGTCGTCGTCGGCCCCGTTACAGACCTCCGGGCTCGGTGCGACCTGCGGAACGCACTCGAGCTGACCATTGATGCAGACCCGGACGGCGGGGCCGCACAGGCCTTCGCCGCCCTCGCAGGCCTCGCCGGCCCCCTGCGGACCGTCGTCCACCACCCCATCGCAGTCGTCGTCGGCGCCATTGCAGAGTTCGGCACGGGGGTCGTTGATGGGATCGCAGATGAGCCCCCCGTTGATGCAGTGGACGAGGCCCGGCGCGCAATTCCCCGGCTGGTCCGAGGCGCAGGCGGCGCCGCCGCCGGGATCGCCCTCGTCGATGCGTCCGTTGCAGTCGTTGTCGACGCCGTCACAGACCTCCGGGCCGCTCGGTTCGCACGGATCGCACGGATCACCGAACCCGTCGCCGTCGACGTCGGACTGGTCGGGGTTGGGGATCTCCGGGCAGTTGTCGTCGTCGCAGCGGTCAGGGCCGTTGCGACGCTCGGCACCGTCGCCGTCCTGGTCGATGCAGACCCCGCCGAGCGAACGCTCGAGCACGAGCGCGGCATAGGCCGTGCACGCATCGTATTCGTCGGAGCCGGGATTGCCCCAGCAGCCGCGATTGCCGTTGTTGGGCCAGGAGCCGTCCGCGCCCTGCCGGGTCACGAGGGCCCAGGCGATGTCGTAGTACCAGGAGGGCGCCTCCTCGGGGAACCCGTCCGCGCCCGGGTTGCGAACGGCCCCGATGTTCGAGGCGAGCACGAGGTTGGGGTCGTTCCCGTCGGTGACCTCGAGCGCCTTCGCCGCGGCCCAGAGGTAGTAGTAGTAGCTGGAGTTGCCCCAGCCGGCCTCGGGGGCCGCGATGTGACCGTCGTACTGCCAGTTGGCCTGGAGCCAGCGCATCGCCCCCTGGATCTGGGCGTGGTCGGGTGCGCGGTCGGCCAGGCGACCGACCCAGATGGCGCTCGCGGTCATCGAGCTGCTGCACCCCGCCCAGCCGCTCGTCCGGTAGGAGTAGCAGCCGCCGCCGCGGTTGTGGGTGTCCACGGAGGCCCCGGCGCGCTGCAGGGCGTTGCGGTCGACGTTGACCACGGCGGAGGCGGCCGAGAGCCCCGCCAACGCGAACTGGGTCGTGGACAGATCGTTGTCGCCGCCTTCATCGGTGGTGTAGTTCCACCCGCCGAGGAAGTTCTGCGTGCCGAGCAGATTCGCCGCCCCGGCCTGCACGGCGGCGCCGACGCCGCGGGCCGCGCCGACATCGTCCGGTCCGCCGGTCGCCAGGTACAGGCTCAGCGCCATCAGCGACGAGCCGGTCTGGTAGCTGTACGGCGTGCCGCCGGGGCGCAGGCCGTCGTCGTTGTTGATCATATAGGCGATGGCCCGCTGCACGCGGCCCTGATCCGCCGCGTCCATCCCGAGGTAGCCCACCGCCGGCGCACCCCAGTCGTCGGAGGAGCGCTTCTCGAGAAAGCACAACGTCGCGAGGCCATTGGCGCGACCGGCGATGTTGCCGCCGGCCTCCTGGTTCCGGAAGAAGTCCAGCGCGCGGTCGATGGCCTGGTTGACCCGCTGGCCAAAGGGCGTCACGACGGCGGAGGCCGCACTCGGCACGAGCAGCACGAGCGCCGCAGCGCTGAGGTTTCGGCGATTCAGGACGGGCATCGGTCGGCCTCCCCTTCAAACGAGACGGATGGAACGCTCAAATGACGAAACCGCGCCCGGTGCGGAGCCCGAGCGCGGTCCCTTGGAATGCACTCAGCGGCTCGAACCGCGGTTCACGAACGGCGTCGACGACGCAGGGCCGGCACGGCCAGGAGCAAGAGGAGGAACGCCCGGCCGTCGCTGCGACCGTCGAGGCGGCAGCTGCACCCGTCGGCGATGCTGTCCGCGGTCTGGGAGCCGCCGTCCGGGTTGCCCTCGTTCGTCACGCCCAGGTCGAAGGTCGTCCCATTGCCATCGCCGCCACCTTCGCCGGTCTGGCCGCCGCCGGTGGTGCCGGTGCCGCCGGTGCCCTCGACGCCGCCGGTCTGCCCGCCGCCGCCGGTGGTGCCGCCAGTCGCTTCGCCACCCGCGCCGCCACCGCCACCGACACCCGCGTCACCGCCCGGCGTGATGGGCTGGTCGACCCAGTCGGGCGTGCAGATGGCGATGCCGTCTTCGACGGCGCACTGCTCACCGTCCGGACACTCGATGGAAGCGCAGGGCGAATCGACGCACTGGCCACGGCTGCAGTAGCGACCGGGGCCACACTCGATGCCGACGCAGACGTCCCGCTCGCAGAGCGTCGCGCCGTCGACGACGATGCAAATCTCCCCGGGCGCGCAGACGGTGCCGTAACACGGATCGCCGACGCACGCGCCGTCGATGCAGTGCTGATCGAGCGGGCAGGAGATCTCAGCGCAGCTTCCGACGCAGGACCCCTCCCGGCAGAACTGGCCGTTCGGACAGGACAACGCGCCGCAGGGATCGGCCTCGCAGCGGCCTTCGATGCAGCGCTGACCATCCTCGGGACAGCCGGCCTCGTAACAGTTGTCGCCCACGCACGCCCCGTCGCGGCAAACCTCGCCCGCGGGGCAGCGCAGGTCGCCGCACGGGTCGAGACAGCGACCCTCGTCGCACGTCCAGCCCGTGGGGCAGTTGGCCGCCTCGCACGGGGTCAGGCAGACGCCGTCCACGCACTGCAAGCCCTCGCCGACGCACTCGTTGCCGGCGCAGGCGTCCGCGCAGAGCCCCCGGCGGCAGATCTGGCCATTGGCGCACAGGCTGCCTTCGTCCGTCTCACCGTCGCAGTCGTTGTCGATCCCGTCGCAACGCTCGGCGGGCACGTCGCCACAGAACCCGCAGGCGTTGCGGAGGTCCTCGTCGACCCGGCCGTCGCAGTCTTCGTCGGTGCCGTCGCAGGTCTCGCCGCTGGGGGAGGCATCGCCGACGCAGCCCTCCGCACCGATGAGGCACGAGCGGGTGCCGGCGGCACACTGGCCGGGCAGACCCGTCGGGCACTCACCGCCCGCCCCGGGATCGCCCTCGTCGGCGCTGCCGTCGCAGTTGTTGTCGATGCCGTCACAGATCTCGTCCGAGGGGATGGCCGTCTGGACACAGGCGAGGCCGCCGGCGGCGCAGACGAGGCGTCCGGCCGCACAGACGCCGAAGAAGCCGGTGTCGCAGGCCGCGCCCGCCCCCGGATCACCCTCGTCGATCTGTCCGTCGCAGTTGTTGTCGAGGCCGTCGCAAATCTCGGCCTGCGGCAGTTCGCCGCCTTCGCAGACGACCGCGCCGCCGACGCACGCGGAGATCCCCGCACCGCACTGGCCCTGTCGTCCCGGGATGTTGCAGAAGAGACCGCCGCCCGGATCGCCGTTGTCCACGACCCCGTCGCAGTCCTCGTCGGTGCCGTCGCAGGACTCGACGCCGGGCTCGGCCGCCCCGTCGCAGGCCAGGCCACCGTTGACACAGACCTGGAAACCGGGGCCGCAGACACCGGGCAGGCCGGTCTCGCAAGGCTCCCCGACCTGGGCCGCCGCTTCGTCGACCTCGCCATTGCAGTCGTTGTCGAGACCGTCGCAGACCTCGCCCGAGGGCTCGGCGTCGGAGACGCAGACCATGCGGGCCCCGCGGCAGTGCAGGGTGCCGAGCGCACAGACCCCGTCGAGGCCGGTGTCGCACACTGCGCCGCCGCCCGGATCGCCCTCGTCGGCCTCCCCGTCGCAGTCGTTGTCGAGACCGTCGCAGACCTCGCCCTGGGCGACGAACTGAGGATCACACACGAGCGCGCCGTCGCGGCAGTTCAACAGGCCGTTCGCACACAGGCCTTCGCCCCCGTCGGGCACGCAGGCCACGCCGCCACCGGGGTTGTCCTCGTCGACGAGGCCGTCACAGTCGTTGTCGAGACCGTCACAGGCGTCCGCGTCCTGGGCGACCGCCTGCGGCTCGCAGATGACCTGGGCGTTGCGGCAGACCGTCAGGCCCGCACCACAGGCGCCGGGCACCCCCGTGTCGCACTCGCGGTCGCCACCGGGGTTGTCCTCGTCGATCTCGCCGTCGCAGTCGTTGTCGAGGCCGTCACAGAGCTCCTCTTCGGCGGCGTTCTGCGCGACGCAGGCCCGCGCGCCGTCGACGCAAGCGGTCAGGCCCTCGGCACACAGGCCGTCGCCGCCGGTCTGGCAGGCGAGCCCGAAGCCCCGCAGGTTGTTGTCGACCACGCCGTCGCAGTCGTTGTCGATCCCGTCGCAGATCTCGGGCTGGCCGCCCGCCGCGTTGCCGCGGCACGCGAGCTGGCCGAAGAGACAGGCCGTGCGACCGAGGCCGCAGGCGCCGGCGTTGCCCGTGTCGCATTCCTCGTTCAGGCCGGGGACATCCTCGTCGGTCAGGCCATCGCAGTCGTTGTCGCGACCGTCGCAGACCTCGGCCTCGGGCTGATTGACCGCCACGCAGGCGAGCGCGCCGTTCTGGCAGACCGTGTTCCCGATGCCGCACGCGCCGACGCCCTGGGGCAACGCGCAGTTCTGGTTGCCGCCGGGATTGTCCTCGTCGATCAGACCGTCGCAGTCGTTGTCTGCGCCGTCGCAAAGCTCGATGCCGGGATCGTTGTCGCGCAGACAGCGCAGATTGCCGGCGATGCACTGCGTCGTGCCCTCGGAGCACAGCCCGATGCCGCCGGCGACCTGACAGTCCCGGGCACCCCCGGGGTTGCCTTCGTCGACGAGGCCATCGCAGTTGTTGTCGAGGCCGTCGCAGGCCTCGGCCCCGGCCTGGACCCGCTGGTCGCACTGGACCTGACCGCCGCGGCAGATCGTCTGGCCGTCGGCGCAGACGCCGAGGCGACCGGTGTTGCATGCGAGCTGGCCGCCGGGGTTGCCGTCGTCCACGGCGCCGTCGCAGTTGTTGTCGAGGCCGTCGCAGACCTCGGGGGAGGGGTTGACGTTGCGGACGCAGACCAGGCCGCCATTGACGCAGTGGCGAATGCCGGGCGCACACACGCCGGGCTGACCGGACTGGCACTGGCCGCCGCCCCCGGGGTCGTCCTCGTCGACCCGCTGGTCGCAGTCGTTGTCCCGGCCGTCGCAGACCTCGGGACCGCTCGGCACGCAGTTGTACGGGTCGCAGGCGTCGCCGAGCTGGTCGCCGTCGGCGTCGGCCTGCCCGGGGTTCGGGACGTTGGGGCAGTTGTCGCAGACGTCGCCGACGTTGTCGCCGTCGGCGTCGGCCTGGTCCGGGTTCGGGGTGGCCGGGCAGTTGTCGTCGCCCTGGCAGACGTTGTCCTGATCGGCGAACGCGTCGCCGCAGACACCGCCGAGGGACCGCTCGAGGACGAGGATGGCGTACGAGGTGTCGGCGACCACCGACCAGTTCGACGACCAGTTGCCGGCGCCCTGCTGCTGATTGAGCAGCGTGACCGCCAGGTCGGAATACCAGTTGTTGGGCTCCTGCGGGTAGCCCAGGGCGGCCATGTTGCGGACGCCGCCGATGTTGTTCTCGAAGATGGCGCCGCCGCCCCGGTCGTTGCCCGAGACCTCGAGGGCCTTTGCGACGGCCCACATGTAGTAGTGATACGCGCCGGAGATGCCGCCGTCGTAGGCCCACCGGTCGCGCAGCCAGCGGAGGGTGTTCTGCGCCCGGGCGTCACTCGTCGCGACGCCGGCCAACCGGTAGGTCCACAGGCCGGAGGCCGACATCGAGTGCGAAGGGCACCCGCCCCAGCAGCTCCCGTTGCCGCGGTAGCGGTGGCCGCCGCCGTCCCAGCGCTGCGTGTTGGCGATGAAACCGACCGACCGGCCGAGCACGTCATCGGCCGGGGCCCAGACCGCGGACGCGGCGGAGAGGCCCGCCATGGCGAACTGCGTCGTCGACATGTCGCCGTCGCACCCGGGGCCGTGGTAGTTCCAGCCGCCGATGTTGTCGCCGCAATTGCCCTGCGCCGCCTGCAGGCGTTGCGCGCCGTTGATGATGGCCTGGTCGACCGTCACGCCGGCGCCGACGTCGTTGGGTCCCCCCGTCTGCCGGTAGAGCGAGAGACCCATCAGGCTCGAGCCCGTCCCGTAGCTGTACGAGCCGCCGGCGTTGCGCAGCGACGCGTCGTTCGCGATGACCCGCGCCGCCGCCCGGCGCAGGAGCGCCTGGTCGTCCGGGCTGGCGTTGCGGTAACCGAGGGTCGGGGAATTCCAGTCGGGCGTCGCGTGTTTTTCGAGGAAGCACAGCATCGCGAGACCGGTGGCCTGCGCCCCCTGACCGTCGACGAACTGACCGGCGTTCTCGATGCCCCGGAAGTACTGGAGGCCGCGGTCGATCGCCTGATGGACGCGATCACCGAATGGGGTGCGGAACGCGTGCGCGGCGGTGGGCAGCGCGGCGGTCAGGGCGAGGGCGAGACAAACGCCCGTGCGGTTCGACATGGGACCTCCGGTCTAGGGACGGCGACGGATCCGGCGACGGCGGATCCCCAGCGCACCAAGCAATAGCAATGCCGAAATATACCCATTCCCGCGACCGCCTGCCCGGCAATTGCACCCACCGCCATCGCTGCCGGAATCGGCCGGCGGCGGGGCGCCGTCGCCTGCGATCACCGCGGCGTCCTGAATGCGGGCGAGATCCGGCAGGTTGAACACGTCCGGGCGGGGATCGACGGGGCCGGCGTCCGTCGTCGAGGGGCCGCCATCGGTGCCGGCCTCGGGGCGACCGCCGTCGGTGGCGCCGGCGTCCGTGGGCACGCCGCCGTCGGTCTCGGGCTCGGGTTCGGGCTGCATCGACCAGTCGGCCCGGCAGACCGCCACGCCGCCGCGGTCCTCGCAGCGCTCGCCCACCGGGCAGGTGACCCCCGTGCAGGCGGAGTCGACGCAGGTGCCGTCCCGGCAGACCCGACCACTCGGGCACTCGGTGTCGACGCACCGGTCGTCCTCGCAGGACGGCTCGCCGTCGCGTGCGAAGCACGTCAGGCCGGTGCGGCAGCGGATGCCCCAGCACGGATCGGGTGTGCAGGCCCCGTCGACGCAGAGCTGATCGAGGGGACAGCTGACCCCGCCGCAGCTCGGCACGCAGAGGCCGTCCCGGCACATTTCGGCGGCGCCGCACGCGACGCCGGCGCACGGATTGGCCGAGCACCGGCCCTCGAGGCAGATCTCGCCGTCTGCGCAGCCGGCGTCGTAGCAGTTGTCCGGGACGCAGGCGCCGTCGACGCACCGCTCGGCGGCCTCGCAGCGCACGCCGGCGCAGGGGTCGACGCATCGATCGTCGCGGCAGACCTCGCCGACCGGGCACTCGAGCGCTTGACAGGGCGGCAGGCAGCCTCCCTCGGCGCAGAACAGCCCGACCTGTTCACATTCGTTGCCCTGACAGGGGGGGGCGCAGTGGCCGCGGGCGCAGACGAAGCCCGCGGGACAGAGCTCGCCCTCGTCCGTCTCGCCGTCGCAGTCGTCGTCGATGTCGTTGCAGGTCTCCGCGCGGAGTGCGCCGCAGTAGCCGCACGCATTCCGCAGACCCTCGTCGATCTCGCCATCGCAGTCGTCGTCTTCGAGGTTGCAGACCTCCTCTCCCGGGCTTGGGGCGCCGCCGCAGCTCGCGACCCCCGCCTCGCAGGAGGTCATGCCCGTCGCACACCGACCGGGCAACCCCGACGCGCACACGACGACCTGATCGGCGGCGTCGTCGTCGACCATGCCGTCACAGTCATTGTCCAGGCCATCACACACCTCGTCGGTGGGGATCGTCTGCGCAGCGCAAATCGTTGTGCCATTGTCGCAAATCCGCACACCATCGGCGCACACGCCCGGCACACCCGTGTCACAGTCCTCGCCGAGCCCCGGCGCCGATTCGTCGATCATGCCGTCGCAGTCGTTGTCGAGTGCGTCGCAGGTCTCTTCCTGGGGTTCCGGCGCACGGCCGCAGACGATGACGCCTCCGGGATCGCAGGCCGAGAGGCCGATGGAGCAGATGCCGCGCTGCCCGGGGATGGCGCACGCGAGGTTGGCCTCGGGCGCATCCTCGTCGATTTCGCCGTCGCAGTCGTCGTCGTTGCCGTTGCAGGTCTCGGGCGTCGGCGCCAGGTCTGCGAGGCAGATGAGCTCACCTTGATTGCAGACGTAATGGCCCGCCGCGCATTCGCCGCGCTCGCCCGTCGGGCAGCGCTGGGCGAGGCGGGCGTCGTCCTCGTCGACCTGCCCGTCGCAGTCGTTGTCGGCCCCGTCGCAGATCTCCTCGCCGGGTTGGGCGATGGCATTGCACACCAACGCACCGGACTCACAGGCCTGTCGGCCCGTCGCGCAGGCGCCGAGGCGGCCCGTGTTGCAGGGCTCGCCGCCGCCCGGATCGCCCTCGTCGATCTCGCCGTCGCAGTCGTCGTCGAGCCCGTTGCAGATGTCCGGCGCGAGCGCATAGAGCTGGACGCAGGACAGGGCGCCGGCCTCGCAGTCGAGCACGCCGGCCGCGCACTGACCGACCAGGCCGGTGTCGCAGGGCGCACCCTCGCGGAGGTCCTCTTCATCGACCTCGCCATTGCAGTCGTTGTCGAGGCCATCGCAGACCTCCTGCGTCGGGGCGACCACCGAACGACACTGCACCCGGGCATTGCGGCAGAACGTCTGGCCGCGGCGGCACTCGCCGAGCAGTTCCTCGGCGACGCATGCCTCGCCGGCATCCGGATCGCCGTCATCGATCTCGCCGTCACAGTCGTCGTCCTGCCCGTTGCAGACCTCGTCGGTCGCCTCGGCGTTGGGAACGCACTGGGCGCCGGCGCTGGGGTTCAAGGGATCGCTGAGATCGGCGACGCACTGCGTGGTGCCGGCGGCGCAGTTGCCGAACCGGCCGGTCTGGCAGTCGCGGCCAAAGCCCTGCAGGCCATCGTCGACGTCGCCGTTGCAGTCGTCGTCGAGGCCATTGCAGCGTTCGGGTGACCCCTGAAGCTGCCCGCGGCAGATCATCCGGCCGATCTCGCAGCTCCAGTGACCCTGGCCGCACGCGCCCCCATTGCCCGTGTCGCACGGCTCGCCGACCATCGGGACGTCCTCGTCGACGGCGCCGTCGCAGTCGTTGTCGAGGTTGTCGCAGATTTCGTCGCGGGGGATGTTGTTGCTCGTGCAGACGATGACGCCGGCGACGCAGGTCTGCAGGCCGCGTCCGCACTCGCCGACGCCCGGCACGACACAGGCCGCACCGCCGCCGGGGTTGCCTTCGTCAATCTCCCCGTCGCAGTCGTTGTCCGCCTGATCGCAGAGCTCGACGCCCGGCGCGAAGTTGCGGATGCACCGCACGCCGCCGGCCACGCAGCGCGTCGTGCCCCCGGCGCACCGGCCGGGCTCGCCGGTATTGCAGGCGACGCCGCCCTCCGGGTTGCCGTCGTCGATCTGCCCGTCGCAGTTGTTGTCGAGGTTGTCGCAGAACTCCTGGCTCGGCTGGACGCGCTGCGTGCACGCGATGGCGCCGTTCGTGCACCGGGTGAAGCCGTCCCGACAGACGCCGAACGCGCCGGTGTCGCACGGGAAGAAGCCCTCGGGGTTGTCTTCGTCGATCGTGCCGTTGCAGTTGTTGTCGACGTTGTCACACGTTTCGAGGCTGGGGTTCTGCCGACGGATGCAGAGCAGCTCGCCGGCGATGCAGGTCTGCACACCGGCCCGGCATGCCCCTTGTTGATCCGTCTGGCAGTTGCCGCCGCCTTCGGGGTTGCCCTCGTCGAAGCGCTCGTCGCAGTCGTTGTCGGCCCCGTCGCAGCGCTCGCCGCCGGCCTCCGGTCGGCAGAGGTAGGCGTCGCAGGCGTTGCCGGCGCCATCGCCGTCGTCGTCCGCCTGATCGGCGTTGGCGGCGTTCGGGCAGTTGTCGCAGACGTCACCGACGCCATCGCGGTCGCGGTCGGCCTGATCCGGGTTGGCCGTCGCGGGGCAGTTGTCGTCGCCGAAGCAGCTCGCATCGCCGTCGAGATCCGTGCAGATGCCGCCGAGCGAGCGCTGCAGGACGAGCAGTGCGTAAAGGTGGTCGAGGGGGGGGGCGGCACAGGGGCGCGCGGCGGAGCACGGGAAGGTGCCGGCCTGCTCCTGAGTCGTCACGAGCTGGTAGGCGAAGTCGTAGTACCAGCCTTGGGGCTCTTCGGGGTACCCGTCCGCGCCGGGGACCCGCAGCCCGCCGATGTCGTCCTCGTAGACACCCGGCTGCCCGTTGTCGACGAGCATCTCGAGCGCTTTGGCCGTCGCGTAGAGGCCGAAATAATAGGAGTAGGTCGCCTCGTTGGCGTTGGTCACGATGGGGGCGGCGTCGCGGTAGTTGTCGCGCAGCCAGGTCGCCGCCTGTTGCACATTGGCCTGGTTGACGCCGGAGCCGATGAGCCGCAGCGTCCACAGCCCGGCGCCGGTGGGGGCGCTCGCCGGGCCGAAGTTCTGGCAGCCCCGATACGCGAAACCGCGGGCGTTGCCCTGGACCGTGCGCAGAAACGTCAGGACCCGCGGCAGGGCGGGGGACGCGGGGACCGCCGCAGCGAGGCCGGCGGCTGCATACATCGTCGAGAGGATGTCGCCGTCGCCTTCGGGGGCGTTGGCATTCCAGCCTCCGTTTCCGCACTGCGCCGCATCGTTGGTCTGGGCCGCCTGGAGAGCGGCCGCCCCGTTGGCGATGGCCGCGTCCACGAGGACGCCCGCCTGCACGTCGTTGGGCCCGCCGGTCCGCCGGAACTGGTACAGAAACATGAGCGCGGAGCCCGTGCCCTGACTGAACGAGCCGCCGGCCGCCCGCAGCGCCGGGTCGAACTGGATCGTCGAGCGGGCCATCCGCACGAGGCGGCCCTGGTCGTCGGCGCCGGCGTTGGCGTACCCCCGGGTCGGCGCCCCCCAGTTCGCCGACGTCCGGGCCTCCATCAGCGTCAGGCCGGCCAGCGGCGTGAACCACTGGAAGTAGTTGCCGTCCACCTCCTGCGCGCGGATCCAGGCCAGACCCCGCTCGACCGATTGGTGAACCCGATCGCCGAAGGGCGTCCGGAAGGCGTGCGCCGTCGGCGGCGCGGTGATCGTCGCGACGGCGGCGACGGTCAGGGTGGCGAGCAGCGCTCGGGCGCGCCGAATCATGCGGTTCCCCCACGGTCCCATGGCAGTCCCGAGATTCTATGCGGCCGGGCCGGACCGTGTCGACGTCGTCGGACGGCGACGTGCTCGTCCGGGCTACTCCGGGACGAGCCGGAAGAGGTAGACGGCGCCGCCGCGGGCCACGACGCCGCTCTCCGCCGGTGCGCCCACGACGAGGAGCCGACCGCCATCCGGGTCGTCGGTGTCCGAGAGGGCCAGCGCGCGCCCGAACTCGTCGCTCGGGCTGGCGCCGGCGAGCGAGACGACCGAAGCGCCGCTCTCGGTCCGGCACAGGACGTAGCCCGGCCGCGGGTTGGCGGGCTCGGCGTCGAGGGCGCTCGTCGGGGCACCCGCACACCACGTCAGCTCGGCATCGCCGCGCAGGCGGTCGGCCAGCACGGTCGCGACGCCGAGGTGGTCGCCGGGGGCGATGCCCTGCATCTCGTCGACGATCTCGCCATCGGGCCACGCGAGCCAGGCGGCCCCTCGGGCGTTCGGCACCCCGGGCGCCGACCAGGCCCCCACCGCGAAGACCGGATAAAGCGGGTGGACGCCGAGCGCCGTCCCGAACGTGCGTTGAGACGGCACGGGCGAGCCGATGCGGCCGAGCGTCCCCCCGTCGCCGGCCCCGGCGAGGACGATCTCGTCGTCCTGCGGGCTGCCGTCGTCCCCGTGCACGAAGAGCACCTCGCGCTGGCCGAAGTCGTCCGGCGGGCCGATGGCCACGGTCGAGCCGAGGGTCTCGAGGGCGGCGCCGCCGAGAACCTCCCAGCGAGGGGCGTGGCGGAACTGCCCGCTGCCCTCGTCGAGGGTCACGTCGTACAGGGCGACCCGGCCGCGCTGGCCGCTGTAGCTCGGTTGACCGACGATGATCACGGCCGGACCCTCGGGGGCCTCCGAGACGGCATCGACGCTGGCGCCGAAACGGCCGCTCGGGAGGTTGCCGACCATCGAGAGGCGTTCGCGGAAGGTGCCGGCCTCGAAGACGGCGACCCGTCCCCGGCTTTGCCCGCCCGCGGTGACGGCATCGGGGATGCCGACGAGCCATTCGTCCCGCCCGTCGCCGTCGAGGTCCGCCAGCGCGAGGGCCGAGCCGAGCTCGCCATCCTGTGGGGCGCCCCCGTGTTGTGCCAGCAGGCGCCCGTCGCGCCCGGAGACGACGTACAACGCGCCGCTCACGTCGCTCGGGCTCGGGGGGCCCGGCGCCCCGACGAGGACGTCGACGAAGCCGTCGGCGTTCTGGTCGGCGATGATCTCGACCGCGAGGCCGGCCCGCCCGCCCTCGATGCGGCCGTCGAAGCGGCCTCGCGGCGTGGTGCACACGTACTCGTCGCTGGCCGTGCCCTCGTCGATGTGCCCGTCGCAGTCGTCGTCGGTGCCGTTGCAGGTCTCCGGGGGCAACGCGCCGCACTCGCCGCACGCGTTGCGCGCGCCCTCGTCGACCTCACCGTCGCAGTCGTCGTCGACGCCGTTGCAGAGTTCGGTGCCGGGCACGGAGAGGGGCAGGCAGGTGAGCTCGCGCGACTCGCAGCGCCACGTGCCGGGACCGCACGGGCCCTCCGCCCCGGTCATGCAGGGCGCCCCCGCCTCCGGCACGGCGTCGTCCGTCAGACCGTTGCAGTCGTCGTCGATGCCGTTGCAGACGTCGACGTCGGCCGGGCCGCGCCCGCCCTGGCACTCTCCGAAAACCCCGTTCTCGTCGCAGGTGGTCAGGCCCTGCTCGCACGCCCCGGTCGATGAGCCGCACGGGACCTGCTCGCCGGGTCGGCAGCACGCGAGGGCGCCCTCGTCGACCGTGCCGTCGCAGTCCTCGTCGACCTGATCGCAGGTCTCCGGTCGCCCTTCGCCGGGGACGGCGCCGCAGCGGACGTCGACGCCGTTCGGGGCACACTCGATCCCCCCCTCGGTCTCGCAGACCCCCGTGCCGGCGGTGCACCGCTCGCCGAGCCGGGGATACCCGTCGTCGACCCGACCGTTGCAGTCGTCGTCGACGCCATTGCAGAGCTCGCGCGCACCGGGCCGGACGAACGGCGACGTGTCGTCGCAGTCGTCCTCGCAGCTCGAGTGTCCATCACCGTCCGCGTCCTGGCAGACGGGTCCCATGTCGGCACCGGGAATCCGCGAGGCGTCCTGGGGGCTCGCGTCGGCGCGGGGGCTCGATACCCCGCCGCCGGGGGTCTCGCCGCCCGCACATCCGACGAGCAGGCCGCCGACGCACCCGGCGAGGAGGGCCGAGGCGGCGCGAGCCGCGCGGGGGCGAGGCGGCATCGCCTCAGCCGATCTCGACGACGCCGTGCGAGAGCACGCTGCGCTCGCCGACGCGGGCATCGACCAGCCACGTCCCGGGGGTGGTGGACGGCACGGCGCGGACCACAACGGTGGTTCCGGGGTAGACGACGCCGCTGAAGCGCGCCGAGAACCGCCGGAGGCGCGCGGCGTCCCCGCCGCACAGGCGGTGAACGAGCTCACGGGTCGCCATGCCGTAAGTGCACAGCCCGTGCAGGATGGGACCCTCGAAACCGACCTTGGTCGCCAGCGCGGGGTCGACGTGCAGCGGGTTGTGGTCGCCGCTGAGCCGGTAAAGGAGCGCCTGGGACGGCGACGTCGGGCAGCTCGCCTCGAAGGCCGGCGGGACGCCCTCGGCGGCGACCGGGAGCACCGGGGCCGGGCCAGCCTCGCCGCCGAAGCCGCCCTGACCGCGACAGAAGATCGACCACAGCGTCTCGGCGAGGAGGGTCCCCGCCTCGTCGAACGTCTGCGTTTCGATGAGCACGACGGCCGCCTTGCCCTTGTCGTACACCGCCGGGATGCGGGCCGTCGAACGCAGGTCGCCCTTCGCCGGGAGGGGATGATGAACGCGGATCGTCTGTTCGCCGTGGACGAGCGTCCGGTAGTCGGCGCCGATCGCCGTCAGCGCCGGGAACACGAGTCGCTGGGCCGGGACGACCGCGAAGCTCGGGTAGACCTGAAAGGCCGGGCTGCCCTCCCAGGTGAAGTCCAGGGCCTCGGGGCCGGCCCCGATGCCGAGCGCATACAGCGCCGCCCGCTGCCAATCCATGGAGAAGGCGGGCCCCTCGAAGGTCCGGCCGACGACGTCGAGATCGAGCTGCATGCTGGGGTCTCCCGGGGGTCTGAGAAGTCCGTTGCCGAGCGCGCCCGGCGGGCGCTTCGTACCCGAATCGGGTCGCTTCAGGCAATGGGCACGTCGGCCTCGGCGCGCACGAGCGGCTCGGCGTCGGCGGCGGCCCGCGGACCGGCCGTGGCGCTGCCGAGGACCCGCGCCGCCCACGTCGCCGTCGCTCGAAGGACCGGATCCGGATCCGAAGCGGCGAAGGCCTCGATGATCGGCAGCGCGTCCCGGCGCCCCTGATTCGCCAGCACGATCAGCGCATTGCGGCGGAGGCCCTCGAGCCGGGCGCGGAGGAGCGGCGAGCCGGACAATGCGGCGAGGAGCGCCTCGTCGCCGTTCGTCAGGAACCAGAGGGGATCCGGGTGGGCGAAGACGGGTCGCCACCGCGACGGGTCGGCCCGGGGCGCGTCTCGGTTCCACGGGCAGACGTCCTGACAGACGTCGCACCCGAAGAGCCAGTCGCCCAGACCGCGCCGGATCTCGACGGGGATGAGGCCGCGATGCTCGATGGTCCAGTAACTGATGCAACGGCCCGCATCCACGCGCCCGGGCGCGACGATCGCGCCGGTCGGGCAGGCCGTGATGCAGGCGTCGCAGGTGCCGCAGCGGTCCGGGTGGCCGGCGGGCGACGCCTCCAGCGTCCGGTCGAGGAACATGACCGCCAGGGAGCCGAACGTCCCCCGCCGCGGGTGAATCAACATGCCGGATTTGCCGATCCACCCGACGCCGCCCCGGGCCCCGAACGCGCGCTCAAGGACGGCCCCCGTGTCGATGGACATGTAGACCCGCACCGCGGGGTCGATTGCGATGAGCCTCCGCAGCACTTTGCGAAGCGCCTTGCGGACGACGTTGTGGTAGTCGCGCCCCCAGGCATACGCGGCCACTCGCGCGTGCGGCCCGTCCGGGCGGGGCGGGTCCGGCACCCGGTGACCGAGCCAGAAGACGGCGGCGCTTCGGGCGCCGGGCATCAGGTGCTGCGGGACGAGGCGCTCGGCGGCCCGCTCCGCCAGCCAGGTCATGCCCGCGTGGTGACCGTCGGCGATCCACGATGCGAACGCGGCGGCGTGCGGGGCATACCAGCCGGTGCCGAGGGGTTCGACCGGCGCGATGCCCATCAACTCGAACCCGACCGAGGCGGCGATGTCCGCGAGGGTCGACGCGTCGAGCCGCGAATGCGGTGCGACCGGTGCCGCGCTCGCCGTTTCCCCGCGGGCATCGGGATCGTCGTCGTCGTCGTCGACCATGGCGGGCATCATACGTCGGGTTTACTCTGCGCGACGATGGACCGACGCCCGAGCCCGCTTCGCCGACCGACCGCCTTCCGCGCCGCCGGCGCGCTCGCCTTCGTCCTGGCCTCGGGCGCGTGTTCGCCCGCCGATCGCCGGGCCGACTGCGCCCCGGTCGGTGGCGGGGGGTGTGGGACGGGCGAACGGTGCGTGGTGGACGCGCAAGGTTCCCCACGCTGCGTCGACGCACCGCCCACGGCCGAGTCCGGGGCCGCGTGTACGACGCCGGACGCCTGCCCGGCCGGCCATGGCTGCGTCGCCGTCGACGCCCGGGCCACCTGCCTGCCGTTCTGCAACCCGGCAGCGCCGTCGGGGATCGCGACGTGCAGCGAGTGGTCCACCGGGGCGCGCTGCCTCGGCGCAATAGACGGGCACCCGGAGATCGGGGTCTGCGTACCGCCCTGCGACGATCCCGCCGACGTGGATGCGTCCTGCGCGCCCGCGGGCGGGGCCTCGGCGTGCCACGTCCCGGCCGGGCTCGACTTCGCCGTCTGCAGCGGGGTGGCCGCCGGCGCCGGACGGGGCGCGCCGTGCGGGCCGGATGCGCGGTGCGAGAAGGGCGACGTCTGCTTGCCCCGGGGCGAGGGCGCCCGGTGCCGGGCCGCCGCGCCCTGCGAGGTCGGGACGTTCGTCGACCGACTTCCCGGGGCGCCGCGGGTCGCCGCCTGCTCTCCGTGCCGCCTGATCGCCGGCCCCGCCGCCGGGGACGCGCCGGAGATTCGTTACGCCGTCTGTGCGGCCGTCCTCGACGGCGCCGGCGCCGCGGCGCTCTGCGCATCCGAAGGCGGCACGCTCGTCGGTGCCGGGGTCGCCGGCGTCGACGCGCTCGTCCGATCAGCCCTGGAGGTTGTGGACGCACCGCTCGTCGGCGACGGCCGCTGCTGGGACGACGAGGGCGAGACGACGTGTGCGTCGGGCCGCCCGCTCTGCCGCGTCGACACCGCGGACTGAGGCCGGCGGGTCGCGTCGAACGCGAGCCGACCGGCCCCGCGGGTAGCCGACGCCGTGCGCCGAACGTGCGGGCTCACGCCGCCTGGGGTAGCATCACGACGCCCCAGGCACCTCGGTCGCTCGCTTCCTTCAGCCGGAGGCGCGCGCGGTGAAAGCGACTCTTGAGCGCCGGGAGGGACAGCCCGGTCTCTTCGGAGATGGACTGGAGAGACAGGCCGTCGATGAACCGGCGCGTGAACAGCTCGCGGTCGCCGTCCCGCAGCTCGGCGAGCACCGCGTCGGTCAGGCGAAGCACCTCGCGGTCACCGACCTTCTGTTCCGGCTCCGGCTCCGGCGCGGCGGCGGCGGGCGAGAAGATCTCCGCCGTCGGCACCAGGCGACGCTCGCGCCGGTGGCGAAGCAACGCCGTGTTCACGACGATCCGCGACAGCCAGGAGCCGAAGCGGGCTTCGCCGCGGAACTGATGAATCCGCCGCAGGACCTGCACACAGCTCTCCTGCGTCACGTCCTCTGCCCGCACCGGATCGCGCGTCACCTTGAGCGCGAGGTGGTACATCTGGGTGTAGTGGCGGGCGAGCAGGGTTTCCATGGCCTTGCGGTCGCCCTCGACGGCCTGGGCGACCAGGCGGTTCTCTTCGACGTGGGCGGCGTCCAGAACGGGGGTGATCATGGGGTCTCCTTCGAGCCGGCATCGGCGGCATCGGGGGGGGAAAGGGGTTGCGCCATGACGCCGCGCACGAGCTCGGGCTCGCACTGACCGACGTGGCGCTCGCAGCCCGTACAGGCCGCGTGCAATCGGGTGATTCGGGAATCGCAACCGTGACAGGCGGCCAGCCATTCCACGCTCTGCGTCAAACCTTGTCGAAGGGCCGAGAGGCGCTGGAGCTGCGCGTCGACCGCCTCGAGGGTGCGGGTGTACCGCTCACGGACGCGGGTCATGGCCTCGCCCGCCGAGGTCGCGGCGGCGACGTCGTCGAGGAAGGCCTTGACCTCGTGGAGGGGCAGACCGAGGTCGTGCAGGCGGATGATCCAGCGGAGACGCTCGAGCGCCTCCGGGCCGTACGTGCGGTAGTTCCCGCACGTCCGACCGCGGGGCACGAGGAGGCCGAGCTCCTCGTAAAGCCGGATGGCGCGGGCCGTCTTCCCGACGTGCTCGGCGAGCTCTCCGACCGTCATGGTGTCCCGCAGCTCCGACATCGCCTCGTCCTCGGTTCTACCTTAACGTTTACGTTAACGTTAGGGTTGAGGCTAAACACCGGCGAGCGGGGTGTCAATCGTTAAATGTTTGTTAAAGGTATTTTTCGACGGTGGTGATGAAGTCGATGTGGGCGAGCATGTCCTGGATGTAGTCCAGCTTGTCGATGGGGATCACCAGGGTCGGAGAGCGGTCGTAGGTCTCGAACCACCCTTCGTAAAGATTATGCAAACGTTTGATATAGTCAAGAGGGAGGGCCTGCTCTTCCGGGCGACCTCGCAGTCGGATGCGGCGACGCACCGTCCGGACGGAGGCCCGCAGATAGATCATGAGATCCGGCGGACGCAGCGTGCGGGTGATGCCGTCGTACATCGCCCGGTACGTGGCGTACTCGGCGGGGGACATCATCCCCGTGCGGTAGAGGTTCTCCGCGAAGATCTCGGCGTCCTCGTAGATCGTCCGGTCCTGGATGACCGTCCCGGAGTGGCGCGAGAGCTGCTGATGGAGGCGGAACTTGTGGGTGAGAAAGTAGATCTGGCTGTGGAACGCCCACCGCTGCATGTCGTCGTAGAACAGCGGCAGAAACGGGTTGTCCGCGTTGGGCTCGAAAAACGGGGTCAGCCCGAAGCGCTGCCGGAGGAAATCGACGAGCGTGGACTTGCCGGCGCCGATGTTGCCGGCGACGGCGATGTACTTGCGGGGTCCGGACACGTCAGGGCACGCAGCGGGCCGTCGCGTCCGCATCACGGACGCAGGCCGTCCCTTCTTCGCAGCGCATGTAGGGTGGGGCGGCGGGATCGCAGGCGCCCCCTGCGGGGAACGTGACCTCGACCGTCAGGACGTAGTCGCCGGCGCTCGAACCGAACCCATCGACGAACACGAAGAGCGGGCCGCCCGGCCAGGGGAGGTCGATCAGGCTCTGGACGCCGTCGCCGCCGTCATCGTCGCAGGCGACCTCCGTCGAACCTTCGACACAGGCGGGGCCGCCGGCATCGGGCAGGGGGGTGAACGCATCGGCGGGCGGGGGGCTGACGTCGGGGGGGGCCTGGGCCGCGTCCGGGAGCGCATCGGTGGCGCCGCCGGCGTCTCCGGCGTCGACCGACGCGTCGGCGAGGGCCGCATCGCCGGCGTCCGCGACCCCGACGACGGCCATATCGGGGGGCATCTCCGGCGCCGGACAGAAGGTCTGCGGCGTGCAGGCCGAACGGGCGTAGAGGATGGTGTCGAACGCGCTCCCGTTGGTGGTCGCGGTCACGCGGGCCGGGAACGGGACGGGCACGACGAAGACGGCCTCCGGCGCCCCCTGCGAGAAACCGCACTCTCCGACGTGTTCGTCGAGGAAGAGGCCCGAGTTGCCGCGCGCCTGCCCGGTGGGCGGCACGTCCGGCTTCGGGCCGTCGCAGGGGCCGAGTTCGTCGGCGTCCGCCGCGCTCGCGCACCCGTCGTCGCTCGCCGGGGCGCCCCGGGAGGCGTGGTCGACGAGGCCGTCCCCGTCGTTGTCGAGGCCGTCGGCGCAGGCCGGTGTGATCGCCGGGTCGAGCTCGAGCGCGGTCTCCGGCGTCGGGCAACCCGGGTCATTCGGGAAGTCGGTCGCACCGTCGTCGTCGTTGTCGATGCCGTCCCGACAGTGCGGGACGTTGAACTCCTGCGCGCCCGCCGGATCGCCCGCGCAACCCGGATCCTCGAGGTCGACGAGGCCGTCGCCGTCGTTGTCGCAGAAATCGGCGCATTCGGCGTCGGCGGCCTCGCGCGGATCGGCGGCGCATGCGCAGGCCGGGTCCGCGTTGAAGTCCCGGAAGCCGTCCCCGTCCCGGTCGTAGTCCGCGAAGCCGTTGCCGTCGTTGTCGAGCCCGTCGCGGCACTCGGCCGTCTCGTCCGGATCACCCGCGCCGGCACAGCCGGGATCGGCGGGATAGTCGATGTACCCATTGCCGTCGTCGTCCTCGCGGTTGCTGCACTCGGCGGGCACGGCGGGGTCTGCTTCGTCGTCGTCCTCGGGACCTTCGCACCCGGGCTCGGCCGGGAAATCGGTCAGGCCGTCGCGGTCGTTGTCGACGCCGTCGGTGCAGGCTGCGACCTGGCAGGTGCCGCCGCGGCAGAAGAGCCCGGGGCCGCAGGTCCACACGTCGCCGTCACCGCACGTCGCGCCGAGGGCGAGCTCGGCCGTCGCCCGCAGCCGAAAGACGCCGTCGGGGGTGCCGCTGATGCTGTCGAGGAAGATCCAGAGCTCCGTGCCGGGCGCCTGGGCGCCGAGGGTGATTTCCGCGCGGCCGTCGGCGGCGCCGAAGCTGCTGCAGGCCAGATCGGCGCCCGGGGCCGGCTCGCACGCCGTGCGGGCGTACAGCAGCGTCTCGAGGCGGGAGCCGCGGGTGCTCAGGCGCAGCGAAGTGAGCGGTCGGTCCTCGGCGACGCGCCACAGGAAGACGCTCTCGAGGCCGCTCGCGGGATTGCAACTGCCGTTGAACTCGTTGAGGCCGTCCGCCGCGTTGCCCCGGGTCTCCGGTCGCCCGGTGATGTCCTCGGGCATGACGGCGTCGCAGGGGGGCGCCTCGAGCGGATCGGCGGCGCTCACGCAACCGTCGGCGTCGGCGGGGAAGTCCGTCGCGCCGTCGTCGTCGTTGTCGGCGAGATCGGCACAGGCCGGGGAGACGGCCGGATCGTCTTCGAGCGGGTCCTCGAGCGACGTGCAGCCCGGATCGAAGGGGTAGTCCGTGCGACCGTCCGCGTCGTTGTCCTGGCGGTCACGGCAGGCGGCCGTGTTGAACTCGAACGGCCACTCCGGGTCGTTGCGGCACCCCGGATCGGCGAGATCGACGAGGCCGTCTCCGTCGTCGTCGGCACCGTTGCGGCAGTCGGGCAAGGGCTCCTCGGTCACGTCGGCGGCGGACTCGCAGCCCGGATCGTCCGGGTAGTCCGCGACGCCGTTGAAGTCGTCGTCCTGTCCGTTGGCGCAGGCGGGCGGGGAGGGGGGATCGGTCTCGTCGTCGTCCTCGGGGGCGTCGCATCCGGGATCGAGGGGGAAGTCGATTCGGCGATCTGCGTCGTCGTCGTCGCCATCGAAGCACGCGGCGCGCGCGCAGAACCCCTCGAGGCAGAGACTGCCGAGACCGCAGGCCTCGAACCCGTCCTCGGGCGGGCAGGGTTCGCCGTCCGCGACCTCGGCGCGCAGGTTGAGGACATAGGGGCCGGACTCTTCGCGGAAGCCGTCGAGCAACAGGAAGTGGTCCCCCGCCGCCGGGCTCTCGAGCCGCAGGGCGCTCGTGCGGTTGCCGGGGCGAACGTCGTCGTTGCAGGCCGTCTCCGAATCGGGGGCGGCACACGTGCTGCGGACGGAGAGGATCGTGTCGAAGGTGCTGCCCGCAGTGTCGACCGCCAGCGCGCGGAGCCCCGGGCGCAGGGTCACGAGGAAGATCGCCTCGGGGGCGAGGTTGGTGCGGCATCCGGCCTCGAAGACCGCGGGCAGGCCCGTGGTGTCCCCCGTGACTTGTCGGCGACCCGTGACGTCGACGAAGTGCTGGTCGGCACCACACGCATCGGCCTCGTTGGGATCGGCCGGACCGGCACAACCGGGATCGTCGGGGAAGTCGATCACGCCGTCGTCGTCGTTGTCGACCGTGTCCCCGCAGGCGGGGCGGTCCGGATCGACCTCGTCGTCATCGTCCGCGTCGGTGCATCCGGGGTCCACCGGGTAGTCGGTCGCGCCATCGCCGTCGTCGTCGAGCGCGTTGCGGCAGGCCGGTGGCGGGGGCGCCGCGTCGGCCGCGTCCGGGCCGACGTCGGGTGCACCGGCGTCGGTCGGGGGGGCGGCGTCCCGGGGTGAGACCGCCGTGTCGGGCGGCGGAGGCGCGCCCTGGTCCGCTTCACCGCCCCCGTGTCCGCCCTGGCCACCGACGACCGTCCCGTCCGGGGCGGGCCCGGTGCCGCCCGTCGGGGCGTCGGGTCCGAAGTCGGGGGGCACGATGACTTCGTTCCCGCCGCCGCCGTCCCCGCCGCAGGCCGAGGCGAGCGCAACGAGCGCCGCGAGCGCGACGAACCGGCCGGCCCGCGTCGCGGACGGGCCGGGGTGAGTGGACGGCCTGGGCGCGTCGGCGCCGGCCCGAACAGATGTAAGACGCATGAAATCCCTCCGGTGGGTGCCCCGGGGTATACCGCGCCCGGATTTTCCGCCGCAACGCTTGTGACCGCCGGCCCCCGCGGGCACCATCCCCGGCCATGCAGAAGCTCGACAACCCCCATGGTCTCGTCCCGAGAGTTCTGAAGTGCCCGCAGTCTCCGGCCCCGTGGGTCCTGCTCGGCGTCTGGGTCCTCGCCGCCGCGTGTACGGGGTCGACCGACGCCACCGGCGGGTCGACCGACGCCGCGAGCACGGGCGATGCCCGCCTCGTCTACAAGGACGTGGGCAGCCCCTCCGATGCCCGACTCGTCGAACGAGACGGACGGGTCGCGGAGACCGACGGCTCAACGGTCGGACCGGCCGACGCGGCCGGCGGTGCTTCCGGCGCCGACGCCGCCGGCGGGACATCGACGCTCGATGCGGCGGGTGGGGGCGCAGCGAAGCCGGACGCCGGCGCGGGCGGCGCGGGCGGCGCGAGCCCGGGAGGCGGGGGCGGCACGGGAGGCGGGGGCGGGGCGGGTGGCGCGCCACCACCACCGGCCGACGGCGACTGCCGTGCCTGTGCAGCCGACGGCGACTGCGCCGATCTCGGCGACGGTGGTCGTTGCTCGATGTTGCTCGGCGGGTCGTTCTGCACCCGCGGCTGCGCCGGTGGCGCCGCCTGCCCGGACGGGTATCGGTGCGCGTTCGAGCGCTGCGTGCCGGCCGGCGCCCGGTGCGACGGCTGTGCCGCGACGGGCTGCGAGGCCGATCTGCGCTGCAATCTGGACAACGGCTTCTGCGAGGCCCGACTCGGACGTTGCCAGGCCTGCGCCGCGGATGCGGACTGCGCAGGGACCGGGCGCTGCGCGCAACTCGGCTTCGTGCGCGTCTGCCTCGACCCCTGCGACGGCGCCTGTCCCGAGGGCTTCGCCTGCACCGACGGCGTGTGCGCGCCGGCCTCCGGGATTTGCGACGCCTGTGGGGGCTGCGTGGCCCCGACGCCCTACTGCAACCTGCTGACGCGGGCCTGTCAGGCGTGCGGCCTGGGGGCGCCCTGCCCGGCCGGCCAGATCTGCGATGCCGAGGGGCAGTGCGTCGCGCCCGAGCCCGGGGTGGAGTGTCGCGCGGACCTCGACTGTCGCGACGACGCGCGACCGTTCTGTGTCGACGAGGCCTGCGTCGCGTGCCGCGATCAGGGCGATTGCCGCGCGGGATTCGCCTGTGACGCGGCCGGCGGCGTCTGTGTCGCGTCGGCGTGTGCGGGGGTGTCGTGTCAGGCCGGCAGCGCGTGCGAGCCGGCGACGGGGGTCTGCGTCCCCGGCTGCGCGATCGATGCCGACTGCGGCGCCGACGACCTGCGTTGCAACGCGAGCTCGGGCCAGTGCTATCAGGTCGACCAGCGCTGCGACCCCGAGGGTCTCCGCAGCGTGTGCGCCCCGGGTGGCAGCTGCGTCCCCGATCCGCTCGATCCGAATCGGCGAGTGTGTACCTGCGCGTTCGAGGACCGCGGGAACTTCCAGGAGCCCAACGAGGACCACCGCATCCCCTGCCAGCCCGACGGGCGGTGCATCCAGCTCGGACGGGACCCGGGGGTCTGCATCGGCGGGCGATGAAGCGCTCGGGGGCCCGGCGTTCTGCGCCGACGGCCGCGGGTGACTCGCCGGTCAGCGTTGTGGGCGGTCAGTCCCCGGCGAACCAGAAGTAGAGACCCGTCGCCAGCGCTGCGGCGGACACGCCGAATGCCGCCCCGGCGCCGGTCTGATACAGCTCGGCGGTTTCGTCGTGGTCCTTCCACGCCGACCGGGTCGAGGCGCCGTCGCGGTCGTCCTTCGCGCCCATCATGAGCAGCGTCAGCGCGCCGCCCGCCACCGCCGTCGCGACGCCCGCGCCGAGGGAGACGTAAGCCCACGTCTCCGCAGGCGTTCGACCGTCGCGGGTCTGCGCCCCCGCTTCCGCAACCGGACGCAGGGGGACCGGCCGAAGCTGGATGGCCTGTTCGCGGCCGGCCTCGACGATGAACGCGACCTGTCCCGCCACGACCTCCGGGCCTTCGAATCGAACGAGGTGTGCGCCGACCGGCAGCGGGAGGCGCAGGGGCGTCGTTCCGCTCGGGACGCTCTGGTCGTCGAGGAAGACGGTCAGCCCGGGGCGATCCGAACCGATCAGGACCTCGGGTCTGAGTCGGCGCAGGGCCGTCTCGGCCGTGGCGCGCTTCTCCGCGGGGGGCTGGGTGGCCAGGTAGGCCTCGAAGTCCGCGACGGCCCGCCGCGTGTCGCCGAGTCGCTCGAGGATGAGCCCCCGGTTCGCGAGGATGCCCGGCTGCGGATCGGCCGCATAGGCGAGTTCGAGGAAGGACAGGGCGCGCAGGTCGTCGCCGTTGCGGTAGGCTTCCTCGGCCTGTTGCCGGAGGACGTCCGCGCGCGCCGTCTGGGCGGCGGCGGGCGCGGGGGCGAGGGCGACGAGCGCGGCGAGCAGCGCGCGCGCCGGCGACGGGCGGAGGGGCGTGTCGGGGCTTTTCACGGCGTTACACTCGCACAAGGCGTCGTCATCGTGAAGAATCCGCGCAGTGCGGGATCGGGCCCGCCGACGGCCGTCCGGACGGGAAGAGCCTCACGTGACCCTGCTGATCGTCGCTGCACTCCTCGGACTCTTCGGGATCCTCGGGGTCTTCGTGCACCCCGGATGGGCCATGTTCGGGTACTTCGCGGTGGCGTTCGGTCGGCCGTCGGAGCTCGACTGGACGCTCTTCGGCAAGAGCCTCTCGCTGCCGATGGTCGCCGCCGCGCTGCTCGGCACCGGCGTCTACGTGCTGCGACACGGTTGGCCGCGGGGCGGCTCGTTGCAGATGAAGATCCTGACGCTGATGGTCGCGCACTTCGCGATCTCCGGCCTCATCCTGGAGTCTTCCTTCGTGCAGCTCATCGGGCACAGCCGGCCGGTCCGGCCGGCCGAGCTGTGGGGCAAGTTCGACTTCTACTGGAAGATGTACCTGGTCATCTGGCTCGGCAGCCGGGTGCTCGTGGACCTGAAGTGGATCGAGCGCATGCTCGTGAGCTTCTCGCTCTGCGGCGGACTGCTGGCGGTCTGGGCCAACTACCACTACTTCGTCGTTCACACGTACCCCATCACCGGTCCCGGCCCCGCCATCGGGATCCCGGGCGGTCTTTTCGCCGACCGCAACGACTTCTGCATCCTCTTGTCGATGTCCATGGTGGGCTGCTGGTACATGGCCACGTTGGCCCGCGGCTGGTTGGGTCGGGGGGCGTGGCTCGCCTTCATGCCGTTTCTCCTGCATGCCATCCTGCTGACGGAGTCCCGCGGTGGACTCATGGGAGCGGCCGGAGGGCTTGCCGTCTGCGCCTGGCGAAGCCGCCATCGGTGGCTGTTCACCATCGGTGGCGCGGTCGGCATGGCCGGCGCGCTGCTGTTCTTCACGAGCGAGTCGCTGCTCGAGCGGTACGGCACCATCAAGAACTACGAAGAGGACGCCTCGGCGCTCGGCCGCCTGAACTCGTGGAACGTGGGCTGGCGGATGATGTGGGGCAACCCGCTCTTCGGCGCGGGCCTCGAGAACTACGTCGAGCTCTTCTACGACTACAGCGATTGGCGGCCGACCTGGCGCACCGGGACGGACGGGTACGAGCACCTCGTGATGGACACGGAGTACGAGATCAACCGTGCCCGGCAGGCCCACAACATGTGGATTCAGCGGGGCGGGGAGACCGGCGTGCTCGGGCTCGCCATCCTGATCTGGTTCATCGCCTCCGTGCCGGTCGATGCGTTCCGGGTGCGCCGGTGGCTGGCGGCGCTGCGGGCGCGGGGGGCCATCGACGAGGACACGCACGGCCGTGCGCACGAGCTCGCGCTGTGCGTCGACGGGCTGATGGTGCCGTTCCTGTTGACCGGTTTCTTCCTGAGCATGGAGGACTTCGAGGCGCTCTACCTCGTGGCGATGCTCACCGGCTGCCTCACGACCTGGACCCGGCGGGTGATGGAGGCCTCGGACGCGTCGGATCGGGCGCGGGCGCACAGTGGCGAGGCGGCGAGCGCGGATGCGAACCGAGGCGCTTCGGTCGTCAGGGGGGAGACGGCGCGCGGACCTCGACCCGGCCGGCCGGGGTGACCCGCGTCGCCCAACGCTGGAGGCAGATGTCCGGCAGGTGGGTCTGGCGTCCCTCGGGCAGCGTGAACCGCCAGAAGTGGACGCTGCAGACGAGCGTGTCCTCGAGGACGCGGCCGGTTTCGGAGAGCGGCACGCCCCGGTGCGGACAGGCGTCGAGATAGGCGACCACGGAGTCGTCCTGGCGGCGCACGACGACGAGCGGCACCCCGCCGGCGGAGCGGGCCGTCGGGGTGTCGGCGCCGAGCCCTTCGAGCGCGCCGACGTCCACCCAGGCGGGGAGGGTCTCCGACTCAGCCATGCGGACGCTCGCGGACGATGCGGACCCCAACGGCGCGGGGGGCGCCGGCGATGGGGGCATCGAGCTTGCGCAGCGTGAGTTCGACGCGAGCGACCTTCGGGAAACCATCGAGCAGGCCGTCGACGATGCGTTCGGACAGACGTTCGAGGAGCCGCACGCTGTCGCCCTGCCCGATGGACAGAACGCGCTCGACGACGGCGCCATAGTCGACGGTGTCGGCCAGGCGGTCGGAGGCCGCCGCGGGTCGGGCATCGAGGGTCAGAACGAGGTCGACGACGAAGCGGCAACCCTCGCGGCGCTCGTGATCGAACCACCCGTGGCGACCGGTGAAGGCGAGGCCCTCGACGAGGATCTGGTCAGCGTGCATCGTGGGGTGCGGCGAACGGGGCGCGGGGTGGGCGAAAGCGGGCGCGGGCCCGGGCGAAGGCGCGCACTCTACTTTCTCGGGTTGCGCGCGTCAACCGACGCCGGGCCCGGGCTTTCGGTTGCGCCTCGGTTCGCTTGCAGTTAACGTCGCGCGCCATGGCCATCGACCTGAGAACCTTTACCTATATCGACATCCTGCAACCGCAGCTCACCGGTTTCCTGCAGACCGTGGCGTCCGGTTTTCTGCCGCTGGAGGGCCAGGCTGCGCTCTTTATCGAGATCGCGCCCGGCATGTCGATCAACAACGTCACCGACATCGCGCTCAAGCGGACGTCCGCCATCCCCGGCATGCAGATCGTCGAGCGCTCCTTCGGGGTGCTCGAGCTGCACCACTTCGACCAGGGACAGGTCCGCGCGGCGGGGGAAGCCATCCTGGCGCATTACGGGCTCAGCGAGACGGACCGGCTCGCCCCCGCGTTGCGCACCAGCGAGCGCATCACCGGGGTCGACGGGCACCAGGCCATGCTCATCAACCGCATGCGCCACGGCGACATGATCGCACAAGGCAAGACCCTGTACGTGATGGAGTGCGAGCCCGCCGGCTATGCCTGCATTGCGGCGAACGAGGCCGAGAAGGCCGCGACGGTGAGTCTGCTCGAGGTCGTCACCTTCGGGGCTTACGGTCGCCTCTGGCTCGGCGGCAACGAGGCCGACATCGAAGAGGCGGAGCGTGCCATCAAGGCCACCCTGACGGGCATCAAGGGCCGCCCGCTCAAGGGCAAGGGGTGAACCCGTGATCGCGACGACGGACTTCAAGAAGGGGACGCGCGTCGAAATGGACGGGCAGCCCTGGGTCGTCGAGAGTGTCCACTCGCAGTCGACCGGCGCGCGCGGCGCGCAGACGCTCGTGAAGGTCCGCCTCCGCCACATTCTGACCGGTCAGATCTCCGACCGCAGCCTGAAGGCCGGCGAGAAGTACAACGAGCCCGATCTGCGCAAGCTGGCCGCGCAATACCTGTATCAGGCCCCCGAGGGCGACGGGACGCGCTACTACTTCATGGCGACGGACACCTTCGAACAGTTCGAACTGACCGACCGTGAGGTCGGCGACGACGCCGCTCTCCTGCTCGAGAACCTCGAACTCAAGGCCATCGAGTACAACGGCGCCATCGTCGGCATCGAGCTCCCGCAGTTCGTCGAGATGACCGTGACCGACGTCGAGCCCGGCGCCCGGGGGGACACCGCGTCCGGCTCCGTGACGACGGCCGCAGTCACTGAGAACGGCCTGAAGATCCAGGTGCCGCTCTTCGTGAAGCCCGGCGACCGCGTCCGGATCGACTGCGCGACGCAGGCCTTCAAAGACCGCCTCGCACGCTGAACTTTCGTTCAAGTCGGGCGGGCTCCGGTCGATGGCAAGGCCGGAGGTGACCCCCTTGGGCCTACTGCATTTCCCGAGCGAGCCGCGCAAGTTCCGCCAGTTGCGGCAGTGGTCTCGCGAGCAGTTCCAGCGCGAGATTCGCGGCCCTGCGCTCGCGCGGCTCGGGGGGGAGGCGACGGACCTCGGCGTGCTCATCATGGCCTGCGGCCGGTGCGGCTTGCCGACGAGCACGCTGCACGTCTTCTCCGATCTGCCCCTCGATCTCTCGCGACCTGCCCTCGAAGACGCGCTGCGCAGGCTCTGGGGCAGTGAACGGCAGGCCACCGCCGATGCGTTCTGCGCGAGCTGCCATGCGGGCAGCGGCCAGCTGACCCCCGTGGTCGCGCACTTCGGGCGCGTCCTCGCCGAGTCCGGCCGGGATCTGCAGGTCGAGGTGCTGTTCGGCGAGGGACGCATCCTGCGGATGGAGTACCACCGCATGGACCCCGACGGCACCTGCACGCCCGTGGGGACACCCGCCGACGAGCTCGCGTTCTTCGACACGTATCAGGCGCCGCTCTCGATGCGGACGCTCTGGTCCGACTTCCTGGCCCGCAACCTCAGCGCCGACAGCCTCGTCACCCGCCAGATCCAGCCCGGGTACATCATCGGGCTGCGGCCGTTCACCGAGGACGAGGGCGAAGCCGTGGCGTTCTATGCCGGCTTCGAAAAGTGGATCGAGCGGCGTCGCCGCGAGCTCCCCTATGACACCGTGACGTTCTTCCGGGATCGCGAAGAAGACGGCATCCCCGTGCCCGAGGCGGAAAGCTACCACGCCTGGCTGCCGGCCTTCGCTCCAGACATCGCCGACGCGCTCGTCGATCCGTTCATCGTCGCGGACAGCGACACATTCATCCGGGTGCTCGATGAGATCGCCACCCGGAGAGGCGTGCGCGTGGCCCGGGCGAGCGGCGAGGACACGCTGTTCGCTCGATTCACCGCCGGAGAAGTGGAGGCCCGACTGAACGTCGGCCCCCGCTATTTCCGGATTCTTCACAGCGGCCAGACGTTTCACCGCGGGGTCATCACCCACTTCGCGAAGGAGATTCTGGCCATCGCAGCGGCGGGACAGCTCCCGCCGATGTTGCGCGCCCGCCTCCCGGGCCTCCGGGTCCGGGTGCGCGACGGCAAGCTGCTCGAGATTGCGGACGCCCTCGAGCGGCGGCTCTTCGTCGACGACGTGATCCGGGTGGCGACCGCGCACCCGGTGCACACGGAGGCCGGGCTCGAGGAGGTGGTGCGCCGCATCCTGCCGAGCGGCGTTCAGGTGCAGCCGGGGCTGGTCCTCCCGCGTCCGCCGGGCTGAGTTCTGACCGCGGCGGGGGCGTATTGCCGCGTCAGCGAGCGACGGTCGTGACGGCCGCCACGGCCCAGATCAGGTAGTACGCGGCCGTGCCGGCCAGCAGTGCGGGCTCCATCCGGCGAATCCAGATGCGGTCGAACGCCAGGGCCCACGGGCGATCCGCGAGCGCATGCTCGGCCTCGAAGACCCGCCGGGCCTGCCGTCGGAGTCGCTCGGCGGCGCGTGCATCGAGATCGACCTCGGGCAGCGCCGCCAGCGCCGTGTCGAGGGCGGCATCGACCTCGCCGCCGGTCGGGGGCTGGGGAATCGTGCGGTCCGTCGTGCGGGTCATCATGCGCTCCGATCTGCCGCGGTCAGGGCGTCGGACAAGAGAGTACGCCCGCGGGCGAGCCGCTGGCGCAGGTTTTCGGGGGTGATGCCGGCGACGGTGGCGGCCTCCGACGGGCTCAGCCCTTCGACACAGACCAGAAGCAGGGCCTCGCGGTACTTCTCCGGGACGCCCGCCAACGCCCGCTCCAGGCGGCGCTGTGCGTCGTCGGCGCAGAGGGACTCGAAGGGGGACGGTGCGTCCGCTGCGTGCGTCAGCGTCTCGAACGTCAGCTCCACGAGGCGCTGCCCGCGCAGCCAGGCCCACCGGCGATGGCTGCGAAAGAGGTTGCGGGCCACGGTGAACAGCCAGGCCGTGAGCTGCGTGCCAGGCTGCAAGCGAGGCGCGTGGCTCGCGAGCCGCAGCCAGACCTCCTGCGAGAGGTCCGCGGCCAGCGTCGGATCGCCGCAGAGACGGGCCAGGTATCCGTAGACGCGCGGTCGCCAGGCATCGTAGACCGCGTCGAACGCCCCGGGGACGCCCTCGCGGAGGCCTTGGACCAGTGCGTGCTCGCGGGTACTTTCCACGCATGGCACAACGCCCGAGCGGGCCCGGCGTGACAACAATAATTTCCGACCGGCGGCGCACGATTTTCTGTCACGCCCGGCGCCGGCCGGCGTTGTCCTGGGCGAGAACGGCGCCGGGGAGGTGGTCTTCCCGGCTCGACTCGAAAGCGGTCGTATTCTTCGCCCAAGGAGTGTCCCATGCAGTGGCTCATCGTCGCCGGCGGCTTCCCCAGCATCGTCATTCTCGTCTTCGGGTTTCTGGCCATCGCCGCGGCCGTCGGTTTCGCCGTGCGGCCCGATGCCCGCAAACTGCCCTACCTCGGGGCCCTGTGCGCGGCCGTCCTGTGCTCCGTGTTCGCGGGCGTCGCGGTCGATCTCATCGCCGTCTCCAAGTACTTCGAAGCCAAGGGCGGCGAGCTCGGCGAGACGTTCGGGCAGATCCTGATCATCGGCATCGGCGAGAGCCTCGCCCCCGTCGTGCTCGGCTTCTCCGTGCTCGCCGTGGTCGCCCTCGTCTCGGCGATCGGGCTGCGGCGACTCTCGCGCTGAGAGCGGGGGCCAGGCGCGCGCGGTCGTTGCGAAATCGCCCGCGACGCGCTTACGATGCGCCGCGTCATTTTTCCGGTCACCGGTCGCCGGTCGAGGAGCCTTCCCAGATGCAGTTCATGACGGAGTTGAAGCGGACCCACCGTTGCGGCGACCTGCGCGCCGCCCACGTGGGCGAAGAGGTTGTTCTCTTTGGCTGGGTGCAATCCCGCCGGGATCACGGCGGCGTGATCTTCGTCGACCTGCGCGACCGTGGCGGCATCACCCAGGTCTTCTTCGATCCGCAGCTCACGGCCGAGGGCCACAAGCTCGCCGAGTCGATGCGCAGCGAGTTCTGCATCGGCGTCCGCGGCATCGTGCGGTCTCGCGGGGTGAACGTGAACCCGCGCATGATCACCGGCGAGATC
>JAKLJY010000008.1:0-62197 GCA_023150895.1 Myxococcota bacterium | reverse complement strand
AGATCGAGGTCGAGGTGCGCGACGCCACGATCTTCACGACGGCGAAGACGCCGCCGTTCCCCATCAAGGACGCCCTCGACACCAACGAGGACCTCCGCCTCAAGTACCGCTACCTCGACCTGCGCCGCCGGCCCCTGCAGGAGTGCCTCATCACGCGCTCCCGCATCAACCAGCTCACGCGCAACTACCTGACGGACAACGGCTTTCTCGAACTCGAGACGCCCATCCTCACCAAGGCGACGCCCGAGGGCGCCCGCGACTACCTCGTCCCGAGCCGCGTGCACGAGGGCGAGTTCTACGCGCTGCCGCAGAGCCCGCAGCTCTTCAAACAGATCTTCATGGTCGCCGGCTACGATCGCTACTTCCAGATCTGCCGCTGCTTCCGCGACGAAGACCTCCGCGCCGACCGCCAGCCCGAGTTCACGCAGATCGACCTCGAGATGTCCTTCGTCGTGCCCGACGACATCTTCGCCATCATCGAAGGCCTGCTGAAGCGCATCTGGAAAGAGGTCAAGGGCATCGACATCGAGACGCCCTTCCAGCGCATGTCCTACGACACGGCGATGAACCGTTACGGCTCGGACAAGCCCGACCTCCGCTTCGGGCTCGAGTTCGAAGACGTCTCCGATCTGGTGGCGAACGTCGACTTCGGCGTTTTCAAGGACACCGTCGCCGCCGGCGGTTGCGTCAAGGCCTTCCGCCTGCCGGGTGGCAAGCTGAGCCGCGCGCAGCTCGACGGCATGACGGACGTCGTCAAGGTCTTCGGCGCCAAGGGCCTCGCCTGGGTGCGTCACAAGGCCGAGGGCTGGCAATCGCCCATCGCCAAGTTCATCCCCGCCGACGTCCAGGCCGCCATCAACGCCCGGCTCGGCCTCGAGGGCGAGGATCTGGCCTTCTTCGTGGCGGACAAGTGGAAGATCGTCGTCGACGCGCTCGGGGCGCTGCGGCTGCACGTCGCCAAGCTCGCCGGGCTCGTGCCCGAAGGGGTCTACCGGTTCCTGTGGGTCACCGAGTTCCCGGCGTTCGAGTACGACGAGGGCGAGAAGCGGTGGTTCTCCATGCACCACCCCTTCACGTCGCCGAAGGTCGAACACTTCGACCTGCTCGATACCGATCCGGGCAAGATCATGGCGCGGGCCTACGACGTCGTCCTCAACGGCATCGAGCTCGGCGGTGGCTCCATCCGGATTCACAACACCGAGATTCAGCAGAAGGTCTTCGACCTGCTCGGGCTCACCCCCGAGGAGAGCCAGCGCAAGTTCGGCTTCCTCCTCGAGGCGTTGCAGTACGGCACGCCGCCGCACGGGGGCATCGCCCTCGGCATGGACCGCCTCGTGATGCTCCTGTCCGGTGGCGAGAGCCTCCGCGACGTCATCGCATTCCCCAAGACCCAGAAGGCCTCGTGCCTGATGACGGACGCCCCCTCCGAAGTCGATCCGAAGCAGCTCGACGAGGCGCACATCCGCATCAAGAAGTAGTCCCTTGTCCGACAGCGTCCTCGATCTGGTCGTCATTGGTGGTGGCGTCAACGGCGTGGGCATTGCCCGCGACGCCACGCTCCGCGGCCTGAAGGTCGCCCTCTTCGAGCAGCACGACCTCGGCGCAGGGACGAGCGGCGCCTCGAGCGGCATGATCCACGGCGGCATCCGCTACATGGAGACCGACCGGGACGTCACGCGCCTGTCCTGCCTGGACTCGGGATACATCCAGGCGATCGCGCCGCACCTCCTGTTCCGCATCCCGTTCGTTTTCCCGGTGCTCTCCTGGACGCCTGCCGCGAAGCGGATGCACGAGCTCGCCTACGTCTATTTTCAGGCGTACGACACCTTCCAGCCGCTGAAGCGCGGCAAGCGGGCCGCCAAGCTCTCGCGGGAGGAACTCCTGCGCATCGAGCCGGGCGTGAACCCGAACATGGTCGGGGGCGTGTCGACGGACGAGTGGGCCATCAACGTCTTTCGTCTGTGCGCGCTGAACGCGCTCGACGCCGAACGGCGGGGCGCGCAGATCCACCTGCGGCACAAGGTCGAGCGGTTCCTGCGCGGTCCGGGGGGTCGGGTCGAGGGCGTCTTCGTGCGGGATCTGCGCACGGGGCACGGGCGCGAGGTCCGCGCCCGGCTCACCTTCAACGCCACGGGCCCGTGGGCCGGGCGGGTGGCCGGGATGGCCGGGGCGCGGGTCGAGCTGCGGCCGGGCAAGGGGATCCACCTCGTCCTCGACCGCCGCATCGTGAACTACGCCCTCATTGCCAGCGCGGTGGACGGCCGGCAGGTCTTCATCGAGCCCTACGGGCAAGAGACGTGGATCGGCACGACGGACGACGACTACTACGCCGATCCCGCGGAGGTGCAGGCCACCTACGACGAGGTCGAGTACCTGATGCAGGCGGCGGAGACGGTCTATCCGCGCATCCGCGAGCACCGGCTCGTACGGGCGTTCGCCGGCGTGCGCCCGACGCTCCACAAGTACGGGCCGCACGAGGACGCGCTGAGCCGTGCCCACCGGGTCTTCGACCACGAGGCCGAGGGTGCGCCGGGCCTGATGAGCATGGGCGGCGGCAAACTGGCCGCCTACCGCGAGATGTCGCAGCACGCCGTCGACGACGTCTGCAAGAAGCTCGGGGTGACGGCCTCGTGTCGCACCCACCAACTGCATCTGCCCGGGGGCGAGTCGACGCCGGTGCCGGCCGAAGTGGCGGCGCAGGCTCGCATCGAGACGTACACGGCGGCCCGTCTCATCCATCGCCATGGCGCGTGCGCCGCGCAGATCGTCGAGCGCATCGCCCGCGATCCCCGGCAGCGGCGGCTGGTCTGCCTTTGCGAACCCGTCACCGAGGCGGAGATTCGTCACTGTATCGAGACCGAGTGGGTCCACAGCCTCGAAGATCTGCGGCGGCGGACCCACTGCGGCGGCGGGGCCTGTCAGGGCGCCCGCTGCGCCCGTCAGGCCGCCCACATTCTCGCCGGCTACCAGGGCGGGGGACCGGAACGCACCGAGGTGCTGCTCGCCGACTTCGTTCGCGAACGCTGGCGGGAGCAGGCCCCCGTGCTGCCGCATCGCACGCTGCAACAGACCGAGGTCACGCGGTGGGCGCTGCGCCCGGGGCAGGGGCCGAAATGAGCGCCTGCCCGCCCGTCTTCGTCCTCGGCGCCGGCCTCGCCGGGACGGTGGCCGCTTGTCGTCTGGCTGCGCGCGGTGTGCCGGTTCGGGTGATCGCCGATCGCCCCGGCGCGTCGGCGTTGCATGGCGGGGGCTGGCTCCTCGGGGCCGCTGGTCCGCTCGACGCGGCCTGGCCGGGGGCCGCGCGCCATCTCGACGCCGCCACGGCGTTCGCGCGCGCAGGCCTCGAAGCCCTCGACCTGCGCGCCGGCACTTTCGTTCTGCCCGACGTCGAGGGCGCGCGCCGCCCATGCGAGCTCGCACCGGCGTCCCATGCGGTCGTGGCGACGTTCGGACCCCGCCTGGGGGTGATCGACCTCGTGCCTTTGGGGCATCCGTTCGCCGGTATGCAGGCCGCGGGCACGCCGATTGCGGTCGACTGGCCGCCCGGGCCGGACGCCTTCGGTCGTTCGTTTGCGTACGTCTCGCAGCGGATCGAGGCCGAGCCGGCATTGCTCGACGGCCTGCTGGCGGCGCTGCGGGCAGCCCTCGCCGGACACCCCGTCGACGCCCTGCTTCTGCCTCCGGTGCTCGGGGTCCTGCGCGCCGAGGCCCACCGTCGCCGACTGGTCGAGGCCTTGGGGGTGCCCGTGGGCGAGGCCCTCGACGTTCTGCCGTCGGCGCCCGGCCTGCGTCTCCACGCGGCGCTCTCGGCGTGGCGCGTGGCGGCCGGGGTCGAGACGGAGACGGCGCGCGTCACGGCGATCGAACTGTCGCCCCTCGGCGTGCGCATCGGCGACGCGTTGCGCCCGGCGTCGGCCGTCGTCCTGGCGACGGGCCGCTATCTCACGGGCGGTCTTTCGATGCATCCGACCGTCGCCGAGCCCCTTGCGGGCCTGCCGCTCGCCGTCCCGGTGGCGACGAACCCGCTGACGGAGGCGCGCCGCGAGGGGCCCTACGACGCCGGCCCGTTCGCGACCGGCGTGCGCGTCGACGCGGCGATGCGGGTGTGTGGCGCCGACGGTCGACCCGTGCACGACGGCCTCTACGCCGCGGGGGACGTCGTCGGGGGCCTCGACACGCTGACGTCGCGATGTGCCTCCGGTCTGGCGCTCGTCGGAGGGTACGCCGCCGCCGAGGCGGTCGCCGCGCAGGAGGGCCGCTGATGGGCATGTTCTCCGGGCCGTGGACGTGGCGACGCGTCAAGAGCTTCAGCTATCTGGCCCTCGCGTTCAACACGCGGCAGCTCCGGCGGCTGTTTCTGGGACGCCGGGACGACGGCGGGCTGTCGCGATTTCTCGAGAACTTCAGCGCCGAGGGGATGACACCGCTCGATGCTGCACAGACGGAACACGTCCTCGCGCTGACCCGCTGCACCTATTGTGGTCTGTGCGAGACGGTCTGTCCGCTGCCGCTCGACCGCTGGCCGGCCTTCGCGCGGGCGCTCGAACACTCGCGGCACGCGGCCGCGGATCTGCCGCCGAGTTGCCCGCCCGAGTGCCGGCAGTGTGAGGCCATCTGTCCGACCGGGGTACCCCTGCGCGAGATTCCGGCCTTCGTCCGGCGGCAGTGAGCGCAGGCGCTCAGCGGACGACGGGCCGACCCGCCGCCGTCGCCGTCTGCTGGAAGCTGCCGCCGTTTGCGAGCCGGGTGAAACCGGCCGCCCGCAGTTCGTTCATTGCTTGGCCCGAGCGATTGCCGGTCCGACAGTGGAGGACGACGGGGCGGTCTCTGGCGCCGATGGCCTCAATCATGCGAGCCGTCTCGCCGAGCGGGATGTTGAGCGCGCCCTCGACGTGACCGGCGGCAAACTCGTCGGGCCGCCGGACGTCGAGGAGCAGGACGTCCGGGGCGGCGACCAGGGTCGCGACGTCGTTCGCGGAGGCGCCGGCTGCGGCAGTGGCCTCGGTCGAAGGGGTGCCCGCGCCGCTGCCCCCTGCGCCGCAGGCGGAGAGGAGGAACGCGAAAACGCCGGGAACGACGGCGCGGGCCAGGGGGAGACGCAGGAGGTGAGGGCGACGCATGCTCTTGGGACCTCGGTGATTTGCCGGATTCGACGAACAGACGCGTCGGCCGCCGGGAGTGTTACAGTCCACCGCCATGACCCGCCCGACCGACGCCTTCGACCCCCTGGATCTGAGCCCCATCCACGAGCGGCTCGTCCGGCGGGGCGTCATCGCAGCGGTCGACACGGGTTCTACGGTGGAGATGGAGCGGTTCGTCGACTGCGAGCTCGCGGCAATGGCGGAATACCGCCTCGGCGACGGGACCGATCCCCGTTCGGTCGATCCGTGGCGGCGCGCCGACTGGACGGAGCGGGCGGCCCTCGGCGCCCTGCCGTTGCCCGCCGAGCGGCCCGGGGAACGCTGTTTCTGGCTGACGTGCGACGGCCGGCGCATCGGAACCGTCTGCCTGGGCCTGCGTCGACGGGCGCGGCCCGACATGTACCTGGGCAGCTTCTATCTCTTCCCCGACGAGCGAGGACGCGGCCGGGCTCACGCGTCGTTGCGGTCGATGCTGTTCGCGGCCGCGACCCAGGGCATCGGCCTTCGTCTCACGACGCAATGGACGTGGGGGCCGGCCGTGCGCTTCTGGCTCCGGGAGGGCTTCTGGCTGCTGCATTGGAAGCGGAGCCTCTGCCTCACCCGGCGGCTGGATACGCCTGCGCCCGTCTTCACGACATCGGGTCGTACGGCGAGCCTTTCCGTGCTTCGGGAGGGCGAGCTCGTCCCGCTGATGCGCGCGTGGCAGCGCGCCGGTCGGCTCTGCTGGCGCACCTGTGTACCGGCCACCGCCCTCGGTCCCGACGATCCGCTGCGCTCCATTGCCCATGCGGTGCCGAGCACGTTTGCCCTCTACCTCGCCCGGGCGGGATGGCCGCTGGTTCGGTCGGCCCGCAAGGCCGAGACGCTCGGGGCCGCCGACGGTGGCGCGCCGGAGGGGCTCGCCCGCGCGATCTCGGTCAACGAGGCCGAGGACCGTGCCTGCGGGTGGTGTGTCGCCGATCTGCCCGCGGGCGCCCCCGTCGGGGCGATCATCGACCTTGCGGCACGCTCACCAGCGCACACTCCGGATACTGCAGGGCCGTGAGCGCGCCACCGAAGACACAGCCGGTGTCGAGGTTGATGGTCCCGTTGGTCATGACGGGCGCGACGACGGGCGTGTGCCCGTAACAGATCAGGGGTCGCCCGCCGTAGTCGCTCACCCAGGCGGGTGGTGTCGGCCCGGTGCGGACCCCTTCACCGTAGAGGGCCGTCTCGCGGACCAGAGGCCCCGTCCGACCGTGCAGCGCCGGCGGTAACAGGGCGTGCGCCGCGACGAGGCGTCCGCCGTCGAGGACGAGGTGGTCGGGCAGGCTCGAGAGAAAGGTCGCCGCCGCCGCGGCCTCCCCCGGCGGGACCGCCGCGAACTGTCGAATGGAGGCCTCCATGCCGTAGCCGGGGCGCGGCGTCCCACCCCGCATCACCCGAACCAGCTCGACGTCGTGGTTGCCCGCGACGGCCAGCGCCTGCCCCCCCTCGACCATCGACCGGACGAGGGCCGTGACCTCGGGCACGGCGGGCCCGCGATCGACCAGATCCCCCAGGAAGACGGCTCGCCGATTCGGCGGCGCCGTGATCCGCCACGCGCCGCCGGGGGGGCCCCCGACGACCGCATAGCCGAGCGCCGCGAGCAGGCGCAGGAGGGGCTCGAGGCAGCCGTGGACATCCCCGATCAGGTCGAAAGGGCCCGTGGCGTCGCGGCGGTCACACGGCAGGGGCTCGAGCACGATCGTCGCCGCCGCGGCTTCGGCGGGGCTGTCGAACACAAACCGGCGCGCGTACCCCTCGAACGCGAGTTGTCCGCGGACGTCGTCGAGGCGCCGCAGGTGTGCGTCCTGAACGTCGGCGGGGATCGCCCGCCGGCCGCCGGCCGCCGCCCGCCTCGCATTCTGGGCGGCGAGCGCCTCGGGCTCGACCCCGAAGAGGATCGCCACGGCGAGCAGGTGGTGCCGCGCGGCCAACGCCAGCAGCGGCCGCCGCGCCTCGGGTTCGAGGTTCGTCGCGTCGACGACCGTCAGCCGATTGCGCTCGAGGCGCTTCTCCACGATGGCGTGCAGCAGGGCGAAGGCGTCCGCCGTCGCCGATTGGTCGTCCTCGTCGTCGGTCAGCCACGCTCGGCAACGGTCCGAGGAGACGATGGTCGTCTCGGGGAAGACGCGACGGGCGAACGTGCTCTTGCCGACGCCGGCCGGGCCGACGAGCAGCACGAGCGAGGGCGCGGGCAAGCGCAGCGGCGAACCGGAGGGCGGCCGCAGGACCGTCACCGGACGATGGGCCGGCCGGTCTTTGCGGCGGCGGCGTCGACGCCCCCACCGTTGGCGAGGCGCGTGAACCCCTGTGCTCGCAGCGCCGCCATCGCCTGCGCCGAGCGGCCACCGACGGCGCAATACAGGACGACCGGGCGGTCCTTTCTCCCGATGGCCTCGGCCATGCGGGCCGTCTCTCCGACGGGGATGTTGAGGGCGCCTTCGACGTGCCCGCCGGCGAACTCGCCCGGTGTCCGAACGTCGAGGAAGAGCACGTCGGGCTCGCGCGCCAGGGTCGCGGCATCGGCCGGTGCGGGGGCGGCGCTGGCGGGGGAGGGCGGGACGGTCGTCGCGGACGCAGTCGCGGCCACCGATGGGGCGACGGTCGCGGCGGGGGGCGATGCCGGGGCACCGCCCTGACAGGCTGAGAGCACGGTGAGTGCCAGCAGACCGGGCGCAACGGGCCACAGACGTGTCACTTGGGACCCTCCTTGGGCGGATCGGTTCGGGGCGCGGGCGTCGCCGAGACGACCTCGTTGCCGCGCGCCGGGGTCAGGCGAGAGAGGCGATCACTGGCCGCCATGTTCGCGGCCTCCTCGGCCGGGGTCGGCGCACACTCGACGAGCAGCTCAATCGTCTCCTGCATGGTATTGCAGACCGCGACGTGCCCCCAGTGCGACAGGATGCCTGCCTTGGTGATGGCGTCGAGCGGCTGATGACGCACGCCGCTCAGAACGACCAGTGTGTTGTGGCGGGCCAGCCGCTTGAGCGCCGACTCCAGATTCACGAGCCCGGTGGCGTCGATGGCCGGCACGTCTTCGAGATCGAGCACGACGGCCCAGTAATGGCGCCCGACGACCTCGAGCTCCTGCATGGCCTTCTGCGCGGCGCCGAAGAAGAGCGGGCCACCGATGTCGTAGTGCACCACGCCCTTCGGCAGACCGCGCATCCGGTTGGGATCGTGGTCCCCAATCAGCCGCACCTCGCTGACCTCGGCCATGCGGCGCATGAAGAGCAGCGAGGCCAACAAAATGCCCGCCACGACGGCCACCACCATGTCGAAGACGACGGTCGACAGGAAACAGACGGCGAGCACGCTGACGTCCGAGCGCGGGGCGTGTTTGAGCGTGTGCAGGAAGTGCTGAATCTCGCTCATGTTCCACGCGACCATGAGCAGCAGCGCGGCCATCGAGGCCATGGGCAGGTAGTTGAGCACGGGCGCGAGGGCGAGCATGGCGACGAGCACGAACAGCGCATGGACGACCGCCGACACGGGGCTGCGAGCGCCGGCGCGGATGTTCGTGCCGGTGCGCGCGATGGCGCCCGTGGCCGCGATGCCGCCGAAGAACGGGGCGACGAGGTTGCCGACGCCCTGCGCGAAGAGCTCGGCGTCGGGGTCGTGCCGGGTGCCGGCCAGACCATCGGCGATGACGGCCGAAAGCAGCGACTCGATCGCGCCGAGGAGCGCGATGGCCACGGCCGGTGAGGCCAGTTCCCGGAAGAGCGCGAGCGAGAAGCCCAGGGGCTCGCCGTCCGGCCCCGGGAAGCTCCAGGGCAGCGCGAACATCGGCGCAGACTGGGGAATCCCGTTCTGTTTCGCGTATTTGCTCCCGATCGTCACGACGTCGAAGGACGGCCACATGCTGTGAAGCGCGAAGGCGACGAGGCCCGCCAGCGCGAGCCCGACGAGCGGGGCGGGGACGAACCGCAGGCCCTTCTGCGCCGCCGCGGGCAGGTGCCGCAGGAGGCGCGGCCACAGGATGAGCACGGCCAGGGTGAACAGGCCGATGAGCAGATCGAACAGGCGGGCCGTGTCCGCCGCGCCGACCATGGTCGCCACCTGTTCGGGGAAGTGCGGCGGCCAGGCCGGCACCGTCAGGCCGAGGAGGTCCTTGAGTTGGCCCGTGGCGATGACGACCGCGATGCCCGTCGTGAAGCCCATGGTGACCGGGTAGGGGATGTACGAGATGAGGCGGCCGAGGCCCCCGAGTGCCATGATGATGAGCAGGCCGCCGGCCAGCATCGTCGCCACCATCAGGCCGCCGACGCCGTACTGCGCGGTGATCGGCGCGAGAATCGCGATGAACGCCGCCGTCGGGCCGGAAACCTGCGCGCGCGACCCGCCGAGCAGCGCGATCAGACCACCGGCGACGATGGCCGTGTAGAGACCGTGCTGCGGGGGCACCCCCGACGCGATGCCGAGGGCCATGGCCAGGGGCAGCGCCACGATGCCGACGACGAGGCCGGCGAGGAGGTCGGCCCGAAGGTCCGACGCGCCGTATCCGGCGGCCAGGGTCTCGCGAAGCGCCGTGGCGACACGAAAATGAGATAGGGGACCGGGGGCGGCCATGTCAGGGGTTCACTCCTGCGTCCGGCGATTCGGCGTCGGGCGCGGCATCGAGGGGCGAGACGTCGGCGTCGGCCGGGGCCGGCGTCGCCGCACCGGAGCCCGACCCGGAGCCCGACCCGGAGCCCGACCCCGAGCCGCCATTCACCGGAGGTACCGGGCGGGGTCCGGGGACGAACTGCCCGCCGTCGCGGTCTTCGGCGGGGCGGGGGGCGGGCGGGCGCGGATCCTCGGCGTCTTCGAGGCAGCCGGACACGGCGGTGGCCGCGAGGATGAACAGACCACCGGCGAGCGCGGGGGCGAGCGGGCGCATGGGCGTCATGGGCGGGAGACCTCGGCGAGGCAGGGGTCGGCCGCGGGCAGAAAGAGCGCGGCGCTGACCGGGGGCAGCGTGTATCGGCCGGACGCATCGGCGGCGCCGGCACCAAAAGCGAGCGCCGTCGGGGCCGGTTCGTTGGCCGCGAGCTTCGGCGCGACGCGGGCGGATTCGGCCCCGCGGTTCAAGGCGAAGACGGCGGGACGGCCGTCGCCGAGCGTGCGGACCCAAACGATGGTGTTCTCGGTCGCGGTCAGGCCGTCGAGGCGGCCGCGTCGCAGGGCGGGCAGGCAGCGCCGCAACCGGCCGAGCCGCGCGACGTCGTCCTGAAGGGCCGCCTCGGCGGGGGTCCATTCGGACGCGAAGCGCATCGGGCGGCGGTTCTCCGGGTCGTAGGCCCCCGCGAGCCCGATCTCGTCGCCGTAGTAGAGGATCGGCAGGCCGGGCAAGGTCAGCACGGCCCCGTGGGCGAGGCGCAGGCGTTGCAGGGGGTCCGCGTCGGTTGCGGTCACCGCGTCGACGAAGCGCGGGACGTCGTGATTTCCCACCATCATGGCCATGACTGCGGTGCTTCCATACCACGCGGCGGCGCTGTCGGTCAGGGTTTGTGCGAGCGTCGTCAACGGCACGGTCTCGCGCCCGAGGGCTTCGCGCAACGTCCACATGAAAGGGAAGTCGAACTGGCTGTCGAGGCCGTCGGGGCCCAGGTACCAGCGGATGAGATCGTGCCCCTCGCTGCCCGTGTACGTCTCGCCGAGCAGCAGGTGACGTTCGCGCAGGCCCTCGAATCGGGCGTGGGTCACGGCCGTCATGCGACGGGTCACGAGGCGCGGCATCATCGGCACGGCGTCGAGGCGCAGGCCGTCGAGGTCGAAGCGCTCGAGCCACCAGCGCGACGTCTCGATCTGGTGTTCCAGCGCGCCGGGCGCGCGCCAGTCCACGTCCGGCAGGTAGGGGGTGAACCAGCACTGCTCGATGTGCGTCGACCACGGGCAGGCGGCCTCGCCGCAGATGCAGGCGGGTTGGCGGAACCACTCCGGGCGTTCGCGGGCGAGCGGATGCGTCGCGTCGAGGTGGTTCAGGACGGCGTCCATGATGACCCGCAGGCCCCGGGCATGGGCGGCGGCGACGAGGGCGTCGAGATCGCGCTCGGTGCCGAAGGCCGGCTCGACCGCCCGGTCGGCTGCGGGCCAGTACCCGTGATACCCGACGTACTTCGCCGGCCCGCCCTCGCGGCCGACGCGCAGGTCCTCCGGGTTGTCGTACAGCGGCGAGAGCCAGAGGGTGTTCACGCCCATCGCCTCGAAGTAGCCGCTCTCCAGCACGCGCAGGATGCCCGGCAGGTTGCCCCCGATGCGTCGGCCGAGGGGTCGCGCGCGTTGTTCGTCCGTGAACGGAACCTCGGCGGCGAAGCGGTCGACGACGATCTGGTAGACGAGGCCGTCCTCCCACCGGAAGGGCGCGTCCGCCGCCGGGCCCTGCGAGAAGAACGACGACGAAAACGGTTCGATCGTCCGCCCCGCGGCGTCGCGGCCTCGCAGCGTGAAGTGGTGTTTGGTCGGCGGCAGGCCATCGAACGAGAACGCGAGCGCGTCGTCCCAACGGGTCGTCGGCGAGACCGGGTGTCCGTCGAGGCGGGCATCGAAGCCGTCCGGATCGAGCGGCGCCGGGGCATCCGCCGCGCGGAGCAGCCGCAGCGCGAAGGTGACGCCCCCCGGACGATCCGTCCGCTCGGCGAGCGTGAAGGCCGGCGTCCCGCAGTCGGGGATCTCGGTGTAGGAGACCTCAGTCCCGTCGGGCAGCAGGGCCGTCTGCGGATTGCCCGGATCGGTGAAGCGCTGACCGCCGAGCGCGATGTGATAGCGGACCGGGCCCGGCGAGAGCAGGACGCGCGCGGCGAAGACGCCCTCGTCGTCGGCCGCCATCGGGTGCTCGGTCACCTCGTTGCCGGTAAGGCCGTCGCCGCCGCGGCTCACCCCGAGCACGGGCACCCCGGCGAGCGCGCCCGGGTCGAAGCGAACGCTCAGGTGGCAGTCCCGCAGCAGCGGCGCGGGTTCCGGCACCGCCTCACACGCGGCGACGCCTGCCGCGGCGAGCAACAGCCGGGCGGCGCCCGCGCGGCTCACCGGGCGACGAGGACCCGGGCGGCGCGGGGTCCGAGGGCGATGTCGAGCGTGCCACCGGCACCGACCGTATAGGTCTCGGCGCCGCCGAGCACGTCGGTCAGGACGGTGCCCGCGGGGAAACCGGTGGTCATGACGGCGTCGCCGTCGCGCGTGCGGCTCGTCTGCGTGTCGTGCACGTTGATGACGACCAGGACGCGGTCGGCCGCCGTCGAACGCTCGTAGGCGAGCAGCCCGGCGTCCATTTCGGTGCCGGTGTGTTCGGTCGTCCAGCGGAATTCGACGCGCCCGCGCCGCAGGGCCTCGTGCTGCTTCCGCAGGGCGACGAGGCGCTGCGTGTGGCGGAAGGTCTCGCCGTTCGTCGCGAAGCCCGAGTGCCACATGTCTTCGCGGTTGCTCGGATCGGGCCCGCCGTTGAAGCCCTGCTCCGTGCCGTAGTAGATGCACGGAATCCCGTCGAAGGTGAGCTGATAGACCAACGCCGTGTGCAATTTACGGATGTCGGGGAAATCGTAGAGAAACCGGGGCACGTCGTGGTTGTCGAGGAAGTGCACGAGGAGGTCCCGCGGGGGCACGCCGTTGCCCGCGGCGTCCGTCACGCCGCCCGTCTTCGGGGCGACGCCGTAGCGCGGCTGTGTCGGGTCGTCCTCGGGGATGATGCCCGAGTCGTCGAGCGTCGCGCGCTCCTCGTACAAGCGCTGCACCTCGCGGGTGGCCGCGCTGCGCCCGAAGACGTTGTCGAAGACGCGGTACTTCGCCGAGAAGTAGAAGACCGAGTCGACACCTTCGCCCTGCGTGTAACTGCCGAGCAGCGCGTCGTTGCCGTCGAACGCCTCGCCGAACATGAAGAAGTTGGGCTTGCCGATGGACCGGGCGTAGCGACGGATGGCCGGCGCGAACTCTTCGAAGAAGTCCGGCTCGATGTGTTTCAGCGTGTCGATGCGGAAGCCGTCGAAGTCCGCGGCCTTGATCCAGTACTGGAAGACGCGGATGAGGGCCTGCCGCACCTCCGGCAGCTCGGTGCGGAGGTCTTTGAGGCCGCCGGGGAAGTCCCCGTACATCTCCTGCTCCCGCACGTACTCGAAGCGCACGCGACCGGCACAGCCGGGCTCGGGCGCACAGGGCTGGCCCGCCGGGCTGCACTGCTCGCAGATGAGCGTGTCGAGCCGCGGGTTGTTCAGGTTGCCCTCGCTCTCCCAGACGGTCACGCGCCCCTTGCCGTTGTACCAGGCCGGGTTGGCGAACTCGGGCGGCGACGGCGGCATGCGGGTGATCTCGGGTTGGTCGAGCCAGACGAAGGGGGCGAGGCCGTTCTCACCCAGCGACGTGAAGCCCTGGACGCCCCGGCTGTCGTACTCCGGGTCCCACTCCGACGCGCGCCGCAGGTTCGACGGTTGATCGGGGTTGCGGCTGCCCGGTCCGTTGCCGCCGCCGCCGAAGAAGACGATGTCCGGCTGGCCGTTGCGGTTGATGTCGTAGTAGAAGAGCTGCCCGACGTGGTTGGTCACGATGTCGAGGATGACCTTGATGCCCCGGGCGTGACACTTCTGGACGAGTTCCTGCAGCTTCTCGAGCGAGCCGAAGTGCGGGTTGTGGTCGAGGAAACTCTGCGTCCAGTAGCCGTGGTAACTGGCGAAACCGGCGTCCTCTTCGACGTTGCGCACCACCGGACTGATCCAGAGGGCGGTGACGCCGAGCGTCTCGATGTAGTCGAGGCGGTCGATGATGCCCTGCCAGTCGCCGCCGTGGTAGCTGGCCGCGCGCCGGTAATCGACGTTGAAGTTGTTGTTGGGATCGCCGTCCTCGAAGCGGTCGACGACGATCTGATACACGACCTCGTCCCGCCAGTCCTTCACGTTGGCCGTGGTGGGGGGCGTGGCCTCGACGGTGACGCAGGCGGTGAGCGCACTCGCGAACGCGAGGGCGAGCGTGGACCTGGAGCGCGTCATCGGCCACCTCCACGGCCGTACCACCACTCGGCGCCGAACCCGACGAAGTGCACGGTGCCCTGGTGGGCCCGCGGATCGTCGGCGGCGTAGAGATCGAGGGCGGCGTCGTTCAGGAACGAGACGGCGTAGATCAGGCGGAGCTGCGGGCGGGTGTAGGTGCCCACGGGGTCGTCTCCGAAGGTGAGGGCGGGCAGGAGCGCGACCTGTGTCACGCGGGCCTGCGCCTGGGTCAGCGTGCGCGGGTTCAAGCCGTTGTGATGGCTGATTTGCTGAGATACCTCGATGCCCGGTGTGAAGTACCGGCCGAGGAAGAGCATCGGTCGTGCGGAGACGGCGGCCTCGATGCGGTCGTCGAAGTCCTTGGTTTCCTCGTCGGCGTCGAAGAAGCCGCGCAGCCAGCCGCCGTACATGACCCCGAACGGCCCGTGCTCGTAGTTGCCCGCCACGGCCACGCGGAACTCCTGCGCATCGACGGCGCGGCGTTCGTCGTTCAGGCCGTACGGTTTCTCCCAGGTGCCATAGGCCGCCAGACCGCTCGCGTAGCGCAAGAACAGGTTTGCGAAGCTGTTCTTGCCGAAGTTCCACAGGCCGACCTCGGCCCCGGCGAGCCAGCCGCGGTCGTCGGGCAGGGGGGTCGTCTCGGTCGTACTGCCGGGGAGCACCCGTCGGCCGCTCGGCAGGTGGTGCAGCTCGAGGTGCAGCTTGACCTTGAAGCCGAGCTCGTCCGGCCCGCCGCCGAAGCGCTGCTCGCCCTGCAGGCTGGCGATGGTGCGCTGGCGGTCCATGACCTCGACCTCGGTGGCCCCGAAAGCGAGGGCCGAGACGTTGATGCGCTGGACGTTGAACGGGTCGTCCGGGCGGTTGACGCCGACGTGCAGGCCCAGCGTCTGCTCGGGGCCGCGCCAGCCGAGGCCGCCGCCGAGCGTGTTGAGGTCGTCGAGCGGCCAGAAGTCGAACAGATAGAGGTCGTCCCCGCGGTACATGCGGCTGCCGACCCAGACGTAACTGCCGTCGACGACCACGTTGCGGGCCTCGACGAGCGCCTGACGGATGGCCGCCGACACGTCGAAGTCCGCGCTGTCGTGGAAGAGGGGCTCGCCGATGGCCAGGGTGACCAGCGTGTCCACCTCGACCGGATCGGCGCCGGCCGCCTCGAAGGCCCGGTACCCGAAGTCGAGCTCGAGGTAGTTGCCCTCGGCCGTGCGCGGGCCCCAGGGCACCACGGTGGCCGCGCGGCCCCGCCCGCCGTCGAGGTCCGACGCGGCGCTGACCCGCCCGTATCCGCCGAACCGGAAGGGCGAAGGCGGTGGCGGGGGCAACGTGACCGGGCCGGGCGCCGTCTCGAGCGCCGGGAAGGCGGACGGGAGGGCCGCGCCGGCCGCGGGGCCGGGCTCGGCGGGGGGCGGCGTCTGCGCGTGCGCAACGCCGACGAGCCCGAAAGAGAAGGGGAGCAGACGCGACGCCGGGCGGCGCCTTCGGGGTGATCTCGGCACGGGTCCTCCGGGGAACGCGAGCTGTGTGGGCATACCACGCCGCGGCCATCGGCGCCCCGCGGAAAACGCACGGGCGGCGGCGGCGATGCGCGCGCGCCGCCGGGTTTACATCGAGCCCGTGCCCGTGGAGACTGCCCCCCATGCGATCTGCCTCGACTGCCTGGCCGGCTCTCGGCTTCGTCCTCTCGGTTTTCTCGGCGTGCGACGGGGGCGGCGGTGACGCGGGCGATGGCGCGACCCCGAACGACGCGGCCGCGGGCGCCGACGCCGCGGCCGGTGCGGGTGGCGACGCGCGGCGGCCCCTGCCCGGTGGGGCCGTGGTGGACGCTCGTCGTCCCGAGGCCGACGTCCGCCCGCCGGTCGGCGGCGAGGGTGGGGATGCCCGTCCGGGCGCGGATGCAGCGCCCGGAGACGCGGCCGCCGGGGACGTGGGCCCGACCGGGGGCACGGGCGGGCATCCCGTCGCCGACGCGGGACCCGTCCCCCCGGCCGGCGCCTGCTCGGGCACGTACGCACGGCCCGCCGAGGCGGGGATCCTCGGGGACGATCGCCTCGACGAAATCTCGGGGCTCGCGCCGTCGCCGACGACGCCCGGCGTGTTGTGGATGCACAACGACTCCGGCGACATCGCGCGTCTGTACGCCGTCGCGACCGACGGGCGCCTGCTCGGGATCGTGTACCTGACGGGGGTGGAGAACGTGGACTTCGAGGACCTCGCCGCGGGCCCGTGCCCGGCGGGGGAGCCCGGACGCTGCCTCTGGGTGGCGGACACCGGCAACAATGGCGGGGATCGCGACGTCTTCGTCGTCTACGCCGTGCCGGAGCCGGCCGTGGACGCCGTGGCCGGCTTCGAAGACGTCGCCGCCGACCGCCTCTGGCGCTTTCCCGTGCGCTACCCCGACGCCGTGCGGGACAGCGAGGCGATGGCGCTCGCCCCGGATGCGTCGACGTTCTACCTCTTCGAGAAGGTCGATGGGGCGCCGACGCACGTCTACCGACACGCCGGCGACCTGCGGGACGGTGTGCAGACCGATCTCGTCCCCGTGGCGACGATGCAGGCGCCCGGCTTCGACGTGCCGCTCGGCCGCATGGTGACCGGGGCGGCGATGCACCCGAGCGGCCGCCGTCTGCTCTTGCGGGTCTACACGGGCAGCTATGAGTACCGTCTGCCCGACGGCGCCGATTGGAGCGCGCTCGCGGATCTCGAGCCCCTGCGGGTGGCCGCCGGGCCGCTGACGGAGCCGCAGGGCGAGGCCATCAGTTACGACGCCGCCGGCACGGGGGTCTACACCGTCTCCGAGGACACCGATCGCACCGGGCGGGTGCCCTTGCACTTCTACGCCTGCGTCCCGTGAGCCGCCCGACGCTGTTGGTGACGGGGTTCACGGCCTTCGCCGAGCACGCGGACAACCCGGCGGCGCGCCTCGCGCAGGACCTCGACGGGGCGGTGTTCGACGGCGTGACGGTCGTCGGCCGGACGCTGCCCGTGACCTGGGACGGCGCGTTCGACACGCTTGCGGCGGCGGTGGAGTTCGCCCGCCCGGGCGCCCTGCTGATGTTCGGCGTCGCCGCCCGGCCCGGGCTCTGGTTCGAGACACTCGGCCGCAACGTGCAAGGCGACCGCGCGGACGCCCGCGGCTGCCGGCCGGCCCGCGCGGAGATCGAGCCCGGCGGCCCGCCGGCCCGTCTGTCGCGCCTGCCCTGGTCGCGTCTCTCCGGCGGACCGCTGCCGACGCAGTACTCCCACGACGCCGGCGACTATCTATGCAATCACGTCCTGTACCGGGCGCTCGGGGCCTTCGACCGGGTGCCGCTGCGCGGGTTCGTGCACATCCCGCCGTTGCCCGACTCGGGCGCGCCCTTCGCCGAGCCGCCCGAACGCCTGCTCGCCGCCGGACGCGCCCTCGCCGGCTCGCTCGCGCGGGCGATCTAACACCGGCCAGGGGCCGAACCGCTCGAACCGCTCGAACCGCTCACACCGAATTTCGTCAGGAGTGTTCATGTCCGTCTTCCCGATGCTCGTCTCCGTCGACCCCGCCACCGGCGAACCGGTCGGCGAGGTCCCCCGCACGCCCGTCGAGGCCATCCCCGGCCTGGTCGCCCGCGCGCGTGCCGCGCAGGTGGCCTGGGCCGGCCTGGGCCTCGAAGGGCGCGTCTCGCGCCTGCGCCCGGTCGGCGCGCGCCTGCTCGCCGAGGCCGACGCGCTCGGCCGGTTGATCACCCGCGAGATGGGCAAACCGTTGCGCGAGGGCATCGGCGAGGCGAAAGACTGCGGGGGCGGCTGGTCGGCGGAGCTCGACGAGATGGCGCATGCGCTGGCGCCGGAGGTCCTGGAAGACGCCGCGACGCGCACGACGATGTTCCACGACCCGCTGGGGGTCTGCGCGGCCATCACGCCCTGGAACTTCCCGCTCGAGATGCCGCACTGGATGATCCTGCCCGCGCTCGTCGCCGGGAACGCGGTGGTCTTCAAACCGAGCGAGGAGACCCCGCTCATCGGCGCGCGCTATGCCGAGCTGCTCAACGAGGTCCTGCCCCCGGACGTGCTGATCGTCGTGCAAGGCGACGAGGCGCAGGGGCGGGCGCTGGTGGCCGCGGACGTCGATCTCATCGCGTTCACCGGCTCGCGCGCGGCCGGGCGACAGATTCTGGCCACGGCGGCGCACGACCTGAAGCGCGTGATTCTCGAGCTCGGCGGCAAGGATCCCATGATCGTGCTCGACGACGCGAACGTCGGCCTCGCGGCGCGATTCGCCGCGCGCAACAGCTTCCGCAACTGCGGGCAGGTCTGCGTGAGCACGGAGCGCATCTATGTCGACCGAAAGATTGCCGAGGCCTTTCTGACCGCCCTCGCCGGCGAGACGGCCAAGATGACCGTCGGCCACGGTCTCTTGGCGCGCACCTTCGTCGGTCCGATGGTGGCCCCGTGGCAGCGTGATCACGTGCTCGCCCAGATCGACGCGGCGGTGGCGGCGGGCGCGCGGATCGTGGCGGGCGGCGCCGGACATCACGGCAACTTCGTCGTGCCGACGGTGCTGACGGACGTGACGCACGCGATGGACGTCGCGCGGGAGGAGACCTTCGGCCCGGTGGCCGTCGTCATCCCGGTGGACGGCGACGACGAGGCGGTGCGGCTCGCCAACGACACGCCGTACGGACTCGGGGCGGTCGTGTTCGGCGAGGACGAGGCGCGCGCGACGGCGGTGGCCCGGCGGTTGACCGCGGGCATGATCGGGGTGAACCGCGGGGTCGGCGGGGCGGCCGGCTCACCCTGGGTCGGCGCCCGGCACAGCGGGTACGGCTATCACAAGGGCGTCGCCGGGCACCGGCAGTTCACGCAGGTCCGCATTCTGTCGACCCCGGCGCGGCGCCCGCCTGCCCCCTGAGCACGCGGCCGATCAGCGGCTCTACAGATTCGCCGGCCCGAAGACCGACAGGCGGTGGAAGTCCGGGCGGTCCACGCCGGTGGGCGTGTGGCAGAGGTAGCGACGGTTCGGTCCGACGCCGTGGATGGCGTAGGCATTGGCCCGGTGCGGGCCGGGGGGGACGTGCTCGGCGGCGAGGACTGCCCGGCCCCGCCAACGGCCCCCGGACAGCGTGTGTCCGTACAGGACCGGCAGACCGCGCGCGACGGCCTGCCGCTCGCCCCGGAGGCGCAGGGCGAGGTGGTGTCCGCGCGGCCCGAGCTCGACCTCGAGGTAGTCCTCGGGGGCGGCCCCGTCGCCCCCGACGAGAAAGAACTCGACGACCTCGAACCCCCAGAGACCGTCCCACACGCCGGGCGGGCCGTCCGGGGCGGGGTCCCCGTGAAACGGGGCCTCGAAGTTCAGGTGCAGGGCCCCGGCGCCATCGAGGTGTGCAGTCATCCGCACGCGTTCCTCGGGCTGGGCCGCCGCGCCATCCCACGTGTGTTCGACGAGAAACTCCATGGCAGTCGTGCTCCCCTCCGACCAAGATCCGTCGCGCGCATCATGCACCCGCCGGTCCCGGGATGTCTCGACCGGTTTCAGTGGTACGGCGGCGCGGGGCGAGTATTGTCCTGACCGATGCCGCGCCATCCGGAAATCGCCCCCGCCGTCGTCGCCACCCCGGCCTCTCCCTTTTCGCGACTCGCGCGGCGTGCGGCCGAGTCGGGGTGTCGTGTGCATCCGCTGCACATCGGGGACACCTGGCACGACGCCCCCGCCGGGTGCCGGATGGAGGACCTGCACGGCGCGGCGATCGACGGGCTGCACCGGTACGCGCCCGTCGAGGGCCTGCCATCGCTGCTGTCCGCGCTCGCCGCCCGGCTGACGGCCCGGCACGGGGTCTCGACCGCGCCCGAGGACGTGCTGGTGACCGCCGGCGCGACGGGGGGCCTGGGGGCCGTCCTCGGGGCGCTGACGGTGCCCGGTGACGAAGTCGTCGTCCCCGCACCCTATTGGCCGCTGGTCGTGGGCATCATCCGCGGTGCGCACGCCGTTCCCGTCGTCGTCGACACGCTCGCGCCGGTCGATCCGGTCTCGTCCGTCGCCCGCCTCGAGGCGGCGCTCACGGCGCGGACGGCCGCCGTGTATGTCAACACGCCGAACAACCCGACCGGCGCCATATGGGGTGAAACGACGCTCGATGCGATCGTGGCCCTGGCCCGCCGCCGCGATCTCTGGATTCTCGCGGACGAGTGTTACGAAGACTACGCGTACGCCGCGCCCCACGTGTCGCTCCGCGCGCGGGCACCCGAGCGTGTCGTGTCGATTCACAGCTTTTCCAAAGCGTTCGGGATGGCCGGCAATCGGTGCGGGTACGTCGTCGGCCCCCCGGGCCTGGCCGCCGAGCTGCGCAAGATCAGCCTGCACACGTTCTATTCGACGCCGACGGCGGCCCAGCATGCCGCGCTGCGGGCGCTCGACGGACCCGGCGATGCGTTCGTCGCGGCGCGCCGGTCCGAGTACGCGGCCATCGGAGCCGAGGTCGCGAGTGTGCTCGGCGTGGCGGCGCCCGAGGCCGGCACGTTTCTCTTCGTCGATCTGGCCCCACGCCTGGGTCACCGGCCCCTGTGGCCGTTTCTCGAGCGCTGCGCCGACGCTGGCCTTCTGCTGGCGCCCGGGACGAGCTTCGGGCCGTATCCCGAACACGTTCGCCTCTGTTTCACCGCCGAGCCGCCGGAGGCCGTCCGCGCGGCCGTCGCGCGCCTCGATGACCTGTTGCGGTCCGTCTGACCGTCGGAGTGTTCGCCATGCCATCCCCGCATCGTCGTGCCCGGATTCTCGCCCACGCCGCGCCTGCGGTCGCGCTCGTCGCGCTTTTGCACGGCTGCGGCGGTGGAGAGCCCAAGCCCGAGCCCGCCGCGACGCCGGCCGCCGCCCCGCCCCCGGTCACGGCGCCCCCGGTCACGGTTTCTTCTGCGTCGGCGGCCGCCGTCGACCCGGGTCCGCGGTTCACGCAATCGACGGGGACGCTCGAACCCCGCCGCCTGCCGCCAGTCGACCTGCCCGTCGTGACGTCTCAGGTCGACGGCGGGCATCTCTACCTCTGGGCCAAGAGCACCGCGCTGCCGGACGATGCGCTGCTCGGCAGGGCCACGCCCGGCCGCCTCGTCTGCCGCCTCGCGGGGGCGCGGCACGGGGTGGCCGTGCCCTTCGACGGCGGGGGACCGTCGTTGGCGCTGCGGCTCGTCGGGGCCGCCCTGCCGGCCGAGCCCCTCGCGGTGACCTGTGCGCAGTCCGCGCGGCTGCCCGTCGCGGGGGATGACGGCAGTGACGTCGAGGCGTTCGGCGCGACCCAGACGTACCGGATCGTCGCGACGCGCGGGGGCGACCGCAAGCCCGTCCGCGCGTCGTTCTTCAAGGCGCTCGCGACGTGGCTGCGCGACCGGACCCTCCACGACGGCGGGCGGGCCGATCCCCTGTTCGAGTTCATGGCTGCCCGCGCCGAACGCCTCGCCGACGGGGACGTGTCCGGTCGCGCGCCGCGGGCGCCCGCGGGGGGGCTCAGGCCTCGCCGCGGCGACCTCGGCGAGCTCATGTCTCTCTACACGGGTCTGACGTCGGCGGAAGAGGCGCTGCAGACGGATCGCGGGCTCCTCATCCGGGAAGATTCCAAGGCGGAGCTGAAGGCGCGGCGCATCGCGCTCACCTCGCTGACGCCGGTGCCGCTGCCGAGTCATCCCTGGGCGGCGATGATCGCCGAGAAGAAGCCCACACCGGCGATCGAGCCGCTGGCGAGCGTCGCGCCCGCGGACGCCATCTACGTGCACTTCGGCGACATGCGGCAGCTCGTGCGGCTGATGAAGGACGTCGACGCCTGGCTGGCCCCCGCGGCGCGCGCATTGGAGATGTCCCCGGGGGAGTGGGGCATGGCAGAGCGGTACGAGCGCGAGCTGGCCGTCGAGCGCACCGGGCTCGCCGAGAAGCTCGGTCACCTGGCGGTCAAGGGCGTGGCGGTGGTCTTGGGCGACCCGCTGCTGCGCGAGGGCACGGACGTCGCGATGCTGTTCGACGTGGGCAATGAGGCCCTGCTCGACGGTGCGCTCGCCGCGTTCGCCGCCAACGCGCGGGCCCGGCGTCCCGACGCGGTCACCGGCACCATCACCCTCGCCGGGCGCCCGGTCGCGGTCCTGTCCACGGCCGACGGCGAAATCCGGCAGCATCGCCTCCGGGTGGGCAACGTGGAGATCATCGCCAACGCACCCGAAGCGGTCGTCCGCATCCTCGAGGCCATCGACGGCAAACGGCCGAGCCTGGCCCGGTCGGGCGATTACCAGTACTTCCGGGGTCTGTACCCGCACCGGACGGGGCGCGGCTTCGCCTTCCTGAGCGACGCCTTCGTGGGGCGCGTCACGGGGCCGGCGTTCAAGATCGCGGCCGCTCGGCGGATGGCCGCCGCGGCGGATCTCAAGGCGGTGGCCGGGGCGGCGCTGCTCCACGGTCTGCTCGAAGGGCAGCCCGCGGCGGACGCGGCGGCGCTCCTGAAGACCGGACTCGCCGGCAAGACGGACTTCGTGCACGGCGACGGCACGCCCATCACGTACACGGCCGAGGCGGGGCCGAGCTCGACGTGGGGCCGGCTGACCCGGCGAGAGAGCCTCTCGGCGGTCTCGCAGCGCATCGACACGGTCTCCGAAGCGGAAAAGCTCGCCTATGACGCCTTCCGGGAGAGCTATCAACAGTACTGGCGCGCCTTCATCGACCCCATCGGCGTGGAGATCGAGCCTTCGACCGGCCCGGGCGGGGGCGGCTGGCGCGTCGACGCGCGCATGATGCCGCTGATCGACGCGTCCGAGTACGACGAGCTCGCGGCGCTGACCGGGCGGGGCACCATCCCGACGCCGACGACCCCCGACGGCGTGCACTGGCGGGTTGCGCTCGGCCCGGAGAGCCGCCTGCGCCGGGAGATCGAGAACAACGGGCGTCACTTCCCGGGGATGGAGTCGCTGACGCTGTCGTGGCTCGGCGACTGGTTCGCGGTCGGGCTCCTCGACCGTTCGGCGGTCTGGGACGCGGTGCTCGCCGAAAACGACGCGCCGGCCCTGCGGCGGGAGACACAGGGGGGCTCGAGCATCGAGACGCTCGCGCGCCTGCCCCTCTACGGCGAGCTCCACCTGCGCGATCGCCTGGCGTTCGCGGCTTTCCTGACGGCCCTCCGGGGAGCGGTGGACCAGACGACCGGTGGTCTCGTCGAATGGGGCGACGGGGGCAAACACCGGGACGTGCCCATCGTCACGCTGCGCGAGCGGAGCGGGGGGGTCGCCGGTGTCCGCGGTCTGGCGCTGCACTACGCCATCGCCGGACAGGTCTTCATTCTCGGCCTGGACCGGGACGCCGTGGCGGCGCGCATCGACGCGGCGCTCGCCCCCCCCGCGCCGGACGCCGACAGCCGGCCGCCGACACAGGCCGCGCTTCAGCTGACGCCGGGACCCGGCGCGTTTACGTTCCGGGCGCTCGCCGCCGTCGCAGAGCGAGCATCGGAGCGCGCCCACCGGGCGGCCCTGCGTGCGGCGGAGCTTCTCATGGTGGCCCATCCGGGCCTCGACGCGGCCGGCCTCGAGCGTCGCGGGCAGGCGCTGCTCGGGTACGTCCCGGTGTCGCCTTATGGCGGCGGGTTCGTCCGGGACGCGGAGGGGGCGCTCACCCATGCCCAGGTCGGCTCGGAGGTCCGCCCCACCGTGCCGGCGAGCCCGATGCCCGGCTCACCGCTGACCGTGTTCTTCGAGCACCTCGCGGGGCTCGAGACGGCCATCGCGGTCGAGGGGGACGCCGCCCACCGCGGGCTGCGCGTGGGCTTGACGTGGCGGACGCGGTGACACGCATGCGTGCCCCGAAGTCGGCGTTCGTGCGATAACTGCGCCATGCGCCGAAACCGTCGATTGCCGCTCGTTGGCCTCGCGCTCGTTCTGTCCGCCGTCGGCTGCCGCGCCCGGGAAACGTCCGAGGGACCGACTCCGCCCGACGTCGCCCCGCTGCGGGCTCGTTACGCCGGGGCGACCGGGCGGCTGACCCCCGAGACGGCCCCCCTCGTCGCCCAGGGGATTCGCGCGAAGATCGCTCAGCTCGCCGCGGGACAGACCATCCTGAGCGAGTTGATCGGCATCGTGGGCCGCCTCGACGGCGAAAACGCACCGGAAGACGACGCCGGCGCGGTGGCGAGCGCGTCCCCCGATGGCGGCGTGGAGACCCGGACGGCGGCCTTGACGTTTTCGGCCGCGGGCTGGGCGCAGATTCGCCACATCTGCCGCGGTTTCAGCGGCTTCGACCCGCCCGACGCGGCCAGAAACGGCCGAATCGACCTCTACGCCACCTACGGTGTGAGAGACTTCGGAGACGTCATCTGGGGGGCGCTCTCGCGCTGCCGTCTGCCGGCCGGCGCCGACACGGAGCAGGAACTCGACGGGGGGGTCACGCTGGATCTGCCCGACTTCGGGAAGGACGGCGGACGCATCGCCCTCGACCTGACCTGGCTGGACCCGGCGGGGGCGCGGGTGCCGTTCGTGCTGGACTTCGCGTTCGATCCGACGGGGGGGGTCACCGTCGCCCAGGCGCTCCCCGATGGCACCCACGTGCTCGTCGGTCTGCGTCTCGACGAGACGGCCGGCTCGGTGCTGACCGTCGAGGACGCCGGCGCCCGGTGGGGCTGTGCCGTCTCCGTCGACGGCGAGCACGGGGAATGCCTGCGCTCGGCCCTCGGTGCCGAGGTCGAGTTCTCGTGGTGACGCGGCGCGGCTGGTTTTTCGCGAGCCTCGTCGGCGTCTCGTCGGCCACGCCCGCGGCGGCGTTCACCGACGCGCACCCGCAGACGGATACGAGCGCCGAGACGCTCGACGCCGCCGAATTCCGGCTCGGCCTCGGCCGCTTCGAGGCTGGCATCACCGACACGGTCATGCTGGGCACCAAGCCCCTCGCATGGGTCATCAAGGTCAAGAACCTGGGCGGTAAGTGGCGGTTCTACGACAACGGCGCCCACGCCGTCTCCGCGGGCGTCGACCTCTACTGGTTCAACGCGCGGGACTTCGACGAAGACAACGCAGACGTGACGTTCTACTGCTTCCCGCTGCGGGCGACGTACACCTATCGGCAGTCGAGCGCGTTGCGATGGCATGTCGGGCTGTCCTACACCGCCATCGGCACGCGGGGCGGTAACGGCGGTGACAACGACGTCGATTTCGAGGGCGTCGGGGTGGTCGAGACGGCCGTCCTCAATCCCGTATTCGAGTGGGCCGTCTCGCAGAAATGGGCCCTGCTCGTCGATGCGTCCACCGCGCTCTTTCAGCGGGCGTCGGCCAATGCCGACCAGAAGACGCAGATCGACGCCTATACGACGCTGACGCTGCACCAGGACGCCGACGCGGACCTCAAGACCGGCTTCCTCGGGTGGATCGCGGGGGGCTTTTTGTACTCGCGCGAGGTCTTCAACCTCCGGTTCCTGCTCGGGTACGGCAATTACCCCGTTCCGGTCGTCAATTTCTTCGTGCCCGAGCCCATTCCGATGTTCGATTTCGACCTGTGGTGGCGCTTCTGAGCGAACGCTACCGGCACTGACCGGCGTCGCACGTCGGGGCGGCCGGGCCGCAGTCCGAGGCGTCGACGCAGAGGTCACCCTCGTCGCCATTCTGACACTCGAGGGTCGCTCCGGTGCAGATGGGGGCCGTCGGATCGCAGTCTTCGGGGCCGAAACAGAGATCCCCCTCGACGCCGGCCTGGCACCCGTCCGGACCGCAGCGCGGCGCGTCGCCGGCGCACTCGGCGTCCACCGCGCAGGCATCCCCCGCGTCGCCGTTCTGACACTGTCCGAACGTCGAGCAGATGGGCGCCGTCGGGGCGCAATCGCCCGGGTCCTCGCAGGCATCGCCCTCGCCGCCCTGCTGACACTGCCCGAGGGCGCACCGCGGCGCGGCGTCTCCGCAGTCGACGTCGCCGCGGCAGAAATCGCCCGGATCACCGCCGCGGCAGCGGCCGTTGACACAGGCCGGCGCGGCCCCGCCACATTGACCGTCTTCGCCGCAGGGATCGCCGGCCAGGCCCCGCTGACAGCCCTCGGGGCCGCAGATGGGCTGGTCCGGGGAGCAGTCGGCACCGGCCGCGCAGGCGTCGCCCTCGCTGCCGTCCTGACACTGGCCATCGGGCCCGCAAATGGGCGCGCGGGCCGCGCAGTGGGCGGGTTCGTTGCAGGGGTCCCCCTCGAAACCACGCTGGCAACCCAACGGGCCGCAAAGAGGGAAGTCGGGCGTGCAGCGGATGTCCGGCGGGCACTCGAGGACGAGCGCGTCGGGCTCGGGCGCGGCGTCGGGCTCGGGCGCGGCGTCGGGCTCGGGCGCGGCGTCGGGGATTTCGCCGCCGTCGTTCTGCGGGCCGAGATCGACGAGCGTCGCGCCGCCGGTATCGCCGCCGGTGGACCCGCCCGTGCTGCCGCCGGCGTTGCCGCCCGTGCTGCCGCCGGCGTTGCCGCCCGTGCTGCCGCCGGCGTTGCCGCCCTCGTTCCCGCCGGCGTTGCCGCCCGTGTTGCCGCCGGAAGCCCCGCCCGTGCTGCCGCCGGTGGATTCGCCGGCAGCCCCGCCCGTGCTACCGCCGGTGTCGCCGCCGGCAGCCCCGCCCGTGCCGCCGCCGGTGGATCCGCCGGTGGATCCGCCGCCCGTGCTGCCGCCCGTGCTGCCGCCGGTGGACCCGCCGACGACCTGCATGTCGGGGGTGGAAGCCGCCGTCGAGCTCGTGGCGTCGTCACACGCCGAAGCGGCGAGGCCCCCGACGAGCAGGGCGAGAACAGAAAGCCGTGTCTGAGACATGTGGATTCTCCAATCAGGGGGCCAGGCAGATGCCGTTGCGACAGACGCCGTCGGCACAGTCGGGGGTCTCTCGGCAGCGCCGCAGGCGGGCGCAGCCGGCGCAGATGTTGCCACCGCAGTCGATGTCCGACTCGGTGCCGTTGGTCACACCGTCGTTGCACGCCGCGAACCCGCACGCGCCGTTTCGGCAGAGGCCCGCCTCGCAGTCGCTTCCGCTCGCGCACCGCCGACCGGGGGGACACAGGGCGCAGCGGTCGCCGCAGTCGACGTCGCTTTCGCCGGGGCTCTGCACCTGATCGAGGCAGCTCGGCGGGACGCAGCGGCCGCCCTGGCAGAAACCGGTCTGGCAGTCGAGGCCGCCCTGACACCGCCGGGTGTCGGCACACGGTTCGCAAACCGCGCCGCCGCAATCGAAGTCGGTCTCATCGCCGTTGCGGACGCCATCGTCGCAGGCCGGTGCCGCGCAAATCGACGACCCGCAGACGCTCGCCACGCAGTCTTCCGGCAACGTGCAACCGGCCCCCGTGCCGCAGCGCGGGCAGTCGCCGCCACAGTCGACGTCCGTCTCGATGCCGTTGCGGACGCCATCGTCACACCGAGCGGGCGCACACAGACCCCCGAGGCAGACCCCGGTGTCACAGTCGCGCCCCGCGCCGCAGCGTTGCAGGACGGGGCAGGGGGGGCAGGCGCCGCCGCAGTCGACGTCCGTTTCGGTGCCGTTGCGCGTGGCGTCGACACACGTCGGCGCGGCACAGACCCCCGCCGCGCAGACCCCCGCGAGACAGTCGCCGTCGACGAAACACGGCGCACCGGCCGCGCAGGGCCCGCACACGGCCCCACCACAATCCGGCGCCGTCTCGTCCTGGTTGCGCGTGCCGTCGGCACAGTTCGCCGCACGACACAGGCCGCCGGTGCAGACCCGGTCGGCGCAGTCGTCGGGGGCGCGGCAGGCGAGCCCGGGTCCGCAGACCGGGCACTCGTCGCCGCCGCAGTCGGTCGCACTCTCGTCGCCATTGCGCACGCCGTCGGTGCACGACGACGGCCGACAGGTGCCGCCCCGGCAGACGCGCTCGGCACAGTCGAAGTCGAACCGGCACGCCGCGCCGACCCCGCAGGCGCCACAGGGGCCGCCGCAGTCCGCGTCCGCCTCGCCCCCGTTCGCCTCGCCGTCCTGGCAGGTCGGCACCTGACAGATGCCCCCCGCGCAGACGTGGCTGTCACAGTCGGCGGCCTCCTGGCAGCCGTTCAGGGGCGGGCAGCCCGGACAGTCGCCGCCGCAGTCGACGCCGGTTTCGTCCTCGACGTCCCGCACCCCGTTCAGGCAGATGGCTGCCACGCAGAACGTGCCGTTGCACAGCCCCGTGTCGCAGTCATTCGGGACGCGACAGCGGCTGCCGGTGACACACGGCGCGCACCCGCCGCCGCAGTCGGTATCCGCCTCGGCCCCGTTGTGGACCCCGTCGGCGCAGTTCGCCACCTGGCAGCGCTCGCCGACGCAGCTGCGCGACACGCAGTCCTCCGGGTCGAGACAGGCGCTGCCATCGGGACACGGGCCGCACGGGCCGCCGCAGTCCGGCCCGGTCTCGGCGCCATTGCGCCGGCCGTCGTCGCAGCGGGCCAGGGCGCAGCGGCCGTCGAGACCGCACAGCCCGGAGAGGCAGTCCCCGGCGACGAGGCAGCGTTCGCCGTCGCCACACGGGGCACAGCGGCCCCCGCCGCAGTCGACGTCGACCTCCGGCCCGTTCTGGACGCCGTCGTCGCACGCCGGGGCGACACATCGGTCGTTGCCGCCGCAGACGTGGCTCTGACAATCGCCGGCGTCCCGACACTGCCGAGCGTCGGCGCACGGGCTGCAGTCGGGCCCGCCGCAGTCGACGTCGGTCTCGTCGGCGTTGCGGGTGGTGTCGTCGCAGCGCGGGCTTTGGCAGACGCCGCCGCGACAGACGGCACTCTGGCAGTCCGCGGCGGCCCCACAGAGTGCGCCGGGCTCGCAGGGCAGGCAGTCCGGACCGCCGCAGTCCACCGCACTCTCCGCGCCGTTGCGGACGCCGTCGTCGCATCGCGGCAGGGCACAGCGAGCGTCCGCACACACCCCGGAGCGGCAATCGGCGTCGAGGCCGCACGCGGCACGGTCGGCACACGGCGCGCAGGGGCCGCCGCAGTCGACGTCCGTCTCGAAGCCGTTGGCCACCGCATCGGCGCAGGTCGGCGCGGCACATCGGCCGCCCGTGCAGACCCGCGCGGCGCAGTCCGCGGCGACGAGGCAGCGCGCGGCCTCCGGGCAACCACCACAGACGGGGCCACCGCAGTCGAGATCGGTCTCCGCGCCGTTGAGCGCGGCATCCTGGCAACTCGCCGGGCGGCAACGGCCGTCGGCGCACACGCCGCCGACACAGTCCTGCGCGCCCGCACACCGCAAACCGGGGACGCACCGGGGGCAGTCGGCGCCGCCGCAGTCGACGTCCGTCTCGGCGCCGTTCTGCACCCCGTCGCCGCACGCCGGCGCGGCGCAGACCCCCGCGAGACAGACACCCGTCCGGCAGTCCGTTCGCAGGGCACACGCCCGGCCGACGGCGCACGGGCCACAGGTGTCACCGCAGTCGACGTCCGTCTCCCGGCCGTTGCGGACGCCGTCGCCGCACGTCGGGGCGACACAGCGACCCGCCGTACACACCCCTTCGCGGCAGTCTTCGGCGACCGCGCAGGCCCGGCCCGTGGCACAAGGCTCGCAGGGCCCGCCGCAGTCGACGTCCGTTTCGAGCCCATTGCGCCGGGCATCGCCGCAGGCCGCGGCGGCGCAGCGCAGGGCGTCACACAGGCCGCTGACGCAGTCGGCGTCGAGTCGGCAGACCTCGCCGTCGGCGCAGGGGGCGCAGGGGCCGCCGCAGTCGAGCCCCGTCTCGTCCGGCGGGGTCGGGCGGCCGTCCCCGCAGGTGCCGGGACGACAAATCCCGGCCTCGCACAACGCCGTCGCACAGTCGGTCGGCGCCGCGCAACCGCGCCCCGCGGAACAGGGCGCACACTCGGGGCCGCCGCAGTCGGCGTCCGTCTCCTGCCCGTTCGGCGCGCCGTCGTTGCACGCGGGGGCCGCGCAGCGCCCGCTGCGACAGACCCGGCTCTCGCAGTCCCGCGCGAAGACGCACAGCGCGGCCGGTGCACAGGCCGGGCAGGCCGGGCCGCCGCAGTCGACGTCCGTCTCCGAACCGTTGCGGGTCCGGTCGTCGCACCCGGCGGCGCGACAGAGGCCCGACGCACACACGGTGGAGAGGCAATCCGACGGGCCGGCACACGCGAGATCGGCTTCACACGGCGGACACAGACCACCGCCGCAGTCGGCGTCCGTCTCGTCGCCGTTGCGGACGCGATCGGCGCAGGTCGGCGCGGCGCAGCGCCCGGCGCGGCACACGCCGGCCGCGCAGTCCCCCGGGGCGGCGCAGAGGCGCGCGATGCCGCACGGGGTGCACGCACCGCCGCAGTCGACGTCACTCTCGTGACCGTTGCGGCGGGCGTCGTCGCAGGTCGCTTCGAGACAGCGTCCCGCCGCGCAGTTTCCATCGAGGCAGTCGCGATCGGCGAAACATCGGGCCTCGGCCGGGCAGGGGGCGCAGGGGCCGCCGCAGTCGAGATCGGCCTCCGTCGGCCCGAGCCGCGCGTCGACACAGGTGGCCGGGCGACACGCGCCGCCGTCGCAGATCAGGCTCTGACAGTCGGCGTCCAGCGCGCAGCCGCCGCCGTCCGGGCACGCCGCGCATTCACCGCCACAGTCCGCCGCGGTTTCGTCGCCGTTTCGCACGCCGTCGTTGCACGTCGGTGCCCGGCAGGTACCCTGTCGACAGACGCCGGAAACACAATCGTGCGGGCTGTTGCATGCGGCGTCGACGGGGCAGGGGGCGCACGCCGCCCCACCGCAGTCGGGCCCCGTCTCCGCGCCGTTCTGCACACCGTCGTCACAGGCCGGCGCACGGCAGGTGCCCCCCGAACACACACCCGAGAGACAGTCGGCCGGACCGCTGCAGCGGGCGTCGGGCGCGCAGGGCAAGCAGCGGCCACCGCCGCAGTCGACGTCCGTCTCGGTGTCGTTTTCGACGAGGTCGGCGCAGGTCGCGGCGACACAGGCGGCGCCGACGCAGACGCCCGTTTCGCAGTCCGCCGGTCCGAGGCAGCGGGCGAGGGGCGCGCAGCCGCGTGCGCAGATCTGTCCGCAGTCGACGTCCGTCTCGGCACCGTTGCGGAGCCCGTCGTCGCAGGCCGGGGCGAGGCAGGTCCCGCCGCCGCAGCGTCCGCTGTCGCAGTCGGCGTCGAGGGCGCAGCCGCTGCCCGGGCGGCAGGGGACACACAACGGACCACCGCAGTCCGTGCCGGTCTCGGCCCCGTTCTGCAGCCCGTCACCACAGGCGCCGGCGGCGCACCGGCCGTCGACGCACCGCCCGTCGCGACAGTCGGCGGCAATCGCGCAGACCGCGTTCGGTCCGCAGGGTCCACAGACGGCGCCGCAATCGCGGTCCGTCTCGTCGCCGTTGCGCACGCCGTCGTTGCAGGCGGGCGTGGCGCAACGTCCCCCGGCGCACGTGCCGCTGTCGCAGTCGGCTGCCACCGTGCAGCGCAGACCGGGGGCACAGGCGTCGCAGTTTTCGCCCCCGCAGTCCGCGTCCGATTCGAGTCCGTTGCGGACGCGATCCTCGCACGTCGGTGCTGCACAGACCCGGTCCGCGCAGACCCCCGAACGGCAGTCGTCGGGACCCTCGCAGCCGCCGCCTTCGGCACACGGCGCACACGCGACGCCGCCGCAGTCCACGCCGCTCTCGGTGCCGTTGCGCAGTCCGTCGACACACGTCGGCGCCTGACAGCGGGCGCTCGCACACAGCCCGGAGAGGCAGTCGACGTCGACCACGCAGGGTTCACCGAAGTCGCAGGGCTCGCAGGTCGGTCCGCCGCAGTCGAGGCCCGTCTCGTCACCGTTGCGTCGACCGTCGTCGCAGGCCGGGGCCCCGGCATCGGGCAGGGGCGGACGCGCGCCGGCGTCGTCCGTCGGCGAGACGAGGGCCCCGCCCTCGCAGGCGGCCACGAACAGCCCACAGAACCACAGCGTCTTCCGGCTCGCGCGCGAGAACCAGCGTGCGTCGAACATCAGTAGCGTCCTCGCAGGCCGATGAGGCCGACGGTTTCAGTGAAGAGGGTGCCGCGGCCGGCCGCTTCCGCGAACCGGAACTCCCCGTCGAGCGTGGGGATGAGCCAGGGCCGCAGCGCATACTGGAGACCGGCCCCGGCTTCGACTTCGGTCTCATCGCCGGACTGGGCCGTCGAGGTGACCCGAACGCCGTAGGTGCGACGCGAGAGTCGGGCGTCGGCCCGGGCGCCCAGGCCCCGCTCGGGCTGCCAGGCGGCTTCCAGCGCCGCCCCGAGCCGGACATGGCCGTGGTAGCCGTCGAAGCGGTCGTAGGTGCGCCCGAGGGCGAGCCGGAGCGCGAGGTCGACGTCGTCGCGCGGGTGACTGCCGGCCCGGACCTCGGCGTCGAACATCGACAACGAAACGCTCGGAGCGACCGTCGGCTGCAGGCCGTCGCGGGTCCGGGCGTAAAGTCCGTCGAAGCGGCGGGCCTCCCACGACAGCCCGAGGCCGACGTGAAAGAGGGGCGTGTCGAACCACCGGCCGTCGACCCGCACGCCCACGTCCCCGAGGTCGTACCGCTCGGCCCCCGTGACCTGTCGGGCGCCGGCCATCGGGGAGAGTTCCACGCGAAACGGCTCCGGCGCCCACGCGACGAACGGCGCGATCCGCACGCCGAGGGCCGTGCGCTGCCGCGCGGTCGAGAGCGTGCCCGACTCGGTGAAGACCGTCAGGGCGCGCTCCGTCTCGCCGGCGAGGGCGGCGCCGAGGGTCACCGGCCCGGCCGGCAACTCGATGGCCGCGTCCGCCCGCGCTTGAAAGGCCCGCAAGGCCGGCAGGCCGAGGGGCTGCCGCAGACCGAGCTCGAGCGCGCCCGTGAGGCGCTGCTTCCACGCCGCGCCGAAGAAGCCGGCGTCGAGGTCGACGAGACCGTCCGCTTCGCCGCCCGCGCGGGCCCGCTGCAGATTGTTCGTCAGCCCCGTCCGCAGCGCGGCGTCGACCTCGAGCAGCGTCTCCTCCCCCGGGGGGGCCTCGAGCACCGGGGGCGCCCCGGCCGGCTCCGAGGCCCCCGGGCTCGTCGATGCCGCGACGCCCGGCACGGTGGCGAGAAGCAGCGCGGCGATCACAGGACGTGCTCCCGACCGAAGCCGCGTCCGGCGCCGGCCCGCAGCGCCGCCAGCGGGGGCTTCTGCCCGATGATCGGCGTGCCCGAGAACGTCAGGTACTCCAGATTGCGGATGCGGTGCATCAACAGACCGACGGCGAGGATCAGCGCCAACATGCCCGAGAAAGCGAAGCCCGCGCCGTAGAAGACGTAGCCGAGCGCCAGGCTCGCCGCGCTGAGTGCCCCGTTGAGCAGAAGAAACAACGTCGAGACGGCCAGGGCGTCCGTGCGTCGGTCGAGGTAGAGCAGGACCACCAGCGAGAACAGCGTGAACGCGACGAACAGGGAGCCGACACACGCGAACTGAAACATGCCGAGCTGACTGACCGGCAGACCGAGCAGACCGAGAATCTCGGCGCCGAAGAAGATGCACAGGACCGTGATCAGCGCCTGCACGCGCAGAATGTCGACGAACGCGCGGCGCAGCATGCGCTCGAGCCGGAGCCGTGCGGCCCGGATGTCCCGCAGGGGGCGCTTGTAGAAGATGGCGTCGTAGAAGCCGGAGATGGCCCCGGCGAGCTCGGTCTCGACGACGAGCAGGAAGTGGGTCATCGCCGGCACGACCGTCAGAAACCCCATGAACATGCTGCTGTCGTAGCGGGGCGTCGTCGTCAGGTGACCCGCCACCGTGCCCGAGAGGTCGCCCTCGACGCCGATCCAGAAGGCGAATTTGTCCGACCAGACCGCGAGGTTGTACGTCAGGCCGATGAAAACGAGCGCCGGGTAGCGCCGAACGTGACCCAGAAACCCGAAGTCCCAGCGGACCGGGCCCCCGAACCGATCGAGCACGAGGCGCGTGAGCAGCGCGAAGATGAAGAGCTGCCCGAGCGCGTATCCGGTCAGATAGCCGTCGAGCCCGAAGTGTCGACCGCCGGCCACCCCGAAGCCGAGGCTGACCGCGGTGCCCGCGCCGAAGATGCGCACGACGGCGGCGTATTCGGCGGAGGTCGTCAGAAAGACCATGACCATCCAGAGACAGCCGATGGTCACGAACAGACCGATCGCCACCATGCGATAGTAGAGCGAGACCGTCAGCGTCCCGAAGAACGGCGCGCCGACGAGCAGCAAGGGCACGGCGGTGCACAGCAACACGGGTAGATAGCTCGCGCCGAGCTCGCCCTGCTCGCCGCGGTAGATGCGGTCGGCGAGGTAGCGGGTGACGACCATCTGCAGCGGTCCGGTGAGGACGAGCGTCCCGCCGAAGATATAGACCACCGTGCTCGCGAACGTCTGCCGGGTCTGGAAGTCGTCGGGGTCGACGGCGAGCAGCCCGAGCGCCGCGAGACACAAGACCGACAACAGCCAGGGGCCCGTGCCGACGACGGCGGCGTAGGCGTAGGCGCGCACGTACGCCGTGTAGGTGCCGGGCTCCATGAGTTTGCGCAGGGCGAAGCCGATGCCGGCCATGTCAGCGGCCCTCCGGGAGGTCGACGTCGGGGGCCTGCGCCCACTTGACGTAGAGATCGTGATAGGTCGAGAGCACGTCCTCCTGCCGGTAGAAACGCTCGGCGCGCGCGACTCCGTTGTGGATCATCGACTGCCGCAAACGCTCGTCGCGCAGCAGTGTCAGGATGGCATCGGCCGTCTCGCGCGGGTGACCGACACCCGTGACGAGCCCGGACGGCCCGAGCGCGCGATCCTCGGGTGCATAGCCTTCGCAGAGCTCGCGGCAGGCGCCGACGTCCGACGTGACGGTGGGCACGCCCGCACACGCCGCCTCGAGGATGGTCAGCGGCTGCCCTTCGCTGATGCTCGTCAGGACGAAGACGTCCATCTTCGGGAAGTACTCGCGCACGTCCACCGGCCCGGTGAAGATCAGGGTCGTCAGGCCGAGCATGCGGCCTAAGTTCTCACACTCCTCGGCGTAGACGGGCTCTTCGTCCTTCGGCCCGCAGATGAGGAACTCGGCGTTCGGCATGGCCTGAAAAACGAGGGCGCAGGCCTTGATGAACGTCTTGACGTCCTTGATGGGCACGACGCGGCCGACGAACCCGATGCGCCGGATGCCATCGTTGGGGCGCGGTTTCTCGCGGACCTTCGCGAAGACGTCCGTCTTCACGCCATTGGGGACGACGTGGACGCGCTCCGGTGGGCAGCCGAGCTCGATCTGCAGGTTGCGATTGCCGTTGAAGAGCGTCAGCACCTCGTCCGTGTGGGCGTACGTCAGCTCGCCGATGCGGACGAAGAAGTTGGTCCAGAGTTGTTTGAGCACGCCGGTCTCGCGCTGCACCGTCTTCACGCGCAGGGGCTCTTCGTAGATCCAGTCGGCGCGGGCGATGTCGATCTTGCGCTCGCGGACGTAAATGCCGTGCTCGGTGAGCATGACCGGCCGCCGATAGAGATAGCGGGCCATCACCCCGATGAGTCCGGCGTACCCCGTGCTGACGAGGTGGTAACAGCGCGCGGGCGGGATGTCGGCGTTGAGCAGTTGCATCAACGGTGTATGAATGGCGCGCCACGTCCACACGAAGTCGATGAAGCTCGTGTCGTCCGCCCGGGCCTCGTAGCGCCGCACGAGATACTCCCAGGCATCGCGGGAGAACAGGACGTCGTGCGTGTTCACGACGCGCTGTGCGGGGTCGACGAGGCCGGTCAGCATGCGCAGGAACGGGGCGAGCTGCGCATGCATGCCCGCGCCATCGCCGGCCGAGGGCGCCGTGTGAAAAGCCTCGACCGCCTCCCAGAACGGGCCTTTGAACTTTCGGCGGCCCGGGCACGGCTCGTCGTGAATCACCGCCTCGTGAATGAAGACCTCCGTGAACTGCACGATGTTCTTCGGCAGCTCGAAGGCCAGCTTGCTCTCTTTGCGCTCGGCCGAGATGAGCAGCAGTGCGAACCGGACGTCCGGCATGCCGGTGACGATGCCGTGGATCCAGCTCGACACGCCCCCGCGGACGAAGGGGTACGTGCCCTCGGTGACGATGCAGACGTCGGCGATCTCTCGTTCGGCGCTCACTCAGGCCTCCCCGGCCCAGTAGGCCAGCGCGGCGCGGTCATCGGGCGCCAGGTGGCCGCGGTCGGCCCGCAACGCCTGGCGGCTGAGGCCCTCGAGGGCCGGCACGCGCCCCTGCCGGAACGCGACGCGGGCCAGGCCGAGATAGACCGAGGCCGGGTCCGCGTGCCCCGCGCCGAGGGTGCCCGAGAGGACCTCGCGGGCGTCTTCGTACCGTTCGAGCCGCTCGAGGGCCGACGCCAGCCGGAGCGCGAAGCGGGCCTCGTGCGGGGCGAGCTCCCAGGCCGTGCGGTAGCAGGACTCCGCCTGCGTCGAGAGCGACTGCTGCATGACGGCGTCCTCCAGGCCCAGATCGCGGTACTCGGCGTAGGCGTCCCCCAGGGCGCACCAGCGCTCCGGATCCTCGACGTCCTCGTCGACCGCCTGCAGGGCCTCGTTGACGCCATCCGACGCGCGTTGACTCATCTCGCCGAGGGCTTCGACCGCGCGGAACCGGACGTCGAAGGCGGTGTTCGTCCGCGAGATCTTCAGCAGGCGCACCGCCGCGGCGCCTTTCAGCGTGCGCAGCGCGTCCATGGCCCCGAGCCGCACCGCGAGATCGGGGTCCTTCAAGGCGTCGACGATGCTCTGCACGTCGGTGTCGACGACCTGCTCCGAGCGCCGTTCGGCCTGTAGACGGGCCATCGCGCGGGCGCGCTCCTGCTCCTGCGAGTCCGCGACGGCCTGCGTGCGGACGGCCGGCGGAAACAGCGCGAGCAGCAGCGTGCCGATCACCCCGAGCACGGGCACGAGCAGCGTCAGGCCGAGGCCGACGGCGGCGTGACCCTCGGGTGCGCCCCGGGAACGCAGGCGCAGGGCCTCCGCGGAGAGCGCGGCGGCGCCGACGTGCAACCCGAGCAGCGCGCTGCCGGCGGCCAGCCCCAAGGGAATGCGTGTCAGGGCCAGGTGACACGCCAGAACCTCGGCCCCGACGGCGGCCGCGGCGGCGCAGAGCCCGAGGGCGGCGCGGGCGCGCGGGGCCATCATTTGCGGCGTACCTGACCGAGCTGATCGCCCAGGCGGGTGAGCAGCGTCGCGAAGCGTGCGCCTTCGACGCCGGCGCGCCCGACCTCGGCGGCGATGGCCATGCCCAGGTCACCGCCGGACGCGTCGAGCGAAGCGAGGTCGTCCTCGGACAGAATCTGCGTCGCGGCGGGCTCCGGGGGGGCGCTGCGGCCGTGACGGCGCCCGGTCGGCTTTGCGGACTCCATTGCCGGGGCCCGCGCCGACGAAAAGACGTCGTCGCCGGAGTCACCGGGGAGACGACCGCCTTCCACGGTGCGTTCGTCGGGGCTCACGTCGGCGAGGCGAATCCGGCCGGTTTGCGCGAACCGTTCGGCCGAGCGCCGGCTGCGGGCGTCGGCGGCCTGCTTCTGTGCGGCGCGGGCCGGCTCGGGCAGGCGCTGGACGGCCACCGCCTGTCCGAGGCTCACGCAGCCCCAGTCGACGAGCATCCGGAACAGCCCGAGGTTGGCCTCCGTGTACCGGCGGAAGTCCAGGCGATCGACCGTGAGCACGCCCACGACGGGCCCGGTCTCGCCCTGCCGCAGGGCGCCCGCGAGGTACAACGGCGGGCCCTCGGGGCCGGGGGCCGGCAGGTCGCGCAGCGTCAGCACGCCGCCCTCGCGCACGAGCTTCGCGCCGGTGCGGGCATCGAGCGGAAACCCGTCGGGTCCCTCTCCGAAGCGGCGCACGAGCTGCCCGTTGCGCGGCATGTAGAGCGTCACCTGATCGGCCCCGAGGGCGTCTTTGACGACCTCGACGAGGCCCCGATAGACCGCCTCTTCGTCGGTGGCGTTGAGCAGGCGCGCGTAGCGATACAGGGCGGGCAGCGTCGCTTCCGCCCCGACGATGCGGGACGCGAGCTCGGCGTTCACGTCGCGCAACTCGGCCTGCGCCGACGCGAGCGCCGTCGAGCGCGACTCGAGTTCGGCGAGGCGCTCCTCGGCACGTTGGATGCGGCGCAGGTGCACATCGGCAACCAGGCCGAGCAGCGCGCCGCCGGAGAGGGCGTAGATCGCCGGCGCGCCGAAACGCATCGCCAGGAAGTCCCGCCACGACGACACCTCGACGCCGAGGCCGATCTGGGTGAAGTAGACGGCGGAGAAGAGCAGGGCGACGCCCACCCCGGGAAAGAACCCGTACCGCGCCGCGCCGAGCAACGTGGCGATGACATAGGGATGGGGGCTCGCGTCCAGAAATCCGGGGCGGTCCGGCAGTGCCAGGGTATTGACCAGCACGAGCAGCGCGAGCAATACCACCGCCTCGAGGAGGACGGTGCGGCCGCCGGCGCGCAGCGCGGGGAAACGGGGCAGGCTCACGGTCAGTAGTCCTCTTCTCGGGAGAGGGCGCGCACGCGCGCGGCGCGGTCGACGCGGCGGCGAAGGGCCCCGCGGGTGTCGTACGCGTCCCGGGCGGCGTCGTCGGTGCGCTCCGCCTCGGCCGCATCGAGCGCGTCGAGCAGGCGCTTCAGCTCGGGGTCCGCCGGAGCGAGTCGCTGTGCAGCCTCGGCCTGCGCCCGCGCGCCCTGTACGTCGTCGGCACCGAGCAGGGCCTCGCCGTAGGCGACCCGGAACCGCACATCGTCGGGTTTCGCGGCGACGAGACCGGCGTAGGCCTCGCGCAGGGCCGGTGAGTCCCCGCGGGTGCTGAGCAACTCGGCGTGCCGCCAGCGATCCTCGAGCGTCGCGCCGGGCATCGCCAGGACGGCGGTCCAGGCCGTGATGGCGGCGTCGGTGCGATCACCCGTCTCCAGCAGCTCGGCCTTCAAACGCAGCACGGAAACGTCGCGGGGCGTCTGCACCAGCAGTTCGGCCACGATCTGCAGCCCCTCGTCGATGGCCCCGTCCTGCTCGTAGAACCGCGCGAGGCGCTCCGCTGGCTCCCGCAGCGTGGGGGCGGCCGCCCGCCAGGCCTTCAGCAGCACCAACAGATCGACGTGCCGGTCGGGCAGGGGTTCGAGGAGATCCGCCGCGCGGCGCCAGTATTCCGGATTCGCGGGGACGCGGGCCCGCAGGTCGGCGTAAACGGAGAGCGCGTCGTCGGTGCGGCCCTCCTGCGCATACAGTTCGGCGAGCTCCTCCAGGTCGCGGCGCTCCTGCTCGGGGCTCGTCGCCGGGCGGGCGGCGGGGCGCGGGGCGGCCAGGGCGGTCGCGGCCGGGACGAAAACGAGCGCGAGCGTCGTCGCCAGCGCGACGGCCGGGCGCGGGCGTTCAGTCCGCATTGACGTTCACCTCCAGCGGGCTGTCGCCCTCCGCGTCCTCCGGGTTGGTCTCGCTCCGGCGCCGGGCCCGCCCGAGGCTGCGCTCGAGGGCCTCGATGGCCGTCTCGCGGTCGCCGGCGTTCTGCGCGACGGCGGCCACGGTCCGCCACAACGACGCGCCCTCGCGCGTGTTCTCCGCCAGCCAGCGGAAGTGCGGCAGCGCCTCGTCGAACGCCTGCGCCCGCTCCAGATGCTCCGCGAGCGCGCGCCTCAGCTCGGGGCGCTGCGGATTCTGCTCGACGAGCGTGCGGCGGTGCGAAAGCGCGTCGTCGTCCCGGCCGGCGGCCTCCAGCGCGTCGACCAGATAGACACGCAAACGCACGTCCTGCGGATGCCGCGCGACGGCCGGTTCCAGGTCGCCGAGCGCTTCGGCGTGCCGGTCCGCCCCGCACAACAGCTCGATGCGTTCGAGGCGCAACTGCTCCTCGGCGGGTGCCAGCCGGATGAGCTGATCGTAGTACCGCACGGCGGCGTCCAACTGGTCGGTGTACGCCGCGATGTGGGCGGCGAGGCGCAGGGCCTCGAGATCGGGCGGTTGTTGTTGCAGCAGCGGTTGCAAGGGACCCAGGGCTTCCGCGTCCCGGCCGAGGTCGGTCAGCACGCGCACCAGGTCGAGCCGCGTCGCGCGGTCCGCCGGGCGGGCCTCGAGCGCCGCCGTCAGCTCGGCGACGGCCTGCGCACCCCGGCCCTGATCCATCAGGAAATCCGCCAGCTTGCGTCGCAGCCCGTGTTCGTAGGGGTGGCCGTCCAGGCGTTCGCGCCAGGCCCGCAGGGCGGCCTCCACCCGGCCGGCCTGCACCAGCGTGCTCACGAGATCGTCGAACGGCTCGGCGCGGTCGGGCTGCAGCGCCACGGCCTTGCGCAGGTGCCGGATGGCATCGTCGACCCGGTGCAAACGCATGTAGACGCGGGCGAGCTCGCTGTGGCCGAGCGGCCAGTCGGGCCGCCGCGCGACGGCGGGCTCGAGCAGCCGCAGGGCGCGGTCGTACTCGCCGTGATGCAGCAGGAGCTCCAGCAGTTCCGACGTCGTCGCCGGCCGCGGATCGAGCTGCAGGACCTTCTCGAGCTGTGCGATGAGCTCTTTCTCGCGTCCGAAGTAGCGATACAGATCCGCGAGCTCCTCGGCGACGTCGGCGTCCTCCGGGTTCAGCCGGGACAGAACTTCGAGGTGCGGCAGCGTCGGGTCGATCTGATTGCGGCTGGTATAGACCTCGATGACCTGCTCGCGCAGCCCGGCGTCGTCGGGCCAGTCGCGGATGAGGGCCTCGAGCGTGCGCAGGGCGCCCGCGGCGTCGCCCACGTCCAGGTAGAGGGCGGCGAGGTGGACCCGGGTGTCTTTGTCCCGCGGGTGCGCGCCGACCCAGCGCTCGAAGGCGAGCACGGCCTCGGGGTACTGTCGATCGGACTCGTACATGTGTCCCAGGCGTCGGTCGTCGGGAAACACCAGCGCCAGGGCCAGGCCACAGACCGTCGCCAGGCCACCCAGGGCCAGCCAGGGTGCGGCGCCCCTCATGGCCGCCCCACGTCGATGGTGTAGGTGCCTGCGACGGGCAGGTCGATGCGCACGACGCCGTTGCCGTCGGCGGCGAGCCCCGGCTCGTCGAGCACCGTCGGCCCGCGATAGATCGTCACCTCGACGGGGCGCTCGGGCGGCAGCCCCGCGACCTCCAGGAACTTGGGTCCGTACCCACCGAGGTCGACGGAAAGGCGCCGACCGCGGACCTCCGCGCGGGTGATGCGATGTGTCGCGCGCCGCACGTAGGGCCGTTGCGGCGGCGCTTCACTGCGGACGATGACACTCTCCTGGCCGAGCAGGTGGACGTACGTCGTCGCCAGCGCCGGCTCGTAGACGTAGCCGATGACCCCGCGCGACGCCTCGAGGTCGATGTGGACGGGCTCGCCGTCGAAACGCACCGTCTGCAGGCGCCCGTCCGTGCGCACCCGCCAGCGGCCGGGGCCGAGGGCCGCCACGCGACCGAAGTGAAAGTCGCGCACGACATCGACGTATTCGCTGACGAAAACGGGCGCGACGTCGTTGCGCATCGCCCAGTCGTACGGCCGCGTCGAGCCTTCGAGGGCCGAGAGGTTCTGGCCGATATAGAAGTGATAATAGATGTTGGCCGGCACGACACGCCGGGGGCGGCCCGTGCGCTCGAACGTGTCGACGACGTTGCCGAAGCGGTAATAGGGGGGCTGCCACTCGTCGGTCAGGATGTAGTCGTTCGCCGCGCTGGTATAGAACTGGAACTGCTTGCCCACGCGATGGATGGGCGGGGCCATGTGGGCGTAACTCGGATACAGGCGGTCCATACGCGGATCGCCGCCGTTGAGGTTGAAGAGACCCAGGCGCGAAACGACCTCGAGCTGCGCCTCGTCCGGGTTGCACCAGCCGGTCCAGAGCATCACCCGCACGGGCTTGTCCGGCGTGGTCAGCGCCGCGTTGATGTACGCCGTGCTGTGGGCGATCTCGCCCTCACCGCTGAGGGTGTAGCCGGGCAGGTTCTTCACCGACAGTTCGGATTTCTCGCCGGCGCGCCAGTCCATCGGATGACTGAAACCGTGACTCGCCACCTCGACGTTGGGCAGCGCGAGCAGCGAGCGCGCGACCTCGACGGCCCGTTCACTGCCGTAGGCTTCGGGGGGCGGCTGCACGCGGCCCGTCACGACGCTCAGCGTGACCGGCAGCGGGTAGACCTTCAGCAGCGACTCGCGCACGATCTCGCCGCACATGCTCTTGCGGTCGATCTCGCTGATCGTCTCCATGCCATCGCCGTCGATGTGCGCGTAGAACATGCGCAGCCCGTTGAGGGTCGTGAAGTCGAGGCGCGGCTCGTCCTGCAGGCCGAAGGCCGCCTCGAAGAACGCGAAGGGGTCGATCAGCCACGCGCGCGTCCAGCGGGCGCCGACCTTGTGTTCGCGAAACGCGTACTCCCGCATCACGAAGCTGGCGCGCGGCCCCACGATCACGGCGTCGGCGGCGGCGCCCGGGCGGCTCTCGAGCCCGAGCCGGAGCCAGACGCGGGCCTCGGGGTCGAGGGCCTGCACGTCGCGCCAGTAGGGGAGGCGCAGGTCGAGTTTCTGTTCGAACCCCGTGCGCTTGCCGCTCTCGAACTCGACGCTGATCTGGTCGGCGTCCCAGATTTCCGTGTCGCCCAAACGCAGGCCGAGCTCGGCGAGGCTGCTCTGCCAGACCTCCGGTGAGATGGCCCGCCCCTTGAGGTCCTTGGCGCAGCCCGTGCGCTCGAGGAAAACGACCCGGCGCCCGGCGCGCCCCTGCTCGGCGTACCAGCGCAGCGTGCCCTCGGGGTCCCGGCAGCGGTCGCCGTTCGTCCACACGGCGACCCCACGGAAGTCCGCCATCGCCGCCGCGTCGGGCAGACCCTGCGGGTTGTTGAGGTCCGCGAACTCGGTCACGAGGCCGGCGTGGTTGAGGGCGAGCTCGGCCAAGGTGTGGAAGCGGTTGTTCTCCGTGTTGGTGGGGACCTTCCACTGTTTGCCGTGGTCGTCCTCTTCGGTGAACTGCTCGTGACTGTTGTAGAGCACCAGGACCTTGCGAGACCGCGGGGTGCCGGAGAGGGGCGTTCGGGTGTAGGCCGGCGGCGGGTCCATCGAGAACTGAGGCGGGCCGCTGATGGCCGCCGCGGGCCGCTCGGGGTCGAGGCGCGCCTGCCAGTCGTCGACGGTGGGCGCGGGGCGCGCCGAGAGCGTCACATAGGCCAGGCCCCAGGTCAGCCCCAGGGCCCCGAGCGCGCCGGTGATGGGACGAGCGCCGCGCACCGCCGCCTATTCCCGACACTCTCCGGAGTCGAAACACTCCCAGGCGTCGATGATGTCCAGGTAGACCCCGTCGAAGCCCGCGTCGATGAGCTCGTCGATGCGGGTGAGCATCAACGCCTGCCAGCCGGGCATCCAGTACCGGACCTTGTAGTTGTCCGGCCAGTCCGGGTTGCTCTCGCCGAGCCAGGCCGGCGCGCCGGCGTCCGGGCGGCCGTCGCCGTTCGCGTCCCACCGGGGGTTCCAGTACGCGCGATAGGTCTCGGCCTCGCCGATGGACAGGTAACTGATCACGAGGGCGCCCGCGTTCATGTGAACCGCCGCCAACTCGGGCCCCGTCAGGACTTCGCCGTCCCACTCGGCGTCGATCACCAGCAGATCGAAGCGTTGATCCGACAGCAGATCGACGTACTCGGCGCGCTCGAGATCCTCGGGCGGTTGCAGCAGATAGAGCCAGTCATTCACCGCCGCGGTCGTCGTCACCGGCGCGCCGCGGGCGTCGGGCTCGTGCCCGGGATTGACGGTGGGGTAGCCCAGGTTGCGGACGGACGCGTAGTGCGCGTACCCCTTCGCGCCGGCGCGGCGGTACCCCTCGTCGATGCGGGCGCGGGTCTCGGCGTCGAAGTCCGGCACGTCCTCGTCGGTGAACGGATAGTCGACCGAGAGCACGAGCTTGCCGGCGGCCGTGAAGAGGTCGAGATCGGCCTCCCACTCGCGCGTCTGTTCGGCGTCCGTCGGCTCCGCGTCGGCATCGGCGCCGTAGTACAGGTCTTCTTTGCCGATGCCGGCCACGAAGTCGAGGTAACCGGGGAGCCGCGCGAGCTCGGGCGCGTTCTGCGGGAAGACCATGAAACCGGGCTTGCGGCACGCGGCGTAGGCCTGGATGCGGGCGACGAAGCGTCCCATCTCGACGTCGTAGTCGGCCTGTCGCGCGTCCGGGCCGCTCGGGAGCTCGCAGGGGGCGGCGGGGGCGGCGATCAGCGCGCCCGGCGTACCGCCGTGGCCGCCGTCGCCGCCGTTTCCGCCGGTCTGGCCGCCGCCGGTCTGGCCGCCGCCGCTCTGTCCCCCGGGGCCGCCGAACCCGCCCGTCCCGCCCGCGCCGCCGGTCTGCCCGCCCGAGCCCGTCCCGCCGGACCCCGCGGCGTCCTGCCGTTTGGCGTCGACCCCGAGATCGGCGGCGTCCTCGCCCGTGCCGTCGCTCGTCGCGCTCTCACAAGCGGCGGCGGCCGTCACGGCGAAGAGGGCGAGCGCGGCGCGGCGACGTCGGGGGGCGGTGATGCGAAACGGTGCGGGGGACGTCATGGTCGGCTCTCCGGGCAGGCGGTCGTCAGCCATCGGGACACAGGGTCGCGTCGAGGAAGCAGTCGGGCAGGCAGCGGTAGCGCCCGCCGGGGGTCGGGCAGGCGGGCAGCCCGGCATCGCCGTCGCACTCCTCGTTGCCGTTGCGCAGGCCGTCGCCGCAGAACGCGCGGCAGCGGGCGCCGTCGAGGGTGCAGTCGTCGCGGCAGGTGAAGAAGCCGTCGTGACAGCGCGGCACGTCGTCGCCGTCACACGTCTCCGGGCCGTTCTTGATCGAGTCGCCGCAGTACGCGCGGCACTGACGGTCGTCGAGCGCACAGGCGTTGCACGCGAAGACGCCGTCCCAACACTGCCGGTCGAAGCGGTCGAGATCACACTGCTCGCCGGCGTCGACGAGCCCGTCGCCGCAGAAGCCGCCCGGGCACTGATGCAGCACCAGGCGCGAGCAATCCGGACTGCAGGCGAGCACGCCGTCGTTGCAGTCGAAGGCGAAGTCGGCGCCGTCGCAGACCTCGGGACCGTTCAGCGTGAAGTCGCCGCAGTAGGCGCGGCAGGCGGCGGCGTTCAGGGTACAGTCGGCGTTGCAGGCGAGCACGCCGAAGCCGGCGTGACATGTCGTCGGGAGGTCTTCGCCGTCGCAGTCCTCGCCGCCGTTGAGCCGGCCGTCGCCGCAGAAGCCCTCCGGGCAGCCGGTGAGATCGAGCGTGCAATCGGCGTTGCAGCGCACGACGCCGCCGGCGTTGCAGGCGGGCACGTCCTCGCCGTCGCAGGCCTCGTCCGCGTTGCGGATGCCATCCCCGCAGTATGCGCGGCAGCCGCCCTCGTTCAGCGTGCAGTCGGCGTTGCAGGCGAGCGCCCCGAAGCCCGCATGACACGTCGCCGGCAGGTTGGCACCGTCGCAGATCTCGGCGCCGTTGCGTTCGCCGTCGCCGCAATAGCCGCCCGGGCAGGCCGCGACGTCGAGGGTGCAGTCCGGCCGACACACGGAGACGCCGCCGTGACAGACCGGCGCGTCCTCGCCGTCGCACTGTTCCGGCCCGTTGCGCACGCCGTCGCCGCAGAAGGCGAGACATTCCGCGTCGATGCGCGTGCAATCGCGGCATCGGAAACGGCCGTCCCAGCAGCGCTCGCGGAAGAGCTCGCCGTCGCAGCCCTCGACCGCGTTGAGCGCCCCATCGCCGCAGGTGCCGCCGAGACACAGCGAGGTGTCCACGAAGTCGCACGTCGGGCTGCAGCTCAGGAGACCGTCGTTGCAGTCGAAGCCGAACTCGCCGGCGTCGCAGACCTCGATGCCGTTGCGCAGACCGTCGCCGCAGTAAGCCGCGCAGCCCGTGACGTCGAAGGTGCAATCGGCGTTGCAGCGGATTTCACCCGCGCCGGCGGCACAGCTCAGGGGGACGTCCGCCCCATCGCAGTCCTCGGGGCCGTTGCGCACGCCGTCCCCGCAGAAGCCGCTCGGACACGCGGCGAGCGCCAGGCTGCAATCTTCGGCGCAGGCGGCGCGCCCCTCGTGACAGGTCGGCACGTCGTCGCCGTCGCACGGCTCGTCGGCGTTGGCGGTGCCATCCCCGCAGAACGCGTCGCAGGCCGACACGTCGAGGGCGCAGTCGGGGGTGCAGCGCAGCTCGCCGTGCCCGAAGGCACAGGCGGGCACGTCGTCGCCGTCGCAGGCCTCGTCGCCGTTTCGTACCCCGTCGCCGCAGAAGCCGCCCGGACACTCGGCGGTGCGCAGGCCGCAGTCGGGGCCGCACAGGATGCGGCCGGCGTGACACGGCGGCACGTCGCCGCCGTCGCAGGCCTCGCCGGCGTCCGTCTTGCCGTCGCCGCAGTAGGCGAGGCACGCGCCCTCGAGGAAACAGTCGCTCGAACAGCGCAGGTCGCCCTCGCCCGAACAGACCGGCACCCCGTCGAGGCCGTCGCACTCCTCGCGGCCCTGCACGCGGCCGTCGCCGCAGTAGCCCCCGACGCAGGCCGAGACGTCGGCCCGGCAGTCCGCCGTGCAGACGATGGCACCGCCGTAACAGGCGGGCACCTCGGCCCCGTCGCAGATCTCACCCGGATCGACCTTGCCGTCGCCGCAGAACGCGCTGCACTCGCCCGTGAGGTCGCAGTCGGGGGTACAGCTCAGCGCGCCGGTGCCCGAACACACGGGAACGCCCGCGGCGCCGTCGCAGATTTCGGTGCCGTTGACCCGCCCGTCCCCGCAGTAGCCGCCAGGGCAGGGCGTCGCGTCGAGCACACAGCCCGTACACAGCAGAACGCCCTGATGACACGTCGGCACGTCGTCGCCGTCGCAGGCCTCCGTGCCGGCCCGGATGCCGTCGCCGCAGTAGGCCGGGCAGGCGTCCCGGTCGAGGGTGCAGTCGGCCCGGCAGCGCAGGGTGCCCCCGCCGTCGCAGACCGGCACGCCAGCCTCCGCGTCGCACTCCTCGTCGCCGTTGACGACGCCGTCGCCGCAGTAGCCCCCCGGGCAGGCCGAGGCGTCGAGCGTGCAGTCGGCGAGACAGGCGTTGCGGCCGGCGTGACACTCGGGCAGGTCGTCCCCGTCGCAGGCCTCGCCCGCGTCCCGCCGGAAGTTGCCACAGAAGTCCACGCACGTGCCGCGGTCGAGCGTGCAGTCCGGCAGGCACGGTACGCGGCCGACGCCGTCGTCCGAATCACAGGTCGGCGTGCCTGCTTTGCCGTCGCACTCCTCGTCGCCGTTGACGAGACCGTCGCCACAGAAGCCGCCGGTGCAGGCCGTTGTATCGAGCCCGCAGTCCGGCTGACACACGAGGCGGCCGGCGTGACACTCGGGCACGTCGTCGAGGTCGCAGGCCTCGCCGGGGTCGCGCACGGCGTTGCCGCACCACGCAGTGCAGCCGTCGATGACGAGATCGCAGTCGGTATTGCAGCGCAGCGCCCCGCCGCGCGCACAGGCGGGCACGCCGTCCGTGCCGTCGCAGGCCTCGTCGCCGTTGCGCGCGCCATCGCCGCAGTAGCCGGCGGCGCAGGCCGAAAGATCCAGCGTGCAGTCCTCGGTGCAGACGACACGGCCCTCGTGACAGCCGGGCACGTCGTCCCCGTCGCAGGCCTCGTCGAACTCGCGCTGACCGTTGCCGCAGTAAGCCCTGCAGGCCGTCGTGTCCACCCGGCAGGTGTCGTCGCAGCGCAGCTTGCCGACCGTGCAGGTGAACCGGAACGTGCGCCCGTCGCAGCTCTCACCGTTCTCGAGGCGGCCGTTGCCGCAGACGGCGAGGCCGGCGTCCCCGTCGGCGAGGCAACCGGAAAGCACGAGGCCCGCGAGCCCGCCGAGCGCGCGCGCGAGGGCCGCGCCGAGCCCGCGCCTCACGGCTGCACCACGAGGCGATCGAGCGCCCGCCGGCCGACGTAGGGCACGAAACCCCGCGCCCGGGCGGCCTCGACGAACCGCTTGGCCGCGGCGGGTCGGGTCACGTAGTCCACCGCCAGCACGGGGCGACCGGCCTCGTGAAAACGATCGAGGGCGGCGAGCGTGTCCTTCTGCGGCGCCCAGGGGTTGTCCTCGTCCGCGTCGCCGTAGAAGAACGAGTCCTCCGCACCGATGGCGTCGACGGCATCCAGATAGGCCGCCGCGCGCGCGGCCGGCACGGCGTCGAGCAGGCCCGCCCCGTTCTGCGGCACCACGGCGAACGTCGGGCGCGTCTTCCGGGCGGTCTCGCCGAGCGCCAGCACGAACGCCACCATGTCCTCCGCCGCCGTCTTCCGCTCGGACTTCGGCCCGCCGGGTCCCCAGAACTCGTACGCGTCGATGATGTCCAGGTAGACGCCGTCGAAGCCGGCCGCGACCAGCTCGGCGAGCCGTGCCTGGATGATCGCCTGCCACTCGGGCAACCAGTACCGGACCTTGAAGTTGCCCTTCCAGTCCGGGTTCTCGGGGCCCAGGAACGCGGGCCGGCCGGCCTTCCGGGACCACTCGGCCCGCCAGTAAGGTCGGTACGACTCCGCCTCGCCGATGCTCAGGTAGGCCAGCACGGGGCGGCCCGCGGCGCCGCGCAGGCGCGTGACCTCCTCGGCGGACATGGGGCGCTCGCCGACGCTCGGCTCGACGACCAGCAGACCGGCCTTCGAGGCGGCCAGGGCGTCGACGTCGAGGGGGCGCTCGTCGTGCCCTTGCAGCACGTAGCCCCACGACGCCACGGCCGGCAGCCGCGACGGCACCCGGGCCGGGGCGGCGACGGGGGTCTGCGCGGGGCTCGCGACGGGCAGGGTCACGAAGACGGCGAGCGCGAGCGTGAAGCAGAGGAAAAGAAACACGCGGGACGGCATGCCGTATTCCTGCCACGGAAGACCCCCGCGGGGGAAGCGTCGGGACGGTCGCGCGGGTTTCCCGGGGGGGCGCACGGCACGGACCGTGTCAGAAGACGCGCGCGGCGCGGTCGTCCCGCCACCGGCGCGCGAGCCACACGCCGAGCCCGACGACCGAGGCGACGGCGGCGAACCGCAGCCCCGCGGCCAGCGTCGTGTCCCATTGCAGAATGCCCCAGCGCATCAGGATCAGCCGCCAGTCGTGGCTGTCCTCCGGGTCGAGCCCCCCGACGAGCGGCAGCTCCATGGCGCGGGCGTCGGCCATGTACCGCGCGACGTTCATCAGGTTCTGCGCCAGCCAGAGGGCGCAGAAGGCCGTCGAGAGCGTCTCCCGACGGCGCAGGAAGTGCACCGTCGTCGCGACCGGAAACGCGAGCTGCGCGAGGGTGCCGCCGTAGACGGCCAGGCGCTCGGAGAACAGCCCGAAGAAGGGGTGCCCGAACTCGTGAAACGCCAGGTTGGCCGAGTCGATGATCGGCACCCATTGCTGCCCGGTATTCGCGGCGATCAGCACCGCGACCGCGCACACGGACCAGAACGCGAGGCCGGCGCCGATGACGGTCGTGAAGCCGTCGTCGCGACGGTCGAGCGTCTCGAAGGCATCGCCTCGGCGGTCGAACCCGGGCCGGAACGTCACGGGGACTCCGGTGCATCCTGCCGCTGCCGCTTGAGGTCGCCGCGCGCTTTTTTCGCCGTCAGGCGGCGCTCCTTCGAGCCGCGGGTCGGGCGCGTCGCGTGCCGGGCCTTGGGCACGACCAGGGCGGCGGCGACGAGCTCGGCGAGCCGGGCGCGGGCGGCCTCCCGATTGGCGAGCTGACTGCGCTCGCCCTCCGCCGAGACCTGCAACACCCCCTCGGCGTTGATGCGCGTCGCGAGGCGGCGCTGCACCCGGGCGCGCCGGGCCTCGTCGAGCGCCGTCGTGCCGGTGAGGTTCCACCACAGCGTGACCCGCGTGCTCGCGGTGTTGACGTGCTGCCCGCCCGGGCCGCCCGCGCGACTCGCCGTGAACCACAGCTCCCAGCCGGGGATGGTCACGGTTTCGTCGACGGGCAGATCGGCTTCCACGGGCCCTCCGGGCGGATCGGGGTTCGCCCGGAGGGTATCACATCAGGGCGCTTCGGCAGCGGCCTTGGCGCCCCACCGGAAGGCCTCCTCGTTCAGCGGGATGAGCGCCGCGCGGGTGGCGAGGGCCGTGCGCAGCGTCTCGAGCAGCGTCTCCGCCGGGAAAAGCCCCGTCGCCGCCTGCAGCGCGCCGAGGGCGACGACGTTCTTCACCATCGGTTTGCCGAGATCCCGCGCGATGGCGGTGAACGGCACGCCGACGACCCGCACGCCGGCGGCCACGGCCGGGACGTCGTGCACGATCGTCGTGTCGTACAGGACGACGCCGCCGGGCCGCACGTGCGGCGCGAACTTCGTCAGGCTCGGCTGGTTGAAGGCCAAGAGGACGTGGGGATCCGGTGCGGCGGGCGAGAGGACCTCGTCCGACGCGATGTGGACGTCCGCGTAGGAGGTGCCGCCGCGCGACTCCGGGCCGTAGCTCGGGATGTACGTCGAGTCGAAGCCCTCGGCGATGGCCGCCTTCGTCAGCATCAGCGCGATGGTCTGCGCGCCGTCCCCGCCGGCGCCGGCGAGCTTGAGGCTCACGTCCGCCGGGTCGAGGTGTGTCGGGAAGCCCTCGGCGAAACGATGCGGGGGCTCGGCCTTCGCGTCGATGACCGACAGCAGATGACCGGTGTCGAACGTCGGCTTCGGCAGGGTCGGGAAGTGCGCGCCGTCGGCGGTGACGTCTTTCTTCAGACCGAGCGGGAAGACCTTCGTCATGCTCGAGTCGACCCACTTCTCGGCCTCCTCGGGGGTCATGCCGAGGTGGGTCGGACACTCGGACAGCACCTCGACGAAGCTCAGGCCGATGCCTTTGACCTGCAGCTCGAGGGCCTTCTTGATGGCCTTCTTGGCCTTGACGCGCTGCTTGCTGTCGTAAAGGGCCACCCGCTCGACGTAGACGGGCCCGTCGAGGCCGGCGATGAGCTCGGCCATCTTCAGGGGCTGGCCCATGAAGGTGTTGCGGCCCGTCGGCGACGTGGAGCTCTTCTGCCCCATCAGCGTCGTCGGGGCGAGCTGCCCGCCCGTCATGCCGTAGATGGCGTTGTTGACGAAGATGAAGCTGATGGGGATGCCGAGCTGCGCTGTCGAGACCACCTCGGCGAGGCCGATGGAGGCGAGGTCACCGTCGCCCTGATAACTGATGACGATGGAGTCCGGGTTGGCCGTCTTGTGACCGATGGCCACCGCCGGTGCGCGCCCGTGCGCCGCCTGCGTATTGCCCACGTCCAGGTAGTAATACATGAACACCGAGCAACCGACGGGCGACACGGCGACGGTGCGATCCTGGATGCCGAGCTCGTCGATGGCCTCGGCGAGGTACTTGTGGACGAGGCCGTGCCCGCAGCCCGCGCAGTAGTGGGTGGCGTGGCCCTTCAGGCCCTCGCCGTGGGCGTGGCGCTCGAAGCGCGAATAGAACGTCGGCGAACCGAAAGTCGAGCCAGACATCACCGGACCTCCTGCGCGCGCGGTTCGAGGACACGCGAGACGATTTCACCGAGCTGAGGCAGCACACCGCCCATGTGCCGGACGTGATCGATCGTCGGCGGGGTGATGTTCGCGTGCGACAGCGCGAGCCGGAGCTCGTCCTCGAGCTGCCCCGGGCTGCCCTCGACCACCACGATGCGGCGGGTGTGCGGCAGCAGCGTGCGCAGCGCGTCGATGGGGAACGGCCACAGCGTCACGGGGCGGAACAGACCCGCCTTCACGCCCTGCTGCCGCAGCGCCCGCACGGCGCCCTTCGCAATCTGCGCCGGCGTATTGCAGGCGATGATCAGGGTGTCCGCGTCCTCGCACTCGAACTGCACCGACCGCTGCTCGTTGGCCGTCATGGCCGCGTACTTGCGGTTCAGATGTTCGTTGTGCGCCTCGAGATCGGTCTCCTGCAGCACGATGGAACACACCACGTTGGCGCGGTGCGCGGCGTCGCCCCAGACCGCCCACTCGGGCAGGCCGGGCACGACCATGTGTTCGGGCAGCGCGACCTTGCCGGTGCACTGACCGAGGTAACCGTCGCCCAGGATGACCACCGGGTTGCGGTACTTGAACGAGAGCTCGAAGGACAACATCGTCAGGTCGAGCATCTCCTGCGGCGTCGCCGGGGCGAGCACCAGCGCCTGCGTATTGCCGTGACCGAGGCCGCGGCACGCGAGCTTGATGTCCGCCTGCTCGGGGGCGATGTTCCCCAAGCCGGGGCCGCCGCGCATGATGTTGACGAAGACGCCGGGCAGCTCGGCGCCGATCATGTAGCTGACGCCCTCGAGCATCAGCGAGAAGCCCGGCGAGGACGTGAAGGTCATGCAGGGCAGGCCCGCGCCCGAGGCCCCGTACATGATGTTCACCGTCGCGACCTCGCTGACGGCCTGCAAGAACACGCCATCGAGCTTCGGCAGGAGCTTGGCCATCAGCTCGGCGCCCTCCGTCGAGGGCGTGATGGGATACCCGTACACGTGCCGGCAGCCGGCGAGGAGCGCACCGATGGCCGACGCGTAGGTGCCCTTGACGACGAGGGGCTCCATCTTCGGGAGGGTTACCTTGCGGTCCGCGATTGCCACCGGCACGTGCGCCGTGTGCGCGCGCGCACCGAAGAGCTTCTCGGGATCGGTCAGCTCGAAGTCGTCGCCGGGCTCCGGCTGCAGGCCGAAGGGCTCCGGGCACGCCGCGATGCAGAGCCCGCAGCCGTTGCAGTTCTCGAGGTGGAGCTGGATCGGCACGAGGCCGGTCAGCGGGTTGATCTCGGTGCCTTCGGTGAGGCAGTCCTTGTTGCAGGCGTCGATGCAGCGGCCGCAGCCCTTGCAGTATTCGGGGAAGACGAACGGGCGGGGCCGGCTCGTCCCGGCGGAAGTCGGCATGTCAGGCTCCGATCTCGGTGGGCACGATCTGAAGAGTGTCGTCATCGGGGTCGGACTCGCGCGGCTCGATCGCGCGCAGGCGCTCGACCGCCCGACCGCAGCGCTCGCACTGGCGCCCGAGGGCACCGCACGGCACGCCGTCGGCCTGCGCCTCGCCGCACAGAGCGGTGCCGTTGCACGCGCAGAGGCGTTCGACGTCTTCAGGGCTCAGCAGGGGCAGGGGATCGCGGGATTCGGCCATGGGGGGCCTCCGGAGTGGGCGCGGGCGCGCGGGGGACGACGGGGGGAATGAACCGGGGTGAACTGGAGCGGAGCGGGCCGGGGAGACCCGTCCGATCCCGTCGATCAGCACATCGGTGATCTAAACCCCCGGCCGTCGCTTTGCCTTACCGCAGGTCAAGTTCTGGACGATTTGGTGCTGAATCGTTCGATGAAAGACGGTCCGGCCGGTTGCGTGGGCGGACGTTGCGCCGCGTCGACTTCGAAGGCACGATGCGGGCCATGTCGAGCGAGCGTGGGATACCCGAGGGCGACGACCGTCGGGGCCGCCCTGATCACGACCCCGAAGGCGGGAACACCGCCACGAGACGCATCGCCGCGGCCCTGCGGACCCGCGATCTGCCCCCCGACGAGGTCTTCGATCGCTACCTGCCCGAGGCGCTGCAGGGGGTGTCGAGTCAGCATTGGTCGATGCTGCGCATCGCCGTGCAGGTCGCCCGGTGGGTGAACGAGCATCGCATCGCCGACGTGCTCGACATCGGCTCGGGCGCCGGCAAGTTCTGCGTCGCCGCCGCCCTCGCCAGCGATGCCCGCTACCTCGGCATCGAACACAGACCGCGCCTCGTCGAGGCCGCCCGGGCGCTCGCGCACACCTTCGGGGTCGACGACCGCGTCACGTTCATCGAGGGCGACGCTGCCGAGATCGTCTTGCCGGACGCCGAGGCCTACTACGTCTACAACCCGTTCGGGGAGAACCTCGTCGGCCCGGAGGAATGGGTCGACGACGAGGTCGAACACAGCCGCGGCCGATTCGAGCGAGACCGCGCCACGCTCGAAGCCTTCTTCGACACACGTCCGCCGGGGACCTATGTGTTCACCTACAACGGCTTCGGCGGCACGTTGCCGGCCAACTACCGCGAGATGCGGTGTGATCGCACGACGTTCTCCGTGCTGCGCATGCTGCGCAAGACGGCGCGACCGGGGTCGTCGACCGCACGACCGCGCCGGCCGCGCCGGACGTGACGCGTCCGCGGGGGCGTGTTATGCCCCGGGGCCATGCTCACCGTGCCTCCGTCGACCGTCCTCATCGCCCTCGTCGTCGGGCTCGGCGCGCCCAAAGGGCCGCTCGCCCCGGTCACCGCTGCGCCGACGAGTCCCGGCCCCGCCCACCGCGGCTGGGCGCCCGAACAGGCCACCGGCCCCGCGGACACGCCCCGCGCGGGCGACGCGCAAACGGCCTGGGCCACCTGGCAGGCCGACGCCCCCGGCGAGTGGCTCGAGCTCACCTACGACCGCCTCGTGCCCGTCGCCGAGATTCAGATCCACGAGAACGACAAGCCCGGCGCCATCGCCCGCGTTCTGGCCGGGGACGGCACCGCCCCGCCCGTCGTCGTCTTCGAGGGCCCCTACAGCGTCACGGGCGAGCGCAACCTGCTCAAGATCCGCGCGGGCGGCGTCCCGGCGCGCCTGATCCGCATCGAGCTCGCCTCCGAGCGCGTCCCCGGGTGGAACGAGATCGACGCCGTCGAACTCATCGGCGTCGACGGCACCCGGCAGTGGGCCACCGGCGCCCGGGCCAGCAGCTCCTACGCCGACGGCGCGCCCCCCGAAGGCACCGCCCGCCTCGTCGGCAAGCGCACCACCCTGCACCTCGTCAACGGCACCGCCCTGACCGGCACCGTCGAGCGCGTGGGCCCCGAGACCATCGATCTCACCGTCGACCGCCGGACGCTGAGTGTCATGAAGACGGCCGTGATGTATTTCGAGCGGCCGTGAGGGGGGAATCGCCGCGGCCGCCGCGCCTCAGGCAGGCGCGATGGACGACCAGTCTCCGTTGATCGCGGCGACGATGCGCTCGGCGAGGGCCCGATCGGTCAGGCCCGCGCATCGCGAGAGGAGCGTCTCGCGCTCCACGAGACCGTGGACAACCAGCGCGCGGTTGAATGCGCGGTCTTTCGGCCGGCCCGCCGCGTACTTCGAGATCGCAAGATCGTGGGTCTCGATGCAAAACCCGACGGCCCCGCCGGTGGCCGGCGTCGACACCCGGATGACGCGCTGTTGCCAACCCGCGGGCAGGATGGCCGTCTCGGGCCCCACCCCTTGGCCGTAGTATCCGTGGGTCGTGTCGAACGGCGAGCCCTCGCCGATCGTCCCATCGATCAGGTCCGCGAGCGCGGGCACGTCGAGCGGGTACAGGTCGACCTCGCGAGAGACGAGCAATTCGTCTGGGGCGTGCGGGTGCTCGCCGAGGATGGCCTGGCTGCCGATCACCACGAAATCCCGGCACTGCGTAATGGCACCGGCGGCCCGCAGCACGTGCTCGAGTTGCTCACGGCGCATCGTTCGCGCCCGTCCACTGCCGGAGGAGCGCCCATCGCTCCCGCGGATCGAGCAGACACAGCAATGGCGAAGACTGCCGTCGGCGCTTGCCTTCCTCGCTCGGATCGACGGCGGCCGCGATGGTCGCGTCGAGCCCGGAACGGAGAATCGCCGACCACTCCTCGAGCGCCGGCTGGACCCGCTCGCCCGCCGAGCGCGCCCATCGCGCGAGGATCGCCTCGGCCTCGGAGAGCCGCTCGGGGTGTTCGCGCAGACGCGCCGCGACGTAGGCGTGCATCGCGAGGCTGCGGTCGTCGAGGCGCTGGTGGTGATTCATGCTGAGGGAGAGTGTAGCGCGGTTCTGAGGGGGGCGTGCGTGCGGGATCACACGTTGAACCGATGTTGCACGGGGCTACGGCCGTGCGAGTTTGCGGCGGAAATCCCCGTTTTGTCGCCGCTTCGTCCCGTCAGCGAACCGTCTGATGCGCCGCAGCGCCCTGCACGATGCGGTCGCAGAGGGGCTCCGGGGCCAGGTCGAGATCGCCCGGCCAGGTGACGGTGCCCCAGGTCTCGTCCACAGCCACCTGCTCGAAGAAGACCGGATTCTTCAAGGCGGCGACGACCCCGCGAAAGGCCACGACCTCCGACACGTCCACCTCGCCCTCGACGCCGTCCGAGAAGCGGAGGCGGAGGCGATGGCCGCCGATTGGGATGGCCTCGACGATTTCGGGGCAGGTCATGCTCCAGATCGACTCCAGCGGGGCGACGGGCAGCAACGGCTGCTCGGCTCTTGTCTGTTCAGCCGCCCAAGCAGAAGAGGCGACGAAGCTCGGCAGTTGTCTGCACCAGACCGCACTGCTCAAGAACATCCAGAACTTCGGCCAGCGAATGCGGCGGACTCTTGAGGGCCGTTGCTTGCTCCTGGACCACCCGCAGGACGAGCCCTGGAGCGAGGTCAATGAGGTCGACGATGAAGGCGTCGGGGTGAAGTGCCACCATTTCCAGTGGGGCCAGAGCGTCCCTTGGGAAGTCCCGGACATTGGCCGTGATGATCGCTTGGGCCCCGCAGCGAACGGCTGCGGCCACGACGTGGCGGTCTCCCTCGTCCGGTAGTTGGACCTGATCGGCAAGCCCATCGTGTCCGGTAACCAGGCAGTCGTCGATGGCCTCGCACATCATCCGTCGGGTTCGTGCAAGTCGTTCGAGCGGGAGATCCGGGCGTCGAGCCTGGATGCTCGCGAACGTCTCGTCGAGAATCTCGTCGGTCCACCTCGCCCGGACGACCCGGCTCTCTGCAATTCGGAGCAGCAGGTCTCGCAGAGGCGCAGGATGGAGGACGCAGGCGTCGTAGACGACGGTGAACGCCACGGGCGTCAGTACCCCAGCCCGAGTTCCTGAGCTTCTTCCGTCAGGTCATCGAGAAGACGCTTGCTCTTGCTGTGGCGCCGTTCCTGGTAAGCCATCAAGTCAGCGGCTCGGACGCGGCGGTGGGTGCCGACCTTGTGGAAAGGGATCTTCCCCTCGTCCAGGAGGCGCACCAGGTACGGCCGGGAGACCCCGAGGAGGTCCGCTGCGTGTTGAGTCGTGAGTTCCGCTTGGACGGGCAAGATTGTGACAGCGCTCCCGCTCGCCATGTGCGTCAGGACACGGACCAGGAGATGGACGGCCTCGGCAGGCAGGATCACTTCGACCTCATGGGGCGAGTCGTCTGGGCGAAGTCGCACCTTCGTGTCCCCGGGGACGGCCACGCCCCGGAGCACGTCGATGGCTGCCTGTGCGGCGGTCGTGTCGTGGTCGGATGGAAGGTTCAGGGCAAGCGCGTTCATGTTCGTCTCCTGCTGCTGGCAGGATACGAGCCAAACGAAATAAGCGCAACCAGGCTGCCAAGAGGCGGGCAACTGGACCACGGCCTACATGTTCGGCTTCAATCGCCGTCGGGCGCTCTTCAGCGCCTTGTCGTGGGCCTCCCGCAGGCCATCGTCCACGACAGTCGAGTCGTGCCGAAGCCCCGTGATCGGCGCGGGACCCATGAACTTGCAGTACACGTCCACGGTCACGCCGCCGCGCCGCATGCGGTCGGCAACAGCCCGACGCAACTCGTGGAAACTGAAGCGCCGGATGCCCGCCTTCTTCTGGGCCTGGTGCATGCGGTGACGCCAGAAGTGGTACTCGCGGTCGAACGGGCAGGGGAACAACCGCCCCGACGGCTCGTCGGTGAGGGAGATGAGCGCGTTCGCCAAGTCGGTCGAGATGGGCACCACGCGGGCCGAGTGCTGACACCTGGGGGCACCGATCTCCCTCATGCGATCCTCCGACCAATGGCCGACCCGAATCGCGCCGACACGGGCGGGCGACGAGGCGGCGCCGTTCCGCGTGGCCACGCCGATCAAGGCAAGGGTTGTCGGTCGCTGATGCTCGTCACTGTGGCCCCATGGGCGACGGCGTGTGCTTGCCCCGCCAACCGGTGCACCTCGTCTTCATTTCCTTTTTTGACATACTTTCCTGCAGAGGAAATCGGGTGCATAAAGGAAGAATGAAGGCCGTGGACACCATCGCCCGTCGCGAGCTCCCCAGCCTCCTCGGAAACTGGCTCGGCGAAGCAATCCGGGTCGAGCACGCCGTCGACGGGGATGGTCGCAAATTCGACCTCGTGGTCCACGCCGGCGACACCGTCTTCGCCTTCGGGGTGAACGCACGGGACGACGTCGCGGTGCTGGAGAGGGCGCACCAACATCTACGCGACGACGCCTCGCTGGACCCCGGCGCCGTCCGGGTTCTGGTCGTACCCTACATGGGGCCGAAGGCGAAGGCGTGGGTCGACGAACGGGGCCTGTCCTGGCTCGACCTGTCCGGAAACGCCAACATCCGCGGACCGAGGCTCCGCATCCTCATCGAGGGGCAGCCGAACCGTTTCGCAACGCCGGGGCGACCCAGCACGGCGTTCTCCGACAAGGCCGCTCGCCTGACCCGGGCGATGCTCGCCGGTCCCGAGAAGTGGTGGCGACAGCGCGAGCTGGCCGAGGTGACCGGGCTCAGCGCCGGTTATGTCAGCAAGGTCGTCACCCGCCTGCGAGAGGACGGACTCGTAGACGACGACCTCGGGGCGGGGATGCTCCGGCCGCGTTCGCCCGATGTGCTGCTCGACGCTTGGGCACAGGTCTACGACTTTCGTCGACACGACATCGCTCGATATCACGCGGTCGGTCGCACCGGCCCCGCAGTCACGGAGGCCCTGGCGGAGCGCCTCGCGGCGCAGCGCGACGTCCGCTGGGCCGCTACCGGCCTCGCAGCCGCCTGGCGGCTTGGGCGGTTCGCCGACCACCGACTCGTCAGCTTCTACGTCTCCGAGCCGCCCGCCGACATCGACGCGCTGGGACTTCGCCCGGTCGATCGAGGCGAGAACGTTTGGCTCGTCGTCCCGCGAGACGAGGGCGTCTTCTCCGGCGCCGTGACGGCCGTGGGGCTTCGGTGTGTTCACCCCGTCCAGGTGTGGCTCGACCTCCTCGGGCACCCCGAGCGTGCGAGTGAGGCCGCAAAGGACCTTCGCGAGCACCACCTGCCCTGGAAGCGGCCATGAGAAAGCCAACGACTGCCCTCGGCTACGACCCGAGCCTTGCCGAAGACGCCCGGCCATCCTGAACGCGGCCCGAGATGCAGATCCCGAGCGCCGCGGAGAAATACTCTCGTGCCCGGTGCATCCCCGGCGGCGGGTCGACGGCCACACGAAATCGTGCCCCGGTCGTCGACCAGCCCTGCGCGGCCGAAGCACAGGAGCATCGCCGCCCGCCGCGCCCCGTCGCCGATGAGCGACGACAGATCTCCCGGGCCGACGGCGCCGGGATCTCACACATTGAACCGGAAATGCATGATGTCCCCATCCTGCACGACGTACTCCTTGCCCTCGACGCGGAGCTTGCCGGCGGCCTTGAGGCCGGCCTCGCTCTTGTATTGCTCGAGATCGGAGAGGGTGAAGACTTCGGCGCGGATGAAGCCCTTTTCGAAGTCGGTGTGAATGACACCGGCGGCTTCGGGGGCCTTGGCACCGACCGGGATCGTCCAGGCGCGGATCTCTTTCTCGCCGGCGGTGAAATACATCTGCAGGCCGAGGAGCGTGTAGGCGGCGCGGGCGAGTTTGTTCAGACCGGGCTCGGTGAGGCCGAGCTCGGAGAGGAAAGCCATGCGATCGTCGGCCTCGAGCTCGCTGACCTCGGCCTCGACCTGGCCGCTGATGACGACGCAGCCGGCGCCCTCGGCGGCGGCGTGTTTCGCGACGGCCTCCGAGAAGGCGTTGCCCGTCGCGGCGCTCTTTTCGTCGACGTTGCAGACGTAGAGGACGGGCTTGCCGGTGAGCAGGCCGGCGTCGCGCAGCGCGCGCTTGGTGTTCTCGTCCGTCAGCGCGCCGGGCAAGAGGCGCGCGGGCTTGCCGGCCTCGAGCAGCTTGAGCACCGGCTCGAGGACCTCCATCTTGGCGGCGGCCTCCTTGTCGCCGGCCTTGGCGCGCTTGCCGAAACGATCGACCTGTTTCTGCACGCTCTCCATGTCGGCGAGGCACAGCTCGGTGTCGATGGTGTCGATGTCGCGCAGCGGGTTCACGCCGCCGTCGACGTGCACGACGTCGGCGTTCTCGAAGCAGCGGACGACGTGCAACACGGCGTCGACGTTGCGGATGTTGCCGAGGAACTGGTTGCCGAGGCCCTCGCCCTTGCTCGCCCCGCGGACGAGGCCGGCGATGTCCACGATCTCGACGACCGCGGGGATCTGCTTCTGGGTGGGGATGTACTTCTGAATGCGGCCCATGCGCTCGTCGGGCACGGGCAGGATGCCGACGTTGGGCTCGATGGTGCAGAAGGGGTAGTTGGCGCTGGCCGCGCCGGCGGCCGTCAGCGCGTTGAAGATGGTGGACTTGCCGACGTTGGGCAAACCGACGATGCCAGCCTGCATGGAACTCTCCTGCGGTGCGCGAAGGGGAACGAATCGGGAAAAAGGCGCGGGAGAGTATCAGGCGCGCGGCCGATTTTACAGGGCCGTGCCGAGGGCGAAGATCGCGAAGGGATCGGTGACGAAAAGCGCGTCGAGGGGGGACCACGTGTAGGGGGCGGCGGCGCTCTCGCTGAGCCAGAAGCTGCCCTCGGGAGCGAAGTCCGCGCCGCCGGCCACACAGAGCGCGCCCGCCTCGCCGGCCGTCAGGTGCACGCCCACGAACAGAACGTCACCGTCGTCGAGGCGCACGGGCGCGGCGAGCGGCAGGCGCACGCGCCGGAGGCGATCCGGATCGAGCGCCGTGGCGGGGACGGCGATGCGCTGCCCCCGGAGCCCGGCGGGGTTCGCGTCCGGCTCGAAGGCGCGCTGCACCCAGATCTCCACGTCGTGCGCGCGGCCCGCGTCGGAGCCGAACGCCGGGAAGTGTTGCAGGACGTACTCCACCGCGTCGACGCGGTAGGGGTAGGTGGGCGGGAAAAGCCGCGCCGCGAGCATTTGTCCGGGCGTCTCCGGGAGCGCGGACAGGCATCGTCCGGCCGAGAAGGTGTAGTCTGCCGGGAAGATCGCGAGGGCGTCGGGGTGATCGAGTGTGTAGTCCCCGTGCGTGCAGCCATAGTAGGCATCGCAGTCGAAGGGCGAGAGGGCCCCGCAGGCGGCAACGTTCCGGAGGGTGTCGCTGAGCTGGCAGCGCGCCCGGCACTGCGCATCCGGCAGCGTGGCATCGGGGCCGTCACAGGCCGCGACCGTGCCGCAGTAGAGCGTGCAGGTCTCGTCGTCGTTGTTCGGCTCCCCCGTGTCGCAGACGGTGCCGAGCACGAGTCGGCGGTCGGCGCCGTAGTCCGGGTCGACGATCGCGCGCCAGTGAGGTCGCAGCTCGGGGGTCTCGCAGTCGAGCCCGGCAAGCGCGATGAGCTCCTCCGGGCCGGAGGCGACGGGGACGTCGAACGGGGAGGTGAACGAGTCCGTACACTGCGCGGCGAGGCCGTCGCGAAGCTGTTCTGCGTACGGCACGACGCCATCACAGGTCGGCGTGATGCACTCCACGAGTCGGGTCGCGTACTCGACGCAGGCGGGCAGGGGTGCCCCGGCCTCGACGTCGAAGACACACAGGGCGGGATCCGCCGGGCTGCACGCGGCATCGGCGGCCGGATTGGCGGCCGTCATCGCCGGTACGAAGCGGTCACAGGCGCCGATGGCGTCCTGCACGGCCGCGATCGTGGCCACGGAGCACGTCTCGAGGCAGGCGCGCTCGTAGAAGGCCTCGTGCCCGGGACCGTTGCAGGTGCAGGACGTGTCGGCGGCCCCCGCGCAGAGGGCGAACTCCTGGCACAGGCCCTCGCAGGCGTCCCGGCCGGGGACGGGCCAGCACTGCCCGAGCTCGCAGACCTCGTCGAAACCGAAACAGTCGGCGTCCGTGTCGCATGCGGCGCGGGGCAGGCATGGACCGCGCATGACCGAGAGGTGCACCGGCCCGTCGAGCGAAAACGAGTCGACGATCAACGCGTAGTCGGCGTCGTGGGGACCGACGGTGATCTCGGCGGCCCGTACGCGTCCGGCGATGTCGTCCATGCAGACGACGTCGCCCGAGTCGTCGAGGCAGTCGGGCCGGACGGCGAGCACGGTGTCACCCGGGCTGCCGACGGTGGAGAAGCAGTAGGTGTTCGCGGTGGCAGGCAGGCTGAAGGCGACCTCGGGGCCAGAGGCGAACCCGCACGCGAAGAGACGGGTGTTCGTCGGGGGGATCACCAGGTCGAGCTCCACCGGCCCGTCGATGACCGGCATGTCCAGGCAGGCGAGCGTCGCCGGGTTCGGAACGCAGGCCCCGTCGATGCACAGGTGGTCGACGTCTTCGCACTCCCAATCGAAAACGCAGCCGGGGACGACCGCCCCGTCGGGCAGGGGGATGGCCGCGTCGAGCGAGGGCACGCGCGC
>JAKLJY010000089.1 GCA_023150895.1 Myxococcota bacterium | reverse complement strand
GGCGCGGGCCTCGGCGGCGAGCGCCTGGGAACGGCCTTCGGCTTCGCGCGCGCGGCGCTCGGCCTCGGCGGCGCGGGACTCGAGCGCGGCGAGTCGCCCGGCGGCGGCGGGATCGGGCGCCGCGGCCAAGGGCACGGCCTTGCGCTTGCGCTGCGAGGCGTCCACCGTGACGACGAGCTGGTTGCCCTGGGCCTGCACCTTGTAGAGCGCATCGACCTCGAGTCCGACGACGATGCGCCCGACCTGGGCCTGACTGTCGTTGAACTGCAGCGCAGTGACCTCACCGACGACGCCGTTGTCGATCTCGACCGGCCCATCGATGGAGGTCGTGTCGGCGTTGGACACGTCGATGAAGAGGCGGATGGGATCGCTCAGCTTGAAGACCGTGAAGGTCGGGGCCCCGGTGCCGCTGACGACGATCTCGGTGGCGGCGTCCGTCTCGCGGACGGCGAGCTGACTCAGCCGGTTGGTGGCGGCGGGTTCGCCGGCCGCCGCCGGCAGCGGCGTCATGGCCGCGAGGAGGGCCGCGAGGGCGAGCCGCTTCCCGAGACCAGCGGGCGTCGAACGGGGCATGGTGGTCAGCGTCTTCTTCAAGGGATGAGCTCCTGCAGCTCTTCTTGGCTCACGAGTCGCTTCACGATTTCCTGCGCCGCCGGTTGTCCGGCGAGCGCGGGCTGAAGCGGCTTCATGACCACTTCGTTCCGCGTGATGCGGGTGATTCGGTAGGGAGACCGGCCGACGACGTCGCCGGCGCGGACCATGTGGCCCGTGTCACGGCTGTCGATCAGCATCGCCTTGTGGACCGCCGTCCCGGTGATGATCGCGACGAGGCGGAAGCTGGCGGCTTCTTCGCCGCAGAGCGGGCCGGTACAGGGGTTCTCCGCGGCGGCGGCGGCGTTGGCGTCGCTGCGCGGGCGGATGTCGTCCATGTAGAGCTGGAAAGGATCCCGCGTGTCCCGCAGGTCGCGGTCGAGGTCGTCCTTGGCGTTCCAGTCGATGAGCTTGAGCTTCTCGGGCACGTCGAGCGCGGCGAACTCGTTGGCCGGCCCGCCGGCGGGTTTGGCCGGGGCCGCCGGGGCCGCGGCACGACCGCCCCCGCGCACGGTGTTCACGGGCTCGTCCTCGCAGCCCGCGACGGACAGCACCGCGAACAGAAGTGCTACGCCGACACCGGCGCCGCGGACGGGCATGGGTCGGTGGCGCATCAAGGCTTTGCCCCCCCGGGCACGGGCAGCCCGGCCGGCCGGTACATGAACGTCGTCGCCGTGCAGGTCGCCTGGAGACTGGCCGCCGCCTTCGGATCTTTGCGGTCGATGGTCAGGTTGATGTCCTCGACGTTCACAATCCGCGTCAGCTTGCCCACGTAGTAGAAGAACGTCGCGATCTGATGAAACGTCCCGGAGAGGGTCATCTTCACCGGGATGCGCACGAAGAGCTCGGCGACCTTCGGCGCGTCGCGCTCGAAGCGGTTGATCTCGAGCCCGACAATCTTGCCCTGGCTGTGGATCTTCTGGAGGAGCGACGCGATTTCCTCGTCGGCGGGGAGCTTGTCGGTCATCTCCTCGCGCTGTTTCTTCAGCGTCTCGACCTCTTCTTCGAACTTGCGCAGGTTGGCGACCTTCGCGTTCTCCGCCGTGAGGTCGTTGTTCAGCTTCTGCGTGTCGCGGCGCGCGCTCTCGAGCTGTTCGTCGAGGTCCATGATCGAGAGCGAGTACCAGGCACCGCCCACGAGGCCCATGACCAGCAGCAGAATGAGGAACTTCTGCGCGGCCGGAATGCCGGAGAATTTCTCGAGGAGTTCACCCATGGGACCGCTCTCGCCTCACTTGGCCTGCTCGCCGATCTCTTTGCGGCTCAGACGCTGAACGTCGGCGGGTCCGTAGATGCCCACCGCGTCGAGGTCGAAGCGCACCAGCTTCAGGCCATCGAGCTCGCTGGATTCGACCGACTCGGAGACGTTCAGCCGCACGTTCACGAAGTGCTTCGACGTGTTCAGGCGGTGCAGGAACTCGGCGAGGTCGTCGTTGGTGCGGGCGAAGCCGTTGATCTTCAGCCTGCGCTTCTCTTCCCGGAAGCTCTCGATCCAGAGGCGCTTGGGGTCCCAATCGGGGTTCCACTTGCGCTTCTCCTGGGCGAGCTTCTGGATGGGGTCGGTGACGGGCGTCAGCATGAGCGAGAGCTCGTCGAGCATCTTGACCGGGCCCGCCTGGCCTTCGATGAGGCTGTCGAGCACCGTCTTCTGCTTCTCGAGTTCGGCTTTCTCCGCCTCGATCTTGGCGACCGTGGCGCTCTTGGCCTTCGCCTCGGCGACCTGGGCCTGGATCTTCGCGTTGGTGCCCTGGACGCCGGCGAGCTCGTCTTCCTTCGTGCTCTGCCAGTAGAAGAGCGCCCCGGCTTCGGCGACGAGGAAGACGGCGGCGAGCAGGAGGAACTGCTTGCCACTCTCGCGCTTCTTCGCGGCCCGAAGCGGCAGCAGGTTGATGCGGAAATCGCCCGTCTTGCGCAGGCCGAGGCCGACCGCCACGGCGGCGAGGGGGCGCACCGCGTTGACGTAGTCGAGGTTGAAGAGCTTGGGGTCGATCTGGATGCCGCGGAAGGGATCGACGAGCTCGCAGGCGACGCCGATGCGGTTCTCCAGGGTGCGGGCGAGCGCCGGCACCTTGGCGGTGCCACCCGAGAGGTAGATGCGCGAGATGCGCCCCTCGGACGACGTCGCCATGTAGAAGTCGAGCGAGCGGTGAATCTCGCTGGCCATGGAGTCGCTGACCGTCCCCATGACCCGCTCGACCTCTTGCGGCACGACGCTGTCGGCGTCGACGCCGCGCTCACCGCCGAGCTTGTACGCCTCGGCCTCGTCGTACGAGACGTTGAGCTGCTTCTGGATCTCTTCGGTGAACTGGTTGCCACCCATCGCGATGTCGCGCGTGAACGTGGTGATGCCGTTCGCGACGACGTTGATGTTGATGGTGCTGGCGCCGACGTCGATCAGGACGACGGTCTCACCGGGCGGGTAGCCGTAGTTGAGTTCGAAGCACTGCTGAATCGTGAGGCAGTCGATGCCGACGCAGATGGGGTCGAGTCCGGCCTCGCGCACGACGCCCGCGTATTCGTCGACGATCTCCTTCTTGGCCGCGACGAGGAGGACGTCCATCTGCCCCTGCTCGGGGCGCGTCTGCAGGATCTGGTAGTCGATGTAGACGTCGTTGACGTCGAAGGGGATGTACTGCTCGGCCTCCCACTTGATGCTCTCGTCGAGCTCTTCGGGGGTCATGGCGGGCAGGCTGATCTTCTTGATGATCACCGAGTGGCCGCTGATGGAGATCGCCACCTGGCGATTCTTCAGCTTCTGGTTGGAGATCATCCCCTGGATGGTGTCGACGACGGCCGTCGAGTTCATCAGGGCGCCGTCGACGATGGCCTCGGAGGGCAGCGGCGCCATCGAGAAGCTGGCGAGCGAGATGCCCTTCTTCGACTCCTTCAGCTGGACCAGCTTGATGGAGCTGGAGCCGATGTCGAGTCCCAGAGCGTTTCTTCCACGGGCCATCGGGCGAGATTCCCCCCAGCGTTCCAGCGTCCAGGACGTGGTCGTCCCGTCTCGCGGGAATATCATTCAGGGGTCCACTATCGTCAAGAAAAGTGAGGGGTTTGAGGATTATGCGGCCGCTTCAAGCCTCAATCCCGTACTCCTTGATTTTATAGAGCAACGCCCGGTGGGAGAGTTCGAGGATCTCGGCCGCGCGCGTCCGGTTTCCCCCCGTTTTGGCCAGCGCCCGACGAATCAGCTCCTCTTCGATGACGCGCGTCGTCTTCTTGATCGACAGCTCGCCGGCGGCCAGGGTGCCCTTGATGCGGTCCTGGCTGTCGCGGATGCGGGGCGAGAGGTCGTCCTCGCCGATCTCGTCGCCCTCGACGAGCACCAGGGCCCGCTCGATGGTGTTTTCGAGCTCGCGGACGTTGCCCGGCCACGCGTAGTGGATGAGCGCGCGCATGGCGGCCGGCGTGACCCCCCGGACCGCGGTGCCGAGACGGTCGTTGAACTGCCGGACGAAGTGCAGGGCGAGCAGCGGGATGTCCGTGCGACGCTCTCGAAGTGGCGGCAGGCGGATGGAGAGCACGTTGAGGCGGTAGTAGAGGTCTTCGCGGAAACGACCGGCCTTGACCTCCTCTCCGAGGTCACGGACCGTCGCGGCGACGACCCGGACGTCGACCTTCTGCGCCTTGGTGTCTCCGACTTTGCGGATCTCCTCCTCCTGGAGGACCCGCAAAAGCTTGACCTGCAGGTTCAGCGGGAGTTCACCGATCTCGTCGAGGAAGAGGGTGCCCCCGTCGGCCTCCTCGAACAGGCCGCGCCGCGTGCGCGTGGCGTCCGTGAACGCGCCGCGCACGTGTCCGAAGAGCTCGCTTTCGAGCAGGTTCTCCGGGATGGCCCCGCAGTTGATGGCCACGAACGGCGCCTTGGCCCGGCCGCTCGAATCGTGAATGGCCCGCGCGACGAGCTCCTTGCCCGTCCCGCTCTCACCCGTCAGCAGGACCGTCGTCTTGAAATCCGCCACTTTGCGGACGAGCGTGAAGACCTGCAGCATCGGCTTCGACTCGGCCACGATGCGCCCGAGCGTGGGCGCACCCTCGAGCGCCGCCTTGAGACGCCCGACCTCGGCGCGGAGCGTCGCCTGTTCGATCGCGCGTCGCAGTCGGAACAGCACCTCGTCCGTCCGGGCGGGCTTCGGCAGGTAGTCGAAGGCGCCGCGGGCGACCGCGGAGAGGGCCGTCTCCACGTCGGCGTGCGCCGACATCAGGATGACGTTGACGCTCAGTCCGCGCGCGCGCAACGCATCGAGAAGCTCGAGGCCGGTCATCTTGGGCATCACGAGGTCGCAGAGGACGACGTCGAAGTCCCCCGTGGTGATCGCCTGGAGGGCCGCCTCTCCGTCCGGCACGGTCCTGACGTCGTAGCCCTCGCGGCGCAGCGTGAGCTCGAGCATGTAGCGGATGTTCTCTTCGTCGTCGGCGACGAGCACGCGGCGGGCCATGGTCGGCGTACTCTGCGCCAGCCGGGCGCCGGGGGCAACGAGGGCGAGCGCCCAAACGTCGGTCGGACCGTGGTAGTCTCCACGCCGCGATGCCCCGAGAGATTCGCCACGACTACCGCGATCCGCTGGACCAGATCTGGCTGGCGACCGCCGCCCGCCTGGGGATGCGCGTCGAACGCTCCGACGAGGTGTACGCCTCCTGGGACGGGCGCGGCACGCTGACGCTGTCCGATGCGGCCCACTTCGACCCGGACGACAGCCTGGCGCAGCTCGTTCTGCACGAGATCTGCCACGCCCTCTGCGAAGGCCCGGCGCGGTGGTCCACCCCGGACTGGGGCCTGGACAACCTGACCGACGCCGACTGGCTGCGCGAGCACGCCTGCCAACGCCTGCAGGCCGCCCTCGCCGACACCGTGGGCCTGCGCGGTTTTTTCGGCACGACGACGGACTATCGCGCGTACTGGGACACGCTGGGGGCCTTTCCGCTGGCCCCGGGGGACGACGCGGCGATCGAGCTGGCCCGGGCCGGCTGGGCCCGCGCCCTGGAGCCGCCCTTCGCCGAGCCGCTGCGCGCCGCGCTCGAAGCCACCGCGGCGATCGTACGGGCGACACGGCCGTTCGCCGGGCCGACGAGCGTCTTCGCCGAAACGCCGCCGCTCACAGCCGAAGGTCGATGAAGGCCTTCTTCTTGAGCTCCTCGACCCACTTGGCCACCTCGTCGCGCTGACGTTTGTCCGTGAGCTCGCGCTGGAGCTCGCCCTTGACCTCCTCGAGCTGCGGCGTGGGCAGCTTGCGGCGCACGAGGGCCTTGATGACGTGGAATCCGAAGGCGCTGCGCACCGGGCCCCCGATGGCCCCGTCCGCCAGGCCGAAGGCGACCTCCTCGAAGCCGGGATCGAGGCTGCCCTTGCGCAGCACGCCGAGGCTGCCGCCGTTCTCGGCCCCCGGCGCCTGGCTGTATTGCTTCGCGAGCGCGTCGAAGGCCTCGCCCGCCTGGGCACGCTTCAGGATCTCGACCGCCTGCTGCCGGATGGCCGCCTCTTCCGCGGGGCTGGCCTCGTCGGCGACCCGCAGCGCGATGTGGGCGGCCTCGAGCTCGTACTGGTTGTGCAGCTCGGTGAGCTTGCTCTTGTAGTATTCGGCGACGTCACCTTCGCTCACCCGGATGCGGTCGCCGATCAGGTTCACGACGACCTTGTTGCGCAGGAGCTGGTCGCGGGTCTGCTGCCGAAACGCCGAGAGGCTCGTGCCCTGCACCATGAGGTACGTCTCGAGCTGTTTGTCGTCCCACCCCTGCTGTTTCTTGATGCGCGCGAGGTAGTTGTCCACCTCGTCGAGCGTGACGTGCAGCTTGTGCTTCTGGGCCTCCTGCGTGATGAGACGCTGCCCGACGAGCTCGTCGAGCGCGAGGCGGAGCTGGCGGGCGCGCTGCTGCTCGCGGACCATCGGATCGGGGATGGCGTCCGCCTGCCGCAGCACGGGGGCGGCGGTGTCCTCGAGCTCGGTGGAGGTGATGATCTCGTCGTTCACGACGGCGACGACCCGCTCGATGATGCGGGCTTCGGCCGGGGTGGCGGGCACGAGAGGCGCCGCGAGCGTCAGGGCGATGAGGGCGAGGGCCGCCTGTGCGGGGCGTCTCATGGGTGGGTGTCTCCGTGGGCGTCGTCGGCGGGCTCGTCACCGGGCAGACCGGGCAGGCCGGGCAGGCCTTGTCCGGGGCCGCCGGGGCCGCCGGGGCCTCCGGGGCCTCCGGGGCCGATGAGCCCGCCGGGGGGCGCGATGTTGGGGCCGGGCCCGCCGCCGGCCGGGGCCTTCGCGGACTCGAGCACCCGTTCGTCGACCTCGATTTTGACCTTGGCCTTGAGGTCGGCGACGTATTTCTCCAGCGCGGCGGTCTTCTTGACCCGGAAGATCTTGTTCCGGATGGTCTGTTTGACGTCCGCGAGTTCGCGTTTGTAGGGCCGCTTGAACCCCGTCTTCTGGACGAGGTGCCACCCCTGGCTGCTGCGCACGGGCTCCGGGGCGAGGTCGCCGACGCCCTCGAGCGCCCAGGCGGCGAGCGCGACGGGCGGGGGCACCTCCGGCTGCATCGGGCCCCGCTCGACCCGGCTCTCCCCGGGCTTGCCGAAGAACTGGAGATCGCCGCCCGCCTCCCGCGTGCCCGCGTCTTCGCTGTGCTTGCGGACGGCCTCGGCGAACGACTCGCGGGCGTCCTGCTTCTTGGTGGCGATGGCGGCGGCGAGCTCGGCGTGGAGCTTGCGGGCCGTCGCCTCGTCCTTGACGAGCAGGTGGGCCGCGCGGACCTCCGCGGGTTTGTCGAACTCGGTGAGGTGCTCCTGGTAGTAGGCCGCGACCTCTTCCTCGGTGATGTCGGCCATCTTGACGAGCTTGGGCACCTCGTCGGCCATGAGCTTGCGCACGAGCGCCTGCTTGCGCGCGAGCTGGACCTCGGGATCCTGGTCGAAGCCCTTGGCTTCCGCCTCCTTGGCGAGCACCTCGAAGCGCAGCAGGCTGTCGAGGAACTCCTGCTTGCGCTGCGTGCTCGTGAACCGCGCGCGGGCGAACGGCGCCTGCTCTGCGAGGCGGGACTCGAAATCCTTCACGGTGATGACCGTGTCGCCGACCTTGGCGAGGACCGTGCCCTTCTCGGCCTCGGTGATCTCGACCTTGGGCTTCTCGCCCTCGCCCGTGCCCGAGCCGCCGCAGGCGAAGGTGAGCAGCGAGGCGAGACCGAGGGCGGCGGGGGAGCGAAGGCGTCGGCGGATCATGGGGTCGTCGTCTCCTGGGCGGCCGCGAGGGCGTCCGTTTGCAGCTCGGCGAGCCGCTGCAGGCAGGTCCGCGTGGCGGCCAGCGTCTCCCGCTTCTCGGCGGGGTCGAAATGGTACGTCAGCTTGAGTTCCGCCGGCGCCCGGAATCGCGTGTTCGGCGCCGTGACGAGCTGCACGACGGCGGGCACGGGGAACGGCGTCTGCGGATGGAACGTCAACAGGACACGATCCCCGGCATATTCGACGGCGTTGAGCCCGACGTACCGCGCCAGCGTGCGGACGCGCATGACCTCGACGAGGTTCTCCGCCGGCCCCGGGAGCGGCCCGAACCGGTCGCCCATCTCCTCGGCGACGGCGAGGACGTCCTCCTCGTCGTTGGCGTTGGCGAGGCGCTTGTACATGATCAGGCGCAGGTGCGTGTCCGGCACGTAGTCCTCGGGCAAGAGCGCCGTGACCTGCAGGTTGATCTCCGGGTCGAAGTTCACCTTCGGCGGCTCGCCCCGCAGCTTCTGGACGGCGTCCTGCAGCAACTGCGCGTACAGGTCGAGACCGACCGCCGCGATCTGCCCCTTCTGCCGGGTGCCGAGCAGCTCGCCCGCTCCGCGCAGCTCGAGGTCGTGGCTGGCCACCTGAAAGCCGCTGCCGAGTTCGGTGAACTTCTGGATGACCCCGAGCCGCTTGCGGGCGTCGTTCGTGAGCGCGCCCTCGCTCGGGACGAGCAGGTAGCAGTACCCGCGGGCCTTGCCGCGCCCGACGCGCCCGCGAAGCTGGTAGAGCTGCGCGAGACCGAAATGGTCGGCCTGGTCGACGAGCATCGTGTTCGCGTTGGGGATGTCGATGCCGCTCTCGATGATGGTCGTCGAGAGCAGCACGTTGTACTTGCCCTCGGTGAAGTCGACCATGACGTTTTCGAGCGTGTCCGGGTCCATCTGACCGTGCCCGACGATGATGCGCGCCTCGGGCACGAGCGCGGTCAGCCAGGCCTTGCGCGACTCGATCGTCTGCACGCGGTTGTGCACGTAGAAGACCTGCCCCCCGCGCGAGAGCTCGCGAAGAATGGCCTCGCGAATGACCTGGTCGGTCTGCCGGCAGACGAACGTGCGCACGCTGAGGCGGTCCGCGGGCGGCGTCGTGATGACCGAAAGATCGCGTACGCCCCCGAGGCTGAGCTGCAGCGTCCGCGGGATGGGCGTCGCGGTCATCGTCAGCACGTCGACGTGGGCGCGCAGCTCTTTGAGCCGCTCTTTGTCCTTCACGCCGAACCGGTGCTCCTCGTCGAGCACCAGCAGGCCCAGATCCCGGAAGACGACGTCCTTGCTGAGCACGCGGTGCGTGCCGACGACGATGTCCACCCGGCCCAGCTTGATGTCCTTGATGATGGCCTTCTGGGCCTCGGCATGGACGCCGCGGCTCAGCAGCTCCACCCGCACCGGATACTTCGCGAAGCGTTCCTTGAAGGTCTTGTAGTGCTGCAGCGCGAGGACGGTGGTCGGCACGAGCATCGCGACCTGTTTGGCGTCGACGACGGATTTCATGGCCGCGCGCAACGCGACCTCCGTCTTGCCGAACCCGACGTCGCCGCAGAGCAGGCGGTCCATCGGCCGGGTGCGCTGCATGTCGGCGAGGACCTCCTCGATGGCCCGCGCCTGATCGGGCGTCTCGTCGAAGGGGAACGTCGCCTCGAAGCTGCGGAAATAGTCGTCGGGCGCCGAGAACGCGGTGCCTTCGGCCAGCTCGCGGCGGGCGTAGAGCTCGAGCAGCGCGTAGGCGTCCTCTTCGGCCGTCTTCTCGGCCTTCGCGCGGACCTTCTCCCAGCTCGTGCCGCCGAGCTTGTCCATTTTGGGCGGACTGTCGCTGGCGCCGACGTATTTCTGCAGGCGACCGAGCTTGTAGACCGGCAAATAGAGCTTGTCGGCCCCCGAGAACTCGACGAGCAGGAAGTCGGCCTCGCCGGTGCCGACCTTCAGCTTCTTCAGGCCGAGATACTTGCCGACGCCATGATCGGCGTGCACGACGAAGTCCCCGGGCTCGAGCTCGCGGAAGCTCTGGACGAACGGGCTCGTCGGATCGTCCGAAGCCCGGCTGGCCTTGCGCCGGCGGTGTGACTTCTGACCGAAGATTTCGTCCTCGGTGATCAGCGCGAAGCCGTGCTCGAGGAGGCGAAACCCGCCCCCGACCTCGCCCTGAACGAGGACCGCCCCCTGCTCGGCCTCGCTCGCCGGGGGCCGCAGGTACTCGCGCGGCGGCTGCGTGGCCCGCCGCACCGCCACGCCGTAACTCTTGAGCACGCGCTCGAGGCGGTCGAGGTTCGTCTCCTGCCGGCACGCGACGACGACACAACTGCCGAGTTCGGCCCACTCGCGGACCGCCGTCGCCAGGGGCCGCAAGGGTTCTTTGTCCGACCGCGATTGGCCGAGGGCGTGCGTGAGATCGCGGTTCGCGGGCACCTGGAACCGGATGGCATCCTCGGGCCCCTCGAACCGCATGGGCGTGTCCCCGAGGTCGAGGAGGTCCTCGTCCGGGCCGCCACCAGGGCCCCCGATGTGGAGGACGTGCGCCCGCACCAGCGCCCGGGAGGCGAAGAACCGCTGGATCTCGCCGGGGTGCTGAACGTGCTGCGACGCCGGCAGCGACGGCATGTGATCCCGCAGCGCGTCGGCGTGCTCCCGCGCCCGCAGGTCGTTGACCGCCCGAATCCGATCGGCGACGCCCAGGGGATCGAGGAGCAACACCGCGGCGTCCGCCGGGAAGTAGTCCGTCATGGCGCCGAGCTCTTCATAGAAGGCCGGCCGGAAGCCCTCGATGCCCATGAACGGGATGCCGTTCGCGAGATCGCCGAGCAGGGGCTGCACCTTGCGCGTGGGGATCTCGGCGGCGGCCGCGGCGTTCACGATGGCAACCCGGGCGTGGTCGCAGAACGGCGGGACGAGGAGTTCCTCGCGGACGGGCGGCAGCATCAGCGTGGACAGCGTGGCGCCGTAGGTGCGCTGCGTGCCGATGCGGAAGGGTTTGAGCGAGTCGACCTCGTCACCCCAGAGCTCGATGCGAACGGGCTCGTCGAGGTGGGGCGGAAAGACGTCGATGATGCCGCCGCGCACGGCGAACGTCCCCGGATCTTCGACCGCGCTGACGGCGTGATAGCCGCCGTCGGCCAGCGCGCGCAGGCACGCCTCACGGTCGAGGGGGCGACCGGCGACCACCAGATAGCTCTTGTCGAGCAGCACCGACCGCGGAATCGGTCGCCGACACAGACCGTCGGCGGAGACCACCGTGAACGTCCCGGCCTGATCCCAGGCCAGAAGCGCGAGCTGCGCGAGCAACTCCATCACGGCGCCCCGGTCGGGGCTCAGATCGCCATACGGGCTCGCCTCGACCGTCGGCAGCAGGACGACGCGGGTGGCCTCCCCGGCGAAAAAGGCGAGGTCCGACGCGATGCGGCGAGCGTCCGAAGCGTCGGGGGTGACGACCACGAAGGGGCGGTCGAGGCGGGCCTGCAGGGCCACGGTGAGGTAGGCCGAGAGCTCCGCGTCGACGCCGGCGATGTCCACGGCGGCGTTGGGGGCCGCCCGGAGCGCGGAGAGAACGCGCTCGAGGGGGAAGACCTGACTCACAGATGCCAACTCGTCGAGAGGCCGAAGACCAGATAGCGGCCTTCGAACGTCCCGTTGCCGTTCACGGCCCAGTCGGCCCGCGGTTTCTGCACGTCCGTCAGGCGCACGTCGCTGTTCGTCACGGTACGCGACGCGAAGTGCGTGTACGAGAACCCGAGGTCGACGTCGACGAGCTCGAAGAGCACGCCGAGGCCGAGGGCACCGGTCAGCTTCTCGGTGCTCGGAAAGTCGATGTGGGTGTACGCCTCGGGGCTGACGGCCGTCTCGTAGGCGAGACCGGCGCGGACGACCAGATGGCGCGGCATGAGGGTGTAGTCGCCGCCGAGGCGCACGGCGTGGGTGTGCTGGTAGTTCCGGCGGTCTTCGAGGTCGGGCATCTTGATGAACGTGCCCTCCCCGTTGTCGGCGGGGAGATTGACCCAGGCCGCGGCGAAGTCGAGCTCGTAGGCGCGGTGCACGCCGTCGGCCTCGAAGATGTAGTCGAGCTCCACGTCGAAGAGGCCGGGATCGGCGAGCAGCTCCGGGGTCACGGGACCACCGTCGCCCGAGAGCGGCCGGTGAACGTAACGCACGCCCAGCCGCGCCCAGAGCGGGTTGGTGAAGCGCATCGTCAGGTCGCGATCCTCCGTGCGCTGGTCCTGCGCGTAGAGGCGCAGCTCGCCCTCGAGCGGCCAGCGATCGCCGAGCTCGGCGTCCGAGGTGCATCCCCCGCCTGCGTCCCGCAGGCACGGCGCGTAGCGCTTCAGCGTCGCCTCGCCGGTGGCCTCGACGGCGATGGGCGGGCGCAGCGAGAACCCGATCTCGACGCGGGGATGGGGCGCATAGTGGAGTCCCACGATGCCGGTCGGGGCGAAGAGGTCCTGGACCTCGACCACCGCCTGCCCGGGGTGATCGCCCCCCGAGCCCTGCGTCAGCTTCGCGAGCACGACGCTGTTCTGCAGCGACACGCCCACCCGCAGGGGCACGCTCGGCGCCTGCCACGCCACCGCCAGGGTCGGAAAGATCTGCACGAGCTCGCTCTCGACGAGCATGCCGTTGGGCACGAGGTGCAAGGCGCGATTCCCGGCGATGCGCCCGCTGGCGTCCTGTCCGTTCTGATCCGTCGCGCGCGCGACCCGGTACTGGTCGTCGAACTTCCGATGGCCGTTGGAGGCCGGCCCGTAGACGGCGACCGCGAAATCGAACGCCGGCAGCGCGTCGAGATCGAAGTGCCCGGCCAGAAACGGCGCGGGGAAGAACGAGACCGACTGCTCGACGCGCTCGTAGGAGAGGGTGACGAGGCGCGTGCCCACGGCGACCTCGCGATCGGCGGGGCGAAACGACTGATCGAGCATCAGGCCGTTGGCCCCCACGTAGAGGTTCGTGCCCGAGAGGCCGGCGAGCCCGGCGGGGTTGTAATACACGGCCGTCGGATCGTCGACCCGGGCGGCGAACGCGCCGGCCCGTCCGAGCGCCCGCGCGCCGTTGTCCGGGTACTCCGTCTCGAAGCCGGCGGCTCGCGTCGTCCCGGCGAAGCAGAAGACGCCGAGTCCGACGGCGGGCGAAACGACGGCGCGACCGAGGTGCAAGAAGCCGAGGCGTCGAGCGGGCATGGGGACCTCCGGGTGGCGGGTCGCGCACGATACCACTCGGCCCTCGCACGTCAATCGGGCCCGCCCGGGTTCAAAGGTTGACACTCTTCTCGACCCATCGTTAGGTTTGCGAGAGCCAAGGATTCGGCTCGTGTCGTGGTTCGGAGGAAGCAATGCGCCGCACGGGTGCTCCACTGTGGATTGTCGCCGCCGGTCTCCTGCTCGTCGGTCTCGGCGCGAGCGGCTGCTCCGAGGACGCGGCGACCTCACCCGGGACGGGTGATCCCTCGCTGAAGGTGCGCGTCAACAGCGCCTGCGACCAGAACACCCTGCCCGTCGCGACACGGGACGAGCTGCTCTCGCTCTCGATGGAGCGCGCGACGGTGACGGTCTCGGGTTCCGATCCGACCCGGGACTCGTTCGATCTGGCGAATGGCACGCAGGTCTTCCTGTACGTCGGCAAGAACGGCAAACCCGGCGGCGACGGCGGCAGCTTCTTCTCGACGGTCTCGGAGGACGACCCGACCGGCTCTTCGACGACGGCCGACATGCCGCTCAACTCGAGCGGGCCGGCCGACAGCTTCTTCTGCACCAAAGCGGGGACGCACTACATCTTCGCCGGCGTGAAGAAGTACGAGCCCACCGGAAGCGCGATCGTCATGCCGGCGGCGCAGGGCTTCCCGGTCCGGTGCATCGAGCACGCCAAGTGGTACTGCGACTGCCAGGGCATCTGCGGACCGCAGGACGCGGCCGTGCCCGACGCCGCGATCGACGCGGTCCTCCCCGACGCCGAATTGCCCGACGTCATGCCCCCGGACGCGGAGCGTCTCGACGGCTCGACGGACGCCCGCATCGACATGCTCGCCCCCGACGTGGAGCGGCCGCCGAGCGTGTTCCGCCTCGACTTCGACTCGCCGCAGGAGCTCGCGCAGCTTCAGCTCCACGTCCGCGATCTCGCCCTGCCCGGTCAGCTCACGGAGACGATGCTGACGTTCAAGGTTACGGAGAACGGCATCGAGCGCCCCGGCATCCGCGTCGAATTCGAGAAGCTCGGCATCAATGACGTCAACCTGAACCCCCGATTCAGCATCTCCGGGCCGGACGGCCTCGTTCGTACGCTCGTTCAGGCCGGCAACACCCCCGGGCAGGTCACCGTCCGCGCGACGGCCCTGTTCCCGTCGGACGAAGAGGGCGAGTTCGACGAAGAGGTCGAAAACAGCCCGGCGATCTCGATCAGCTCCGGTCTGCCGAGCCTGACGGAGTTCAACTTCGTCTGCAGCCCCGGCATCTTCACGGGGTTCACCCACCGCGTCTTCGACCCGGCGGGTTCGCCGCCCGACGGCGATCGCTGGCTCATCGGCATCCACGACGGCACCACCTGCGGGTTCGCGCTCGCCGACCGCCTCCGCAACCGCATCCCCGCCGGCACGCCGGTTCGCTTCACGACCGAGGCCGGCTCCGTCAACGCGGTCGTCGCCGCAGACGACAGCGGCCGCGGACAGACGAACCTGCTCGTCACCGAGCCCAACCCCCTCAACGTGACGCCCGTCCCGTACTCGGACGTCTTCACCGAGCCGAGTTACACGCCCCCGGGCAGCACCGTGCTGATGAACCCGCGCGACGGCCTGGTGCGCGTCGTGGCCTCGACGCGCGGCGAGGAGGGCTTCGTCGACCGGGACGGGGACCACCAGTACACCTTCGGCGTAGACGATCTCGGCCCGGGCGACGACGTGGGCGAGCCCTTCGTCGACGCCAACGACAACAACGTCTGGGACGCCGCGGAGTCGTTCGACGACGTCGACAACGACGGCGAGTACGATCCCCCGAACGAAGACTGGGATGCCAACACGGTCATCTGGCGCTCGACGACCGTCCTCTGGACCGGCCACTTCAATGACGATGTCTCCACGTTCGCCCCCAGGGCGTGCGACGTCGGCACGCCGGGCTGCAGCCGCAACGGCTGCGTGGGCCGTGACTGCTCCCTGGTGCCGAGTGGTGGGTGCGAAGACGAGCCCGTCCACTTCTCGTTCTCCGCGCCCGGCCCCGTCGTGTTCGATCTGCGGGCGCTCGACGACAACCTCAACTGCCTCGCCTCGCGAGATGTCGCGTCGATCACCGTGAACGCCCGGTCGAACAATCCACAGTTCGGCGCCCCCCTGATTCTCGAGTCCAACGCGACCTCGATCACGCTCCCGATCACCTCCAGGAGCTGCTACTTCGATCTTCCCGAGGAGCCTTACGGCCACAAAGAGTCCTTCACCCTGACCGTCGCGCTGCCGCCGGAGGGCGTCGAGGACGTGCCCCTGATCGTGACCGGCATCATGTCCATCGACGTCACGTACCAGAACGGCCTCGGTCAGCCCGTCACCGACCGCCTGTTCCGGACCTGGTGCGCCGAGATGCCCTGAGGCCCGCGCGGGTCTCCTGCCCCGCCGTGCGCGTTGACGCCCACGCCCGCGGCCGATAGGTTCCGGGCGCATGAACGCGCCCATCGGCATCTTCGACTCCGGATTGGGCGGCCTCACGGTCGCCGCCGCCCTGCGCGAGCGCCTGCCCCACGAGGACCTCGTCTATCTGGGCGACACGGCCCGCGTCCCCTACGGCACCCGCTCGCCGGCCACCATCGTCCGGTACGCGCGCAACAACGTGGCCTTTCTGCGCAAGCAGGGCGTCAAGATGGTCGTCGTGGCCTGCAACACGGTCTCGGCGCAGGGCCTCGACGGCCTCACCGACGGCGGCGACGTGCCCGTCATCGGGGTCATCCGACCGGGCGCCCGCGCAGCCCTCGAGGTGTCCTCCGGAGGCCCCATCGCGGTGCTCGGCACGCCGGGGACGATTCGTTCCGGCGCATACGTGCAGGCCATCCACGAGCACGCGCCCGACCGGGAAGTGCTGCCCATCGCCTGTCCGCTGTTCGTGCCCCTCGTCGAAGAGGGGTGGGTCGACCATCCCGTGACGGCCATGGTCGCCCGGGAATACCTCGCGCCGCTGAAGGGCAGCGGGGTCGACACCGTCATCCTCGGGTGCACGCACTATCCCCTCCTGCGGGAGACCATCGGTCGGATCGCCACGGAGATCACCGGACACCCGGTCGCGCTCGTCGACTCGGCGCACGCCGTCGCCCGCGACGTCGAGGCCCTGCTCGTCCGGACCCGCCTCGCGCGGGACCCGTCGGCGTCCGGGGGGCGGCGCTTCTGCGTGACGGACGCCCCCGAACGGGCCGGCGACGTCGCGGCCCGGTTCTGGGGCGAGTCGCTGCCCCCGATGGAACACGTCGACGTGATGGTCTCCCCCCTCTGACGACGCCCGCGCGCCCGCCCGCCAGGAGTGCCCCGTGATCCCCGGCTTCAACCTCGACATCAAACACAAGGGCAAGACGTTCCACATCCAGACCGAGGACTCGGGGCCGGCCAACCCCGTGATCATGACGCACCTGTTCATCTTCGGGACGATCCTGGGGTCACGCCGGCTGGAGTACACCGACGCCGTCGGGCGCCCCGATCTGGCCGAACACGTCCGGGACCTGATGCGGGCCGAGCTGAAGGCCATGCACCGGAGTCTTCTGGCCGGCGAGTTCGACGAGTTGGCCCGCCGACCGCAGAAGAAGGGCGTCTCCGAGATTCCGCTCGCCCGCAGGACGGGCAATCAGGGCCCGGTCATCCCCGGGGCCCCCGCCGTCGCGACCGGCGCCCCGGCGGCCGTCCCGCCGGCGTTCGGCGACGAGCGCACGGATCTGCTGGTCCGCCCGGCGCCGGGCACCGAGCTCCCCGATCCCATGGCCACCGTGGACGTCGACGAGGTCCTCGACGCCTCGGACATCGTGGAGAGCGTCAACGAGGCCCCGGACGGCCTCGACGCGGGCAACGACCCCGCCGTCCCCGATCTGGAGTCGGTCGAGCTCGTCAGCGTGATCGACGAACCGATGGCCCCGCGCGCCGCCACCGCGCCCATCGATCGCACGACGTTCCCGACCATGCTCCCGCGCGCCGCGACGCCCGTCCGGGCGCCCCGCGCCAACGTCGAGTTTCCGACCGATCTGGTCGCCGAAACCCGCTTCGACGACGTCATCCTGGCCTGGCTCCTGGAAGACGTGGACGAGCCGTGACGCCGGTCGTCGAACGCGTCGGCACGGCGGGGCCGGGCGGCGCACCGGAAGAACGGGCCGAGGACCGACCCCACGACGCCCTCATTCAGCTGTTTCACGTCACCAAGGCCTACGGCCGCGACCACCGCGCACTCGACGACGTGACGCTGCGCATCGACAAGGGCGAGTTCGTCTTCCTGACCGGCCCCTCGGGCGCGGGGAAGACGACGCTGCTGAAGCTCCTCTTCTGCGCCGAGACCCCGACGCGCGGGCAGATCATCGTCGCCGGGCGCAACATCCACCGCATGCGCAGCAGCGGCATCCCACTGTTGCGCCGCAACATCGGGGTGATCTTTCAGGACTTCAAGCTGCTCCACAACCGGTCGGTCTTCGACAACGTCGCGTTCGCGATGGAGGTCCTCGGTCGCCCCCCGCGCGAGATCAAGCGCCGCGTCACGATCGTGCTCCGCCAGGTGGGGCTCGGCGACAAGCTGTCGAGCCTGCCGTCGAGACTGTCGGGTGGCGAACAGCAGCGCGTGGCGATCGCGCGGGCGCTCGTCAACGAGCCGATGTTGCTCCTCGCGGACGAACCGACGGGCAACCTCGATCCGGCGCTGACGTTCGAGATCATGACTCTGCTCGCCGAGGTCAACGGCCGCGGGACGACCGTCGTCGTCGCGACGCACGACCCGCTCATTCTGCAGACGTTCCCCCGGCGGCGCGTGATGCTGACGCGCGGGCGCGTCGTGGAGGACGCCCGGTGATCGCCGCGCTCCTGCGCCTGCGGTACTTTCTGCGGCAGGCCACCGGTTCGATGCGACAAGCGCCGTGGGTGCAGTTGGTGGCCGTGAGCACCATCGGCTTGTCGCTGATGGTCCTCGGGGCGTTCCTGATGGTGCTCGGCAACGTGGACCACCTCTCGCAGGCCTGGGGTCAGCAGGTGCGCCTGGTGGCCTTCCTGAACGAAGGCGTGCCTGCCGCGGACCGCGAACGCCTGCAGAAGGCGATTGCCGCCTGGCCGGAGGTCGCCGCCCTCACGGTCCGAACGCCCGAGGAGGCCCTCGCCGAGTTCAAGGCCGAGCTCGGGGGCGACGCCGCGCTGGTCGAAGGCATCGGCCCCGAGCTGATGCCGGCGTCCCTCGAGGTCGTCCTCTGGCCGGAGCACCGGACGGAGGCCACCCTCGCGGCACTCGCCGAGCGCCTGCGCGCACTGCCGGAGACCAACGCCGTCGACGACATCGCCTACGGGCAGGACATCCTGCTCAGGCTCCGCGGTCTTCGAGACATCCTCCGTCTGGCGGGTCTCGTCGTGACCGGCCTCGTGGCGCTCGCCGTCGTCTTCATCGTCTCGAACACCGTCCGCCTGGCCTTGTTCGCCCGCCGCGAGGAGATCGAGATCATGCACCTCGTCGGCGCGACGGAGGGCTTCATCCGGGCGCCCTTCTACCTGGAGGGCGCCTTCCAGGGGTTGCTGGGCGCCGGTCTGGCGACGGGGCTGCTCTACATCGCGTGGCGACTCCTGGTGCCCGAAGGGGACCCGGCCATCCGGCTCGACCTGGGGCGGCTGCCGTTCGAGTTTCTGCCGCTGCGCGCGACCGCCGCGCTGGCCGTCGGGGCAAGCCTCGTCGGGGTCCTGGCGAGCCACGTCTCCGTGGGCGGCTTTCTGCGGCAACGGGGAGGCGGACCGTGATCGGCCCGGGGCTCCTCGTCGTGGCGCTGCTCACCGGCGTCGCGCCGCCCGCGGCGCCGCCGACCCCCGACGCCGAAGCGGTCGCGCGGGCCCGGGCGGCGTTCTCGAAGGAAACTTCGGTCCTCGATCGCGTCGACGCCCTCGACCGCCTGATCGCGCAGCTCACGCTCGAAGCGCACGCGCTGGAACAGCGGCTCGCCGCACGGGAGACCCGGATCGCCGGGATCGAAGAGGAGCGCGCCGAGATCACCGCTTCCATGAGCCAGCGCCGAGCCCTGGTTCAGCAGCGCCTGAGGGCCCGCGCGCGCCTCGACGAGGCCGCCTATGCCCGCATCCTGCTCGGGGCCCATGATCCGACGGAGATCGTCCACCGGCGCGAGTACCTGCGGCGCGTCCTCGAGAACGACGCCCGCCTCCTGCGCGACCTGCGGTCGGCCCAGACGACCGTGGAGGCCCTCGCCGCGGAGCAGCGGAGCATTGCGGCCACCATCGAGCGGGACCGGGCGGCCCTCGAACGACAGCGCGCGAGCCTCGAGGACGAACGACGGACGCGCATGGCGGTGCTCGCGGCCTTGCGACACGAACGGGACGCCCTGCGCCGGATGGTCGGCGAGCAGGAGGCCGCCGCCGCCGCGCTCGTTTTCGACCGCACCGCGCCGCCCGGCGTGACCGGGTTCGCCGCGGAGCGGGGCCGACTCCCCTACCCGGCGGCGGGCGCGATTGCGCGGGGGTACGGTCGCGCCGAGGACCCCGAGCTCGGCACCGCGATCTTCCGGAAAGGCGTGGAGATCGACGCCCTGGTCGGCGCCCCGGTGCGGGCGGTCTACGCCGGGCGGGTCGCCTACGCGGACTGGTACAAGGGCTTCGGCAACCTGGTGGTGCTGGCCCACGGCGACGGGTTCCATACGTTGTACGGTCACCTCGCCCGCGTCGACCGCCCCGTCGGGGAACGCGTCGCGGTCGGCGATCCGATCGGGCTCGTCGGCGATACGGGATCCTTGCGCGGACCCGTGCTCTACTTCGAAATTCGCGAAGGTCAGCGGACGGTCGATCCCGCCGAGTGGCTCTCCACCACCTCGGGGGTCGCCGGGACCGGACGCAAGAAGCGCCCGCGGCACCGGTCCCGCCCGGAGACCGAAGCCGGCCCCGCGCCGCCCCCCCCGCAAGGAGAACCGTGAGCGAGCCCGAGAACTCCGGGGACACCGTCGTCGTCCCGCCCGTCGGTCCGGCCGCGAGCCCGCCCCCTCCGCCCCGTGGTCCCCGGATCTGGACCGTGCTGGCGGCCGGCGCCGCGGGTGCGCTCGTGACCCTCGCGCTCGACGCCTGGCTGCGCTCCGAGCCCGTGCCCCCGGGCCGGAGTGCCCCCTCGCCGGCCGCGGCGAGCAGTTCAACGGGCCCAGCCCCGGTGGCCGATCCGGGCCCCGCGCGGGAGCTCGTCTCCGGATTGCTGGCCCCGAGCGTCCCGGCGGCCGTCTTGCAGCACGGCGTCTACCCCTTGCGCGGGGCGGGCCGCAGTCCCGGCGAGACGTTCCCGCTGCTGGCGTTTCCCTGCCCGCCTGCCCGCGCCTGCGGCGAGCTCCTCGACGCGCTGGAAGCGCCCCTGGCGGCGGCGGGGTTTCAGGTGAGCCGCAACATCGGCGGCGACCGGCCCGGGCGGCCGTACTTCCGGGCGATCGCGCAGCAGCAGCGCCCGGCCCTGGCGCTGCGCGCGTGGCCCCCCGGGCCTCGCCTGACGCTCGTGGTGGACGACCTCGGGCGGGAGCCGGCGGTGCTCGAGCGCCTCCTCGCCCTCGACGAGCACGTCACGTTCGCGTTCCTCCCCAACGCCCCGTCGGCGCCCTCGATGGCGGCGCGCCTGGCGGACGCCGGCCGCGAGATCGTCGTCGATCTGCCCCTCGAGCCCCAGCCCCCGACCGTTGCGGACGGGCCGGACTTTCTCACCACGGCGGACCCGCCGGAGGCGGCGGCGCGCGCGGCGGACCGCCTGCTCGGCCGCCTGCCCCGCGCCGTGGGGGTCATCAACCACCTCGGCGGGCGGTTCACGACGCAGGCCACGCACATGGCGAGCCTGCTCCACCTGATTGGCGGGCGCGGCCTGTTCTTCCTCGACGACCGGACGTCTCCGGCGTCGGTCGCCCTGGAGACGGCCCGCGTGGTCGGCGTGCGCACCGCCGCAAGGACCCACGCGCTCGACCTCCCCGGGCAGGACGTCCGGGCCGCGTTCAAGGCGGTCGAGGCCGCGCTCGTGCTCGACGGTCAGGCCGTGGTGGTCGCGCACGGCAACCCGGAGACGCTGGCCCTCCTGGGCCCTTGGCTCGAGGACCTCGAACGGCGCAACATCCACCTCTTCCGACTGTCCGAAATCGTGCTCTGACCCCCTCGCCCATGCCTTTTGCCGTCCCGCGCGGACTGTGGTACAGGTTGCCCCTCGATCCCGCGGATCGCCACTGTCCGAGCGCTGAAGGACCCGCATGCTGCGACTGCTCATCGAGGACGACGAAGGCAAGACGACCGTCGTGCCTCTGATCCGCGACGAGATCACGATCGGTCGCAAAGAGGGCAACACCATCCGGCTGACGGAGCGCAACGTCTCGCGCCGTCACGCCCGGCTGATGCGCACGGGCGAAGGCGCGGACCACACGGTCATCGTCGAGGATCTCGACAGCTACAACGGCATCAAGCTCAACGGAGACAAGGTCGCCGGCAAGTGCACCATGCGCCCGGGCGACCTCGTTCAGATCGGCGACTACTCGCTCGCGCTCCAGGTCGATCCGCCCACCGGCATGACGGGCGACCAACCCGCCGTCCGGGGTGACGCGGCGACGATCGTCTCGACGGCCCGGTCGGCCGACGATGCCCCCACTGCGCTGCATCGGGTCGACGACACGGACCTCCTGCCCGCCGACAAACACGGGCGGCTCGTCGTCGTCTCCAGCAACCTCGGCGGTCAGACCTACGACCTCGGTCGGCGCGAGATCATCCTCGGCCGCACCGACGAGAACGACGTCGTCATCAACCACCGGTCCATCTCGCGCAACCACGCCAAGATCGTGGTCCGCGACGGGCAGTTCACGGTCATCGATCTGGCCTCGTCCAACGGGGTCCGGGTCAACGGCGAGCCCTTCGGGACGGTGACCCTCGTCAACGGGGACATCATCGAGCTCGGCCACGTCAAGCTGCGCTTCGTCGCCCCGGGCGAGCACTACGTCTTCACGCCGGCCGACATCGACGACGTCGAGGTGCCGGGCAGCTCCGGCGGCACGCTCCGCCTGGTGGCCATCGCGCTGCTGCTGGCCGGCATCGCCATCGGCACGTTCTTCCTGGTGCGCCCGACGAAACCGAAGGGCACCGAACCCCCGAAGCCGGGCGTCCAGCAGAGCAGCGCCCCCGCCTCCGAGTCCGGGCCCGTCGACGTCGGCAAGCTCGTCGCCGAGGGCGAAGGCCACCTGAACCAGGAGGCCTGGGCCGACGCGCAACGGGTCTTCGAGCGCGTCCTGCAGTCCACGCCCAACAACGAGCAGGCCCGTACGGGTCGTGAGCGCGCGGTTTCCGAAGCCGGCAACCAGCGGCTCTTCGACGATCTGCGGCGGCACGCCGCCGAGAGTCAGTGGGCGGACGCCTACCTCGGCCTCGAGAAGTTCGCGACGGGCAGCGTCTACTCGCCCCGCGCGCAGGAGCTCCTCAAGAAAATCGAACCCGAGTTCGCCGCGTCCGAACTCGCCCGCGGCCGGGGGCTGCTCGAGGACAACGACGTCGAGGGCGCCAGGGTCGTCCAGCGTGACCTCGACGCGCGCGGTTTCGACGAGGCCGCCAAGCTCGCCAAAGAGATCAAGGCCGCCGAGGCGCGCAAACCCAAGACGCCCGACGGCGCCCCCGCCGCCCCGGCGACCGCTGCGCCCGGCCCCGATGTCGCCGCCCCCCCACGCTCGGCGGCGCCCGATGGCGAGGCCCGTGCCCCGCGCGACGAAAAGAAGCCCAAGGGCCCGACCTACGAGGAGCTCATGGACGAGGGCACCAAGCTCGTCGTCCGGGGCAACCGCGAGGAGGCCGCCGAACTCTTCGAGAAGGCCATCCGCATCAACCCCGAGGGCAAACTGGCCCACCAGCGCCTCTGCGTGCTCTATCAGGCCAAGGGCGATCCGAATCGGGCACTGCGCCACTGCAAGCGCTGGCTCGACAAGGAGACCAACAGCTCCTTCAAGCCGGCCATCCAGCAGCGCATCGACCAGCTCGAGGCAGAACTCGGCAAATAACCCCTACGAAGATCGGGGTCGCTCGGGCTCCTGATCTTTACTCGCCGATGCCGTCCCGATAACATCTCGCGCGTTCACCCCCCGAAAATCACCCAAACGCGCAGAATCACGGAGTTTTTGGTCGTGCGTGCCTCGAACCGCCTGCTCGGGTCGGCCTCGATTCTCCTGCTCGCCGCGCCCGCGGCGGCCCAAGAGGCTCGGGACATCGACATCCAGAACTTCCGTCCGGCCATGGACTCCAAAGGTCTCGTCACGCTCGAGCGCTCCAAAGCGCTCGGCACCCTCGAGCCGAGCCTCGGCCTCTACCTCAACTACGCGTTCGATCCCCTCAAGCAGAAGATCGGCGGCAAAGAGGTCAACGTCGTCGACAACCTCGGCACGGGCAACTTCGTGCTCGCGCTCGGGTTCGCCAACATCGTCGAGATCGGGGCCAACCTGCCGGTGGTCATCTCGCGCGGGCAGAACGATGGCGCGGGCGACGAGAGCAACCTCTCGGCGGACGGCTTCGGCGACGCGCAGTTCAGCCTGAAGGTCCGCATCCTCGACCGCGAGCGACACACGATCGGCCTCGCCCTCGTGCCCTCCGTCGTGGTCGGCACCGGCGAGGCGGACGGTTTCATCAGCCACGGGCAGGGCGCCTATTTCGTGCCCCGCCTGGCCATCGACTGGATGTTCGGCAGCCGCGTCTACATGGCGGTCAACGGCGCGGCGCGCCTGCGCGACCGGCGCGAGCTCAGCGACGCGGTCACCCCCGTCACCGTCACGGACGCCGCCGGGGTGGCCTCGACGATTCCGCGCGAGGACCCCATCATCGTCGGCAAGGACGTCCAGTACGGCCTCGGCGTCGGTTTCATCCTCATCCCCGAGCGCCTCGACCTCATCTTCGAAGGCTTCGGGGCCGTGCCCATCGAGAGCGGCGCCGAGCGCGCCACGCCCGTCGAATCCCTCGGCGCCCTGAAGGTCTTCCTCGCCGGCAACAGCTTCCTGACGTTCGGCGGCAGCTACGGCTTCCTGAACAACATGGGCGATCCCACGCCACGCCTCTTCGCGGGCATCGTCTTCGAGCCGGCCATCCGCGATCGCGACGGCGACGGCCTGAACGACGACATCGATCAGTGCCCGGACGAGAAAGAGGACAAGGACGGCTTCGTCGATGAGGACGGCTGCCCCGATCCCGACAACGACGAGGACGGCATCCTCGACGTCGTCGACCTCTGCCCGGACCTCCCCGAGGACAAGAACGGCTTCGAAGACGAAGACGGCTGCCCCGAGGGTCAGCGCGACCGCGACGGCGACGGCATCGTGGACATGCTCGATCGCTGCCCCAACGAGCCCGAAGACAAGGACGGCTTCGAAGACGAAGACGGCTGCCCCGATCCCGACAACGACCGGGACGGCATCCTCGACGCGCAGGACAATTGCCCCAACGAGCCCGAGGACATCGACGGCTTCGAGGACAACGACGGCTGCCCCGACCCCGACAACGACAAGGACGGTCTGCTCGACAACGTCGACCGCTGCCCCAACGAGCCGGAGAACTACAACGGCATCGAGGACGAAGACGGCTGCCCCGAGGTTCCGAAGCGGGTGGTCATCAGCGGCGGCAAGATCAACATCCTCGACAAGATCTACTTCGAGCTCGCCAAGGCGGTCATCCGCCCGGAGAGCTACGACATCCTGTTCCAGGTGGCCGAGACGCTGAAGCAGAACCCCCAGATCACCAAGGTCGAGATTCAGGGCCACACGGACAACCGCGGCTCGGACGCCTACAACCTCGACCTCTCGGACCGTCGTGTCGCCGCCGTCCGCAAGTTCCTCATCGAGCGCGGGGGCATCGCCGCCGACCGCCTGACGAGCAAGGGTTACGGCGAGTCGATGCTCATCGACCAGGGCACCGACGAACAGGCCCACGCCAAGAACCGCCGCGTGGAGTTCGTCATCATGGAAGAGTCCGGCCCGACGCCGACCGAGTTCCAGCGGCCCTGAGCGAGCCGGCGCTCTTCTTCAGAGCGCCGCCAGCCACTCCGCCAGGGGGGTCCAGTAGTAGTCCTGCCAGCCCTGCGCGATCGCCTCGGCGAAGTCGTTGGGCACGCCGGCCTGCTCGAAGTGCACGACGACCTCGCCGCTTTCCCGCTCGGCCAGTTCGTACCGGACGACGGACCAGTGTCCCGCGGGCCAGTCCGCGGCGCGCCAGGCCTGGACGATCCGAACCCCGGGCTCGAGGACCAGGTGTCGGCCCTCGATGTAGGCATCCCAGGCCGTGAAGGCCGCGCCGACGTCCGCCTCGCCCGACGCCGACGCGCCCGTGAAGGCCGCATGTTGTGTGGGGTCGACGAGGGCTTCGAAGAGGCGCGCGGGGGTGGTGGCGAAGGTCCGCGTCTGGCGGATGTCGGCCATGGGGGCTCCTGAAGGGGCCGGGATCAACCCGGCCAGTTCTCGGTCTCGGGCACGTGCGGGCGCAGAATGCGCCGCAGGTCCGGCGGACAGCGCTCGGCGAGCAGGCGCCGGACGTCCGCCGGGGTGTAGAGCTGGCTGAAGTGCATCAGAACGAGCGCCTCGTTGTTGAACCGATGGGCGAACGGGAGCAGCTCGTCGAGGTGGATGTGACAGCCGGCGCGGGCGTCGGCGACACTCTTGCGCCCGTCGAGGAAGGTGCACTCGAGGATGAGGACGCGCGTGTCGAAGAGCGCCGGCTCTCGCTCGAGCACCAAGGGGAGCGTGTCCGTCGCGTAGGCGAGCTCGAAGCGCGGATCTTCGAAGAAGATGTCGGCGCCCGTCCGCCGCAGCCGCGCGATCTCGGGGCCGGGCAACGACGCGAACTCGGGCCGAAGCTTCTTCACCCGGTTCACGAACAGGTACCCGAGGCTCGGAACGGGGTGGTAGGTGCGAAAGGCCCGAACGACGAGGTCGTTGCGCAACGGGACCTCATCACCGGGCTCCATGGGCACGAGGTCGACGGTGAGGGGCCAGCGATGCAGGCGGCTGATGACCGCCAGGGCCTCGGCGATGACCGGGGCGAGCGTCGATGGCAGAAACACCCGCAGGTTCTTGCGGACGCCATGGAGCCCCCGGATGCCGAGGAGCGCAGGCAACGCCCCCGCATGGTCGACATGCCCGTGACTCAGGAAGAGGTTGGTCACGGAGGCGGCCGAGCGCAGCGGGAGACCGCAGTCGAACAGCGCGTCGAGCTCGGGTACGTGGAGGGCCGTGTAGACGCCGCCGAGCGAGGTGCCTCTCACGGAGTAACGGGCGGCCTGGACGGTGGTCAGCACTCGATTGCCATACGAGCGCGCGCCGGTTCGCGTCAAGGGCCGCGTGGCACGGATTCAAGTCCCGCGCGCCACCGGCCGAATGGTGGGTCGGACATGAAGGGGAAACCACCGATGCCGATGATCGCCGAACCCACGGCGCCCGTGCCCGGTCCGCAGACGGGCGTCGAGGTCGTCTTCCTCTACGACGACGCGGTCGTGCCCCGCTCCGGGCGGCTCGTCTCCCACGCGGGGAGCACGTTCGAGGTCGAACTCGACCTCGAGCCTCCGGCGTTCGACCCCGATCGTCGCGTGGTGCTCTCGTTCCGGGGAGAGCGCATCCGCCGGCAACCCGCCCGCCTGGTGTCCCAACGCGGACGACGCCTGACGTTCGAGGCGCGCGGACGCCTGCACGGCGAAGAGAAACGACGGTTCCCGCGACTCGTCGCGGCCATCGGCCTCCGCTGGCGACTCGTGGAGGCCAGCGGCCCGGCACCGTGGAACTGGCACGAGCCCGATCCCTTCATGAGCTTCAGTGTCACGGGCCTCGCGTTCGGCGGGCGTGCCGGGCAGGTCTCCGCCGGCGAACGCATCGCCGTCGACTTCCAGGTGGGCGGCATCGGGCCACGTCACCACGGGACGGCGCGGGTCATCCGCGTCGCCGAGCGCAGCCCCGCCGACCGCCACGGCGACGAGGACCACGAGATCGCGGTCGAGTTCGAGCGCATCCCGGCCGAAGCGCGGGAGGCCCTCGCCGAACTCACCCTGCGGATTCAGCGCGCGCTGACCGACGAAGGGTGAGGCGCCCCCGGCCGAAGCCGGGGGACGGGTTTCAGAGCGGGTTGCCCGGCGCCGGAAGGTTCCGGTAGTCGTAGCACCCGTTGTCGGACGTCACGAGCCGGCGAACGGTGTCGCCGTCGTGCCCGCCGCAGTCGAACGCCACGTTGTTCGGCGCGAGGTGCAGCCACGTCGCGTTGCAGCCGGCCATCGCCCAGCGCTGGGTCGAGACCCAGCCCTGCCCGTCGAGGCTGCACAGACCGTCGTTGTTGGCGTCACCGGAGTGGTTGCAGCCGGTGGTGAGCTCACGGTTCGCCTCGGCGGTGGGGATGTCCCGGGAGCCGACGCGATCCGTGCTCCACACCCACGAGTCGACGTTGCACTCGACGCGGCGCCAGAGCGGGTTGTTGGCGCAGTCGGCGTTGGCCTCCGGCGCGGCGCCCCGGGTCACGCAGGCCATGGCCCGATTGCAGTAGTCCTGGTTCTCCCCGCACTGCCAGAGGTCGAGGTTGGAGAAGCCGGGGATGCCGACGTTCCCGTACCCGTCCGGGCACTGTGCGTATTCGGCCACGGCGATGGTGTGATAGTTGGCGTTGGGTCGGACCCAGCCGCCAGCCACGATGGCCTGGAATTCGGCGAAGGTGATGACCTCTTCGCCGCGCGCCGCGCAGTACGCCTCGACGGAACCCTGCACACACTCGGCCGAGACGTGCGTGAGGCAGACGCCGTTGATGAGCTGCCCGTTGCAGACCGCGGCGCGCCGACCGTGGAGGATCATGTAACGCATGAGCTGGCGGGCTTCGGGGCCGAACCCGGCCTCCGGATCCTGCCAGTCGGTCTCGACGAGCCAGACCCGGCCGGTGCCGAGGTCCCGGTAGGCCAACGACGTCGAGTTGGCATCCCACCCGCCGAGGCGGACGATGGGCTGGCCCCAGCTTGCCATGTTCATGCCGCAGCCGGAGTTCTGGGCGTTCGCGACCGGAAGCGCGCCGTTGGCCACCCAGAACGCGTCGTTCAGGTTGTCGCGGACGACGGGGTTGATGTTGTCCTGACAGTTCCCGAAGCCGTTGCCCTGCGCGACGTTCGCCTGGAACACGGCGTTGTAGACCTCGTCGCTGGCGTTGTACTCCGTGATGATGATGCCGCCCGCCTGCACGTAATTGCGCCAGGCGGCCGCGTTGGGCGCGGCCTGCGCGAGCCCGCCACGGGTGACGAGCATGGCCTGGGTATTGGCATCGGGCACGCACCCGACGACGACCTGAAGGTTGTCGGCGGCGTCCACGAACGTCGCGACGTCGCGCTGGCTGTTGCCGCAGCGCATCAGGGCCGTGCGCTGCCCGACCACCGGCGGCGCGGCGCACCGCCCGTTGCGGCAGACGAGCTCGCCGTCGCAGTCCGCGTCATCGACACACTCGCCGGGGAGCAGGCAGACCAGCGTGAGGTCCTCGACGTGACCGCAGTTGTGCTGCCCGACCGGGAGGTGGGCGCAGGCATCCACGGCGGCCTCCACGCCCTGGCAGACGATGTCGTCGAGGTGAATCGGCGAGCCCTCGGCCCCGGGCAGGTTCAGCGTGTCGACCACCCGCACACCGGGGAAGCCGAGCTGACGGCAGAGGACGTCGCCGCCGGCCAGGCCGATCGGGGTGTTGCCCGACCACCCGTCGTCGCAGAGCGTGCCCCACACGCCGTTGTAGAAGATCTCGACGCGGCCCTCGTTCGGCGCGGCGCCTCCGACGAGCCGGACCGAACCCGGCGGCGTCGCGAGGAAGCAGTGGTTGACGGCGGCGCAGGCGTGATCGCTGACGTAGGCCGAGTACGAGCAGCCCTGCTGACCGCAGTCGTACGGCAGCCCTTCGCCCGGGCGGACGAAGTCCTCGGCGACGCCCTCGCCCTGGCAATACTGCGAATCGCCCCACCCGTCGACGTAGGCGCGGTGGTTGACCGCGTCCGCCGTCGTCGAGCAGTCGTAGTCCCCCGCCGCGCCACCGAAGAGCTGTGCACAGACCGCCACGCAGGAGTAGGCGTTGACGCCTTCGTTCGCCCACGGCGGCCCCTCGTTCACGCGGAAGCTGCCGACGTAGCCCTGGCCACCGCCTTCAAAGGTGCATTCGTCGGTGCAGCCGTCGTCGGGGTTGCCGATGCCGCCGTCGCACTCCTCGCCCGGATCGACGTTGCCGTCGCCGCAACGCGGGGGCTCGCGGCAGACGCCGTCGACGCAGATCAGGCCCTCCCCGTTGCAGTGCGCGTCGACGACGCAGGACTCGCCGGGGCCGCCCTCGCCGGTCAGGCAGGTGACGCCGGCGTCCTCTTCGTGGACGCAGTTGTGCTGGCCCCACGGCTGCGCCTGGCAGCTCATGAGGTTGGCCTCGTCCCCGGCGCAGCCGACGTTGTCGAGCCAGATGGGATCGGCGCCGCCGCCGAACTCCTGGATGGCCTCGAACGCGCCGCGGTAGCCGAGCTGGCGGCAGACCACCTCGGCGTCGGCGAGATCCCACGCGTCGTCGCAGACGGTGCCCCACTGGCCGTCGTGGAAGATCTCCACGCGGCCGTTGGCGCCTTCGCCGCCGGCGAGCCGCACGGCCCCTTCGGGGTCGCCGTCGCCGCAGAAGCGCAGCGAGCAGACCTCCGTCGGCGCGAGGTTGAAGACGTAGTACTCGCCGCAGTTGCGGACCTGGATCTCCTGGGACCACTGGCACTGGTCGCCGGCCCAGTTGAAGCAGACCTGGCGCCCGACCGCGCCCTCGGCCACGCCCGGATACTCGCCGACCATCCAGCCGGGCGCGTGCGTGCCGCAGGAGAGCTCGGGCGGCGGCGTGGTGGGCATGCGCGTCCCGGCCTCGCCGCCGAAACGATACCAACCGGCGGGGAGCTGGTTGTCGCAACGGATCATCTCGTCGTTGAACGCGACGTTCCGGTCGGCCTCCGAGAGCGTCGCGTATTGCTGGCACTCATCGGGCACGATGACCGGCTGGCAGCCGCCGGCGATGCACTCGAAGAGCGGCGGGCAGAGGCCCGGCCCGTCGACGGCACCGTCGCAGTTGTCGTCGACGCCGTTGCAGGTCTCCTCGCCGGGCAGGCCGGGCTGTGCGTCGCACTGCACGCCGCCCTCGGCGTCGCAGACCGTGACACCGCGGGCCTGGCAGGCGCCCTCGCCGAGGACGCAGCGCTCGCCGAGGCCGAAGCCCTCGTCGACGAGGCCGTTGCAGTCGTTGTCGACGCCGTCGCAGGCCTCGACGCCGGGCTGGACGACGGGGGCCTCGCAGGCCGCCCCGCCCTCGCCGTCACACACGATGCGGCCAACCGCCTCGCAGGCCCCGACGCCGCTCAGGCAGCGGTCGCCGACCCCGAAGCCGTCGTCGATCAGGCCGTCGCAGTCGTCGTCGACCCCGTTGCAGGTCTCGACGCCCGCGCTCAGCGGGCGGGCATTGCAGATGATGCCGCCCGTCGCCACATCACAGACCGTCTCACCGACGCCCTCGCAGGCGCCCTGGCCGGCCACGCACCGCTCGCCCGTCCCGGGCAGGCCGTCGTCGATGCGGCCGTTGCAGTCGTTGTCGTCGCCGTCGCAGACCTCCGCGTCGGGCAGGACCTGGCCTTCGCACGCACCGTACCCGGAGCCGTCCGGGAGGCAGGTCTGGCGACCCGCCCGGCACGCGCCGTTGCCTTCGGTGCCGACCGGGCCGGCGTAGCAAGGAATGTTGGCGCCGGGCTGACAGGCGCCGCAGCCACCGGCGACGTCGTCGACGAGGTCGTCGCAGTCGTTGTCGACGCCGTCGCAAATCTCCATGCCGGGCAGGACCTCGCCCGCACAGCCGCCCATCACGCCGTTCTCGCAGGTGCTGCGTCCGCCCTGGCAGGTGCCGACGCCCTCGGAGCCGGCCGGGCCCGAATAGCATGCCTCGCTGATGGGGCCGCCGCCGGGGCCCTCGTCGGTCGCACCGTTGCAGTCGTCGTCGATGCCGTTGCAGACCTCGCGACCGGGCAGGCCGGCGCCGCTGCAGACACCGAGGGCGCCGTTGTCGCAGATCGCGACGCCCGTTGCGCAGGCCCCGATGCCCTCCGTCCCCGGGGGGCCGTCGTAACACGGCACCGCCAGGGCGCCGCCGTCGATGTCCTCGTCCACGAGGCCGTCGCAGTCGTCGTCGAGGCCGTTGCAGGTCTCGAGCTCACCGGGACCGACGGGCTGCGCGTTGCAGACCGTTCCGCCCGTCGCGGGGTCGCAGACGACGACGCCCTGCCCTTCGCACGCGCCGAAGCCGACGGTGCAGGCCTGACCGATGTCCGGGATGCCGTTGTCGACGACCCCGTCGCAGTCGTTGTCGAGGCCGTCGCAGGCCTCGGCCGGGCCGACGCAGTCGCCCCAGGTGCCGTCGTCGCCGCACGTGCGCGTCCCACCGGCGCAAACGTCCTCGGCGCAGGCCTCGGAGGTGCCGGGTGCGCAGTCGGGCAAACCGGCGTCGGGCTTGGGGTTCCCGCCCGCGCCGCCGGTCTCGCCGCCCGCGCCGCCGGTCTCGCCACCCGCGCCGCCGGTTTCGCCACCCGCGCCGCCGGTCTCGCCACCCGCGCCGCCGGTGCTGCCGCCGGTCGTGCCGCCGGTCGTGCCGCCGGTCGTGCCGCCGGTCGTGCCGCCGGTGTTGCCGCCGACGCCCCGGTCACCCAGGCCGCTGGCGTCCGGCAGGCCGACGTCTTCGTTGCCCTCGCCGGAACCCCCCGTGCTCCCGCCGCCGCCGTTGGTGCCGCCGCCCGGATCCGGACAGGCGGTCAACGTCAGGCCGGCGAGGAGCAGCCAGGACGGCCGCACCCATGGCTTCGTTTTCTTCATGCTCGATCTCCCCCGGTGTCTGGGCGCGCCACGTCGTGCGGCGCGCGCGTGTCCGATGCGCATCCTAAGGGGTGTTCGCCGATCGAATCGCGGAATCGATCACGAATGTGCGTTTTTCTGCACTCGACACATCGAAGCAGCGGTGTTCGCGGCCTGGGGGTATGCTGTCCTGCACCGTCCGACGACCGCAGGGGATCGACCGCCGTGACCTGGAGCCCGAGTCAGTACAAGCGCTTCTCGAGTGAGCGCCGCCAGCCGTTCGATGACCTGCTCGCGCTTCTGCGGCCCGTCGAGCGCCCGCGGGTCGTCGACCTCGGTTGCGGCTCGGGCGAGCTCACGCTCGAGCTCCACCGCCACCTCGACGCGCGCGAGACGCTCGGCATCGACTCGTCGTCCGAGATGCTCGGCGAGGCCGAGCGTCTGACGGCGCCGGGGCTGCGGTTCGAGAACGGCGACATCGCCCGGTTCTCTCCGGCCGAGCCCTTCGACGTGGTCTTCTCCAACGCCGCACTCCAGTGGGTGCCCGACCAGGCCAGGGCCCTCGCGAGGATTCTGGCCGCGGTCGCCCCCGGGGGGCAGGTCGCGCTGCAAGTGCCCGCGAACCAGGACAGCCACGCGCATCGCGTCGCCCGCGAGGTCAGCCCGGGATTCTCGCCGCAGCCGGCCTTCCTGCCGGACGTCCTCGGCCCGGAGCTCTACGCCGAGTTGTTCGCGCGGGCCGGTTATCAGGACATCCACGTGCGGCAGCAGGTCTACATTCACTGGCTCGAAAGCCCGGAGGCCGTCGTCGAGTGGGTCCGCGGCACGTTGCTGACGACGTGGCAGCGCACGCTCTCCCCCGTGGACTTCGAGGTCTTCGTGCGGGTCTACCGCACACGCCTGCTGGCGACGCTGCCGGACGAACGCCCGTTTTTCTTCCCGTTCAAGCGGACGCTGATGTGGGCGCGCAAACCAGCGTGATGAGGCCGATCTCCGCGGGCACTTTGAGGCGAATCGGCGGCCCCCAGTAGCCCGTCCCCGGGTGGACGTAGATCTGCGTGCGCGCCGTGTGGGCGTGCAGGCCCTGGACGTAGGGCTGCTGGAGCTTGACCAGGAAGTTGTAGGGCCAGATCTGCCCACCGTGTGTGTGCCCGGAGAGGACGAGGTCGAGGCCGGCCTCGGCGGCGGCGTCGACGCCCTTCGGCTGGTGGCAGAGCAAGACGGCGCACCGCTCGGCGTCCCGATCCGCGATGGCCTTTGCCAGGTCGAAACCGCCCTTCGCCGAGCGCCCGCCCCAGTCGTCGACGCCGATGAGATCCAGGGCCGCCCCATCGCGCTCCAGCGTGACGCGCGCATTGCGCAGGACGCGCACGCCCAGGCTCTCGAAGTGTTCGCACCAGGGGTCGACGCCCGAGTAGTACTCGTGATTGCCCGTGCACATGAACGTGCCGTACCGCGACACGAAACGACCGAGGGGCGCGACGTCCGGGGCGAGGTGTCTGACCCCGCCGTCGACGAGATCGCCCGTCAGGACGACGAGGTCCGGCTTCAGCGCGTTGACCCGGGCTTCGAGGTGCTCGGTGAACTCGCGGCCGATCGTGGGCCCGACGTGGATGTCCGTCAGGTGAACGATGCGCAGACCGTCGAAGGCCTTCGGGAGCCGTTCGAGCGCGATGGTGACTTCGCGCAGCTCGGGATCGGAGAGCGCCGTGCGCACGCCCGCGGCGGCGATGCTGGTGCCGCCGACCGTCGTCACGGCCGCGCTGAACCGGGCGATCGCCACGCGACGTCCCGGATCGAGGGGCGGCGCGTCGGCCGTCGCACGCCGGAGGCGGTCGCGCACGCCCTGCCAGAGACGCACGGGCTCGCCGAGCAGCGTCATCGGCAGGAAGATCGCCAGAAGTCCCATCCACCCGAAGGCGGCCCCGGCGAGCACGACGCCGATGCTCGGGGGCAGAAACCGGAAGCCGATCATGCCCGCGACCAGGAAGAATGCGGCCCCCGCCCAGAACGCGCGCCCGAGACGTTGCCAGCGGGCCGACGGCGAGAGGTCCCGCACCGTGCGCACGTACAGGTACCGGTGCGCGAGGATCGTCGCGAGCGTGACGACGGACAGGAACATGACGAGCTGCAGCGGATTTCGCATGGGTCACGCCATGATGCCCCAAACCGCCGCCGCGTCGCACCCGGCCCGGGTCTTCATCGAGAGCCGAGACAGCCGCGACGCTCTGTGGCAGATCGGAGGCACGATGCATACCGATCCCGACCGCCCCCTCGCCATCGGCCTCGTCTCCATCAGTGACCGCGCCTCGCGCGGCGTCTATGCGGACGAAGGCATCCCGGCGCTTCAGACCTGGCTCGAGCGCGCTCTGACGACCCCGTTCGCGACGCACACCCGCCTCGTGCCCGACGAGCGGCCGCAGATCGAGGCCGCGCTCATCGAACTCGTCGACGTCGTCGGCTGTGATCTCGTGCTCACCACGGGCGGCACCGGCCCCGCCCCCCGCGACGTCACGCCGGAGGCCACCCGGGCGGTGGGCGACCGCGAGATGCCCGGCTTCGGCGAACAGATGCGACAGATCAGCCTGCGGTTCGTGCCGACGGCCATCCTGTCCCGACAGACGGCCGTCATCCGTGGCCGGGCGCTCATCCTGAACCTGCCCGGGCAGCCGAAGTCCATCCGGGAGACGCTCGAGGGGCTGCGCGGACCGGCGGGCGAGGTGCTCGTCCCGGGCATCTTCGCGGCCGTGCCCTATTGCATCGATCTCATCGGCGGACCGTATGCCGAAACGGATGCCACCGTCGTCGACGCTTTCCGTCCGAAGTCGGCGCGCCGCGTCCGGACCCCCGCATGAGGCGCCCCGCCCCCCCGCGATGGTTCTTTCTGGGGGCCGGTGCCGGTCTGCTCGCGGCGACGGCGTGCGACGGCGGTGCAGGTGCCGATTCGAACGCCGACGCCGTCGTGGCGGCG
>JAKLJY010000088.1 GCA_023150895.1 Myxococcota bacterium | reverse complement strand
GGGAGACCGTCGAAAAGGACGGCACGATCATCGCCAAGATGGATCGGTATTTCGTCAGCAACGTCGCCCCGGCTGACTACACGGCACGGCAGTGGCTCGACATCATTCGGGCCCACTGGCAGGTCGAGAACGGCATCCACAAGACGCTCGATGTCTCGTTTCGAGAAGACGACCGGCCCTGGTCCCGCAACCCCACCGCCATGCTCGCCCTGATGGTCCTCCGACGCATCGCCTGCAACGCCATGGCGATCTTCCGCGCCCACAGCCTGCGCGAGGAGCGCCCCGGCCTCATCCCCTGGCGTGAGCTCATGGACTGGCTGCGCCACGCGGTCTCCGCCGCGACCGAGCGCCACCTCGTCGGCCTCCGCTGGGCCGAGATACCGGACCCCGTCGCACTCTCCTGAGCCGGACAACGGCTGGCCGCCCCGTACCCGCGGGCTCAGGCGAAGGCGCGAAAACCCACCCACCACGGCGCAGAGGCGCGCCCCACCCCGCGACGGCGGGCTGGGGGCGATCTGCGGTGGGCGGTACACGAATTCAACCCCGGGGCCTCACGGGGATGGGGGGGGGGTAGGCAAATCTCCCACCGATCGGGACTGGCACGCCCGGGTGGCGCCGGGCTTCGGTCGGACCCACAATGGCACGATGCACACCACCGCCTGGGTCCTGGCCGCCGCCGCCGCCGCGCTGGCGCTCCTCGCCGTCGTCGACCGTCGGCAGCGCGTCCACGCCATCAAGCGCAATTTCCCCATCGTCGGGCGCTTTCGATACTGGTTCGAGGCCCTCGGTGGACCGCTGCGACAATACATCGTCACGGGCAACGACGAGGAGCGGCCGTTCTCCCGCGACCAGCGGCGCTGGATCTACGCGTCGGCGAAAAAAGAGAACAATTACTTCGGGTTCGGCTCCGACAACGACTTCGAGAACACCCCCGGCTACGTCATCATCCGGCAGAGCACGTTTCCCTACGACGACGGGCGGACGCACGGACCGGACTACGCCTGCCCGGGGGCCAAGGTTCTCGGCGGGTTTCGGGGTCGCAAACATGCCTTCCGGCCGGCGTCCATCGTCAACACCTCGGCCATGAGTTACGGCTCGCTCTCCGCGACGGCCGTCGAGGCGATCAATCGCGGGGTGAAACTCGCCGGCGCGCTGCAGAACACGGGCGAGGGCGGCATCAGCGATCACCACCGACACGGGGGCGAGCTCGTCTGGCAGATCGGCACGGGCTACTTCGGCTGCCGCGACGCCCAGGGGCGCTTCAGCCTGGAGCGGTTCCTGGAGACGGTGCAGAGCGCCCCCGTGCGGGCCATCGAACTCAAGCTCTCGCAAGGCGCGAAGCCGGGCCTCGGCGGGGTCCTGCCGGCCGCGAAGATCACGCCCGAGATCGCCCGCATCCGCCTCATTCCCATGGGCGTGGACTGCCTCTCGCCGGCCGCGCACTCGGCGTTTCACGACGTCGACACCCTGCTCGACTTCATCGAGCGCCTCGCCGACGCGTCCGGATTGCCCGTCGGCATCAAATCGGCCGTCGGCGAGCTCGACTTCTGGCGCTCGCTCGCACAGCGGATCGAGGGCACGGGAAGGGCGCCCGACTTCATCACCATCGACGGCGGCGAGGGCGGCACGGGCGCGGCGCCGCTCGTTTTCACGGATCACGTCGCGCTGCCCTTCAAGCTCGGTTTCGCCGAGGTGCATCGTGTGTTCGCCGAGCGCGCCCTCGCCGAGAAGATCGTCTTCATCGGCTCGGGCAAGCTCGGTTTCCCGCAGCAGGCGATGCTCGCGCTGGCGATGGGCTGCGATCAGATCAACGTCGCCCGCGAGGCCTTGCTGGCCATCGGGTGTATTCAAGCCCAACAATGCCATACGGGCCATTGCCCCACCGGCGTGGCGACGCAGAGCCGCTGGCTCATGGGGGGCCTCGACCCGACGCTGAAGTCCGCGCGACTCGCCAACTATTTGATTACCTTGAGAAAAGATTTGCTGTCGCTCGCGCATGCGTGCGGGCAGCCGCACCCGGCGCTCGTCCCGCTCGACCGTTTCGACATCGTCGACGGTCTGCACGCCCGGCCGGCCCGCGACGTTTTCGGCTATGCTGCCGGTTGGGGAGTCCCCGGCCCGGCCGACGTCGCGGCGCTTCGATCGAAGAAGGAGGTTTCATGAACGACGGTCTCCGGTCACTCCTGGTCCTGGCACTGCTCCTCGGCTGCGGAGACGACGTCGCAAGCGGCGGGGGCGATGACGACGGCTCGGAGACGGGCGCCCCGCGTCCGCCCGAGGATGCTTTCGTCGCCGGTCCGACGGGGGGCGCAGGTGGCACGCCGGTTGCCGTCGACGGACCCGGTGAGCGCCTCGCCGGACCCGCCGCGGCGCCCGGTTCGTCGGGCCTCGGGTTCAACTACTACGGCATCGCCGTCTATGGCGACTCGGTCTACGTCACCGACGCGACCGGGCCGGACGGGCATCTGTTGCGCATCCCCAAGACCGGGGGGGCGCCGGTCGTGCTCGGCGAGCGCCTCATGGTCCCGACGACGGTGCGCGCCGAGGCCGACGGTGTCTATGTATTGACGACGACGGATCTCTTCCGGTTCCCCCCCGACGGGGGCGACCGGAGCCGGCTCGCCGACGTGGAGAACGCGCAATACGCCGGCCTGGCGCTCGATGCGACGCACGCCTATTTCGCCAACTATGCCGAGGCGGGCAGCGTCGCACGCGTCGAGAAGTCCGGTGAGGGCGAGGTCGAGATCCTGGCGACGGACGAGCCCTATCCCGCGGGGGTGGTCGTCGCCGGCGATGCGGTCTACTACGCCGTTCTCGGCGCCGATCGCGTGCGGAGGGTGCCGAAAGACGGCGGGGCGGTCGCCGACGTGGCCACCGAGCACCGCACGCCACGCCTCGGTCTCGCGACGAGCGAAACACACCTCTTCTGGGTCACGGAGGGCGATGCGCCCATGCGCCTGTGGCGCGCGCCGCTGGCGGGTGGGCCGGCCGAGCTCGTCGGCGAGTCGCCGTCCACCGCGAGTTGGGCGGTCACGCTCGTCGTCGACGCGACGCATGTCTATTTCCCCACGCCGGACTGCCAGATCGTTCGCCTCCCCCACGCGAGTGGAGCGCCTCGGGCGCTCAACGTGCTGGCGTTTTCGCCGGCGGCCGGCTGCCCCGGACAGATCGCCGGAGATGCGACGCATCTGTACTACACGAGCATGACCGGCGTGTTCCGGGTGGCGAAGACCGCGTTCTGAACGGCCGTTCCCGGACATCCGCGCGTGGCGGCGGGGGGCCGGCTGTGGCATGCTGACGGTATGTCGCACGCCCCGCATCCCGACGCCGGAACCGACGAGCCCAGGGCGCCGACCTCCGAGGTCTGGGCGACGCTGACCGACGAGCAGCGGCAACGCGTGCGCGCGACGCTCGTCCCCATCCCCCGGTCGCAGATGCCGCCGGTCGGGGACCCGCACATCAACGCGGAGCGCATCGCCGAGAGCTCGCTCGGCGGCTGGTTCCGGCGGCGCGGGCGGCGGGCCTACATCGGCCGCGGCATCACGGTCTACTACCCGGGCGAACGCCGCTTCGCGCCCGATTTCTTCGTCGTCTTCGACGTGCCCGAGGGTGAGCGCATCACCTGGGTCGTCGATCACGAAGGCCGGGGCCTCGATTTCGCCCTCGAGATTCTGTTCGACGGCGACCGCAAGAAGGACCTCGAGCGCAACGTCGAATGGTTCGCGCGCCTGGGCATCCCCGAGTATTTCGTGTTTGATGCGCGGCGCGTGAGTCTGCACGGGTACCGACTCGGCGACCGCCCGGGGGTCTACACCCCCATCATCCCACAGGGGGGGCGTTGGCGCGCCCCGCACCTCGGCGCAGAGCTCGGCCTGCAAAACGGTCGCCTCCGCTTCTATCTCGACGGTGCGCTCCTGCCCATTGCCGACGAGATCGAGGCCGCCCTCGAGGACGCCCTGAACGAGGCGCTCCTGCGCACGGAGGACCAAGCCCGCCGCGCCGCCGCTGTCCAGGCTCGCGCCGATGCCCTCGAAGCCGAGGTCGAGGCGCTGCGGGCCGAGCTCGCCCGGTTGAAGGGCGAGTAACGCGTCAGATCACCCGCGACCAGTCGGCCGGGTCGAGGCGCCAGACCGGCACGCCACAGTATCGCGGGCCCTCCGGGCAGTAGGGCTTGCGCCCGGCGGCGGCGCGCAGACCGCACGGCGGCAGCAGGTGACGACCGATGCGCGGGTGGACGGCGCGCACCTGCTCGACCTCGTCGCGGGTGGCGTTCCAGATCTCTTCCTGCGCGTTGTAACAGAGGCGCGTCGTCCACTTGTGGTGCTGATACAGCAGGTCGCCGCTCTCTTCGAACCGGATGGGGTACGCGTTCGGCAACAGATACAGTGCGGCCTCGTCCGACACACCCTCCGAGCGGAGATCCTCGATGACACCCCAGACCTCGGTCATGCGCTCGACGAAGAACGCATGGGCCTCCGGGGTGGCCTGCAGGAGGGCGGGGACGACGACGTCCGGCGTGCGTCCGCCGGCGAAGACCCGGGTCAGCATCGGTCGGGAGCCGGGAATCATGCGGTGCCGTTGGTCCTGGCTGTCGGCGCTGTGACTCAGCTTCTTGCGGAACGTGTAGTGGGGGTGGTGCAGCGCCCGCGTCACGCGGTCGAGGGTGTTGACGTTGAGCGTCTCGGAGAGGGCCGGGTTGCGCGCCGGATCGAGCGCCCGGGCGATGGCCGCGTCGTCGTCGAGCGCGTCGGGTGAGCAACCGAGAACCTCGCGCACGGCGTCGGCGACGGTGCGCTCGGCGTGCAGTTTCCAGTCGACGAGCCGGCTCGTGCGGCCTTCGAGGGCCTCGTCGAACCGGGCGACGAAGGCCGCCGGATCCCGCGGGGGGAGCGGCGCCGGTGCCGATGGGGCCGCCTCGCGCACGGGCTCGACGTCCCGGAAGAAGAGGGGGTCGACCGCCCCGACGGCCGCCACCATGGCGGTCACCATCGCGCGCACCTCCTCCGGGGCGTCCGTCTCGAGACACATGCGGTGGTAGCGGTGCAGCGTCAGACCACTGACCGTGTGATACAGATGGGCATGCGTCGCGACAGGCAGCGCGTATCGCGCGACCTCTTGCGCCTTCTTCTTCAACGCGCCCTGCCACTGATCGCGGACCCCGGCCTTGCCCCGCGCCGGAAAGACCTCGAAGAAGAACCGCGCCGCCGCCGGCAGCAGCATCTGCGTCAGCGCCGCATAGGTCTCGTGCATGCGGGCGACACACGCGTCGAACCGCGCCGCCGCGGCCTCGTGCATCGCCGGGCGGGTGTAGTGCCCGGCCTTGACCGCCACGTAGCGCTGACTCACCTGCTCGCTGTTGTAGAAGGGGTGCGCGTGCAGAAAGCTCCAGAGCGCCTGCCGGCTGACGCCCTCGACCGTGAACTGAAAGTGCGCGTGCTGCAGCGTCGTATGGTGCCCGGCGTCGTAAGTGCTCCGGGCGATGCGGTCCCGCAGGGCACGGGCCTCGTCGTCCCGCGCGACGTCTTCGGGGGTGATCACCCTGCTCGAATAACAGGTGCGTGCGGTGGCGACCGCGTTGTCGAACGGCGACGTGAACGTGTTGACCAGGCGGACGCGAGGGGCGGACATGACCGCGCACATTAATGCCGGGGGCCGCGGACCGATAGCCAAAGGAAGCCAACATTGATCACGGGACCGTAGGCTCCATGAACCCGTTCAATCATTCCGGAGCAACCGTGCACCGACCGCGACCGCCTCACCACACGCTGACCGCCCTCCTGCTCTCCGCGACCCTCGTCGCGGCCTGCTCGTCGAAGAATCCGGCCGCACGCTCTGATGAAGACGCCGGGCCTTCGACCGACGCCGCCGAGGCGCCCGCCGATCTCGGCATGTCGCTCGAGGCGTTTCTGCCGCCCGACGAAGACGCCGACGACGACGCGGTGAGCGACGGCGAGGACAACTGCCCGCAGATTGCCAACCCCGCTCAGGAAGACACGGACGGGGACGGGCGCGGTGATCTCTGCGACACCTGCCCCGCCGTCGCCGACGTCGATCAGGCCGATGCCGATGGGGACGGGGTCGGCGACGCGTGCGAACCCCCCGAAGACTCGGACGGGGACGGCCTGCCGAATGCGGGCGACCTCTGCCCCGAGGTGGCGGACGACGGCACGGACGGCGACTTCGATGGCTTCCCGGACGCGTGCGACGTCTGCCCGGGCGTCGCGGACGTCGATCAGTCCGACACGGACGGCGACGGCATCGGTGATGCCTGCGGTGCGCGGGTGCTACCGGGGGACGAGGACGCCGACGGCGTGCCCGATCTGACGGATCTGTGCCCGGGGGTCGCGGATCCCGAACAATCCGACGGGGACGGCGATGCCGTCGGCGATGCCTGCGACAACTGCCCGGAGGTGGCCAACTTCGATCAGACCGACGTCGACGGTGACGGGCAGGGGAACGCCTGCACCCCCGGACAGGCCGGGCCCGAGGCCGACCGCGACGGCGACGGGCTGCCGGATCTGCTCGATCCGTGTCCGGACAGCGCCGGGGAGCCGGGTCAGGCCGCGGCCGACGCCGACGGCGACACCATCGGCGACGCCTGCGACAATTGCCCGGGCGTCGCAAACGCCGATCAGCTCGACCTCGACGCGAACGGCCAGGGCGACGCCTGCGCGGTGGATCCCGGGGTCCGACACGACGCCGATGGCGACGGCATCGACGACGCCATGGATCCCTGCCCCGGGCTGGCCGGGGATGCCACCGACGCGGACGGAGACACTCGCGGCGACGCCTGCGACAACTGTCCGCAGGTGGCCAACGCCGATCAGGTCGACACCGACGGCGACGGCGAGGGCGATGCCTGCGAGGCCGGCGCCGAGGCACTCGACTCGGACGGCGACGGGGTCCCCGACGCGCGGGATCGCTGTCCGCGTGCGGCCGATCCGGATCAGGGCGACACGGATGGCGACGGGCTCGGCGACGTGTGCGACAACTGCCCCCGCGTCGCGAACGCAGACCAGTTCGACGGCGACGCAGATGGCATCGGCGACGCCTGTGTCGGCGCGCCCGGCGAACGGGTCGACAGCGACGGCGATGGCCTCGAGGACGCGCGGGATCCCTGCCCTGGGCTCGCCGGCGATGCCGCCGACGCCGACGGGGACACCCGGGGCGATGCCTGCGACAACTGCCCGGCCGTGGCCAACGCCGACCAGCTCGATGCCGACGGGGACGGGCAGGGCGACGCCTGCGAGCCGGCGCTGCCGCCCGCGGACACCGATGGCGATGGCGTGACGGATGCCCGCGACGTGTGTCGAACCGTCGCCGATCCGGAGCAGACCGACGTCGATGGTGACGGCGTGGGGGACGCTTGCGACGACTGCCCGGCGGTCGCCGATTTCGACCAGACCGACACGGACGGCGATGGCGTCGGCGATGCGTGCGAGGGCGGGGTGGCGCCGCCGCCCGCCGACACGGACGGTGACGGGGTGGCCGACGCCCGCGATCTCTGCCCGGCGCAAGCCGATCCGGCGCAGGCCGATCAGGACCGCGACGGCGTGGGCGACGCCTGCGACACCTGCCCGGCCGTGGCGAACGCCGACCAGCTCGACGGCGACGCCGACGGGGTGGGCGATGCCTGTGAAGGCGGCGCTCCCGTGCCCCCCGGCGACAGTGACGGCGATGGCATCATCGACCTGCGGGACGTCTGTCCGGGTCGGCCCGATGCCGATCAGGCGGACGCCGACGGCGACCGGGTGGGTGACGTCTGCGACAACTGCCGTGACGTGGCCAACGCCGATCAGCTCGACACGGACGCCGACGGGGTGGGCGATGCCTGTGCCGACGGGCCGGTCGCGCCGCCGGCCGATCAGGACGGCGACGGGGCCCTCGACGGCCGCGACGTCTGCCCGCTCGTCGCCGATCCGGAGCAACTCGACACGGATCGCGATGGCCGGGGCGACCTCTGTGACAACTGCCGCGACGTGGCGAACTTCGATCAGGCCGACGTGAACCTCGACGGCGTGGGCGACGCCTGCGAACGGGTGGACACGGACGCGGACGGTGACGGCCTGCCCGATGGCATCGACCTGTGCCCGTCCCTGGCGAGCCCGGATGGTACGCAGGCCGATGCGGACGGCGATCGAGTCGGCGATGCCTGTGACAACTGTCCGGCCATCGCGAACTTCGATCAGGCCGACGCCGATGCGGACGGGCGCGGCGATGCCTGCACGGGTGGCGGCGGCGGCCCGGGGCCCGAGGCCGACACGGATGGCGACGGTCGCGTCGACCTCTTCGACAACTGCCCGCTTGCGGCCAATGCCGACCAGGCCGACGGCGACGCGGACGGGCGCGGCGATGTTTGTGACAACTGCCCCGGGGTGGCCAACGCCGACCAGCTCGACGCGGACGCGGACGGTCTCGGGGACGTCTGCGAAGCCGGGGTGCTGCCGGGCGTGCCGGAGCCCCCGGGCGGTCGTGACGAGCTGTGGGTCGAGTTCGGCGACGATCCCAACGCCATCGGCGAGTGCAACGACGGGGTCGACAACGACCGCGACGCGCTCATCGACCGCAACGATCCGGGGTGCATGAGCCCCTGCGACGCCGGCGAGGCCGCCGACGTGTACGGCAACCGGCCCACCTGCCTCGCGGGCGACAACAGCTGCCTCGGCAGCGGCAACCCGCGCTGCCTCGTCGAGTGTTTCTTCGATGGCGACAGCGGTGATGGCAACGACCTCGAATGCAATCCCGCCCCCGGCTGCGACTGTTATGGGTGCTGCGGCGGTTTCAGCCTCGTCACCGGCGCGGCGTGTCAGCCCGACTACGAGTGTTACGACCCGGGCTGCGGCATCTGCGATGGCATGAGCTGCGCCCCCGAACTCTGCGCGCAGTGCGGTGAGCGGTGCGACGGCGTCGACAACGACTGCGACGACCAGATCGACGAGGGCTGCACCCCGGGCTGCAATGCGGCGCCCGAGGTCTGCGACGGCGTCGACAACGACTGCGACACGGTGGTCGACGAAGGCTGCGGCGCGTGCGGGCCGGAGACCTGCAACGGGGCGGACGACGACTGTGATGGGCAGACCGACGAGGGGTGTCCGGCATGTCTCCCGACCCCCGAGGCCTGCGACGGCGAGGACGACGACTGCGACGGCCTCGTCGACGAGGGCTGCCCGATCTGTCGCCCGACGCCCGAGCTGTGCAACACCGTCGACGACGACTGCGACGGTCTCGTCGATGAAGACTGCGCCGTTTGCGAGCCGGCCGCCGAGACCTGCAACGGCGCGGACGACGACTGCGACGGCCTCGTCGACGAAGGCTGCCCGGTCTGCCGTCCCGCCGAGGAGACGTGCAACGGGGCGGACGACGATTGCGACGGTCTCGTTGACGAGGACTGCGTCGTCTGTCTGCCGGCCGCCGAGACCTGCAACGGGGCGGACGACGACTGCGACGGGCTCATCGACGAGGGCTGCCCCGTGTGTGTCATCGGCGCCGAGCTGTGCAACGGCCTCGACGACGACTGCAACGGCATCATCGACGAGGGCTGCCCGGTCTGCGCCCCCGCCCCCGAGATCTGCAACGGGGCGGACGACGACTGCGACGGCCAGATCGACGAGGGTTGTCCGGTGTGCCGCCCGAGCCCCGAGCTGTGCAACGGGGCGGACGACGACTGCGACGGGGCCGTCGACGAGGCCTGCGAGGCCTGCGTCCCGGCCGGCGAGGTGTGCAACGGCCGCGACGACGACTGCGACGGGGCCATCGACGAAGGCTGCCCGGTCTGTGTCATCGCCGCGGAGATCTGCAACGGCCTCGACGACGATTGCGACGGCGTCGTCGACGAGGACTGCCCCGCCTGCGCGCCGGTCGCCGAGGTCTGCAACGGCCGGGACGACGACTGCGACGGCATCGTCGACGAGGGCTGCCCCGTGTGTCGCCCCGCGCCCGAGCTGTGCAACGGCACCGACGACGACTGCGACGGTCTCGTCGACGAGGACTGCGCCGTCTGTGAGCCGGTGGCGGAGACCTGCAACGGCCGGGACGACGACTGCGACGGACAGGTCGACGAGGGCTGCCCCGCCTGCGTGCAGGGACCCGAAGCGTGCGACGGCCGGGACAACAACTGCGACGGTCGCGTCGACGAGGGCTGTCTGATCTGCGCGCCCTCGGCCGAGATCTGTGACGGGGTGGACAACGACTGCGACGGCCAGGTCGACGAGGGCTGCCCCGTCTGCCGCCCGAACCCCGAGCTGTGCAACGGCGCGGACGACGACTGCGACGGTCTCGTCGACGAGGGCTGCCAGATGTGTTCGCCCGCCGCCGAGGTCTGCGACGGAGCCGACAACGACTGCGACGGGCAGGTCGACGAGGGCTGCCCGGCCTGCGTGCAGGGGCCGGAGGCCTGCGACGGCCGCGACAACGACTGTGACGGGCAGATCGACGAGGGCTGCGCCATCTGTCGGCCGAGCCCGGAGATCTGCGACGGCCTCGACAACGACTGCGACCGCATCGCCGACGAGGGCTGCCCCGTGTGTCTGCCCCGTGCCGAGCTCTGCAACGACCGCGACGACGACTGCGACGGTGTCGTCGACGAGGGCTGTCGGGCCTGCACCCCGGCCCCGGAGGCCTGCAACGGGCTCGACGACGACTGCGACGGTCAGACCGACGAGGGCTGTTATGCCTGTTTGCCGGTGATCGGGCCGGAAGCGTGCGACGGCCTCGACAACGACTGCGACGGCGTCGTCGACGACGCCTGTGACTGCCTCGCCGTGCCCGAACAGTGTGACGGCGTCGACAACGACTGCGACGGGCTCGTCGACGACGGTTGCCCGGGCGCCGCGCCCGAGGTCGAAATCTGCGATGGCGTCGACAACGACGGCGACGGGGCCGTCGACGAGGGCTTCGACCGGGACGGCGATGGCGTCACGGCCTGCGCCGGCGACTGTGACGACCGCCGGGCGGACCGCAATCCGGGCGCCGCGGAGCTTTGCGAGGGCGTCGACAACGATTGCAACGGCCTCGTCGACGACAGCGCGGCCTGTTTCTGAGGCCGTCGGCCGGCAGGTCGGGTCCCGCGCGGCCGTCCGGTCAGCGCTGCGCCTCGATCAGCCCGCAGTCGAAGCGCTCGATGAACTCGAGGTTCTCGGGCTCGAAGCCGCCCGGCTCGCTCTCCGAGCGCCAGCCGACGTGCCGCTTGAAGTTCGCGGCCACGTCGGCCATCGGCGTGCCGTTCACGCAGCGCTCGATCACCCCGACGACCATGCCGGTGCGGTGCATCCCGCCGCCGCAGTGCACCTGCACGTGCCCGCGGGGGGGCGCGCCGCCCGGGCGGAGGATCTGCTCGTTCACCAGCCGCGCGACGGTGCGCATCGCCGCCTGTGCGGCCTCCGGGCCGGCTTCGTCGCGCAGCGTTTCGCGGAAGCTCGTCGACTCGGGGTGCTCGCGCGCCGAGAAGTAAGTGCCCCCCGCGGCGGCGAGGCGGCCGGCCTCCGCCGCTTCGAGGCCCTCCGTGGGCATCGGGCCCGCGTAGAGATTGATCGCGTGCCGCACACCCGCGTCGACGAGGGAGTCGACACAGCTCCCGTCGCGCCCCGGCTCGGCGGTGAACGCCGTGCGGAAGAGCAGCAGGGGCGCGCCGGAGGCCGTCGTGCGACCCCGCAGTGCGACGATGCCGAGGTTGTGCAGCTCGCCGTCGACGAGCTGCGTCAGCACCATGCGCCAGAAGACGGCGTCGACGACCAGAGAACGGGCCGCGTCGCGCTTCTCTTCGGGGACGACCGCGCCCAGCCCGGCAAGGCCTTCGAGGATCTGGCCGGCAGTGGCCTTCGCCTCGGCCCGCAGCGTCGAGCTCCAGCGGTTGCGGGCCCGGCAGGCGATGCTCTCGCGGGGGATGCCCGCGCTCGCCAGGGCGGCGGCGTCGGCCGGGGGCAGGTCGCCCGTGGGCGTCGACGGGGCCGACGCGGGCGCGAGCGGGGGCGTGGGAGACGGGACGGGCGCACCGCTGCATCCAGAGACGGCGACGACGCAGGCGAGGCTCAGGGCGGCGGTCAGCGCGCGGGGGCGTGTGTGCATGGGGCGAGGCAACCACGTCCCGGGCCGCCGTGCAAGACAGGCCCTGTTCGGCCGCTCCCCGCCGGTCTAGCATGCGCCCGCCGCGCTCTTTGCGGCGCCCGACGGGGGAGAGTCCATGTCGCTGCGGGGTCGCAAGGTCGTCGTCACCGGCGCGAGCGGGCATCTGGGGGCCAACCTGCTGCCCCGCCTGCTCGCGGCCGGCGCGCAGGTCCGGGTGCTCGTCCACCAGAAGAGCCTGCCGGCCCCGCCGGGCGCGGCGGCCACCGACGTCGAGGCCGTCCCCGGTGACGTGCTCGACCCGGCGTCGCTCGCCCGCGCGTTCGAGGGCGCCGAGTTCGTCTTCCACCTGGCCGCGCGCATCTCCATCGTCGGTGATCAGGGCGGGCGGGTGACGGCGGTGAACGTCGAGGGCGCGCGCAACGTCGCCCGGGCCGCCCGGTCCGCGGGCGCGCGCCGGCTCGTCCACGTCAGCTCCGTGCACGCTTTCGATCACGGCGACCCGGCCTCGCCCCTGACCGAGACGGCCCCCCGCCCGACCCCGCGCCACCCGGCCTACGACCGCTCCAAGGCCGCCGGCGAGGCGGCGGTGCGCGAGGCCGCGGGCGACGCGCTCGAGGTGGTGGTCGGCAACCCCACCGGCATCATCGGGCCCGACGACCACGCGCCCTCCCGGATGGGGCGCGTGCTCATCGACCTGCAGCGGCGCCGCCTGCCGGCCCTGACCCCCGGGGGCTTCGATTGGGTCGACGCCCGCGACGTCTCCGACGCCCTGATCGCGCTCGCCGACCGCGGGCGGCCCGGCGAGGGGTACCTGCTCGGCGGGCGCTGGGCCTCGATGCGCGCGCTGGCGGACGCCGCGGCCGCCATCACGGGGGTGCCCGCGCCCCGCTTCTCCGCCCCGGCGTGGGTGGCCAGCGCCACGGCCCCCCTCGTCTCGGCGCTCTTCCAGGCGCTCGGGCGCGAGCCGCTCTACACGCCCGAGGCGCTGCACGCCGTCTTCAAGGGCAGCCGCGACGTCCGCACGGACAAGGCCCGGGCCGAGCTCGGCTACGCCCCGCGCCCCCTCGAGGAGACCCTGCGCGACACCTACGCCTTCTTCGAGCGCGCGGGCCGCCTCTCGACCCGCCCTGGGCCCCGCAAGGGCCGGGAGCCGACCCGTGGATGAGTCGACGCTGCATCGCTGGGTGACGCTGGGCGTCATCGCCACGGCCGTCCCCACCCTGCTCTACCTGCTCTTCCGCACGGCCCCCTACGGCCGTCACGGCCGCCCGGGCTGGGGCCCCACCGTGCCCCCCCGCCTGGGCTGGATTCTCATGGAGAGCCCGGCGGTGCTGGCCTTTCTGGGCATCTATTTCGCCGGCGCGCACGCGCTGGAGACGGCCCCGCTCGTCCTGCTCGGCCTCTGGCAGGTCCACTACGTCCACCGCACGTTCATCTTCCCGTTCCGCATGCGCGGCGCGGGCAAGCCCATGCCCCTGGTCATCGCGTCGAGCGGGCTCTTTTTCAACGTCGTGAACGCTTACGTCAACGCCCGCTGGGTCTCCCACCTGGGGGATTACGGCAGTGCATGGCTCACGAGCCCGTTCTTCCTCGCCGGCGCCGCCGTGTTCGCCGTCGGTCTGGCGATCAACCTGCACGCCGACACGGTGTTGCTCCACCTGCGCGCCCCCGGCGAGACCGGTTACAAGATCCCCCGCGGGGGGCTGTATCGGTTCGTGAGCTGCCCGAACTACCTGGGCGAGCTGCTCGAGTGGGCCGGCTGGGCGCTCGCGACGGCCTCGCTGGCCGGTGTGTCCTTCTTCGTCTTCACCGCGGCGAACCTCGTGCCCCGCGCGCTCGCGCACCACCGCTGGTATCGCGAGAAGTTCGCGGACTACCCGGCGGAACGCCGGGCGATCGTGCCGTTGGTGTTGTAGGGGACGGTCGCCGACGCGCTGGGGTCGCCGCGGCTGCGATCTTCCCCCACACGATTGCCCCATGTATGACGTCACCATACGATTGGGGGGGGTCGACGTGTACGAGAACAGGGTCATTGTCGTGTCGGACGTGCACCTTACGGTGCCGCACCCATGGGCCGCATTTCGCGATCAGGTCGAGTTCGGGCGGTTCCTGAACTTCATCGCGGAAGAGCCGCGCACGACGCTCGTCCTCGCCGGTGACACGTTCGACTTCCTGATGCTCGAGGGCTACGAGGGCTTCGATGCCGCGCTCGCGCCGGATCGCCTCGCCGTGATCCTGAAGAACGAGGTCAATGCGCCAGTGCTGGCAGGGCTGCGCGCAGTCGTCGCTCGGGGTCACCGGATCGTGCTCCTGGCGGGCAATCACGACCCGGAGGTCCTCCTGCCGACCGTTCGGGGGCGCTTTGCGGACCTCGTCGGCATGGCCCTCGATGCCCTCGGCGGAGATCAACGGCTGTACGACCCGGCGGATGGTCGCGCGCCGATCTGGGGCCATCGGATCGAGGCCGACGGTCAGATCGCGTTCGTGGTGCATGGTGATCGCTGGGACATTTCGAACTACATCGACCGCGAGGCACTCCTGGCCGCCGTGGACGGGGGCGAGGAGGTCGTGCTGCCGCCCGGCTCCCGCCTCGTCTACCGCGCAATTCGTCGCCTCAAGGGCGAAGGGCACGGGTGGGCTGACCAGGTGAAGCCCGAGATCGCGTCTGTCATCCCGCTGCTGCTCTACCTCGATTGGGAGCTGGCATGGGACGTCTTGAAATCGGATTGGGGCGTCACGGCGAACCTGTTGACCGGCCTGCTCCGGTACAAGCTGGACGCCACGAATCTGGAAGCCGGCGCATCGCAGCCCGGGGTAGGCGGCCCCGCAATTGCGGCCGATCTGACACCGATGCTCGGTGCCCTCCGGAGCGCACTTTCAGACGGGGACCAAGACGCGATTCTCCGGACGCTGCAAGGGGCACAGGTGTTCGCGCCCGCGAGACCCGCGCCCGGCGGCGGTGCGGTCCTCGCTCCCCACTCGGGGTTCTGGCGGTGGCTTCTCCGCGCCTGGTTGATCGGCGTCCGCGACCGCAGCCGGTTCTTTGACGCGACCTCACCGGACGACGAACTCGTGCCGCTCGCCGAGGCGACCTTGCCACCGGGCCTCGACCTGCTGGTCGCCGGACACACGCACGGGCGTCGGTTTCTCTCCGTGCCCGGTCGACGCCCGCCGCTGTATGTGAACTCGGGAACGTGGACGCCGGTCGGCCCCTTGCCCGAGGGCGACATGGCGACGGCCATCGACGCCATCGAGCGCGGGGGATTGCCGACCGCCACCTCGCCCCGCTCCGTGGTCGAGATCCGTGTCGGCGCCGGACTGGAGGCGCGCCTGCGGACCTGGCAGAACGGAGCCCTTCGATGAACCCTCAGGAGATCTTCATCGAGGTCGAGCCGATTCGGGGCAACCAGTGGCGAGTCCGCGTCACGCCCGTCGGTCGGCACCACGGGCAGGAGGCGCGGGTGCCCGCCGCCGATCGTCCGGCGCTGGCCGCGTTCCCCCACTGGAACGCAGTCCTGAATGCCATGGCGCCAACCTCGGCGTACCAGCTCTCCGGGCAGGACCTTCGGACTCTGGGCGACGGCATCTGGCAAGGGCTGATCGGCGGGTCGTCGCTGGCCACCTATCTGCGCGATCACCTGGCGGCCCTGCACGCCGAGGGGCGTCCGGTGCGGTTCGCACTCAAGGTGCGCGAGACCGAGGACGCCGGGCTTTCGGCGCTCCCGGTCGAGCTCGCGCGAGCTTGCGGGCCGGAGTGGGGTGATCGATTCGTCTGGAAGCGGAATGACGTGCCGGCGATCCGCGTCCTCAGCCAGTTGGAGGCGCTCCCCGTTCGGTTCGAAGCGGGCGCGCGGATGATCATCGCAACCGCGCACGATCCGAAGAACCCGGTGCCGGGTGTCGACGAACTCGCGACCCATGGCGCGGCCATCCGCGCGCTCGCGGAGAGGTCCGGATTCACGGTCGAGCATGTGCCCGAGGCGAGCCCGGACGCCCTCGCCGTGGCGCTGTCCCGAGGCTGCGACCTGCTCTACGTCGTCGCACACGGCGAAGCCGATCCGGACGACTTCGGCGTCCTCGCACTCTCCGGGAGCCTCCTCCCGGGCACGCAACTCAGACAAATGCTCGACGACACGCGCGCCACCGCCCGTCCATGCCGGGCGGTGGTCCTCTGTGCATGCAGCAGCGCGGCGCAGCGCCCGGGGGAGCGCATCGAAACGACGGGCATGGCGCAGGTGCTGGCCGAGCACGTGGTGCCAGCGGCGATCGGCTTCCGGGCGCCCATCGGCGTCACCTGGGCCATGACCTTCATGGAGCGGCTCTTCGGCAGCTTGGCCGACCACCGGGACCTCGAGACGGCCTTCACCCGCGCCCGCGCCGCCTTCCCTGACTCGGATCCGCAATGGCCGCTGGCGGCCTACTACGGGCGTCCGTTGAAGCTCGCGGCGCCGGCAGATCCACAGCATGCGCCGGCCGTCCCGGGCCACACGATCCGCAGCGTGCTGCCCGACCCTCCTCGCCGGTACTTCACGGCGCGCGAGGCGCAGGTCGCGCAGCTCCTCGATCTGTCGACCCGCCCCGGCGTCGCGCTCATCCAGGCCATCGAGGGTCAGGGCGGCATCGGAAAGTCGGAGCTGGCGCGTGTGGTGGCCCATCGCGTGGCGTCGACGCGCCCCGTGGTCTGGCTAGACCGGCCCGACCGGGCACCTCGCCGGGCGCTGGAAGTCATGCTGGCGGCGGTCACCGAGGGACCGCCAGCGGACACTGGGGAGTTGTCCGACGCCGTGGTGGCCGAGCACGTCCGCATGCGGCTGCGGGGCCACGCGGGCCTGCTCGTGCTGGATGACGTCTCCGATGCGAACGCACTGGCGCTTCTGCTCCCGGGCGGTGACTGGCGCACGCTCATCACGACCCGGGTCGACCAGCTCGTCCCGGGGGCGGAGCGGCTCGAACTGGACCACCTCCCTCCGGCGGACGCGCGCGTGCTTTTCTGCCGCGTGGCGTTCGGCGACGACGTGGCGCCCGAGGAGGAACGCGCGGCGGTCGATGCGCTCGTCGGGCAGCTCGGCGGGCTGCCGCTGGCGCTGGAGCTGGCCGGGGCGAGCGTCGCCCGAGGGACGACCGTCGAGGCGTACCTCGGGGCCCTGGGGGCGACGCACGGCCCGGCCTGGGCCGACCAAGCCCGGATTCGTGCGACGCTTGCGCAGACGCTGCACGACGTCGACGACGATGAACGCGCGGTCTTCGAGGCGCTCGGCGTGGTGCCGGCCTGCGGCGCGGATCCGAAGACCCTTGCGGTCATGCTCGACTGGCCGGAAGGTCGCACAGCCCGCGGGCTCGACCGGCTCTCCCGGTACCGCGCCGCGCGCCTGGCGGCGGAGACGGGCCGGTTCACTTTGCACCCGCTGCTGCGGGACGAGGCCCGGGCGCGCGTCGAGGCGAGACCGGCCGACTGGCATGCGCTCCACGCGGGTCTGGCGACATCCCTTCGCGTTCAGGTCGAGTTTGCAGCCGCACCGCTCCGGGTCAACCCGGCGCTGGCGCTCTCCCGCTGGCAGCCGCTGCGCGAACTCGTCGATTCCCTCGACCTGGCGCCGTGGTTGAAGGGCACCACGGGCGCCGAGGATGTCATCCTGTTGCTCGCCTACAGCGCGGCTGATTTTCGAGACCGGGAACTCGGCGTCGCCGAGCGCCGCGCCGCCCACCGCAAAGCGGTGGACCTGGCGCGGCGCAGCGTTGCCTCCGATGAAGTGTCGCGGACGGCGGGCCCGGCCCTCTCTACCCTCTGCAACCGCCTCGGCGATGCGTGCGTCGCCCTCGGCGACGGCAAGGCCGCCCTCGAAGCCTACAACGAGGGCCTCGACATCGCACGCAGGCTCGTCGCTCAGGACCCCGACAGCGCACAGGCCCTCCGCGACCTCTCCGTCTCCCTCGAGCGACTCGGGGACCTCTTCCTCCGCGCCGGTGACGGCAAGGCCGCACTCGACGCCTACAACGAGGGCCTCGACATCGACCGCAGGCTCGTCGCTCAGGACCCCGACAGCGCAGAGGCCCTCCGCGACCTCTCCGTCTCCCTCGACAAGCTCGGGGACCTCTTCCTCCGCGCCGGTGAGGGCAAGGCCGCCCTCGAAGCCTACAACGAGGGCCTCGACATCCGCCGCAAGCTCGTCGCTCAGGACCCCGACAGCGCACAGGCCCTCCGCGACCTCTCCGTCTCCCTCGAGCGACTCGGGGACCTCTTCCTCCGCGCCGGTGACGGCAAGGCCGCCCTCGACGCCTACAACGAGGCCGTCCAGCATCGTCAGCAGGTCGTGGCCGTGGACCCGTCGGCCGCGCAGCTTCGGCGAGAGTTGGCCGTTGCACTCTTTCTGCGCGGGCGGGCTGAGGCGGGCGTCGGCCGCAACGAGGAAGCACTCGTTACCGTTGAACAGGCCGTGGAGTCGGCGCGGGCCCTGAACCGCGACTACCCGGCCGAGGCGGACTTCCGGCGGGTCCTGGGGGCGCTGCTGACGGGTCTGGCCGAGCTGCTGGAGTCCGCCGGCGACGCCGCTCGGGCAGCCGGCCTTCGTGCGGAGGCCGCGGCGCTGGGCGGACAAAGTCCCCGCTGAACGGCTGGGCTCGGCGACGCGGAGCTTGGCTCGGCGGGTCGTTCGTGGCACACCGGCTGCGCCATGTTCGTCCGCCTTCCCGACTCCCGAGAGTTCCACAGTGCGACGTGGGCGAACACGTGGCCCGGCGAGGGGAGCCGAGCGTGAGCGCCCGCCCGCTGGTCGTGAGCCTCTTCAGCGGTGCCGGTGGTCTCGACTACGGGCTCGAAGCGGCCGGATTCGAGACCAGCGTCTGCATCGAGCGGGACCCGACGTGCTGTCGGACGCTGACACGAAATCGACCCGCGTGGCAGGTGCTCGAAGCGGACATTTTCGAGGTGTCGTCGGATCGCATCGCCGCGTTCGCCGGGGTTCAGCGCGGTGAACTCCCCCTCCTCGCCGGGGGACCGCCGTGCCAGCCCTTCTCGAAGGCAGGGTATTGGCACCGCGGCGACGCGTTGCGCCTGGCCGATCCGCGGGCTGCGACGCTCACCGCCTATCTCCGGGTCCTCGAAGACCTTCTGCCACGGGCGTTCCTCCTCGAGAACGTCGAGGGGATGGCGTTCTCGGGCAAGAGTGAAGGCCTGCAGCTCGTCGAGGCCGGCGCCGCAGCCATCGGCGAGCGGACCGGGGCGAAGTACAGCTTGTCTGCCCAAGTGCTCGACGCCGCCGATTTCGGGGCACCTCAAGCTCGGCGCCGGCTCTTTGTGGTCGGGCGCCGAGACGGCCCCGCCTTCGAGTTCCCGGAACCGACACATGGACCCGAACGCGGAGAACGCCACCGAACGGCGTGGGACGCGCTCGCCGATCTCGACGACATCGAACACCAGGGACTCGAGGTCCGGGGCCGCTGGGGCGCGCTTCTGCCCTCGATCCCCGAGGGACAGAACTACCTGTGGCACACGGAGAGGGGCGGGGGCTCGCCGCTCTTCGGTTGGCGAACACGCTACTGGGCTCTTCTTCTCAAACTCGCCAAGGCGCGTCCGTCGTGGACGCTGCAGGCGCAGCCGGGTCCGGCGACCGGGCCGTTCCACTGGAAGAATCGGCGCCTGAGTCCGCGCGAGCTGATGCGCTTACAGACGTTTCCGGACGACGTCGAGTTGGCGGGGGATCTGATGGCCGCTCATCGGCAGGTCGGCAACGCCGTCTGCTCGGTCGTGGCCGAACGCCTTGGTCGGGAGATCGCCCGCCAGGTCCTCGAAGTGGCCAACGATTCGGTACCGCTCCGGCTCGTGCCCCAGGCGCGCCCGGATGTACCGGCCGCCGAGCGGGTCGAGCCCATCGCGGATCGCTACTTGCCGCTCGCTGGCGTCCACGCCGCACACCCGGGGACTGGCCTGGGCCCGGGGGCGCAGCGGACGGCGGCCGTTCAGGCGGCTGAATCGAGCAGACGCCTGACCAAGGGGACCTCGGCGGGGTCGGCGGCCGGTCGCAGGGCGACGAGGTCAGGCCGCGCAAGAACCCACGATGGGCCCGAATAGCCGCTCTGAATCTCGCGCCTCGTGGGCCTGTCCAGCCCATAGGGCACCACCAGCGCAGGGACGGGCGAATTCGACCAGCCGAACCACTCTCCGAACGGAACCTTCACCGCCTCGCCCAGCTTCTGCGCCAACGCGTCGGTTCGGCCGCACGTGACCTGGACCACCACCGAAAAAGCCGCGCCCTCGGTTCGGGCGGCGTGGGGCGTTCGGACGAGCAGGTCGATCCCCGCTTCGTTCGTCCCCGGCCGGACGAGAGCGTTGGGATTGAAGGACGCCGGTCCGACGCGAAGCTCCTGCAGTGCCTGGGTGAGAGCCGTCGCAAATTGGGCGAAGCCACCCCGGAGTCCACCGAGCCTGCGCGGGGTCAGCCCCGCGGCACCGAACACTCGCTCGGCGATCTCCTCCAGCCGTTCCCACGCGTGGCGGTCGCCTCCCGCATGGAGTTGCGACACGGCGAGCAGGACGGCGTACGTCGTCCTCTCGGAATCCACCCGTGGACGGGGCACGAGCGCGCCGGCGTCGAGTCGAAACGGATAGTGTTCGCCGAGTATCTGTTCGCGGCTCAGAATCTCGGATTCGACGTTGTGGCGAGTGAACAGACGATCGACCTCAACGGCGTCGTCCTGATCTTCGTCGGCTGAAGCCTCCGCGTCCCGCTCCTCGAGGCGGTCACCGATTCGGGCGTACCGAGGGCGGATGCGCGATTCGGATAGCGCCTCGACGACCTCGGCCAGTCGAAAGGGTTCGCGGCGACGCAGTGCCTCGACTTCGACGTGGTCGACGACGGCGGCGAGTCGAGCCGCGGGCCCGTAACACTCGAAATTCAGGCCCGGCATGGTCATTCGGCGAGCTCGCTCTCGGCGACTTTGACCTGCGCGTCCAATGCTCGAACGGCCGCCTTGAGATCCTGCACGATTGGGGCGATGCGAATGACCTCCTGGGCTGATACGCGCTGTAGTCCATCGATCTGCGCGCGGAGCTGAACGGCGATCCGCTGCAGTTCGTCCCCGGGATTGCTCCGGGTCGCCACCCGGTGCGCGCTCTCCAGATCGTTCGTCTGTCGAAGCACCTTCCAGGCCTCTGGATTTGCCACCACCGTGGCGTACCTGGAGATGTTCCGCGAATCGCCCAGCACCGAGGGCGCGCGTTTCTTGGCGCTCCCGTCGAACTCGGGCGTGAAGTCTCTGAGGACGGTCCCGAGTCGCGTGACATCGACGCGCTGCAGGCTCTTGGTGATTTCGTCGGGCGACGAGATATCCTCCAACCCGAGAAACGTGCGAAGTTCCGCGGCACTGAGCGCTCGGGTCAGAACACCGAATCCCGAGGTGAGAACGTACTGGACGTCGACGCCGCGCTCCTGGGCAAGAATCAACAGGGCGTAGGGCAGATACAGGTTTCGGACGGAGTTCTGGTAGTTCCCGATGGCTCGGCCGATCTCGTAGAAGATCGACTTGTCGGGCACGCCGGCAGCTTGACGTCGCGCGACCTCGGCATGGACCCACCGGGCCTTCTCGGCCGGCCCCCACTCTTTCAATCCCCCCACGTGACGGAACCCGAGGTACGCGTGGGCGTCGGCCCTGTTCGTGACAAGGCACGGGATGCTACGCAGGGGCGCGAGCTCCCTCTCCTCGGGGGGGGGCACCAGCGCGGCGTGTCCCGTCCGCACGTCACTGAACAGCCACAGCAGCGCCGCAAGTCGGCGGTTCCCCTCGAGTACAGTGTAGCGACCGCCGGCGTCGGGCTCGACCAGCATCGGTTCCTGAGCGAAGTAGCCGTTCGAGCGGAACGACAACACGAGTTCTTCCAGGACGCACTCGTCCTTCAGGTAGGCCCACACCTCAGCCTCTGAAGCGCCGAGGAGCGAAGACGGCAGGCGAGGGTTCTGCGTGTCGAGCAGGAGGTCATCGACCGGGAGGAACTGGACGGCGGGCTGGGACGACATGCCTCCCCATACCCCGGCTCCGGCCGTCATTCAAGGTGGCCGCCATCCAGGCCCCCCGTGAAACCATCTACCCCGCCGCCGGCCCCGCGGGTACGCTGCGAGGTCTCGGAGGACGACGCGATGGTGCACCGCAGGCTCGCCGGTCTCACCCTTGCCCTTTTCGCCGCGGCGTGCGGCGGCGCAAACGGCGACGATGACGCCGACGCGGGCCTGCCCGGTCTGCCCGGGCAACCGGCGGCGGATGGCGACGGCTGCAGCAGCCCGTACATGCCGCACCGCATCCGCGACGTCGCGGTCGATCTCGCCTACTCGCTCGACGGCGCGCCCGTCCCGCTCGCGTTCGACGGCGGCGCCACGTACGAAGCCGGTCCGGCGGTGACCCTGGTGGTCGGCGGCTCGGTCGCGGCGGGCTGTGGGGGCGCGACGCGCAACGAACCGACGGATCCGCGGCAGGCGGCCGTGCAGCTCATCTTCGTCTCCGACGGGGCGCCCGCGCTGACGCTCGTCCTGAACTCCGCGGCGGGCGGGCATTTCGACGCCGCCGACGAGACCGCCTGGGACGAGTCTCAGGTGATCCTCTCGGCGCGGACGCCGACGCCGACCGGGCAGGGCGTCGCGAAGCCCGACGCCGGCACGGTGACGCTCTCGCCCGAGCCCCTCGTCGAGGGCGCGCCGATGGAGGTCCGCTTCGACGGGCTCGAGGGCGTGATGAAGAACGGTGACCTGAAGACGCCCTTCACGCTCTCCGGCAGTGTTCGTTTCACACTTCCCCAGGGGTGATTCATGACCGCGTGCGCCCTGCGCCCCCGTTGGCTCGCCGTCTCCGCGCTGTTCGTGGCCCTTTGCCCCCTCGCCTGCGGCGGTGACGACGGCGACGACGACACCGAAGGCTCGCTCGGCATGCCGTCCGCCGGCGACGTCGCGGGCGGCTGCGGCTCGTCCGCGCTGGAAGCCCGGGGCGGCTCGGGCACCGTGACCTACACCGTCGGCGGCGAATCGCGCACGGTCGGCGTCTTCGCGACCACGGTCTTCGACGGGGCGAAGTCCGCTGACGACCCGGTCGTCATCGGACCGTCGCCGACCCGCGGGGCCTGTGGCGGGGCGCTCCCCGACGGCCGCGCGCTCGTGGTGCTCGCGCTCGCCGAGGGGGGCGTGCCGCGCCTGAATCTGCACCTGCAGGTCAAGGCCCCGGGCACCTACGAGCTGCCCCTGCCCGAGGGGGACGACGGCGCGATCCTGCTCGCTCAGTTCGAGCCGGAGGCGGCGGTGCTCGACTCGTGTCGGCAATATCTGCGCGACCTTTGCCCCGACGACGCGGCGTGCCCGCCCGGGTACTGCGCCGGCTTCGCGCAGACGATCGTGGGCGGGCGGCTCACCGTCTCGGTGAACGGCGCCACGGTCCACGTCGAGTTCGACGGCGTCGAGTTCGATCCGGTGCGCGAGCAGGACCAGACCCGTTTCGACCGCGGCGTGACGCTGAACGGCACGGTGGACATCGAGACGCAGCCCATCGGAGGGGGCGGCTGATGCGCAGCGCGGTCCTGCTCTGCGCGGTGGCCCTCGTCGCGGCGTGCGGTGGCGCAGACGACGGCGACGCGGGCGCGTCCGGCGGGCAGAGCGGCGAGGGCGGGGCGGGGCACCGCACCGACGCGGGCAGCGGCGCGTTCGATCCCCGGTCCGAGTACCTGCGTCGGGAGGAAGACCTGATCGAACGCTACTGCCGCGCGGTCACGACCTGCTGCACCAATGAACAGCTCGGCGCGGTGCGGTACCCGAGCTTCCTGTCCATCGGCGTCGAGCTCGACGACGAGCGCCCGTCGGTGGAGGACTGCCAGAGCTGGCTCGGCGACCGGTTCCGCGATCTGCGCGAGTGGGACCTGTACGTCGGCGCCGGGCGGGCGACCTACGACGCGGCGGCCTACGCGCGCTGCGAAGAGAAGGTCGCCGCGCTCGAACGCTGCGAGGGTGAGCCCGTCTTCGAGTATGGCCAGACCTGCCCGTTCTTCGCCGTCGGCGCCGGTCGCGAGGGTGAGCGCTGCGGCCTCGAGAACCTGCTCGACGACACCCCGGACGCCGCCTGCGCCCCCGAATTCTGGTGCCGTCGGGGGGCGCCGGGCGAAGAGCCGGCGCAGAGCTGCACGCCGTATGCGGCGCCCCTGAGCGAGTGCGAGGCCATCACGCAGGTCCGCTGCGCCGCCCCGACGTTCTGCAATGGCATCGAACACACCTGCACCCCGGCGGCGCCCGTCGGGGGCGACTGCGCAAACACGCTCTGCGAGACGGGCGGGCGCTGCGTCGTCAACGACTGCCCGCCGGACGCCCGCGACTGCCCGGGGTGGATCTGCGAGGCCGTCGATCTCGCGTGTCGGGGGCGCTGACTCGCCCGTCCCGGTGCCTGCGCCGCGCGGTTACTGCGGATAGTCCCGCGCCTGATAGCCGCGGCCGATGAGGCCGAAGAGCACCGCGGCGACGGCCATCAGGCCGGCGAAGACCCAGAAGAACTGCACCAGCGGCAGGTCGCCGAAGGCGGCGAGCAAGGCCACGAGGACGTTGCCCAAGGACACCGTGAGCAGCCAGAAACCCATGATGGTCGACTTCATGCGCTTCGGGGCCTGACTGTAGGCGAACTCCAGGCCGGTGATGGACACCAGCACCTCGGCGAGCGTCATCAGCAGGTAGGGGATCAACTGCCACGCGACGTGCACGCGGGTGCCACCGTCGATGCGGGCCTGCAGGAGCGCCACGGTGACGAAGGCCAGCGACGCGATGCCCATGCCCAGCGTCATGCGGCGCAGGGGCGTCATCTCGAGGCCGAGCTTGCCGAGCCCCGGGTACATGATGAACGTCACGAAGGGGATGAGCCCCATCACCATGGCCGGGTTGGCCGCGCTGATCTGCTCGGGCATCAGCGTGATGTGGCCGAAGAGGGGCAGATCCAGCTCGAGCTCCATCATGGCGGCCTGGCGAATCCACGACGAGGCGTGCTGATCGAACAGCGCCCAGAAGACGCTCACGAAGAGGAAGATGCCCAGGATGCGGTAGACCGCCCGGGTGCCCTCGACGGCCTCGGCCCCGAAACGCGCCTCGGCCCGGCTCCATGCGCCGGCGCCGGCGCTGCGCAGGGCGGCGATCGAGACCGCGAGGAAGCCGTCGTCGGGCGTCCGCGTCTGTCGGTAGAAGAAGACCGCGAGGCCGATGACCAGACAGGTGGCCGAAACGGCGCCCTTGACCGCCCAGGGCTGCTCGGCGGTGAACATCAGCGAGCCGATGGTCATGAACATGAGCGCGCCGGCGAGGGCGTCGAGCAGGCCGAGGACACCGCCGGGCTTGGGCGGGACGTGGACGAACTTGTGACGACCGGCCCAGAAGAAGACCGTCGCGATGGCCATGAGCACGCCGGGCACGCCGAAGGCCACGCCGAAGCCGTATTCCTTCTTGAGCCAGGGGATGAGCAGCGTCGAGAAGAACGAGCCGAAGTTGATGATGAAGTAAAACGCCTGGTAGACACGCTCCAGACGGTGCCAGTTGGCCTTGCCGAACTGGTCGCCGACGTTGGCGGACACGCAGGGTTTGATGCCGCCGGAGCCGATGGCGATCATCGCCAGGCCGATGTACGTGCCCGTGAGCTGGCCCTCGGAGATGGCCAACATGCCGTGGCCGCCGGTGTAGAGAATCGACAGCCAGAGAATGGTGTCGTACTTGCCGAGCAGGCGATCGGCCAGGATGGCGCCCACCATGGGCAGCGCATAGACCCCGGCCACGAACGTGTGGACGACGGCCGTCGCCGAGTCCTCGGCCTGCTTCTCCGCCATGCCCGTCTGAACGTAGAGATACGCCAGATAGACGTAGAGAATGGCCTTCATGCCGTAAAAGCTGAACCGCTCGCATCCTTCGTTGCCGATGATGAAGGGGATGCCGGGCGGCCAGCCGGGGTTGTCGTGATCGGGGATCGTGCGCCAGGGGGTTTTTTGAGCCATTCGGCGCGTCTACCCGGTTTTCGGGCCGTCGAAAAGGCTTTACGCCGGTTCGGTCTCGACCTCGGCGCCCGATGGCGTGCCCGCCCGCACCTCGTACAACGCCCGGGCCAGGGTATCACTCGAGAAGGGTTTGAGGAGGATGCGCGTCGGCCCGAGGGCTTCCTCCTCCGGCCGCTCGTACGGCAGCCCGGACATGAACACGACCGGCATCCGGGGCCGCACGGACCGAATCCGCTCGACGAGTTCGGCGCCGTTGCAGCGCGGCATGACGACGTCGGTCAGGACCACGGCGACGGTGTCCATTTCGGTGTCGAAGTACGCCAGCGCGTCGACGCCGTCGGCGGCTTCGAGCGTCGAGTACCCCATCGCACGCAGGTGGCGCGCGAGCGCACGGCGCAGCTCCGGATGATCCTCGACGAGCAGTACGGTCGTGCCCGGCGCGGGTGAGGGCGGCGCGCCGTCGGACTCGTGTTCGTCGCCGGCCTCGTCCGGTGCACCGGGCCAGGTGATGGTCATCCGGGTGCCGAGCCCCGAGGCGCTCTCGACGGAGATGGTACCGGCGGACTCGACCACCAGTTCGTGTACGGTCGCAAGGCCCAGCCCCGTTCCCCGTTCCTGCGATTTCGTCGTGAAGTACGGCTCGAAAATGTGGGAAGCGGTCTCTGCATCCATGCCTTGCCCGTCGTCCTCCACGATGAGCTGCGCCCTCCCGTCCCCGTCCGACTGCGTTCGCACCCGGATCGTGCCGCCGCGCGGCATGGCATCCCGGGCGTTGATCACCAGGTTGAGGAGGATCTGCTCGACGTGACCGGGGTCGATTCTCACGGCGGGCACACCGCTGGCCGACACGACCTCGAAGGCGATGTCGTCGCCGAGGGTGCGGGAGAGCAGGCGGTGGAGTCCGTGGACGACCTCCGGCAATGAGACGGACATCGGGCGCCGGCTGGCCGGGCGGCTCGACGACAGCAACTGCCGGGTCAGCAACGTGGCTCGGCGGACCGCGTCCTGCATCTCCTCGAGGTCGGCCCGGACGACGGGGTTCGAGTCCGTGACCTGTCGCAGCTCCTCGCAGTAGCACCCGATGACACCGAAGAGGTTGTTGAGGTCGTGTGCGACGCCGGCGGCGAGCAGGCCGAGGCTCTCGAGCCGTCGTGCGCGGTCGAGGGCGCCCTCGAGGTCGCGTAGGGTCGTCACATCCGTGGCGGCGCCGAAGGTGCCCACCATGTGGGCGTGATCGTCGAAGAGGGGGCCGGCGATGACCCGCCACCGAACGAGGGCATCCCCTCGCCGGAAAGTCGCCTCGCGTTGAACCGTCCGGCCGGACAAACGAACCTCGGCGCTCAGCCCGGAAAGTGCCATGCCCAGATCAGTGGGGGCCAGGGCGCCGAGCCCCCGACCCACCATCGCGGCGGGGGTCGACCCGAAGGCCCGCGCCGCGGCCGGATTCGCGGTCGTGAAGTGCCCGCTCAGGTCGAGCGCGAAGATGATCTCCTGTGTCGCATCCGCGACCGCCGTGAGCGTGCGGCGTCCGGCGTCCACGGCCCGGCGTCGCGCCCGCCGCTCCGAGACGTCCATCGCGACGCACACGAACCCGCCGACGACCGGGTCGTTCAGAAGATTGCACGCGAGACCTTCGATGTGACACCACCCGTCGACGCGGCGTCGCACCCGAACACTGAACCGGGCAGCGCCCCGGTCGCTCCCGCGGGCGAGCGACAGCGCACGTGCGAGCGCGTCGCGGTCCTCGGGGTGCGTGCGAGTGGCGGCATCGGGCCCCAACCAGGCTTCGGGCTCGACACTGCATCTCTCCCGACAACTGCAGGTCGTATGACGCATCGCGCCATCGGGTTCGAGAATTGCGAGGCACCGTCCGGTCGCGCAGAGCAGCGCCTCCACGGTGGCGGCCGGGAGCGTGAAGTCGTCCGGGAGCGGACGGTGCGGCGAGGAATCGTGTGGCGTCTTCATGCCCTGATCGTCGGACATCCCGCCGCTGCCATCCATACGGGCGGTCCCGCGATCTTCGGACGCAGGACCCGTAGGTCCCGAACCATCGCCCCTCAGGGCGGCAGCAGTCCCCGGCGGATCGCATAGCGCACCAGTGCCGTCTGTCCCTCGAGTTCGAGCTTCTTGTGCAGGTTGGCGCGATGGATCTCCACCGTTCGCGGGCTGATGAACAGGCGCCGGCCGATTTCCTGATTCGAGTGACCCTCCGCGGCAAGCTGGAGCACTTCGCGTTCACGGGCGGTCAGGCTCTCGTACACGTCGGCGGGACCGTCCCGGCGACTCCAGGCGTCGATGGCCCGGTCGGTGAACTCGGGGCTCAGATACCGGCGCCCGGCCACGACACTCCGGACCGCGCGGACCAGTTCACCGGTGCTCTGGTCCTTCAACACATAGCCCGCCGCCCCATTCCGGATGGCTTCCAGGACGTAGTCTTCTTTGGCGTGCATGGACAGCATGAGGGTGCGGCAGCGCGGCAAGTGCGCGGTGATCTCTTTCGCCAGGGCCAGCCCGCCCATCCCAGGCAGAACGACGTCGACGACGGCGACGTCCGGATCGAGGGCGGGCAGACCCCGCATCGCCTCGAGGCCGTCGCCGAACTCACCGACGACCTGCATGTCGGGCTCCGCCTCGAGCAGGCTCCGGACACCGTGCCGCATCAAAGGGTGGTCGTCGACGAGCGCAATGCGAATCATGCGTCTCCTCGCCAGGGCAGGCGCGCCGTCACGAGCGTGCCGCGCGGTTCGATCCCCGCGATGCGCACGCCGCCGCCCAGTGCCCGTGCCCGCTCCTGCATGCCGAGCAACCCGAGACCTCGCCCGCCATTGGGTTCCGCGGGGGGACCCGTACCGTCGTCCCCGATCTCCAGGACGATCTCACCGCCGGCCACGACGAGCGCGATGTCCACGTGCGTCGCACGTGCATGGCGCACGGTGTTGGCCAGGGCCTCCTGTGCGATGCGGAAGAGCGCCAGCGCTTCGGGCCCCTTGACCGCAGGCTCCGGTACACCGACCGCGAGTTCGATCGTCAGACCGGATCGGCGGCCCATGTCCCTGGCGAGCCACCGCAGCGCCGGCGCGAGGCCGAGCGCATCGAGCAATGGGGGTCGCAGCTCGGTTGCGATGCGCCGGACCGCAAGCACGACCCGTTCGAGGAGCTCCGCGACGCTGGCGAGACCCTCCGCCAGGGCCGTGGCCGGGGGCTGATCGCCGGCCCCGTCGGGCAGGGATGCGGGCGCGGCCCGCCGGAGAAACTCGAGCTCGATCAACGCCGTCGCGAGCATCTGTCCGAGGTCGTCGTGAATTTCCCGGGCGATGCGCAGCGCCTCGGCCTCCCGCGCCGCCGTGACGGCGCGCGCGAGGGCGACGCGGCGCTCGAGGGCGGCGCGGGCATCGGCCGCAGCACGGTGTGTGTCCGACACGTCGCGCACGAAGAGCATCGCGCCATCGGCCGCCGGGAAGAGGCGCAGCTCCCAATGGACGTCGGTCGAGGGGTCGTGCAGCGTGCAGAGCGCAGGGGCGGACTGCCGTCGACTTTCGGCGACGAGACCGGCGATCGCGGACTCGACGAGGGGCTTGAAAGCCGGGGGCGGGGCGTCGACGCCGGACGGCGGCTCATTCGTCGACGGGGTCGACCCGGCCGCATCGATCAAGAGTCCGGACGCGCTGCGGTTCGCGAAGGTGACCCGTCCCGAGGCGTCGAGGAAGACGACCGCATCCGTCATGGTCTGCAGCAGGACGTGGAGGCGCCGCTCGAGGTGGAGCGCGCGGTCGGGACCGGCGTCGGAGGGCGGTGCCTCGACGACCGCCGGCAGGTGGGCATCGGGTTGCGGTCGGCCGGCGGGGGGACGCAACGTGAGCGCCGTTCGGGTCCACAGAAAGTCGCCGGTCTCGCTTCGGCACGCCGTACCATCGACGGTGACCGTTACGGGGGAGCCGTCGCGACGCAGCAGCGTGGCCTCGGCACCCCGGACGGCGCCGGCCGCGACGTTGCCTGCGAAGACCCGGAAAAACGCGGCGCGGGAGGCCGGCGCGAGCAGTTCGGGGAACCGCCGCCGGCCTTCGAGCTCCTCCCGCGCGTACCCGAGCCAGGCCAACTCGGTGTTGTTGACGGCGAGGAACGTCCCGTCCGGGCCCAAGGCGTGCAGCCCGACGGGAGCGTTCTCCCAACCGTCCACGACCACGGCGTCGCGCCGGATTCGACGGTCGAGCGCTGCGCGGGCGCCGTCGGCATCGCGACGGGCGCCGAGCAGCCCGGCCAGCAGGCGGCCAAGACGAGCCAGTCGCCCGGTTCGCCCCTCGCTCAGTGCGCCGGTCCCCTCGCGGATGATCCGCAGCGCCCCGAGCAGGTGGCCCGCCGGATCGGCCAGAGGCAAGATGATCCGCTGGCGTCGGCCGCCGGGTCCGTCGGACTCGGTGGATCTCATCGCCAGGTCGCCGGTCTCCGGCCAGGGGAACGGCTCGTCCACCGGCATCGTCGGGTCGGGGTGGCCGACCTGCGCCACCACGACGAAGCCGACCCGGCCCGGTACGGCCAGGCAAACACTCGTCGCGTCGGTCAGGTCCGCGGCGAGCGTGAGGCCGTCGAAGAGCGCAACATCCGTCGCGCCTTCGGCGGGGCCCGTCGACGCCGTACTGGTCTCGTCCGGTCGCGTCTGCATCGGTTGCTCGGTCGGATCCCTCGCATCGGCGGCGAATCGTGTCAATGGCCGTTCGAGCGGGGGGCCTGAGACGCGTCACTCGATCAGAAGTCGAGGGTGCTCGTCGTGTAGAGCAGGGTGAAGCGGGTGTCGGCGGCGGCGCCGGCGGGGGTGAAGCATCGGACGCGGACGTTGACGTCGGCCCCGGCCGCGGCCGTCGAGACGACCTTGCAGACCTCGGTGGTACCCCCGTAAGCGGTCACCTGAGCGTTCCCGCCGGCCACGGGCAGGGCGCGCAGACGGGCGGTGTAGTCGCCGCGCGCGGCGCGGGTGATGGTGGGCGCGGCGGCGAGGCCGACGATCTCGCGGCTGTTGAACCGGTACGCGGCCGACGGCGTGTAGCTCGCGGTCGCCGCCTGATCGGCCCAGAGGTACGCACCGAGGTTCTGCCCGCCCACGACGCGTCCGGGCACGCCATTGGCGTCGAAGGCGAGGGTGAACCGGCTGTCGGCGGCGGCCCCAGCGGTCGTGTGGCACCGCACGTTGACCGTGGCGTTGGTGCCACTGCGCGACCAGCTCTGCACCTTGCAGCGCGTCGTGTCGGGGCTGCCGTAGGCCGTCACGATCACGTTGCCCCCCGGGCCGGCGGGCAGGCCGCGCAGCGTGGCCGTGTAGAGGCCCGGGCCGGAGCGGGTGATCGTCTGCGCCTCCATCGTGTCGTTGCCGCTGTAGAAGCGCGAGGGCGTGTAGCTGGCAGCCGCGGGCTGGTCGGCCCAGGCGAACGAGGTGCCCGAGCACGCGCGCTCGTCGTCGTGGAACATCACCGAGAAGCGGGCGTCGACGGCCGCGCCGGCGACCGTATGACAGCGAACGGCGACGACCTCGTCCGCACCGGAGGCCGACCAGCCGACGACCCAGCAGGTGTGGGTGTCGTTGCCGAGCGCCGTGACGAGCACGTTGCCCCCCGCCCGGGCGACCCCCGGGAAGACGACGCTGTAGTTCCCCGTGCCGGTGCGGTTGATGCGGACCGTGCCGCCCCCGGTGCTGAAGGCGTTGGCCGGGTTGTGGCTCGCCCCGGCGTTGTCCGAGTGGGCGAACGCCAGCACGCCGGCCTGGCCGACGATGGGCGCCTCCAGCACGTCGGAGACGTCGAATGCCTCGCTCTCGAGCGCGTCGTTTCCGTAGCCGTTCACGAGCACGTCCAGGAAGTAGCTGTTCACGAAGGCGTCGCGGCCGAGGATCTGGAACTGCCGGACGTGGACGAGCTCGTGCGCGAGCACGCTCAGCGCCTCGCGGAAGAGCGGCGTGGTCGCCCCGCAGCGGACGTTCTGCAGGGTGACCGCCGGCTGGCGCATCAGCGCATCGTAGAGGTCGTCCCGCATGATGATGAGCTTGTCGAGGGTGATCGCCACCGCGTCGACGCCGTGGTCGGAGCGCAGGTAGAGGTCCGCGGTGGCGGTGCGCCGGGGGATGACCCGCACGTTGGCGACGTGCTCGGCGGTGTAGCTCGGCACGCCGGCCATGTACGGGGCGTTGCGCAGGTCGACGAGCAGCGTCTGCATCCAGGCGGGCAGCGCGGGGGCGCCGGCGCGCAGCGTGTCGATGTGAAGGAACGCCGCCGAGAGCAGGCCGGGCACGCTGTCGTCGACCACCGAGAGCAGGCCCCGCAGGAACTGGTCGAGCGCCGTGCTCGGGTCGACCGAGCCGCAGGTGAAGTCCGTCCAGTAACCGTCCTGGAAAATGCCGAGCGCGATGCACTCGGGGTGGTACTGACCGGTCGGCAGGCAGCAGTGGGGCAGGCCGGCGAGCACCGCCAGGCCGCACTCTTCGGGGGTCGGCGGCGTCGGCGGCACCCACAGGGGCTCGACGAGCTCCCAGCAGATGTCCACGGCGGCGGCGGGCTCGGGGGCGCTCACGGTGGCGAACGCAGCGGCGGCCGCGGCGGCGGCGAACAGACGGGTGATCTTCACGGAGGTCTCCTGTGTCGAACGGGCGTACGCCCGGGGTGGCTTCAGTGCCGGGGGGCCACGGCCGGGCATTTGCCGGCCACATCCGCCCTTTACGCGGACCCCGGCGTGTCCTTTTTCGGGCGGGTGTCTTTTTTCTCGGGCGCGGGGCCGGCGCGCGCGCGAGAACCTGCGATCCATGCACACGCCCGAACCCGCCCCGCGCCTCCCCCCATCGTTCGCCGAGGCCGATCCCCGCCGCGCCGACCTCCTCGGCCGTTCCGCACTCGGGCTCGCCGCCGCGGTGCGGGCCGGAGAGGTCACGAGCGCCGAGCTCGTCGAGCTGTACCTCGATCGCATTGATCGCTTCGAGGGCGGGCCGACGCCGCTCGGGGCCTTCGTGCATCGGCTCGACGCGCGCGCCCGGCGAGCGGCGGCGGCGGCGGATCGTCTGCGGATCCGGACGCGGGACAAGGCGACGCTGCCGCCCTTTCACGGCGTGCCCATCGGAGTCAAAGACCTGCACATGCTCTTCGGCGCGCCGGTGCGCATGGGCTCGCGGGCGTATCGCCACCTCTACGCCCCGTTCGACGACCTCACGGTGCGGGCGTTGCGGCGCGCCGGGTTCGTGATCCTCGGCAAGACGTCGACGTCGGAACTCGCGCTGCTGCCCGTCGTCGAGACGGACATCCACCCCCCGACGCGCAACCCCTGGGCGCTCGATCACACCTCCGGGGGCTCGAGCGGGGGCGCGGCGGCGGCCGTGGCGGCGGGGCTACTGCCCGTTTCGCCGGGCAGCGACGGCGGTGGGTCGATCCGCATCCCGGCCTCGACCTGCGGCCTCGTCGGCTTCAAGCCCGGGCGCGGCGTCATCCCCAATCCCCACGCCGGACCGGACATCTTCGGCATGACGGCCATCGGTCCGATCGCCCATACGGTAGAGGACGCGGCGGCGCTCGGCGACGCGCTGCGCGGGGTCGCGCCGGACGCACCGACGTCGTGGCTCGCCGCCTGCCGGCAGGCAACGCCCCCCGGCCTGCGGGTGGCGGTCATGGTCGAGAGCCCGCTCGACGTCCCGACCGCACCCGAGCGCGCAGCGGCGGCCCGTGACGCGGCCGCCCGGCTCGCCGAGGCCGGACACGCCGTCCGCGACCAACCGCGCGTGCCGACGGACCTCGAAGAGTTCCTGCCCGTCTACCAACGCATCTTCGCCCGGATACCGGTCCTGTTTCCCGGGAAGTTGCAGCCCATGACCCGCTGGTTCCGGGACGAAGGGCGCCGGTACACGGACGCTTTCGCCCGCGACGCGCAGGCCCGGCTCGCCGAACGGGCGGCCGCCCTGCAAGGCGACATCGACCTGCTGATCTCGCCTTCGAGCCCCGTGACGCCGCCGCGGATCGGCGCGTACGACCACCTGCCCCCGCGCGAGATGTTCACCGCCCTCGCGGCGATGGGTGCGTTCACGGCGGCCTGGAACGTCACGGGTCAGCCGGCGGCCACCGTGCCGTGGGGCTTCGACGCCGCCGGTCTGCCCATCGGCGTGCAGATCACCGGGCGCGCCGGAAAAGACGCGCAGGTGCTCGCCGTGGCACGGTGGCTCAACGCGCGGCGTCCGTAACCCGCCGTCCCGGGGGCGTCCCTCGCGCCCTGCGTGGGCGCAGACGGCGTCCATCAGCGGCTGCGCAGCGCGTCCCGCCGAAGCCACCATGCCAGGACGACCGACCCCGCCAGCAGCGTGCCGAGCAGCGAGAAGGCCCGCGGCTGGAGCGCGCCCGAGGGGTCGAAGACCTCGGCCGCGAAGACGCTCACCAACAGGAGCGGCGGAATGTAGCCCAGGAGCGAGCCCTTCGACACGCCGAGAAAACCGTGCAGCGCCTGGGGCATCCAGAAGATCAGCCGCAGCACGAAGACCGTGCGCAGCGCGTGCCGGGCGAGCGCCTCGTCGTAGCGGTGAAACCGCGCCGGGATGCGCGCCTTGACCCAATCCCGCGCCAGGAACCGCGCGAACGAGAAGCCGACGACGCTCGCGGCCATCGTGCCGATCATCGACAGCGCGAAGGCCACGGGCCAGGGCCACAGGAGCGGCGCGGCGACCACGAAGACCGTGCCCGGCACGCCGAAGGGCCGCAGCAGCGTGCAGGCGACCAGGAACGCCAGGTAGCCCCAGGCGCCGAGGTCGACGACCGCTCGTGCGAAGGTCCGCGGCTCGGGCATCGGCGCAACCAGCCCGGCTGCGCGCGCCCCCGTCAACGATGGGCCGGCCTCGAGTCCCCCCCGCCGCGCGGCCACACCTCTTCGCGCCCTTCGACACGACGAAGTCGCTCGGGGACGGGCTCGAACTCGCCGCCGTCCACGGGATCGTCGGGTGGCACGGCGGTCGAGGTCTACCTGCCACGACGCGCGCTTGCGTGAGCGCGCGTGCTCCTCACAGCGTTTCCGGTTCCAGTTGAGACGAAGGTCCGTTGGTTCAAACACGGTAGCCCGCATGCGCGAACCAACCGGCA